>CAVTUM010000031.1:0-191788 GCA_963737875.1 uncultured Alphaproteobacteria bacterium | reverse complement strand
TCACGATTTCGGAACGCTCGAGCACTTCTTCGAGCGAACAGGCCGCCCGCGTCACCCCGCGATCCCAAACCGCGGCGCCGGCCCAGCCGTCTGCGCGAACGCCAGCCCGATCTCGACGTTGAGGTGCTGGCTGGCCCAGCGGATGACTTCGGCCTGCCCCTTTTCCTGCGCCGCGGTGAAGTCCGAAACCAGGCGCTCGACCCGCACCGAGCGGTTGCGGTTGGGGGTGACCATCCACCAGTTCGAAGTGTCGCGCGATGCCACGGCCGCGCCACCTTCCTGCATGGATTTTGGGAACTCGTAGAGGATCGGCAGCGTCGGCATGCTGCGCAGCCTTCCGTCACGGTGGCGCGGGCCTGCCGCAGTTCGGCGGCAAAGGCGCCCGCCGGCGGTCGGTCCGATTGCGTGGTGATGAACATCAGGAAGGCTTCGGGCTGCGAAACCATGCCGCCGCGCAGCTGCCCGATGACGCTGGCAGCGCCCGACATCTTGGCGGTCTCGTGCAATTCGTCGATCAGAATGGCGATCGGCTTCGGGCCCGTCGCGACGCTGCTGTCGAGGTCTTGATACGCAGTTTCGCTTGCGTCTTTCGGTCAGTGACAGTCTTCAAATGTCCCTGGACATGCATGCGCTTTTGCAGGAACCCATCGGAGTCGCAGGCGATCATGCCCTCGACCTGGCTGAATGCAAGGTCGGACACTTCCTGCGTCGGGCCCGTCAGCACTAGCTCGGCACGCGGGCGTTCGTTGAGGAGCAGCGCCGTCAACATGAGACCGGCGGCGTTGGTGGTCTTGGCGTTTTTCTTCGGCACCAGCAAGAAGGCCTCGCGGATCATCCGCTCGCCGCTCGCCGGGTCGAGTGAGCCGAACAGCGCCGCCACGATTTCACGAAACCAATCGCCGGCGGCATCGCGAAGCCGGCATCCCAACAACATCGGGAATTTGGAGTTTGTTGAACACCGCGATGGCCCGCTGTGCCTCTGCCTTGAACAGTGGCAAATCTGGCATCAGCGACTTACCGGCTTGCAGCCGCGCTGCCCAATCCGTTCGCGATAGGTCCCAGTCAGCGCTCAATGAATTAATTTCGCCCATTCGGTGCCTTCGCCGGCTGTCGCAGCGTCGATTTCAGCCTGCTCTTTCTTGCCGGACTTGCGCGCAGTCTGCGGAAACGGTGCCCCCGGAGAGGTAATACTTGTCAAGTGTTCTAACGCCTTTTGGGCAGTGACATTGCCGCCACGGGCTTGCCGGAAAAGTAGCCCGATCACCTCGGCGCGGCGCACTGCTCGGCCGGTGGCAAGCTCGTCCGCAAAGTGGGTGACGAGCGTCGGCGCTGAGCAGCCGACCGCCCGGGCTACGTCCTGCTGCGACATCCCGCACGCGACCAATTCCGAGACCTTGCGGCGCAATGTCGGCGTCGCTCCGAACGCTGGCCGTCCTATTTTTGTGGTCCTTTCTTTGTTCATTTCGCTCATCTGCTCAAAAATCGTTGCGACAAAAAATCTCCGCGTGACCCCATTGCGCTCATTGGGGCCCGGGAAAACTTAGACTTTTGCCCACCGCCCCTTCTGGCCGCACGGCCCTACCGCCGCCTCGCCCTCGCTTCAGCCGTCTTTCGTGCGTGGCAGGCGCCGTCGAGCAGCTGGAGATTCGACTCTTGAAGGGTTCGCCGCCATCCGCCAGTTCAACGATGTGGTCAGCGAAGATTTGGATAGGGTTGCCGTCTTCATCGTGCGTCCTACCGCATAGTTGGCACTGGCGTCCGCGCTCCGGAGATTAACCGACCAACAAGCACTCGCCACTCGCTGGTGTAGTAGATCGTGGAGACCCGCTTGCGAGTCTGGCCTGATGCGTCGGCTGTCAAGGTGCCCAGGCGCGGAGGTAGTGCACTGAGCTTAGCCATGGGCGTGAGCTGAACTTGTGGGCGCGGTCCAAAAGGGCTGCCACGAGGATGTACACGTTTCCAAGGTGCGCTTCATCCCTTCCTAGTTAGTCACTCCAAATATGGCACTAATTTGTCCGGCAACAACCACATAGTCAGTGGCACAAGATGCGACCACCAGCGCGGGAGCACCTGCCCATCGTGGGATGTGTCATCGGATTTGTCGCTAGACCGTGCGCGGTCATATCCGCATCGGCATGATCGTGATGGAGTTGGCAAGATCGCCGGCGGGACAAATCCGCACTGCACTCGCCGGATCGCGGATGTGTATCTCGACCCGCTCCGTGTCGATTGCGGATAACGCACTTGCCAAATACTGCATCTGAACGCCAACCTCAACCTGGGGCCCAGCGAGGTCGATCTCGTCGAATATCTCTGCAGTGCCACCCGGCTCACTCCCCGACAGCCTGCAGTCCGTTGCCGGTGCTCCGCACGAGCAGTCCCCGGCTTGCTCCTTGCCCGCGGCAGACAAGGCCAACGCGTTTGACTGCTTCGACGAGGTTCGCCCGGTCGACAACGAGCGGAATGGCGAGACATGGAGCGATGCCACGCGGATAGTCCGGGAACGTTCCATCGATTAGCCTTGATGTCAGGATTGCATCGCCGACCGAGAAGCGAATGCACCGGTCATTGATCGCACAAAAGACGGTGGTGGCGGTGGACCGACGCAGCAGATCGACCGCGCGCTCGACCGTCGCGGCCGGGATGATCACGCCGTCCATCGGTAGGCCTTCGGTGACTTGGCAGACTGCAAGCCGATGGCCATCGGTCGCTGCGACGGTAATAAAACCGTTGGTTTCATGGAGGAAACAACCGCACAGATACCGCCGGGTCTGTTCGCTGCTGACGCAGGGAAGGATAAAGTGCATTGCCCGCGATAGAGTACTGGGAGAAATCGCGAAGCATGTTGCATTTACACCGGTTCCACGGAGCATTGGGCAGTCTGCCGCCTCGAAAGCGGCAAGGCGGGCCCGACTGCGCCCGCCGAATTCAATCGATGCGGATTTAGTGGCGAAGGTGACGGGTCCGCGCGGCAGTGAGGCGACAAACGCTGCAACCCGCGCCGCATCGACGGCGAAGGCCCAGCGTGTGCGAGGAAGCATATCGACCCTCTCACAAAGCTCCGCCTGCAAATTCGTCGAAGTGACCTGCAGCCCGTCGCTGCACGCCTCGATCTTGACGGTGCGCAAGATCGGGATCGTTTGCCTTCCGACACTGAGGACCAAGTGTGCAGCTCGCCCCAGCGCTGGGCGAGGGCATCACGTTCGGTCGTGATGATCACTCGTTAATCACTCCACCGGATCTCGCTTTTGTCGTCGAACGCCCGCGATAGACCGTCGAGGAAACTTGCCACTGCGTGTTCTTCGCTTGATTGCGGCACTTCGAAATGTCGGGCAGCCTCAGCGACGGCACATTGCGGTGTGGTATGGCCGTCGGCGAGTTCGTTACCGATGCCGCGAAGCTCTTCCCAGTTACGCGATGGGGATTTAGGTGCATTGCTGATCATCGGTTTTATCCTCCTAGGGAACGGCGAGGCCCCGCCGAAGGGTATTCTCGGGAAGACGCTCGCGGCGGCGACCCGGGGCGCCGCGTAGCGTAGGGGGTATGGGGTGTGACACCCCCACGGCGACGGTTGTTATTGATCAATGACTTAAGGCATGTGGGACACGCCCCACGCGATGTGGGACGCACACACGAAATCAATGGCTTAGGGGGTGTGGTCGACGTTAGCATGGGGCCAACCGGTAGCGTGGGTCGGACGGCCTACCGTAGGCCTCTATCTTGATGCGCTGCTGATCGAGCAACCGATTCATAGCGATCTCGAAGGCGCCGCGTGTGACGTCCTCGCGGTCCGGGAAAGTCAGAAAGAATTTCGGCGCATACGCGGCACCAGCCTTCGGGCTCGCGCTGCACCAGCGCTTCGCCAGGTATGTGCTCCGAAGCAGGGAGAGAAAAACACGCTCGGCTTTGCTGCCAATCGCTGCCTTATCGATGGCGCCTAGCGGATTGATCGCTACTAGCACACCGCCTTGCCAGCGCAACTCGAGTTCGTCGCGCCGACCGGCATTGATCTTCTTCTTCGCCAGTGTGCGTAAATTGGGGTCGGTCGGCTCACTGCGGCCGTCGTTTGCCGACGGGTCGACAGGTAGAGCAAAACGCGGACGGTGCCGACCCAGCCCGTTGAGCCGCTTTCGCCGCTGCCGCTGCTTACCCCGGCGCGCGACGGATGCGCCAGCACGATCACCGCGCCCTTCAGCTCACGGGCAAGGTAACCAAGCGTCTGTTGCGTGAAGGCGCGTGCCTGCCCGCGATGGTTTTCATCCCCAGTGAAGATGTCAGCCAAGGTGTCGGTAATCACGAGCCGTGCCTCGTGCCCTTTTGCAACGGCCAGAAGCTCATGGAATAGCTTCGTATGAAGAGCGCGGCCGGCCTCGAAGGTCATCAGTTCGTTGTCATAGCCGAGGCGTGGCACCCAGCGCATCGCCCCGAGATCGCGGTAAGAGCAACCATAGTGCTCATTGATGTCCTGCTGACGAAGGCGCATTTCGTCTTCGTCGTCTTCGCAGTAGTGCAAGATCGAGTTGCAGGTTAGCGTTGACAGTCCGAGCCACGGCTTCCCGATCGCGCACGCCGTCGCGAGCATCTGCGCCAGCAGCGTCTTGCCCTCGCCTCCGGCACCGTAAAGCCCTGTCACTCGACCAATAGGAATCCAGTCGGTGACCAGCCAAAGCCGCTGAGGAACTGGCTGACCTTCGAAAACTGTCGGGTCGATGACATCTAACGAAGCGCTGTCGTGTCCGTTGGTGTAACCCCCGGCGTGCAAATGCTGCTTTCGTAAGCGCTCAGCTTCTTGGCGCAATAGAGGGTCTGTATCCCAGAAGTCAGACATCACTGCGCCCCCGCGGCCGGCCGACACCATTGTGGAAGGAGCGTTCGATTTTGGCCGTAATCTGACTGACGACCCACTTGCGGCGTGGGTCGTGACTGATCATTTGGGCGCCGGCGTAAACCAGGGCGCTGCGTGCAAAATCGGGCGGAATTGCGCCGGCGCCGGCGAGCCGCCCGATCGAGAATGCTTCAGAAGCGAGCGTCTTTTCTTGTACGCCCGCTGGCGCGGTAGAAATGTTGCGGCACGCACTGTCCAGGGCGGCGCGGGCATACTGCGATAATCCGTCGGCGGGCTCGATCGCAGGGTGAGCCAGCTCAGGCTGAGGCAGGATCAACCAATCCGGCACTGGCATCAGCACCGTGGTGTCTGGATTCCAGTGCGCATCCCACGCGTATCCGCTGTTTGGCGACGGCGTGATCACATAGCCGCCGCCAGCCCGAATATCCAAACCGCGCCCGAGTTTACCCGCTGAACAGCGGACGTCGTGTTCCCGTGGATCAAAATAGATATGCAAGCCACCGCTGGGCGTGTGCACCAGCCACGTGTTGGGAAGGATGGAGTGGCCGAGATCGTCGAGCGAATCAAACCCGTTGGTGCCGTCTGCCTTAATGTCGACGTCGAGCACGACGAGCCGAGTGGACTGACCGGTCGGGAGGCCAATCAGCGCTTCTGGCCACCGCCTCCACCAGTCGGCTACGATCTTGGATCTTGGGCCGCGTCAAAATAGCCGTGGTCTGTCAGGGGCTGTTTGCGTCGAACGCCTTGCCACTGGCATGGGAAAACCGGCTTGCCACGCTGGGTGGCGTATTTGAGGGCGGCATCCAGCGCCCCGAAATTGATGCCCATGACTGGTCAGCGATCGCCGGGGACGTGCCCGGTACCGGGCGACTTACCTGGCTCTCGGGATATGGTCTTTTGTGGTGGTGCGGCCGGCGCGATATGTGCTGGCCGTTTTCCGATTGACCGGATACGGGTGTGTACCCAGGACAGAACCTCGTCTTCGAACCAACCCACCATCCCGGACTTACTGAGAACAACCCTCGGCGGGAATGTTCCGGCGCCCTCCCAGCGCCACAGCGTGGCATCACTGACGCCAGTCAGTTCCTTGACGCGAGCGCGGCGGATAATTTTGCGTTCCTGCCGCTCGGCGAGGCCCTTCTTCAGTCGTGACATGGCGCGCACTACCTCGAAGCTTCGAGGAATGCTGCGCAGCAAAAGATCGAGATCGCACCCCGTGGAATTTCCGCGCGGAAAGATTTCCGCTCGTCGCTATCCCGGGGACCGCAGAAAATCAAACGGTGGCTTTTGATCGCCGCTACGGATTTCCTCTGTAAGTTGATTGCGTAGAATTTTTTCTACCGTACTAAGGTCGCAATTAAGGTGCTCAGATATCTGCCGGGCACGCGCCCGCCATCCGTCCAGCTCAAATAGCGCTTTGTAATTTCGTTCGAAATAGGCGAGGACCGCTGGTCCGTATGTCCCGTCGATCCGTTTTCTCGTCAACGGCATCTTCGGGTTGCTTGGCTCGTCAGTGCGCTTGACCCTTGGATCGCTATAATCCACCCCGGCCGTATGGTCCCGCATGACAAGGCCTTCCTCCAAAAACGCAACGTCGGTCCGCCGCCAGAACTCCGGAGGAAGAGTTATGGTCACCATGACCGACCAATCTCCAGGCGATGCAGGACGCCTGGCACGAACAACCTGGCGCCCCGCAATCAGATCGGCGCATAACGCCCCTCTCTTGAACCGCTCCCAGGGCGGTAGTGGCCTGTTATCAGGCAGCATGGTGACGCGGCCGCTCCCCGAATCCGTATCCGCCCGCGCACCGGAGGGGGTTCCGCAGCCCGCTTCAGCACTTGGTCCCGGGTCCACGTGCCGCCAGATTCGGCCATGGCGTCGCGCAATGGTATGCCGTCGTTTTGCATGTGGCCTCCGCAGGCGCTCCGCATGTAGGAAAGCGGCGGAAGCTCGGTGCGGAACCGAGTGTTCGGGGATCAGCCTATCCGCCGCACCCTTAACCTAGCCGGCCAGGCTTTTCACCGCCAGTTGCGTCACATTGGAAGGAACCGGACGCACTAAGCCCTCGACGAAGCGGCCCCACAGCTCAAGTGCGGCCCTGCGCTCGTCGAGATAAGCGTGGCGGTTGTAAACGGCCGCGACGCCACGGATGGTGCCCGACTGGTGGTTGAGAATCCGATCGACGACGTGCGGTGCAATACCGTGGCGCGCCATGCCCGTTGTCGCGGTGCGCCGCAGATCGTGGAGCACCCAGTCGGTTGCGCCCATCTCGGCGGCCACCCTAGCCTTCGGGCGCCCGAGATCGAGCTCGGATGATCCTCTTGGTCCAGTAAAGACGCGCTCACCCTGCCGCGGCAGCTGCTGCAACACCTCCATTGCCAGCGCGGATAAGTGAACGACGTGCTGCTTCCCGTTTTTCGCGCGAGAGGCCGGAATGGTCCAGATGCACGCGTCGAGATCAACTTCGCCCCAGTTCATGCCGGTGACTTCGCCCCCTCGTTGGGCCGTCAACAGCATGAGGCGAAAGAGCGGGCAATACGGCAGGTCCAGCTGCCCCGCACCATTCCAGAAACGTTCGATCTCGGAGTCGCTCAGGACGCGGTCGCGTGCTGTTTCCCTCGCCGGCATGCGCACCCCGACGGTCGGATCATTTTCGATGAGATCGTTGGCAACCGCCCAACGGCAAAACGTGCGCAATCGCGCCAGCGTTCGATTTGCCTGGACCCCGGCCCCGGCATCCTGCCCTCTGCGCACTCGCTCTCGCTGCGCAGCCTTGTCGCCGATTAATTCCAGAACGTCGCCCTTGGCGACCTGGGTCAACGGCCGCTCGCCCCAGCGCGAGACCACATCATGCTCAAGGATGCGGCCCCACTCCTTCGCCGTGCTCGGCCGTAGATTGCGAGAACAATACTCTGCAACAAAACGGCTTACGGCGGATGCGACCGAGTGCGCAGCGCGCCTCTCTGCGACCGGGTTCGCTCCAGCTGCGGCCTTTGCCATGCTTGCACGGGCGAGGCCCCGCGCATCGTCTACTTTCGGCACGCGGGCGAAGAGTACCCCAGCGTCTCCATGACCGACTTGCCGGCAACTCGATACATGGCGACCCAAGATTTCGCGCCCTTGGCGGTGATCCGTAGCCCAAACCCCGGCAGCCCGCGATCCCAGTAAACGGTGCGGCCGGAGTTGGGCACGGACAACCTTTCAGCAGCGAGCTGCGTCAACCTGATCGTCGGCATGATCACTCCAGGCTAGCGTCGGGCTAGCTAAACCGATGTGATCAAGCATTCCCGATGCAGGACATTTCATCATTGCTCACGTTGTCAAAATGTCAAGGAAAGCCGTGGGAATCTCGCCCAAAAACCCTAACGATCCAGCCAGATGTCTTCCATCCGCCAGCCGTTGTAGATGCTGTTCGACATCAGCTTGACGCCCTTCACTTCGGGGCGCCAGCAGGTGGCCTGGCGCATGTGGTAGAGGATCGGGCGAACGACATCGTTCTGCAGGATGCTGTCGACCTGCCACACCATCGGTTTGCGTTTGTCGAGGTCGGTTTCTGCCGATTGCTGGTCGATCAGCTTGTCCATCTCGCTGTTGCAGTATTTGGTGTAGTTGCGGTTCGAGGCGCACACCGAGTTTTCGTAGAAATTCTGGTCCGGGTCGTCGAGACCGCTGCCGACCAGGCTCAGCGCCATCGTGAAATCCGAGCGCACCAGCCGCGGCAGCCAGTTGGCGGTTTCGACCAGGTCAAGTTCGGCATTGATCCCGATCCCCTTCAGCTGGTCGGCGATGATCGAGGCCGGGTCGCGGTAGATCGCCAGGTTGCGTGCCGAAATCTTGACGTTGAGCGGCTTGTCCGGGCTGTAGCCGAGCTTCTCCATCGTCGCCTTGGCGTCCGCCCGGCGCTTTACGAGATCGGGTCCATAGCCCGGCAATTTCTCCATCATCTCCTTCGGCATCGCCCAGACACCTTCGGGGCCGGGGAGCATCGCGGTGCCGATATCGCCCCGCTTTCGTCTAGCCGGCCTTCGCCGAGAATGTCGATGAATGCCTTGTGATCGATCGTGTCGGCGATGGCGCGGCGCAGTTCGACATTGTCGAACGGTGGTTTGCGGGTGATCAGCAGGTTCGGCGCGACATTGAGCGGTTCGGTTTCGCAGATCGCCTGCGGCATCCGCGCATGCAACTCCTTCAGCATCGGGATCGTGACTTCATAGGGAAAGGTCATGTCGAACTGGCCGGCGATAAAGGCGAGGAGTTGCGTCGAGCGGTTCGGAATGATCGTCCACTCGACCCCGTCGAGATAGGGCCGGCCCGGCTTCCAGTAATCCGGGTTGCGGACGATCTTGATCGACTGGTTGGGCTTGAACTCGGCGAATTTGAACGGGCCGGTGCCGATCGGATGCTGCCGCATCTGCGACGGCGTCACATGGCAGGGGTAGACCGGTGTAAAGCCGCTCGACAGCAACGCGATAAATGATGGCTGTGGCCGCTTCAGGTGAAACGTCGCCTGCAATTCGCTGTCGGCGGTCACTTCGTTGAGGTTGTGCCACCATGCCTCGCGGGCGTTGAGCCGCAGCTTTTCTGCGGTCTTCCCCTGCAGCAGATCCCAGGTGCATTTGACATCGTTGGCGGTGAACGGTTTGCCATCATGCCATTTGACCCCGGGATGCAGCTTGAAGGTCAATGCGGTGCCGTCGCTGCTCAGCGACCAGCTATCGGCGAGATCGGGAACGATGTCGTCGAGCCGGTTCTGCTTCTGGTTCGGGTCGAACACGACGAGATTGTTGAACACGCCCATCATCGGCGCGACGACCGAGATCGTGCCTGCCTCATGGATCGACATGTTGGCCGGGCTGTCGCGGTGATAGACCCGCAGGATGCCGCCCTGTTTTTGGGCCTGGGCATCGCTGCCGCCGGCAAGCAGACCGGGCAGCGCGACCGCCGCCGCCAGAAGCAGGCGCGCCAAACGCTGCATGCGCAATTTCTCCTTGGTTTCTACCGGCTCGTCGCGCGGTGATTAAGGCGTCTTCCACCGAAAGCGCGGCTCGGCACTTGCTGTGCCGGCCGCGCTCGGGCCAGTGTAGCGCGCCGTCACAGCCGGCGGCGCGGGTTTTTGTGATGCTGTCGGCGACGCTTGCCAGCCGCGAATTGTGGGACATTATCGCGCTGTCGCTGGCGGTCAGCCTATCGGCGACGGCGACGGCGGCGTTGCTCGGGCTGCCCGCCGGGGTGGCGCTGGCGATCTGGCATTTTCCCGGCCGCCGGACCCTGATCGTGATGATCAACGCGCTGCTCGGGCTGCCACCGGCGGTGGTCGGCCTCGCCCTCTATCTGGCATTGTCGCATTCCGGGCCGCTCGGCGGATTGGACCTGTTGTTTACGCCGGGGGCGATGGTTATCGCCCAGGCGGTGCTGGCATTGCCGATCGTCACCGCGCTGACCCATCGTGCGGCCGAGGAATTATGGGCCGCCTATGGCGACGCGCTGATGGACCTCGGCGCGAACAAATCGCGCGCGGTGCCGGCGCTGCTCGCGATGGGGCGGCTGTCGATGCTGACCGCGGTGCTCGCCGGGTTTGGCCGCACCGTGTCGGAGGTCGGCGCGATCCTGGTGGTCGGCGGCAATATCGCCGGCTATACCCGCACGATGACGACCGCCGTCGTCCTCGAAACCAGCCGCGGCGACCTGCCGCTGGCGCTCGGTCTCGGCCTCGTCCTGATCGGCCTGACGGTGATGATCAGCGCCGCCGCCTTCGCCCTGGCCGGGCGCCCGACCTGGTGAACACGACCCAAGAAGCAGGTGTAAAGTGAGGAAATCCAAATTGTTGTTGAAACTGGCCATCGTCGCAGCGGCGATTGCCGCGATGATCAGCCCGATACCGGCGCGCGCCGCCGACGCCCCGGACACGACGATCGTGCTGGCCTCGACCACATCGGTCGACAATTCCGGGCTGCTGGCGGCGATCCTGCCGGTCTTCACCAAGGAAAGCGGTGTCGCGGTGAAGGTCCTGGCGCAGGGGACGGGTCAGGCACTCGATACGGCGCGGCGGGGCGACGCCGATCTCGTCCTGGTGCACGACCCGGAGGCCGAAAAGAAATTCATCGCCGAGGGGCACGGCATCAAGCAGCGGCAGATCGCCTGGAACGATTTTATCGTCGTCGGGCCGCAGAGCGATCCGGCACACATCAACGGCGGCCACGACACGGTTGCGGCCTTTGTCGCGATCGACAAGGCGCAGGCCGCCTTCGTATCGCGCGGCGACCGCAGCGGCACCAACGAACTCGAACTGCGCCTGTGGAAGGCGGCCGGGATCGACCCGAAGAGCGGGGCGGGCAGCTGGTATCGCGATATCGGCGGCGGCATGGGGCAGGCGCTGAACGCGGCGGCGGCGATGCCGGCCTATACCGTGTCGGATCGCGGCACCTGGCTGAGCTTCCGCAACAAAGGCCCGCTGACGATCGTTGTCGCCGGCGATCCGCGCCTGATCAACCGCTATGACGTGATCGAACTCGACCCCGCAAAACACGCCGCCGCCAAGCTGGCGGCGGCGCAGCGCCTCGCGGCATGGCTGGTTTCGCCGGACGGTCAGAAAGCGATCGGCGATTTCCAGATCGGCGGCGAGCAATTGTTCCACCCTTCGGCCGCTGACCCGAAGTAGCAACGCCGCCGGCCGAAGTCGACGGCGCTCCTCTACCGGTCAGAACCGGGTCTACCAGTCGTGGTGCCAGTAATGATGATAGTAGTGGTGGTGCCAGCGCTCCTGGGCGTGGCTCCAGCAGTTCCGGCTCCAGCCGTTACAGTAGCAGCGCGCTTCCGCTGGCTGCGCCGCACCAACACCCACAAGAAGAGTGATCGCGGCGAGAGCGCTCAGGACGTATTTCATTCCGTATCTCCTCATGTATTCTGAGAGGAGAACGAAGTGCGGCGCCCAAAAAATCCGCATGACAGAAGTTTAATTTTTTAGGCCATCTAACCAAAGATATAGGTCTACTGCATCGCCGCGTTTTGTTGCGGCTGCACGCTGGCAATCTCGCTGATCAGCTTGCGCACCATCGCTTCGGCGAAGGTATCGAAGTTGTCAACTTGCAGCAGAAAAGCGCCGGGTCCGCCAATTACGTTGTCTTCATAATATTTGGGCAGGCCACCCGGCGGTTGGGTGTGAAAGGCGAAGCCCGGATTGGCCTGGGTGTTGATGATCGCCAGCCCGTTGACCGTCACGCCGGCAGCGACCGCCTGGTCGCGCGCCTCGGTCACCGCGCGGCCCGAATTATTGGTGCCGTCGCCGGATACGTCGATGATCCGCTTATCGGCATGGTTCGGCGCCGCATTGAGCCGCTCCATCGAGAAGTCGATGGCGCTGCTGATCGAGGTCCGGCCGAGAAACGAGCGCGGCGCCGAGAGGATTGTGGCGGCGACGATACCAGCGCCTTCTTCGTCGCGCACCACGGTCCAATCGACCACCACCGCCTGATCGGTCGCGCCCGACCATTCGACAAAGGTGATGGCGATCGCGTGGTGCGGCCCGGCGGTGATCGCGCGCAGCACCCGCGGGTCAGTGACCGCCGTCGCGTAGCCTTTGCGTTGCAGGTTGAACTCGCTGTCGTCGATGCTGCGCGACACATCGGCCGCCAGCACCAGCAGCATATCGACATCGTCGGCGTGGGCGCGCGGCCAGACCGAGCAGGCAGGTGAAGGCCGCGGCGATCAACCCCATCAGTCTCATGCGACGGCCCCCTGCGGTTCGCTCCTTAAGATAGGCTGCGATACCGCAACGCAAAAGCCGTGGCGGCCAGTCCCGACGAGCGCGGCGGCGCGTCGGGACTGGACGATGCGGCCGTCGTCAGTGCGTCACCAGCCGGCGTTCGATTGCGGCGGCCTTGATCGCCTTCTGCAATTTCTCGAAGGCGCGGACCTCGATCTGCCGCACGCGCTCGCGCGAGATGCCGTATTGCTGCGACAAATCCTCGAGCGTGGTCGGGTTTTCCCGCAGGCGGCGCTCGGTCAGGATGTGGCGCTCGCGTTCGTTGAGGTGGGTCATCGCCTTTTCCAGCAGATCGCGGCGCAGGCCGAGTTCCTGGCGCTCGCCGAGCGTGGTCTCCTGGCTCTCGCTCTCATCGACCAGCCAGTCCTGCCATTCGCCTTCGCTGTCGCTGCGCAAGGGCGCGTTCAGTGAATGGTCGGGGCTCGCGAGGCGCCGGTTCATGCTGACGACGTCGGCCTCGGGCACGTCGAGTTCGGTGGCGATCTTCTTCAGGTTTTCCGGCGACAGATCGCCTTCCTCCATCGCCTGCAGCTGGCCCTTGAGCTTGCGCAGGTTGAAGAACAGCTTTTTCTGCGCCGCGGTCGTGCCCATCTTAACGAGTGACCAGGAGTGCAGGATGTATTCCTGGATCGCCGCGCGGATCCACCACATCGCGTAGGTCGCGAGGCGGAAGCCGCGATCGGGATCAAAGCGTTTGACCGCCTGCATCATGCCGACATTGCCCTCGGAGATCAGCTCCGAGAGCGGCAGGCCATAACCGCGATAACCCATCGCGATCTTGGCGACGAGGCGCAGATGGCTGGTGACGAGCCGGTGGGCCGACTCGGAATCCTCGTGCTCCTTCCAGTTCTTGGCGAGCATGTATTCTTCGCCCGGCTCGAGCATCGGAAACTTGCGGATCTCCTGGAGATACCGCGTCAGGTTTCCTTCGCCGGACAGAGACGGGACCGAAAGCGTGGCCATGCTAGGTATGGTGCTCCATCAAGGCCGTGTTTGCAGACGACAAGACGGGGCCAGCGATCCACGGCATGATCGGCCCGTCCGAAAGCCTTACCTATATAGTCAGGTTTTGTCCAGTTTGAAGTGGCTCTAAGCTAGCTGATTTGAAATAGCTCTAAACTAGAGAGAAGGCCCGCCATATCGGGGGGCAGCGGACTCTCGAACGTGAGCGGCAGGCCGGTCGCTGGATGGGTGAAACCGAGCAGTCGGGCGTGCAAGGCCTGGCGCGGAAACCGGCTGATTTCCTGGCCCAGCGGGCCGGCGCGGGCGATCGCGCGGCCGCCGCGGCTGCCATAGGCAGGGTCGCCGATCAGCGAATGGCCGATATGCGAAAGATGCACCCGGATCTGGTGCGTCCGCCCGGTCAGCAGGCGGCATTCGATCAAAGCTGCGTGATTGGCAAACCGGCGCTCAACCCGATAGCGGGTGACGGCCGGCTTGCCGCGCGGGTCGGCGACGACCGCCATCTTCTTGCGGTTGACCGGGCTGCGGCCGATATTGCCGACGATCTCGCCGGCGGCCGGAAGCGGCACGCCCCATACGATCGCGGCATAGGCGCGTTCAATGACGCGGGCCGCGAAATCATGCGACAATGCGCGATGCGCGGTCTCGGTTTTGGCGGCGACGAGGAGTCCGCTGGTGTCCTTATCGAGGCGATGCACGATGCCCGGCCGGCGCACCCCGCCGATGCCGGCCAGGCTGTCGCCGCAATGCGCCAGCAGGGCGTTGACCAGTGTCCCGTCCGAATTGCCCGGCGCCGGGTGCACGACCATGCCGGCCGGCTTGTCGATGACGATCAGGTGCGCATCCTCAAACCGGATATCGAGCGGGATCGCCTGCGCTGCCGGGGTCGGCTCGCCCGGCACCGGCAGCATGATGGTGACCGACGCGCCACCGCTGGCGCGCTGTGCCGGATCGCGCAGGATTTTGCCGGCGCTCGCGATGCTGCCGTCGAGCATCAATTGCTTCAGCCGGGTGCGCGACATCTCCGGCAACTGCCGCTGCAAGGCACGGTCAAGCCGGGCGCCGTCATCCTCCGGCGCGATTTGGACCTCGACCTGCCGCTCATATTCCATCGCGACCTCGCAGTCGCGGCCGTCCGCCCGGAATTGAGCCCGTGCACACGCTGAAAATTGCCGTCGTGATCATGGGCGTTATGCTCATCGTCGGCTTTGTGAGCCTGGTTGCAGTCATTGCGCAGCGCCTCTCGCATCCTCCGCCTGCCGGCGCGACGCAATCAACCCAGACAGCCCAGCTTTTCACCGCGCCGCCGCTCGATCTCCCGGCCGGCGCCCGAATTGAGACGATGAGCGTCGGCGCCGACCGCCTCGTGCTCAACCTCGCCCTGCCCGACGGCAATCGCCAACTCCTGATTCTCGACCTCACCACCGGCCGCCGCCTCGGAACAATCCCACTGCGACTCGCGCCGTAGGGTCAACTGGAGCGAAAGACGTCGGATATTTCACGCACGATCTCCCTTCAGTGACAATTCCCAACGTTCCCCGCTAAAAAAATGGCGGGGAACCGCTGTCGACGCTGAATTTAGATTGATATTTTAGGGTGAGTTGTGCCAAGGTTCTTTCGCGCCGCTCGACGACTGTGGAAATCAAGCCGCGTGGCACCGGTAACGACCATTCATGGAGTTTTCAGATGATCGAGCATGTAAATCCTATGGCGCGCATTCCGGCAATCCAAGGGCAGTTTGGGCCAAGGGTAGTGACGTACACAACCCAGATGCCCATTAGTGCAATTGAGACCATTCTGGGTCACGACCCGCGCCATGTAAACTGGAAGCGCCTTCCCGACGATTTGGCATATATATACAATCACCTTCAACGAGCGACGACGAAAGCTAGGCTGGCAAGTATTATCCGCTACATTCGGTATCGCTTTATCGAACGTCCGGTCGTAATTGGCGCGTTCCCGGCAATTTCCGTTGCGGTTCAAAATCCAACTCCGTTCAAGGCCTATGACGGGATTCCGGATAAGGGCGTAGGTGTGCTCGAATTCGACCTGGCCCGCCGTAATGCCCGTGTTCTTGTAGATGGCCTCGGTCGCGTCGGTGCTGGGTTGGAGCTGATCGAGATGTCGGAGAGGGCAGATTTATCGCCGGTGGTAAGAGAGGGTCTCCAACGGCTGCTCGTTGAATTCGCCCTCCCGGTGGTCTTTTATGTCCCCGCTCCGGGTACGCCTGCTTTTAAGCTTGAGGAAATGCAGCAGCTGTTTCACGACTTCAACTTCAAAGTTACACCGGTTAAAGAGAGTGTAGCCATCGCGCTGGATCATTCCGACCTATATATCGGTCTAACCAACCGCATTGGGGGGTCGTCTCTGATCAAGCGGCTCGGGGGTATGGAATTCAAAAGTTCATCTTTGGGCAAAAAGTCTACGGCTATTGTCGTCCAACAGAATTTGCTCCGCTTTATACGTGGCGCCGCCGAGGGGGAGCGATTTCTAGAAGGTACAAATAAGAGCGACTTGGCTGATCCGAATTTGACTGAGGATTCCCTTGGTGATTTTGAGGAGAAAATAAGCGCCTTTCTCGAAGCAATCGTCGAGAACATGGGCGATGAAAGATTTAAAGACAAAGATGGGTTGCATTTGACATCACCCGGCTGGGGTGCGTTGGGCATCCTCTTTCATGACCTTGTCGTAAGACTTCGCGTTCCCGATTTTCAGGCGGCTGGTCGCAAGATTGGCTCTATTAGCTGGGAGCGATCAAACCCCTTGTGGGCCGATATCATTCGCGAACGTGCTGACAAGGAAGGTACGATCGCCCTCGGGTTAGCGGCAGGCGGGGCTCAAAACCGGCGGTTTCTGACTCGCAAACTACGCGAACTTCTTGCGATCGACTCGTTGTTAGTCGAACGCGGCTTCCATGAGCCGACGGCAGACAATGAGTTCGTGGACAAAGATGCGCTGGCTGCGGCGTAGGTTACTGTGAATCAGACCGCCGGCCGATAACCGGCGGTCGCCATCCCGTGGGTAACATGGATCGACTTCCCGTTCCGGATAGCCTGAAAAGGTGCCCATATTGCGGGCATGCACGACTGGCTGTCCAAGTTCGCGCCTGGGTGGACTTCAAAGATGGCAGGCCCTTTGAATTCGACCCCGAGGACATCGATTACGTGAGGCCGATTGCGGGAGGATCGGCAATCTGTCGCTGCTGTGGGGAGGATTTTCCGATACCCGGTTGAGTTACGTTTCCGGGGATGCCGGGCGCGCCACTGCTCCCGTTCCGCCGGCAACGAGGAAAGGCGATCAGCAGCTACCTGACGGTGCCGCGGCATCGCGAATTTTCTCCTTGCATTCAGCGATTTGCGGCGTATGTATCCGGCCGTTGACGCACTCGCACGTGCCTATGGCCCATGGTGGTTATGCAACGACGTAACGCGTCCTTTTTGGCAGTCCGTCCCGGCGTTGACCGGTGGGGCGGGTCCCGAGAGGGAGGTCGATATGGTTGCAATGCCGATAAGGGCCATCGTGCCCTGCCCTGACGCCGCGCTGCGCGGCACCCGCCAGCGTGGGCGGGGCAGCCGGGCCATCGATCCTAGCAGTCTAAGCTGACGTAAACGCGCCTCGGCGCGGCTCTTCCGGAGATTTTTGTCTCCGGAAGGTCCGCGATCGCTGGCGCCTCGGTTCGTCCTCCATCGAGAGGCATTTCCCTGTCGCGAGGCAGGGGGAAGCCGGCGTTGCCGGCATCGAGTCCAGAACCGTTTGCGTACGCTGCTGCTTGGGAAGGCACTCCGCCCGATGAACAACAAGATTTCGCGCTTTCTCGCCGACAATGCCCCGGAGACCCCGTGCCTCGTCGTCGATCTCGACGTGATCGGCGAGGCCTATGACATGCTCGCCCGCTATCTGTCAGTCGCGAGCGTGTTTTACGCCGTCAAGGCCAACCCGGCGCCTGAGATTGTCGCGATGCTGGCGAAGCGCGGGTCGAATTTCGATGTCGCGAGCCCGGGCGAAATCCGGCTGTGCCTCGACAATGGCGCGACCGCCGAGCGGCTGTCCTTCGGCAACACGATCAAGAAGGAACGCGATATCGAGTTCGCCTATGAGCAGGGCGTGCGTCTCTATGCGTTCGACAGCGCGGGCGAACTGGAAAAGCTGGCGCGCAAGGCGCCCGGCGCGCGCGTGTTCTGCCGCATCCTGGTGTCGTGCGAGGGCGCCGACTGGCCGTTGTCGCGCAAATTCGGCTGCTCACCGGAGATGGCCGCGACGCTGCTGTCGAAGGCGCGCGATCTCGGTCTCGACCCTTATGGTGTGTCGTTCCATGTCGGCTCGCAGCAGACCGATCTGAGCCAGTGGGACCATGCGATCGGCGCGGTGGCACGGATGTTCACGCTGCTGGCGCAGACCGACATCCATCTGCGGATGGTCAATATCGGCGGCGGTTTTCCGGCGCAGTATCGCGGCGAGGTCGCCTCGGTCGAGCTTTATGCGCAAGCCGTGACCAGCGCGCTGACCAACCATTTCGGCAACCAGTTGCCGGAGGTCATTGTCGAGCCGGGCCGCTCGCTGGTTGGCGATGCCGGGTTGATCCAGAGCGAGGTCGTGCTGATCTCCGACAAGGGCGATGGCGGCGACAAGCGCTGGGTCTATCTCGATGTCGGCAAGTTCAACGGCCTCGCCGAGACGATGGACGAGTGCATCCGCTATCGCATCCAGGCCCCCGGGCGCTCGGGCCACGGGGCGCCGGTGGTCATCGCCGGGCCGACCTGCGACAGCGCCGACATCCTGTACGAGCGCACGGAATACCGCCTGCCGGCCGATCTTGAGGTCGGCGACAAGGTCGAAATCCTCTCGACCGGCGCCTACACCGCGAGCTACGCCTCAGTCGGCTTCAACGGCTTTCCGCCGCTGCGCACCTATTGCATCTGACGCAGCCGCCGGCGGGGGTTGAGCCGCCCGCCGGCCTGCATTGATCGGGGCGCGGTTGCTCGGCGGGCTACAACTCGGCGGCGATTTCGCGCAACAGCTTGCGCATCCAGGAGATGGCCGGCTGGTCGCCGTGTTCGCGGTGCCACAGCGAGGAAATCTCGAACGGTGGCGAGGGATAGGGCGGCTCGAACAGGGCGAGGCGAAAGCGGCCCATGAAGGCGGTTGCGAGTTGCCGCGGCAGCAGGGCGGCGATATCGGATAGGCTGACAGCCGACAGCGCCGCCATGATATGCGGCGTCGTCACCGCGACATTACGGCGCAACCCCCGCACCGCCAGCGCGCCTTGCAGCGCACCGGGGTCGCTGCGCGTGACCAGGCGTTCAAGCCCGTGATCCACGACATAGCCGTCGATCGCCTGCTCATCGACGCCGCTTGCCGAAATGACGAGGTGGGGCAAAGCGATCAGGCGTTCGAGGGTCAATTCCTCGCGCGCCGCCGGATGATCGGCGCTCATGACCCAAACTCGCGTTTCGGTTAAAAGCGGTTCGCTGACAAACCACTCTGGCGCGCGCCGGAAGCTGCCGATCGCCAGGTCGGCGCGGCCGCTGCGCAGCGTCTCGGCGACACCAAAATTGCTCGGCAGGATGTTCAGTGACGCATGCGGCGCGCGTTCGCGCAGCCGCGCAATCACCGCCGGCAGCAGGATCGCACCGGCATATTCGGTACAGGTGACGGTGAACCGCCGTTCGGTGGTCTCCGGAATGAATTCGCTAGGGGCCAGAGCGAGTTGCAGCTGCAACAGGCCCTGCCGCAGTCGCGGTGCGATTTCCGCTGCACGTTCGGTCGGCTGCATGCCTTCCGGGCCGCGCACGAACAGTTCGTCCTGCAGTACATAACGCAGCCGGTTCAGGGCGTGACTGATCGCCGATTGGGTCAGCCCCAGCCGCGATCCGGCACGCGTCGCGCTGCGCTCCTCCATCAGCGCCTCAAAGACGCGAAGGAGGTTCAGGTCGAGGTTATCGAAATGAACTGTATGCATGATCTGTGAGACATTATGTCCCTTGCTTCATAGAGGCGCCGGAATAATTTTCGGCGCGCTTTTGCAGGAGGAGATTTCATGCCGACATCGTTCAAACCGCTGCTGCTGGGCTTCGGCCTGACGGTCGCGATCACAGCCGGAGCACAGGCCCAGTCCCCGACCCAAACCCAGTCCCCGGCCCAAGCCCAGCCGCAGGCCACGGAAGCGCCGCGTACCAGTATCGCCAACCTGCCGATGCCTGGCCCGCGGCCGAGTTCCTTGGATAACATCAAGCAAGGCCCGCATATGCCGATCGCTCAGACCGGTGCCTATCCCGGCCCGAACGCCGGCGCGGCCAATGGACAGATGCCGCAGCATTTCGAGAAGCCGACGGGATACGACAGCAACGTCGCGATGCATCCGTATGAGAACGGCGTCGGACCCAAGCCGAATTGATCCTGTCCTGATGCGCCAATCCCGTGCCGGCGGCGACGTGCCGGCGGCGCGGGTTTTGCATGATCGACGCTCATATGTCGCACTTACAATGTTCATTTGCCTCATAGGTGCATTTGCATCACACACACCGCCGGTGTTCTGAATGATTTGGCTGGAGAAACCTTAATGTCCATTGTGAAGTCAGCGGCCCTGAGCGTCGCTCTTCTCGCGGGTGTCGCCGTTGCGGCCCACGCGCAGTCAAACGTTGCCTCGCTGCCGCCTGCCGCCCCGATGGCTGCGACCCCGCAATCCTACGGCGCCTATCCCGGTGTGAACCCCGGCGCGTCCTGGAGTGGCGTTGGCCAGCAGACCCAGGCGGTAGCGCCGTCGCCGGCTTATGTCGGCCCGGCCGTCGGCGCTGGCACCGGCACGGTGCCGCCGCATTTCGAGAAGTCGGCGGATTACGACCAGAACCCGACGCTGCATCCTTACAGCAGCGCGCAGGGCCCACGCGCGAACTAGGCACGCTGCCTTCGACATTTCAGGGCCGGCTGCCGCAGGGTGGCCGGCCCGATTTGTTTTGATCGGTCGCGGCCGCGCGGTCGGCCTTTCTCGGGCAGGCTGACGCAGCGTCAGGCGGCGGTGGCGATCATGAACAGGCGGCGGAACGGAAACAGCGTCTTGCCGTCGCCGCGCGGCGGATAGACGGCGAGCACCCGCTCCGCGTAAGACGCCTCGAACCGGCTGCGGTCAGGCTCGTCGAGCGCCGCCAGGAGCGGGGTCAGCCAGGTGCCCTTGGTCCATTCCTTAACCGGGTTCACCCCGTCGAGCACCTGCAGATACTCGGTCTCCCACATATCAAGCGCGGCGACCCGCGGCGCCAGCAGGTCGTAGTAGAACTCCGGCTCGGCCACCGGGGCCGGCCGCAATAGCGGCTCCAGCCTGCTGCGCCACGGCCCGTCGAGCGCGGTCTCGGTGATCAGCGTGTGCGAGCGCGCGCCGAAATTGCGCGGAATTTGCACCGCCAGCACACCGTGCGGCGCCAGCCCGGTCAGCAGGCCGGGGAACAATTTATCGTGATCGTCGAGCCAGTGCAGCGCCGCGTTCGAATAGATCACATCGGCCGGGCGTTCCGGGCGCCAGGTACCGAAATCGGCCTTCTGCCATTGGATGTGCGGCTGTTCGGCGGCCGCCTTGGCAAGCATTTCGGCCGAGGAATCGACCCCGACGACCCGCGCGTCCGGCCAGCGTTGCGCGATCAGCCGTGTGACGTTGCCGGGGCCGGCGCCGACATCGTAGACGTTGGCCGGCGCATCGACATTGATGCGCTGCAACAGGTCGAGGGCCGGGCGCAGCCGCGGCCCGGCAAATTTAAGGTATTGGGCGGGATCCCAGGCCATATCGCGTCAGTTCTCCGGAAGTGGTTCGCGGACCGGAGCCTCAAGCCGGATCGAAGGCGGAGACGCCGTTGCGGGCGCGCCAGCGATGCGGCTTGATCCCGGCCCGTTCGAGCAGGTCGCCCAGGCGCCAGCCGATCAGGCTGCGCCGCGCCAGGGCGGCACCGGTCCACGGGTCGAAAGCCGCCCACGGCACGAACGGGCTGCGCCGGCCATAGGCCCAGATTTCCACCCGCAGCGAGCGCCCGGTGCTTGGTCCGCGCGCATGGAACCCGAACGTGTCGGCAACGACAAGCGTATTCGCCGGCACCGCGAAAACGCGGGGCTCCGGCAGACCGAGCGCCGCCAGTTCCTCGCGTTCGACCCGGAACGAGCCCTGGCGGTTTTCAGGGTTCGGCGACTGGCTGGCGGCGAGGCTCATCCGCCGCTCCCAGGCGAGGCGCTGGGGCGTCAGCTGGTGCGACCCCGGCACATAGGTGAAGGGGCCGGCATCGGCCGCGACATCGGTCAAAAACAGCCAGGCCTTGACCGTTGGGTGGAAGGTGTCGGCGTGCAGCGCGGTCTGCGGGTCGGCCGGGCCGTCGACGGCATGCCGGAGCAGGCTCTGGATCCATACCACCGGCTCGGCGTCGCGGCTGCCGACATAGCGGATCAGGCCGCGCCATTCGGGCGATTGCAAGGCGCCGCGCAAGGCCGGCAGGGAGGCGAGGGTCGCCGGGTCGAGCGCGATCTTGCGCATGATCGTGTCGCCCTCGGCGATCTCGCGCAGCGGCCCGCGATAGGCCTGTACCTGGGCCTGCAATGCCGCGAAATGCTCTGGCGGCAGGAAATTCTCGTGCACGACAACGCCGTCGCGATCAAAGGCCTCACGGTCCGCGGCCGATACAAGGCCCGCGAGGCGGCGCCGGCGTGAGGCGGCGATCCGGTGCGCCAGCGCGACGCGCGCCGTGTGCAGACCGCGCTCGTTGAGCCGCGGGCTGCCGATCACCTTGTTGTGCTCGAAGGATTTGCTGCCGGTTGCAAGCTGCACGGTCCACACGGGGACCATCGCGGCGCGGCCGATCCGGGCCAGCATGCGCGGCGGCTCCGCGCTCAGTCGCCGGTCGCCGATTTGCCGGCGGCCCGCGCGTCGTCGCTCGGCTCACGGATCGTCCCAAGCGCCGGCAACAGGTCGAGCGTCGTCTCGCGCAGCCGGCTCGGCAGGCGGTACAGCACCCGCCAGCCGGTCGACAGGGCTGACGGTACGGCGATGTCGCGGCGGCGGCGCTCGACCCGGCGCGGGATCAGCTCGGCGAGGCGGTCGGCGCTGACCGCCATCAGCTGCGGCGCGCGCAGCCAGCCGGCGGCGCGTCGGGCGATGCCGCCCGGCGTCACGACCGTGACCGATGCCCCGCTGCCGTCGAGCCGCTGGCGCAGGCTGACAGCGCGCGTGCGGAAGGTCGTGCTGTGGCGCAAGGCGAGCTTCAGGTTGGTGGCGAGGGGCTGGCCGGCAAGATTGTCGATCAGCACGATCTCGCCGCGGCCGCGTCGCCGCATCGCTGTCGCGACGGCATCGACGACCTTGAGCAGCCGGCGGTCCTGCCCGCCCCAGGCATCCGCGTTGATGATTGCGACATCGAGCGGCGCGCGCCGGTCGAGCGCCGCGAGATAGGCCGACAGCGACCCCTTGCCGCCGCCCTGGCCGCACAATGTCTCGACAACGGCGCCGCGCTGCCGGCAATCGGCGGCCACCCGGTCGAGCGCCTCGGATTTTACGCCGGCAAGCCACAGCCGCACGCCCGGCGCCGCATAGGCGCGAGCGAGGGCGCGTCCCGCTTCGCCGCCCGCAGCCGTAACCAGCACGGTGCGGTCGGCCCCGCGGTGGCGGCCGCGCTTCGGCCGGCGCCGGCAGCGGGTACAGCCCGCCTTCCAACCGCTCGACAAACCCGGCGATCGCGCAATCCTGTGCCGCCCGCACGTAATACCCGCCTTTGACCTGGGTCGCGCCGGCGAGCGCCCGCAGGAACGCGGTCAGCAGCGCCGGGTCTGGCGGCTGCGGCCTGTGCCAGAATTCGTCGAGCGACCCCTGAGTGGTCAGCCCGGCAATATCAAACACCGCATTGCCCAGCACCTTGACCGGCACGCCCTGATGCAGCGCAGTGACCCCGATCGTGCTGTTGATCGTCACGACGCCGGCAGCATTGCTCAGGACTTCGTTGGGCGTGCCACCGTGCAGCGTTACAACGCGATCGGCGACGCCATACCCCTGCGCCAGCCGGGCGACAAAGCCGGTCCAGTCGATCAGCCCGTTATCGAGCGGGTGCACGACAATCGCGAGTTCGCGCATCGTATCACTGACGGCGTAGGAGGCGATGATCCGCTCGACCGCCTCGCGGATATCACCGAACGGCGAGTGCGCGCGGATCTGGTAATCGGCGGCGAGTTGCAGCGGCACCAGAAAATACGAGCCGGGCGCCCTGGCAAGCCGCTCCTTTGCCGCACGCGTCGCCGGCGCACCGAAACGCAGCCTGAGCCGCGACCCCAGCCAGCCGGCATATTCGGTGAACGGGTGGCTGAGGCTGTGATAGCGGTAATTCGGATAGAGCACCCGCCCGAACACCAGCCCGAGATTGTAGGCGATATCGAGCGAGGCGATCAGCCGGAACGGCGTATGAAACCGCGGGCCGAGATCGGGGTCGGGAAACTCCTCGGCCAGGGCGCGGATGGCCTCCGGGTCACGCGGGAAGCGCGAATAGGTCGTCATCCCGTCATGTTCGAGGGTGATCCAATCCGGCCGGATATAGCCGAGATCGGTCGCGATCACCGCGATGCCGCGCACCCTCGCCTCTTCCGCGGCGACGATGTGGTAAGGGCGGCGGTCGCCATGCAGCACCAGGTCGGTGACCTGATGCTCGTCGAGTGCGCGGGCGACATAGGCGCGCCAATCGGCGAATCGGCCGCGAAAATGCGCCGCCGGCAGCCGCCAGAACAGCTGGTCGCCGAAATGCAGGTTGATGCGGTGCACACGATGCCCGCGCGCGATCAGCGCCTCGCCGAGCCGGCTGAAGAAATCTGAGATCGGACCTTGCAGGAACAGAAACGACCGCCGGTCGGCGCCCTGTCCGTTTGCGCCGTTGTCGCCGAAGCTATGAGGGGTGAGGCCGTCCATGCCGCCGCGCTACGCCGGATCGTAGGCTGAGACATTGCCGCGGGCCCGCCAGCGCTGCCGGCCGATGCCCAGGCTTTCCAGAAGATCGACCGCCTTCCAGTAGAGCAGTGGCTTGCGCAGCCCCAGCGCGGCGATCGACCAGGGATCGAGCCCGGCCCACGGCAGAAACGGGTTGCGCCGCCCGAACGCCCAGATTTCGACACGCGCGGTCGGCTGCGCGCTCGGACCGCGGGCGTGGAAGCCGAATGTGTCGGCGACAACCAGAGTGTTGGCCGGCACCGCGATTTTGCGCGGCCCGGGCAGGCCCATCGCGGCGAGATCATCCGGAGTGACGGCGCGGACCAGTCGGTGCGGCAGCCGCTCCCCGTTGCCATAGGGCTGGCGGCTGGCGGCGATGCTCATCCGCCGCTCCCAATCGAGCCGCTGCGGCGTCAGCCGGTGCGACCCCGGCACGTAGACGAACGGCATCCCGTCTTCGGCGACATCGCTGAGGAACAGCCACGCCTTGACCGTCGGATGGAACGTGTCGGTGTGCAGATCGGTCTGCGGGTCGGGCAGCCCGGCGACAACTCCGCTGAAAATCGTTTGCAGATAGACCATCGGCGCCGCGGTCGACGACCCGGCGTAACTCAGCAGCCCGCGAAATGCCGGCATGTCGAGCAAACGCCGCGCCGCCGGAGCGCGGTCGAGCACCGCCGGGTCAAGCGCGATATGCCGGGTCAACGTGTCGCCCTCGACCATCTCGCGAGCCGGTGCCCGCAGGCTCTTCACCTGATCCAGGAGGTCGGCGAACACATCGGGCGGCAGGAAATTGCGCTTGATGATAAAGCCGTCGCGGTCGAATCGCTGCCGATCGTCGTCGGACACCAGCCGCGCCAGACGGCGGCGGCGCATTTCCGCGAGGCGGCAGGCGGTCGCGACACGGGCCGTGTGCAGGCCGCGTTCGTTCAGCCACCGGCTGCCGATCACCGGATTGCGCGCAAAAAACTTTTCCTGGCTGAACACCTGGGCCAGCCAGAACGGCATCAGCAAGGTTTGACGCATCAGCGCGGGCATTCTGGTTGCCGTTCCCCCAACCCCGGCCCGATCGGGGCGATTGCCCGATGCGATGGCCTGCAGCAACGAAGGTGCTCAGCGCCTCCCGGCGGGACGCTCCGCGGCGGCTGCGCAAGGTTTGCAACCGCTTTCGGCCTGATCCCGTCGCAACCGTAGCCGCGCTGTACCGCTGGCGCGGCTGCTTCCCCACAGCCAGACACCGAGCTTGCCGGGCAACCTCAGCGACCTAGCCGGTTAACTGTTGCCCCGATCGCCCAGGTTGTCCACGCTTTTTGTCTCGCGCCACAACGTCGCCTGTCAGACGGCGCGCGCCGCCCTCAGTCTGGCGATATCGCCGGTTGAATAACCCAGCTCCGCCAGCACCGAATCATTGTCCGCGCCCATCACCGGCGGTGGTGTTTCGATGCTCGGGCCGCCATGCGCGAACTTGAACGCGGCCAGCGGCACCCCGAACGACCCCTCGATGCCCGGCGCCGATTCGTGATGGTGGAAGACGTTGCGGGTCTTGAAATGCGGGTCCGCAACCGCCTCCGCCATCGTCCGAACCCGGGCTGCCGGCACGTGCCGCGCCTGGAACCACACCTCCCATTCGTCGGCGGTGCGCGTCTTGATGATGTCGGCGAGCACCTGGGCCTCGCGCTCGCGGTCCTTTTCGCGGGCTTCGTTGTCGGTCTTGATCATGTCCGGCCGTTCGAGGACGGTCCATAACCGCTTTTGCTGGCTGATATTGCTGGCCCCGATCATCAAGAGGCCGTCTTTCGCTTCGTAGGCGCTGTTGGTCGCGTAGGGTTGCTTGTTGCCATGCGGCTTCGGCTCCCGGCCGTTGCGGAAATAGCCGGTCAGGTGCGAGCCCATCAGCATCATCGCGACGCCGATCATCGCGAGGTCGATATTCTGGCCCTTGCCGGTCCGCTCACGTTGGAAGAGGGCGCTGGCGAGCGCGAACGCCGCCATCGTGCCGGTCGCGTAATCGACGGCTGGGGCGCCAAACTTGATCGGATGCACCTCTTCGGTGCCGGTCATCGCCATCAGGCCGGAGGTTGCCTGGATGACATGGTCGTAGGCGGTCTGTTCGCGGCGCGTCCCGTCCTGCCCGAAGGCCGAGATCGAGCAATAGATCAGCCGCGGGTTGATCTCCAGCAATGCCTCGTAGCCGAGCCCGAGCCGCTCGAACGCGCCGGGCCGGTAATTCTGGACCAGCACATCGGCGGTCTTGACCAGCTTCTTGAGCACGTCCCGACCGGCCTCCTGCTTGAGGTCGAGCGTGATCGAGCGCTTGTTCGAGGCCTGGGTCAGAAAGCCGGTGCCCATGCCGGCCCGGTTCAGCGCGCGGTCGGTGCCGCTGTCGCGGCTCTGGTCGGGATCGTCCGGGTGCTCGACCTTGATCACATCGGCGCCAAGAACCGCCAACTGGTAGGCCGCGAACGGCCCGGCCAGCACATGCGTGATGTCGATGATGCGGATTCCTTCAAAGGGTCGGGTCATGGCGTGCTCCCTCGGTTTGCCTGCGCGGCATCGTGTCACCGGAGCAGCGTCCCTGCCAAGCGGCTTGCCGCATAACCCTGATCGGGCATTATGCAACCGTTAGGTTTGCGGATGGAGCTTCCGGGGGGATGAGCGGCCGCAACGGCATAAAGCAACTGGCCAACGCTGCGGCGCTGGCCGGGTACTGTGTTACGGCTGCCGCCGGCCTGTCTACGGCCAGCGCCCAGGATTCGGTGCGAAAGCCGTCGATCCCGGGGATGGCGCCGGGTCAGCCGGTTGTCGTCGAAACTCTCTATTTTAATAATGCGCAGCAGCCTGCGGTGCGGGTGGTGCGCGGCCTCGGCGCGTTGCCGCCATCGTTGTCGCGATCATCCCCATCGCGATCGTCCTTGTCACAGTCAAACGCTCTGCCGCCGCCCGCGCCGTCGCGGCTGGAGCCTGTGACCCCGCCACCGCTGCAGGCCGGACCGGCTCCGACACCACGCACCGAGATTGTCACCTTTGGCAGCGGGCGGGCCGATCAGGTGACGATCGTCCGCGGCGGCGGCTCAGACCTGCCGCTCAGCCTCGCGTCGCGTGCCGATCTGCCGGCACGCACCACGGTCGAAAAGGTCAATTTCGGCGACACCGGCGGCCGGATGGTGACGGTCGCGGTGATCCGCGGCCTGACATCGCCGAAACGCGATTTTTTCGACGTCGATCTGTTTGCCTCGGCCGATATCGGCGAACTCGATCGGGTCGCGTTCGCGGTGGACTGGCTCGAATTCGCGGCATGGCGCTGATCTGCGGATGTGGCGGCCGTCGCCGACCGGGCCGCAGGGGCCGATGCAGGTCAGCGCCGCTGCCGCGCTCGATGTCGGCGGCGGCAACCGCTTCGACATCACCGAAAACCGCCAGATCGGCCGGGCCTATCTCGCCTCGATGTTCCGCCGCTACGGCAACTGGGCCGACGCGCTCGGCGCCTATAATTGGGGGCCCGGTGCAATGGATCAGTGGATCGCCGGCGGACGCCAGCGCGAAAAGATGCCGGACGGCGTCGCCAGCTATATCAACCGCGGCCTGCGCGAAGCCTTCCTCCCCAAAAACGCCCGGCTGTGATTTACGCCGCGTTCGTAGGATGGGCTGAGCGTCAGCGAAGCCCATCAACGTCGAGGGGCGGCAAGATGATGGGCTTCGCTGACGCTCAGCCCATCCTACGAGACAGGGTAGAACTAGCGTTCGCGCAGTTTCGGGTCGAGCACGTCGCGCAGCGCGTCGCCGAACAGGTTGATGCCGAACACCGTCAGCATGATGGCGAGGCCCGGGAAGATCGCGATCCACGGCGCGGTCGTTGCGTATTCCTCGGCGCCGCCTTGCAGCATCAGCCCCCAGGCCGGCACCGGCTCCTGCACGCCAAGGCCGAGATAGGATAGCGATGCCTCGGCAAGGATTGCCTGCCCAACCGCCGCGGTGACGATGACGAGGAAGGGTGCGACGACGTTTGGCACCATGTGGCACAGGATGATGCGCATATGGCCGTATCCGAGGGCGCGGGCCGCGTCGACATAGGGCACCTCGCGGATCGCCAGCGCGCTCGAACGCACGACACGCGAGCAGCGCGGGATCATGGGGATCGTGATCGCGACGATCACATTGTGCAGGCCGGTGCCGAAAATCGACACGACCGCCAGAGCCATGATGATCAGCGGAAACGAGATGACGATGTCGAGGACCCGCTGCAGCCACAAATCGATGTAGCCGCCGAAATAGGCGCTGCCGACGCCCAGCACGAGGCCGCTGGTGCCGCCGACCAGCGCGGAAGTCAGGCCGACGATAAAGGCGGTGCGCGCCCCGAACAGAATGCGCGACAGCAGATCGCGGCCGAGTTGATCGGTGCCCAGCCAATGCGACCAGCTCGGCGCCTCGGTCATCGCCCCGAAATCGTTGGCGGTCGGGTTGTAGGGGGCGAGCCAGTCGGCAAAAATCCCCGAAAGCCCGAAAAACAGTACCAGCACAATGCCGATCGTACCGACCGGCTGGCGTTGCATAAATCGCCAGGTGGTCGCGAACACACCGCGCGGCGCCAGCAACCGTTCATCGGCCAATGCGGCGATATTGGAGGAGGTCGGTTCAAGAACGGCCATCGATCAGCTCTCCGAGCCGGCAGGGGCAACTTGACAGGGGGCAGCTTTATAAGGGGGCAGCTTCATGACCATCAGGCGAGCGCTATGCGAGGGTCGAGCCACGCATACAGCAGATCGACGACGAGATTGCTCAGCACCGCGATCGTCACCACCAGCATCACCAGCGCCTGTGTCAGCGTGTAGTCCTGGTTCTGCACCGACAGTACCATCAGCCGGCCGATCCCGTTGAGGTTGAACACCTGCTCGGTGACGACGAGGCCACCGATCAGAAAGGCGAATTCGATGCCGATCACCGTCACCACCGGCAGCATCGCGTTTTTCAGCGCATGCCGGTTGATGATGATCCGCCGCAACAGGCCCTTGGCGCGCGCCGTGCGGATATAATCCTCGCGCAGCACTTCAAGCATCGCCGAGCGCGTCATCCGCATCGACACCGCCGCATAACGGTAGCCGATCGTCACCGCCGGCAGGATCACAATCGAGAGATTGCGGATCGGGTCCTTCCACAGCGGCACATAGTCGATCGGCGGCATCCACGGATGGCCGGTGATCGCCTGCGTTACGTCGAGCACGATCAGGATCGAGACGATACCGAGCCAGAACGACGGCGTGGCGAGACCGGCGATGGAGAATGTCCGGACCGCCAGGTCAATCCAGCTGTTCTGGCGCAACGCGGAGATCGTGCCGAGCGGAATTGCCAGCGTCACCGCGATGAGCGTCGCCAGGATCGCGACTTCGAGCGAGACCGGGAAACGGGTGGCGATTTCGATGACGACCGGCTTGCCGGACCACATGGAGGTGCCAAAATCAAGCCGCGCCAGACCCCAGATGAAATCGCCAAACTGCAGGAGCCAAGGCCGGTCGATGCCGATCTCGGCGTGGCAGGCGGCCAACGCCTGGGCCGAAAAGCTGGTGCCGCCCGAACCGAGCCGGACGAGGCAGATATCACCCGGGATCAGGCGCATCAGCAGAAACACCAGGGCCGCGGCGCCGATCAGCGTCGGGAAAACCAGCAGCACGCGACTGATGATGTAACGATACATTGTGAAGCCAGACCCTTGCGTTTCCTCGGTTTATGTCACTGGCGGCGTTTTTTCATCGCCGCCGGCCGACCCTCTTGTCGACCCGGCTCTTATTTGTCGAGCCAAACTGTCGCCAGATCCTGGTTATTAAGATGGCTCGGGCCGATCGTCCAGCCCTTGACGTAGGAGCGGTGCGGCACCGTCCGATACCACCAGACAATCCAGATTTCGTGCGCCTCGGTGTCGATGACGAGCTTTTCGAACTCGCGCATCAGCGCGCGCTGCTTCGTGAAATCCGTCTCGCGCAGCATCTTATCATAAATCGCGACCTCCTGCGGGTCTTCATACTGGCCGTAATTGGCGGTGAAGACCGAGGCCGGAAGGTAGGGCTGCACATCGAGCACCGGGTTCGGCACGCCGCGGCAATTGGCCTGCGACACGACATCGAACTCGCCGCGCCGCATCGCGTCCTGCCAGGGGCCCGTCGGCATCATGCGCTGCGTCACCTTGAGCCCGATCTTGCTCCATTCGTCAATCAGCCAGGTGCCGACATACTTATAGGGCTGGTCGATGTTGCGGTTGAGCAGTTCAAAGCTCAGTCCCTCGGCGCCGGCTTCCTTCAGGAGCCGTCGCGCTTCGGCCCGCGATTTCTCGATATCCGGCCAGAAACCCGCAATCTGCTGCAGTTCCTCTTTGCTGATGGCGAGCGGCGAGGCAGGAAACACGATACCACCGACCGTGTGGACATCGGCGACCTTCGACAGGGCCGGGACGCCATGCCAGCGATCGATTGCCAGTGTCAACGCGCGCCGCACCCGGACATCGTCGAAGGGTTTGCGCTTGTGGTTCGGGGTGACGAGGCTGCCGCAATTCCAGTCGCTCTCCTGCACGGTGATGCGGTCGCCGAGCGTCTGCTTCAGATCGTCGCGGGCAGAGGGCGGCAGGCCGCGGAACTCGATCGCGGCGCGGTCGCTGCGCAAGGCATCGACACGGGTAGCCTGCTTGTCGGCGAAAATAGCCTTGAACCCGTCGAGATAAGGCAGGCCCGGCATGTAGTAATCAGGGTTGCGGACTCCGGTCATCGACTGCCCGGTTTCGTAGACCGGGTCCTTGAACGGGCCGGAGCCGAGGATGTTCTTTTCGTACCAGTGCGGGTCTTTCGCCAGCTTGTCTGCCTGATAGATGTACGAGAACGCGTCGGCTAGCGCCGGGATGAAGGCGGTGGTCGCGAATTTGAGGCGGAACACGACGGTCAGCGGGTCGGGCGCCTCGATCTTGTCCACCATCATGTACCAGCTCTGCCGCGGGCTGATCACGCCCTCCGGCGGCCAGATGATGTGCTCCCAGCTTGCCTTGACATCGGCCGATGTCAGCTTTGTGCCGTCGCTGAACTTGACGTCGGGGCGCAATTTGAACGTGTAGGTCTTGCCGTCATCGGTCGGCTGCGGCAGCTCGGTGCACAGATCGCACACGAAATCGGTGGCCGATCCCGGGTTCGCCGGATTGATCTTGAGCAGGACGCTGTAGAAGGGCGCGGTCGCGTGCAGCGTCGCAAAAGTGCCTTCGCGATGTCCGTCAAAACTCGGTGGTGCATCCGCCGGGATCAGGTAGGTCAGCGTGCCGCCATGCTTGGGCGTTTCCGGTGCTGCCATCGCGGATCCCGCCATGACAAGCGCCGCCAACCCAAGCGTCCACCACCGCACACCCGACCGCATTGCGTCCTCCCGGTTTATGACGAGCGCGGTTCTCCGCGTCTTCGCCAGATCATCGTGACCCGCGCCGCCACCGCGGTCCAGCATCTTAAGGTGTTAGAAGCGCCGCCGGACGGCTAGGACAGCGGCCCTCAAGCCCCGGTTCCCAATCACCCGATGACGTTGGCGGCGCGCAACTCGCGCAAGGTCGCGGCGTCGTAGCCGAGCAGCCCCGATAGAACCTCGTCGGTGTGCTCGCCGGGGGTCGGCACGTGCCCGACCCGGCCGGGCGTCTTCGACATCTTGATCGTCGCGCCCGGCACGTGGATTTCCCCCGCCACCGCGTCCGGCATCTTGACCAGCATTTCGCGCTCCCACAGATGCGGGTCTGCCGCCGCCTGTGGGATCGTATTGACCGGCGCGGCCGGAATATCGGCCGCCAGCAGCGCCGCGACGACATCCGCCACGGTGTTTGCGGCGCACCATTTGCCGACCGCGACCTTGCGCGGGTCTTCGAGCCCGGCACGGCTGGTCCAGCCGGCGACATCGGCATTGGGATCACCGGTCGCGATGCGGATCAGCTTGGTCGCCATCACCCGCCCCGACGCGGAAATCACCACATGGCCGTCCTTGCATTTATAGGGTGGCCGGCCGCCCTCGCCGCCTTCCTGGCCGGTCGCGAGATAGTAGGACAGCGGAATCTCGACCATCGTGTAGCCGGAATTGAGCAGGCAGCAATCGACCACCTGCCCCTCCCCGGTCTTGTCGCGATGGTGCAGCGCCGCCAGCATGCCGATTGTCGCGTGCAGCGAGGTATAGCGGTCGACCAGCGAGGTCGCGGCACCCAGCGGTTGCCCGACCGGCGCGCCGGTCAGCGACATGAGGCCGCTCATCGCCTGCCCGAGCGGATCAAAGGCGGGCCGTTCGCGATAGGGGCCGTACTGGCCAAAGCCGGATACCGAGCCGAGGATGATGTCAGGCTTCAATTCGCACAGCCGCTCATAGCCGAAGCCCATCGCTTCCATGACGCCCGGCCGGAAATTCTGCAGAACGATATCGGCGGTCGGCACCAGCGAGGCGAAGATTTCCTTGCCGCGCTCGGTGCGCATGTCGAGGCACAGGCTTTTCTTGCCGCGATTGTAGACCGTGAAATAGATGCTGAGACCGCGCACCACCGGCTCCGACTTGCGGGTTTCCTCGCCGCCCAGTTTCTCGATCTTGATGACCTCGGCGCCGAGGTCCGACAGGATCATGCCGCCGCGCGGCCCCGCCTGATACCGCGCCAGTTCCAGGACCCGAATACCCTCCAGTGCTCCGCCCATCGCCTCGCTCCCGCTGCCGATTGCCCGTCCGAGATCGCAGCCGGTCGCGGAACTAGCCATTGCGGCGAGCGCCGCGACAACGCAATCTCGGTCGCCGGCAATATTGCGCCGGCTGCCCCCGGGAGGAAAGGAAAGCGAGCGATGGCTTACGAATACATCGAGAGCGAAAAGCTCGAGGGCGTTGCCCTGATCACGCTGAACCGCCCGGAAAAGCTCAACGCGCTGAGCTTTGGGCTGATGCTGGAAGTCGATGACGCGCTGACCCGCTATGAGGCGGACGACGACATCAAGGCGGTGATCCTGACCGGCGCCGGCGACCGCGCCTTTTCCGCCGGTGCCGACATCCACGAGATGGCCGGCCTCAGCGCCGAGGAACTCGCCACGCGCACTGAGCGGCGCGGCGAAATCAGCTGGCACATCGCCAGTTATTCAAAGCCGCTGATCGGCGCGATCAACGGCCTTGCCTATGGCGGCGCGGCGTTGCTGTCGTCGAGCCTCGACATCCGCATCGGTTGCGAGAAGACCCAGTTCCGTTTTCTGGCGGCGAGCTATGGCCGGGTCAATTCGAGCTGGTCATTGCCGATGCTGGTCGGCTGGCCGAAGGCGAAGGAATTGCTGTTCACCGGCCGGGTCGTCACCGCCGAGGAGGCCGAGAAGATCGGGCTGCTGAACCACATCGTCCCGACCTTCAAGGTGGTCGAGGCGGCGATCGAAATCGGCCAGACGATCGCCAAAAACGATCCGCGCATGGTGCAGGGGCTGAAGCGCCTGCTGCACGAAAGCGCCGGCATGTCGTTGCAGGAGCGCTATGAGTTCGAGGAAGACGCGCGCAACTCGTGGCTCCTCGCCGGCCACCCGCGCGACGGCTTCAAGGATTTTCTGGCACGCAAGCCGGCGCGGGCGGCGGAGTAAGGGTCAGCCGTCCACCGACATCGCCAGGATCAGGCTAAGCTGCGACAGCGGACGCCCGGTTTCGCTGGCCCAGGTGTTGAAGACCGCCTGGGCGGCGAGGCGGTCGCCGCGGTTTTTCGGCGGCTTGGCGATGTCGGCCCACTCTTTCAACCCGGCGACGACCGAGGGCGACAGGACAAAACGTGTCCTTGCCGACCATGCGCAGAAACATCGGCCCGGAATTGCCGCCCATCTGGCTGAAGCGCTTGCCGAGCGCCTCCCACAACCCGACCACGTCATCCGCCGGCCAGTCCGCCAGCCAGCGCCCAAAGCTGCCGTGCTCCGCCGCCACCTCCAGCATCGCGGCCGCGTTGTCGCGGACCGCTTTGATCTTGGCCCAATGGCGGATCAGCCTCGTGTCGCCGAGCAGCGCTTCCAGCGCCTCGTCCGGCATCGCCCGCACCCGGCGCGGGTCGAAGGCGTAGAACACTTCCTCAAAGGCCGGCCATTTCGCGTCGACGACGCTGTGCTTGAGCCCGGCGCGGAAGATGCGCAGCGACATCTGCGACAGATACCGATCATCGCCGGTCGCGACGAGATCGGCAGCGCCTTTCGGCTGCAGCAGCCGCGCCTCGACCGCGGCGGCGCCGTGGCGGGTGCATGACGCTTCGAGAACCGCGGTAAACGGCGACACGCTCATTCCGGCGCCCCTAATTGTTTCCCATAGCAACGTAGGATGGGTAGAGCGCCAGCGAAACCCATCATCCAATGCGCGAGACGATGGGTTTCGCTGGCGCTCTACCCATCCTACGGGTTCCGTCAATACCCCGACGCAGGAGGGGGAGGTCGGGGACCTGGAATTTCTCGCGCAGCCGCATCAGCCGGTAGCCGAGGCCGAGATAGATGCCGCATTCGGCGCGCGCGGCGATGAAATCGGCCGGCGTTGTGTCGTGGTGCTCGCGCAAATGCGCCACCACGACCGAATTGACCGGGATGCGGCTGAAATCGTGCAACAGCATCCGGCAATGCGCCGCGGCATAAGGGCCGATGCCCTTGTGGGCGATCAGGTACTCGTGTTCGAGCAGCGCATCGGCGCCGTGACCGTCCGCGTCGATCGCACCGTCGTCGAGCATGCGCCGGGTCGCGGCGATCGCGGTCGGGGCGCGGAAGCCGAGCTTTGCGATGCCGCGCAGCCGTTCCTCGCCGTAATCGATTAGCATCTCGGGCAGCGGAAACGCGCCGCCGCCCGGCTCGGCGACCAGCGCCGCGACCATGCGGCGGGTCCCCGACCAGCTGGTGTTGACGGTCAGCAGCGTCTTGATGAAGTCCTCGTAAAAGGTCGAGCATCGCAAAAGCCGCCCGCCGCCGCGCGGCGATCAGCGCCGCGTCGTCGGGAAACGCCGCGGCGAGCGCCGCGATCGCCGGCGCCGGGTCCCACTCCGCCGAGACCCAGCGCTTCGCCCGACGCAGCACCTCGCCGTCATGCTCCACGACGTCGAACCCGTCCCACATCACCTCGAGGCTATTCGGCTCGGGCTGCGTGCACGATCACCGTACCGACCGCGCCGCCGACCCGCTCGGGGCGCGCCAGCCGGCCGGTTGCATCGTCCCATTCCCACGGCGCCAGAAAGGCCCAGCCGTGGCTGGCGACGGTCAGCCGCAGGTCGATCGGCCAGTCGAGACGCAGGCGGGTCGCGCCGTTCATGCCGGAGCAAGCTACGCCGCGGCGAGGGCCTGTTTCAGATCGGCGAGGATGTCTTCCTCGTGTTCGAGGCCGATCGACAGGCGGACATAACCGTCGGTGACGCCGGTCTGCAGTCTGTTCCTCGGGGGTCAGCTGCGAATGCGTTGTCGAGGCCGGGTGGATCGCCAGCGACCGCGCGTCGCCGATATTGGCGACGTGGTAGAACATCTTCAGCGCGTCGATAAAGCGCCGGCCGGCATCCAGGCCGCCCTTCAGCTCGAAGCCGAGCAGCGCGCCGTACCCGCCCTTCAGATGCGCGTCGGCGCGGCGGCGAGCCTCGCCGGTCATCACGCTCGGGTGGATCACCTTGCTGACCTTCGGTTGCTCCTGCAGGTATTTGGCGACCGCAATCGCGTTGGTGCATTGCACCCGCATGCGCAACGGCAGGGTTTCGAGGCCCTGGATGTGCAGGAACGAGTTGAACGGGCTGGCGGCGGCGCCGAGGTCGCGCAGCAGGGTCACCCGCATCTTGATGATGTAGGCGACCGGACCCATCGGCTTCACCGCCTGGGTCCACACCGCACCGTGATAGGACGGGTCCGGCTGGTTCAGCAGCGGGAAGCGGTCGGCGTGCTTTTCCCAGTCGAAATTGCCGCCATCGACGACGATGCCGCCGATCGAGGTGCCGTGGCCGCCGATATACTTCGTCGTGGAATGCATGACGACCGCGGCGCCGTGGTCGAGCGGCCGGCAAATTACCGGCGCGGAGGTGTTGTCCATGATCAGCGGCACGCCGAGTTCACGGCCGATCCTGGCGACCTCGGCGATCGGGAACACTTCGAGCTTCGGGTTCGGCAGGGTCTCGGCGTAATAGCAGCGCGTCTTGGCGTCGGTGGCGCGGCGGAAATTCTCCGGGTCGGACGGATCGACAAAGCGCACCTCGATACCCATCGTGCGCATCATCGTGTGCAGGAACAGGTTCCAGGTGCCGCCGTAGAGGTCGGTCGAGCTGACGAAATTGTCGCCGGCCTGCGCGATGTTGTTGACGCAGAACATCGACGCCGCCTGCCCCGAACCCAGCGCCAGTGCCGCGACCCCACCCTCCAGCTGCGCGACGCGCTGTTCCAGCACATCGTTGGTCGGGTTCATGATGCGCGTGTAGATGTTGCCCATTTCCTTGAGCCCGAACAGGTTTGCGGCGTGCTCGGTGCTGTCGAACTGGTAGCTGGTGGTCTGGTAGATCGGCACCGCGACCGCATTGGTCGCCGGGTCGCTGCGATAGCCGGCATGCAGTACGATGGTTTCCGGATGCTTGCTTTCCGTCGGCATGACTTCCCACTCCCTGCGAGTAGCATTGCCGCAACTCTATCCGAACTCGCGGCGCGCTGATACGTCACGCGGTCCGCAGGACCCTTACGCCGCATCGCAAATCGTTGCGCCGCAACCCAGATGCAGGAGTGTCGGCGGATGGCCCGCGGGCCGTCCGTTCCACACGGAGGGTGAGACATGGCCATAATAGACGAAAGACGCAGCGGCACCCCGATTATCCCCACAGCGGCCATCCCCACAGCGGCCATCCCCACAGCGGCCATCCCCACGGCGGCCATCCCCACGGCGGCGCTCGCCTCGGCAAAGCCCGAAAAGCGCAGCATGTGGTTCAGTGTGCTCACGGCCGGCGCCGCGCTGGCGGCGGTCATTGCGGCGGTCGCGGGGTTGTGGACCGAGCTTGGCGATTCGGAGATCACCACGGCCGGGTGGATCGCGCTCGGGATCGGCGTCACAATGACCACGGTGGTCGGCGTCGTGCTGATGGCGCTGGTCTTTATCAGCAACCGCCGCGGCTGGGACGAGGGACACTGACGGCGCGGCGGCGGCGCTGTTGCATGTCGGCGGCACCCGGCGGATGATGCCGCGGTGAAAAATTCAGCCGCCCCACCACGTGAAACCGCCCGCTACGGCCGCGGCACCGGCGTGCCCGACCCGGTCGATGTGCAGGTTGGGGCTCGCATCCGCACCCGCCGCCTGCTGGTCGGCATGAACCAGGAAACCCTCGCCCGCGCGCTCGGGCTGACGTTTCAGCAGGTCCAGAAATACGAGGGTGGCGCCAACCGGGTCAGCGCCTCGCGGCTGTCCGAGATCGCCGAAATCCTCGAAGTGCCGATCTCCTATTTCTTCAGCGAACTCGATGCGCCCGACCTGCACCCCGACCCGCAGGAGACGATGGCGCGCGAACGGTTGCAGCGGCCCGAGACCATCGAGCTGGTGCGCGCCTATTACGGGATCACCGACGAGCGGGTGCGCCAGCAGTTTCTTGACATGGTCAAGGCCGTGGCTGAAACCCATCAGCCTGTCCAACCACCCGGCCAACCATAAGGCATCGCAACCACAGGCGGCTGGGCCGAGAACCGCGCGGCCTGATCCGCCGCCCGTTTTTGCCGGACCGCAACCGCGCCAGATGAACGATATCTCAACCACCGCCGTCCCTCTCGATATCGCCGCACTGGAAGCAGCGTTCCACAGCCACTCCGCCAGGATCGGCGTGATCGGGCTCGGCTATGTCGGCCTGCCGCTGGCGCGTACCGCCGCCGAGCACGGGTTTCACCGCGCTCGGCTTCGACATCGATCACACCAAGGTCGAGACTGCTGAACCGCGGCGGCTCGTATCTGCGCCACATCAGCCCCGCCACGCATCGCCGCGCTGCAGCAGACCGGGCGGCTGTCGGCAACCGCCGATTTCTCGCGGCTCGGCGAGGTAGACGCGATCATCCTGTGCGTCCCGACGCCGCTGACCAAACAGCGCGAGCCCGACCTCAGTTTCATTGTCTCGACCACCGAGGCGATCGCGCCCTATCTGCGGCGCGGCCAGCTTGTCGTGCTCGAATCGACGACCTATCCGGGCACGACCCGCGATGTCATGCAGCCGATCCTCGAACGCGGCGGGCTGCGTTCGGGACGCGACTTTTTCCTCGCCTATTCGCCGGAGCGCGAAGACCCCGGCAATGCCGATTTCGCAACCGGCGACATCCCCAAGGTGGTCGGCGGCGACGGCCCGGACGCGTTGCGGCTGGTCAAGGCGCTCTATGACGGGGTGGTGGCACGCACCGTGCCGGTGACATCGCTGGAGGCGGCCGAGGCGGTCAAGCTGACCGAAAACATCTTCCGCTCGGTCAACATCGCGCTGGTCAACGAACTGAAGATCGTGTTCGAGGCGATGGGCATCGATGTCTGGGAGGTTATCGAGGCGGCGAAGACCAAACCGTTCGGCTATATGCCGTTCTATCCCGGCCCCGGCCTCGGCGGGCATTGCATCCCGATCGACCCGTTCTACCTGACCTGGAAGGCGCGCGAGTTCAACATCGCCACCCGCTTTATCGAGCTGGCCGGCGAGGTCAACACCGCGATGCCGCAGCGCGTCGTCGACAAGACCGTCCGAGGCGCTCAGCGAGCATTCCGGCAAGGCGGTAAAGGGCGCGCGGCTGCTGATCATCGGCGTCGCCTATAAGAAGAATGTCGATGACACGCGCGAAAGCCCGGCCTTTACGATCATGGAATTGCTGGAGCGGCGCGGCGCAAAGCTGGCGTTTCACGACCCGTTCATTCCCGAAATCACGCCGACCCGCGAACACGCGCAATTCACCGGCCGCCGCTCGATCGCGCTGACCGCCGAGACCGCCGCGGGGTTCGACGCCGCGATCATCTGCACCGACCACGACCCGATCGACTACGCGCTCTTGGTCGCGCACTGCCCGCTGATCATCGACACCCGCAACGCCTGCGCCCGCCGCGGGCTCGCGGGCGACCATGTAGTAAAGGCGTGAGGGTGATGCGCGGCGCAGGCATAAGCTCAACCTCGCCCAACCACCCTCACCCGTCTCGCCGCTCCGCGACGATCCACCCTCTCCCGCAATGCGGGCGAGGGAAGTTTTGCTCCCTCGTCCCCCACCGGGGGCGAGGGCTGGGGTGAGGGGGCGGCCACAAGTTCCGTCGCTTGCCACCACCCTCTCCCGCGATGCGAGCGGGGGATCACGTAAAGATGTGCGGCGTCGCCGGGTTTATGCTGACGCAGCCGGCGATGGCGCGCGGCGAGATCGAGGCGCGGCTGTGGCGGATGATCGGGACGCTGCGGCATCGTGGGCCGGACGACGAGGGCGTGTGGACCGACGGCACCGGAGCACTGGCGCATGCGCGGCTGTCGATCATCGATCTGTCGGCAGCCAGCCACCAGCCGATCGCCAGCGCCGACGAGCAGGTGTGGCTGAGCTATAACGGCGAAATCTACAATTTCGCGGAATTGCGCGCTGAACTGGCAGCGCTTGGCTATGTGTTCCGCAGCCGCGGCGACAGCGAGGTCATCGCCAATGGCTGGCACGCCTGGGGACCGCGCCTGTTCGGGCGGCTGCGCGGCATGTTCGCGCTGGCATTGTGGGATTGCCGCACCCGCCGGCTGATCCTCGCCCGCGATCGGATGGGAAAAAAGCCCCTCTACTATGCACCGACCCCGACGGCGTTTGTTTTCGGCTCGGAGATCAAGGCGCTGCTCGCGTGGCCGGGCATCGCGCGGCGGCCCAATCTGGCGGCGATCGACCAGTACCTGACGCTGCAATATGTGCCCACACCGGACACCGCCTTTGCCGGCATCCACCGCGTGCCGCCGGCACATTACCTGATCGTCGGACCCGATGCCGCGCCGGAGCTGGTGCGTTATTGGGAACTGCCGGAGCAGCGGGCGGCGCGTACCCTGCCCTCGCCCGCCGAATTGCAGCGCGAACTCGTCGCGCATCTCGAGGAGGCGGTGCGGCTGCGGCTGATCGCCGATGTGCCGCTCGGCGCGTTCCTGTCGGGCGGCGTCGATTCGAGCGCCGTGGTCGCGATGATGGCGCGGGTTGGCGGCGGCCGGGTCAAGACCTTCTCGATCGGTTTCCCGGCCAGGGAGTACGACGAAACCCGCTATGCCCGGATGGTCGCCGAGCGCTATGGCACCGAGCACGAGGAATTCATCGTCGAGCCGGATGCTGTCGCGATCCTGCCGAAGCTCGTCTGGCATTACGGTGAGCCGTTCGCCGACCCGTCGGCGATCCCGACCTATTACGTGTCGCAGATGGCGCGCCGGCATGTGACCGTCGCGCTGAACGGCGACGGCGGCGACGAGGCGTTTCTCGGCTATTCGCGCTATCAGGCGATGCGCCATCTCGACCGCCTCGATCGGCTGCCGGCCGCGGGCCGCATCGGCCTCGCGCGGCTGCTCGCGCTGGCGCCGCCCGGAATGGCGCGGCGGCTGCGCCTCGGCCGGATTCGCGAGATCCTCGACGCGCCGACCGACCGGCCGGAACAGCGCTATGCCGGCGCCATCGCCTTTTTTGGCGACCGCGACAAGGCGCAGGGCTATGGCGAGGCGATGCGGCCACAGCTGGATCATTCGGCGCTCGACCTGCTGGCGCCCTATTTCGCCGGCGCCGAAAACCTCGTCGCCGGCGCCAACCGCGCTGACCTGAACACCTATCTGCCCGACGATCTGATGGTGAAGGTCGATGTCGCCAGCATGGCGCACGGCCTCGAAACCCGCTCGCCGTTGCTCGACCATGTGCTGCTCGAATGGGCCTGGCAGATACCCAGCGAGATCAAGATGGCCGGCGGCACCACCAAGGCCTTGTTCAAGGCGGCGATGGCGCCGTACCTGCCCGCGGAAATCCTCTATCGCAAGAAGATGGGGTTCAGCGCCCCGATCGACCAATGGCTGCGCCACGAGCTGAAGGAACTCGCCTACGACACGCTGCTCGCGCCGGCGGCGCGGCAGCGCGGCGTGATGCGGCCGGATTATGTGAAGCGGCTGCTCGACGAGCATTGCTCGTATCACGCGAACCACCACACCCGGCTGTGGGCGCTCCTGATGCTGGAGCTGTGGTTCCAGACCTGGATCGACGGCGCCGCCGCGAGCGACGCCTACCGCCCTGCCGCCTGACTCACCACAGCCCGGCGCACCACAACCCGCCGCACCACAACCCGTCGCGCCGCATCGCCGCCGGGTGCTGATCATTGTGAACCCGGCGGCCGGCCGGTCGCGGTCGTCGCGGCGTTGGTTCGGCCGCGTCGTCGCGGCCCTGGAGCGGGAGGGCTGCACCGTTGTCGTGCGCGAGGCCGGGCCGCTAAACGGCAATGTCGAGCGGCTGGCGCGCGAGGCCGAACCGGAATTCGACGTGATCGCGGCGGCCGGCGGCGACGGCACGCTGAACGCGGTCGTCAACGGCGCAGCCCCCAATGGCCGGACGCTGGCGTTGCTGCCGCTCGGCACGGCCAACGTGCTGGCGCGCGAGATCGGGCTGCCACACGATACCGAGCAGCTTGCGGCACTGTTGGCGAATGCCGCACCGCGGCCGATCTGGCCGGGCCGGGCCGGCGATCGGCTCTTCGTGACGATGGCCAGCGCCGGCTTCGATTTGCAAATAGTTGCCGCCGTGGACCCCGGGTTCAAGCAGCGTTTCGGCCGCCTCGCGTTTGCCTGGGCGATCGCCTGTTGCCTGTGGCGCTATCGACCCGCGATGCTGACCGTCGCGGCCAACGGGCACGAGTACCGGGCCGCCGCGATGGTCGCCGCCAAGGGCCGATTCTATGCCGGCAGCTATGTAATAGCACCGCAGGCGGATTTGACGTCGCCGAACCTGATCCTGGTCCTGTTCGAGCGGTCCGGCCGCACCGCGATACTGCGCTATCTCGCGGCCATGCTGCTCGGCCGACTGCACCGGGCTGCCGGTGTGATGGCGGTGCCGGCGTCTGAGGCCGTGGTGTCAGCGCAATCGGCCATCCCGGTTCAGGCCGATGGCGAAATCGTCGGGGACCTGCCGATGCGGTTCGGGGTCGCGACGGCGCCGCTCAGCTTTATTCGGCGGTAGGGGTTGGCCACAGTCTGTTGGAATTTTGCAACAGCCGGCGGTGCGCATGTGCGGGACCAGCAAGGAAGCTTTGGTTCCACGACGCACACCTGTAGCTTCGCTGCTCGGTCGGCTTGGGGGAAGGAATGGTCGAAGGCCGGGTACTTTGTGCCGGTCCGGTGGCGAGACGCGCCGGCAGCTTCGCGGTATGGGCATTTTGCATGGCGATTGCGATGCTGTTGCCGGCCGGCGCGCAGGCGCAGAACGTTACTTACAGCCAGCTCAAATTCGGTGTGCTGGCGCATGACGTCCACCCTCTCGGCGGCAAGGAGAACGGGGTCGATCTCAACCCTGAGATCATCATGCCCTCGCCCATTCCGGATCTGTGGAAGGACGCGGTGCCCTGGTATCTGCAGTGGATGGTGCAGCCGCGCCCGGCGCTTGGGGCCGAATTCAATTCATCGGGCTACACGAACCAGTTCTATTTCGGCGCCAACTGGACGTGGGAGATCGCGCACAACCTCGTGCAACCGAATGACGCGCTGACCTTCGGCATCTTTTTCGGCCCTGGCTTTAATGACGGCGATATCGTCTCGCAAAGCCCGAAGCGCAAAAGCCTCGGCTCAAACGTCCTCTTCCGCGAGGCGTTCGAGCTTGGCTATCTGATCACGCCGCAATACGAGGTCTCGCTGTACTTCGACCACGTGTCGAATGCGGGTCTGGCGCGCTATAACCAGAGTCTGAACGATTTCGGCGCCCGAATCGGCTTCAAGTTCTGATCGGGCGCCGGCAACCCCGGCAGACCATCGCCAAGCAGGCCACCACTAGTCGGCGGCGAGAACCCGCGCCAGCTGGCTCAACGCTTCCTGGTGCCGCTCGTTGGGGATCTGCGCGAAGTTGCGCGCCAGCTCGAGGCACATGCGTTCGCGCGGGCTGACCGACCGCGACACCTGTCCATCGAGCCCATCGAAGAAATACCCGACGGGGACGCTGAGCACCTGGGCGATCTCGTACAGCCGGCCGGCCGACACGCGGTTGATGCCGCGCTCGTATTTGTGGGCCTGCTGGTAGGTCACGCCGATCAGGTCGGCGAGCTGCTGTTGCGTCAGGCCCATCATGATGCGGCGCTCGCGCACCCGGCTGCCGACGTGGCGGTCGATATCCTGAGTCCGCCCGACCGAGCGTCGCGACACGGCGACGCGAAAATTCAGGTCGCCTTCCTTGTCGCTTTGGCCGAGCGCCTTGGGGGTCCGATCCTGTTCTGTCATTTCGATCCACTCGATGGTTGAACGTTTCGGCTCCGGCTCCCGGAACACGGGATCAACCGCAGGCTTTGTATATGCGTGCCGAGTTGCGATTTCACAAGCACCGATCGGCCGTTTCACGCTCGCAGCCTGCCGTCCCCGGTTAGCCCGCCCGGCGATACTCAACCCCCGGGTCTGACGATAGGACAGGGTTGTTGTGTCAAATTTTGGGCAGCTTTGCGGCGCCACGTGCCTAATTCACCGGTTCCGTAGCAATAGAGAAACCGCCCGGAATCCGCGGCGTTTGGAACGCCGTTTGACAGCCTGCCTCCGGCAGTGATACCGACGCAACTCTGGCTATGGCGGATCGATGCCGCGGATCGTAATTGGCGACGGCGCGCTCTATTATGAGCGCCAAGGTGTCGGGTTCCCCGTCCTCTTCGTGTCGGGGCTCAACGGCTTTGCCTCGTTCTGGCAAGACCAGGTGCCGGCTTTTGCCAAGAAATTCGATGTCATCACGCACGACCATCGCGGCATCGGGCAAAGCGACCTGACCCGCAGCGGCTTCACCGTCGACCGCATGGCGGCCGACGTGATCGGCCTGATGGACGCACTGGAGATCGAGCGGGCGCATGTCGTCGGCCATTCGACCGGCGGTGCGATCGCCCAGACTCTGGCGATCGAGCATCCGAAGCGGCTCGCCAGCGTCGTCCTGTCGGCGACCTGGACCAAGCCCGACGCCTATTTCCGCCGCATGTTCGGCCTTGCGCAAGGACATCCTGCTGCGGCTTGGCCCCAGCGCCTATGTCCAGTCCAACACGCTTGTTCCTCTACCCGAGCTGGTGGGTGCGCGAAACAACGAAGCGCTGCGGCAGCAGGAGGCGCAAAGCCTCGCCGTGTTTCCGCCGACCGAGGTCGCCGCCAGCCGGATCGACGCGATGCTGGCCTTCGACCGTACCGAGGCAGCTGGCGCGCATCAAGGCGCCGACCCTGGTGGTCGGCGCCGAGGACGATCTGGTGACGCCGGCCTATTTCTCGGAGGAACTGGCCCGCCTGATTCCCGGCGCGGAAGTAAAGATTTTCCCTCGCGGCGGACACGCCTTTACCCAGGTCCGGGCGCGCGAATTCAAGCAGGCGGTCCTGCCATTCCTCGACTCCCATACGCCCGAGCTGACGACTTCCCGGCGGAGCGTATTTCGAGCCGCCGCGTCGACGGCATTTAAGACTTCTTCAATATGTGCGTCCTAAAATTGTTGCCGCAGCGTCCCCGGATGGCGCCCTCGTAGCGAACCAAATGGCCCGGTCGAGGTTTAGCGCGGATGTCCGCTTAGTGAGCACCGAGCTTTCGCACCAACTATCCGCCGCGATCGAAGCGGCCGGCGATGTTGCCTATTTCTGGGAACTCGAAAGCGACCGGCTCGACTGGTCCGGCGAACTGACCGCGGCCGGCATCGACTTCGCCGCCGAAACTGGCGACCGGCCGCAGCTTCACCGCCCGCATCCATCCCGATGATCTGGTGCATCGCCAGCTGGCGCTTGCCGCGCATCTTGAAGGCGAGGCCGCGTTCGACTGCGAATACCGGCTGCGCGACCCCGGCGGGGGTTTTGTCTGGGTGCATGAGCGCGGCCGCGCCAAGCGCGACGCCGCCGGCCGGCCGCAGACCATGCTCGGCCTCATCCGCACGATCGGCGACCGCAAAATCCAGCAGACGCGGCTCGAACGGCTGGCCAATTACGACGAACTGACCGGTCATTTCAACAAGAGCCGGCTGCGCGAGGCGGTCGACCAGATCATCGCCGCGAACCAGCGCTCGGAAAGCCCCGCCGCGTTTCTGTCGGTCGGCGTCGACAACATGTCGATGATCAACGACATGTTCGGCTATGAAGCGGCCGATATCGGTGCTAATCGAGATCGGCCGTCGGCTCGACAATTGCCTGCGCGTCAGCGACATCATCGGCCGGCTCGGCGGCGACCGGTTCGGCATCGTACTGGCGAACTGTCCGCCGGAAAACATCGGCGCAGCGGCGGAAAAGGTCCTGGCCGCGGTCAACTCGGCGCCGATCATCACCACGCGCGGGCCCGATCTATGCCGCGGTGTCGATCGGCAGCGCCTCGTTCCCCGACCAGGGGCTGACCTCCTACGACGTCATCACCCGCGCCGAAAGCGCGCTGGCGGAAGCGAAGCGCGCCGGCCGCGACTGCCATACCCACTACCGCATGACCGAAGAGCAGCGCGAGCGGCAGCGGCGCAGCCTGTCGATCAGCGAGCAGGTGCGCACCGCGTTGCGCGAGGGACGGATCGTCTTTGCCTTCCAGCCGGTCGTCGACGGCAACGACGGCGTGGTCGATCATTACGAGTGCCTGTTGCGGATGCGCATGCCGGATGGCCGAATCGTCGCCGCCGGCGAGTTTGTGCCGATCATCGAGCAGCTCGGGTTTATCCGGCTGTCGACCGCTATGTCCTCGACATGGCAGTCGAAGAGCTGAAGGCACACCCGACGGTCAAGCTCGGCTTCAACATCTCCGGCCTCACCGCCGCCGACCGGCCGTGGCTGCGCGCATTGATCGCGCAGGTGCGCAACAAGCCGGAAATCGCATCGCGGCTGATCGTCGAGATCACTGAGACCGCGGCGCTCTACGACCTTGAGGAATCCGCCCGGTTTGTCAGCGTGCTGCGCCACGCCGGCTGCCAGGTCGCGCTCGACGATTTCGGCGCCGGCCATACCTCGCTTACGGCATTTACAAAGCCTCGCGGTCGATACCGTCAAGATCGACGGCTCGTTCATCCGCAATCTGTCGCAAAGCCCGGAAAGCCAGGTATTTCTGCGTCACCTGCTGGGTCTCGCCAAAGGCTTCGGGTTCAACACCGTCGCCGAATGCGTCACCACCGCCGAAGACGCCGAAATCCTGCGGCGCGAAGGCGTTGGCCTCCTGCAAGGGTACTATTTCGGCAAACCCCTGATCGAGCGTCCGTGGCTGCGCACGCCCGCCCCTACGGTCATCGCCGCGGTCGAAAAGACCCGCGCGGCCGGCGAAAACTGACCCGCAGCATCGCCGGCCGAGCCTATGGCTAAGAGCGCATAAACCCTTCGAGTTCGCTGCTGGCCCAATCCATCGCCTGGTCGATCGACTGGTTCATCTGGGTGCAGTGCGCGATCATCTTGGTCATCGTGCCCTGCGCGAACATCTGGGTGCCGATGCGCGCCGGGGCCGGGGCGCCGGAAATCGACACGATCACGTCGCCGCGCGGCGGATAGTTCGCGATCGTGCCGGTCGGCGGCCCCTGCTCGGCCCACACCTTGAAGTCGAGCTGTTTTTCAAAGGACGGAATGTCAAAGCCCTGGCTCGCGTTGACCAGCCGTTCGGCCTGGGCGCGCTGCGCCAGAAAATACATCAGGTCCTTGCCGGCGGCGGCGTTCTTCGAGAACTTCCAGGTGCCCCAGAAATAGGTGTTGCCGGCGACAAACCGACCCTTCGGGCCTTTCGGCGGCGGGAAGCACCAGCTCTGTTCGGCGATTTTCGGCGCGTCGCGCTTCGCGACCGCCCAGGCGGAGGGCGGGTTCTGGATCAGCGCACCCTTGCCGGAAATGAACCATTTATTGTTGCCGGCATTGTCCCAGGCCCAGACATCGGGCGGCGACACCGCGATGAACTTCTTGAACCACTCGAGAACCTGACGCGTCGCGTCGGATTTGACGGTGATGTTGCCGTCCTTGTCGACGAGTTCGGCCCCATAGCCGGCAAAGACTGACCCGACCCAGTTGATCGCATCGCTCGCCGCGCTCATCGGTTCGCCGAACGGAAAGCCGGCCTTGTGGCATTTCTGCGCCGCGTCGAGAAAGGTATCCCACGTCCAGTGGTCGATGAGTTCCTTGTCCGGTGCACCGCTCGCCGGATACATCTTGACCACATCAAGTCCCGCATGCTCCTTCAGCAGGTCGATCCGGCCGACGCACGGAAAACTGGCGTTGCCCCAGGTTCCCGGCACCGCGATCCAGTGTCCGTCCTGCTTGCCGAGATATTCGGCAGCGGCGCTGACCTTGCCGTTTTCCTTGATCAGCGACTGCATGATGTCGTCAACCGGTTCGAGGTTTTCGGCTTGCCCGGCGGCGTACCAGGTGGGGATCGACAGCACGTCGTGACCCGATTTGGCCTGCGACTCGGCGGCGATCGCCAGCAATATCTTGTCGCCGTTGGAGGTGATGAAATCGATCGAAAGTTCGACGTGGTTTTTGTCGGCCCATTCCTGGCAGATCTTGCGCATCGGCTCGTTGGCGCTCGGCACCCAATGGTCCCAGAAGCCGCACGATAACTTGCCCGCGGCATAGGCGCCGCGCACGAAAGGCATGGTCAGGGCGGTTCCGCCGGCAATCGCGGCGGTCTTAAGCACGGTCCGTCTCGTCAAATCTGCGGCCACTGTGTTCCTCCTCGAAGCGCGCATTTATTGTTTTTTTGCCAGCTGTTGGATCACCGGCAGGTTCGTGCGCGCGATCCTACGCGAGGGGCTGCGGGGCCGCCACCCCAACCAAAAGGGGGGCTTAGGTGCCGATCGCGAGCGGCGCCGACAATTTGCGCAGCAGGGCGACGACGGAGAGCGGCGTCAGGCGGCCGGTCTTGGGGTTTTCGAGGCTCGGCACGTTTTCGATCAGCATCGACAGCCGCACCGCATCTGCCTCGACCTCGATGCGGTGGGTGTTGCGGTCGACTGCCGGGATCAGCCCAGATCTCGATCGTCGTGCGGTCGGGGCCGATGCCGGCCATCGCCAGCGCCGCCGCGACGTTGACATTGGCCGGAAAGCCGCGCGCCGCCTCGCGCGCGGTGCCGGAAAAGACGCATTGCGCGGCGTCGATGCCCGATGACGCTGATGCCGCGCTCGGCACGAGGTAGGGCGCGCCGTCGAGCCCGTTCGGCGGCTTACGGGTGATCATGTGGACGCGGGAAATCTCGCCGACCGCCGCCGCCTGCACCGCATCGAGCGCCGAGCAAGGCTCCGGTCGGCACCAGGATGCGGCCGCCGTGCGCGACGCGCCAGTTCGACCAGGTCGAAATTGTCGAGCAATGCCCCGCAGGACAGCGTGATCAGCGTGCGGCCGCGTGCCAGCGCCGGCTCGGCGATGTCGCGCAGCACCGCGGCCGGCGCACATTCGACGACGATGTCGGCCTCTTCCCACAGTTCCGAGATCGGCAATACCGGCACCGGCCGGTCAAACCCGGCCATCGCCGCCTCGGCCCGCGCCGTGTCGCGCGCCGAAACGGCGACGAGCGTCAGCCCCTCGATGCCGCGATCGAGGTGCTCGGCGACAACCTTTCCGATGGCGCCAAACCCGGCAATCGCGACACGAGCCATGATCGTAACCTCAGTAGGATTTCGGCAATCCTAGCACCCGCTCCGCGATGTGCGACAGGATCAGCTGCGGGCTGATCGGGGCGATGCGGGCGATCTGGATTTCGCGGAAAAAGCGCTCTACGTGGAATTCGCGGGCATAGCCCATGCCGCCATGCGTCAGCATCGCGGTCTCGCAGGCGCGGTGCCCGGCCTCGGCGGCGAAAAACTTGGCGGCGTTGGCAAAGGCGCCGACATCGCCGGGGGCGGCGCCGCTGTCATAGGCGGCGGCGGCGCGCCACACCAGCAATTCGGCCGCTTCGAGATCGATCCAGCGTTCGGCGAGCGGGTGCTGGATGCCCTGGTTCTGCCCGATCGGCCGGCCGAACACGACGCGCTCATTGGCATAACGCGCCGCCCGCGCCAACGCGACGCGGCCAAGCCCGACCGCCTCCGACGCCGAGCAAAATCCGCTCCGGGTTCATCCCGTGCAGGATGTACTGGAAGCCCTTGCCTTCCTCGCCGATGCGGTCCTCGACCGGCACTTTGAGCCCGTCGATGAACACCATGTTCGAATCGACCGCGGCGCGGCCCATCTTGTGGATTTCGCGTACCTCGACCTTGCTGCGGTCGAGATCGGTATAAAACAGCGTCATGCCGTGCGACGGGCGCGCCGCCTCCTCGATCGGCGTCGTGCGGGTCAGGATCAGCATCTTCTCGGCGACCTGCCCGGTCGAGGTCCAGATCTTGCGGCCGGTGATGCTGTAGCCGTTGCCGTCGCGCACCGCCCGCGTCTTGAGCCGCGTCGTGTCGAGCCCGACATCCGGCTCGGTCACCGCAAAGCATGCCTTTTCCCGGCCGGCGATCAGCGGCGGCAGAAAGCGCCGCTTTTGCTCCGGCGTGCCGAACACGACGACCGGATGCAGCCCAAAAATGTTCATATGCACCGCCGAGGCACCGCTAGAACCCGGCCCCCGACTGCGCCACCGCCTGCATGACGACCGCCGCCTCGGTGATGCCAAGCCCGCTGCCGCCGAATTCCTCCGGCATCGCGACGCCGAGCCACCCAGCCTCCGCCATCGCCCGGTGAAACTCATGCGGAAACTCGGCCTCGGTATCCTTCCTCAGCCAGTAATCATCGCCAAACCGCTCGCACAACCGCGCCACCGCCTCGCGGATTTCAAGCTGGTCGGGGCTGAGGGTGAAGTTCATCGGATGTCCTGTTGGGATGCCAGCAACTCGACGACGCAATTGATGAACCGGGTGGCTGTGTCGATTGCCGCCTCCGCCTGTTCCTGTGAAACAACGGCATCAGGTCCTGCCATATAGTCGGCGGTCGCCTTCAGGCGAAACGTACGTGGCAGAAAGCCTCGCAATGCTGCATCAACGCGCGGGTCATCCTTGGTCAGCAGGTTGAATTGGGCATTGACGCCGGCATGGGTCCGGGAAATCCGGCCGGTGCGCTCGGAGATCAGCGCTTGCGCGGCATGAAAGCCAGCGAGGTAGGCAGCGCGCCCAGCCTCATCGCTATAGTGCACGACTTCCAGCAATGTTTGCGCCTTGTCGAGATGTTCCCTCGCCTTCAATAGATGCTCCGACGTTTCAGGCGTCACAGGTCGACACCGTCGAAGCGAATTTCCCGCATCAGGGAGGTCCGCTCTGCAAGCGAACCCGCCCGAAACGGCAACGCGTTGATCACCGCGCCCGTATCGTAAAGAATATCGGTGCCGACATCGGTGATTCGATCGGCCTCACGCCAGTATTCGGTCAGACCGTGGAGGAACACCGCGACGTCGTAATCCAAATCGTCGCGCGCGTCGCCGCGGGCGCGCGAGCCGAACAGCACCACCCGCTCGATGCGGTCGCCGTAAAGCGCGTCGAGCGCGGCGCGAAAGCGCTGGAGGATCGGGTCGTCGATGACGCGGGTCGGCATGCCGCATGCTATCACAACCCGCGTCGCGGTGCCGGACCGGCGACGTGTCGCCTTCGGCGACCACGCCTGATATCTTGTGCGCCTGTTCCGCCGGAGCCTGCAATTGCCGTTGGACACCGCCTACAGCGTCTGCCCGCATGATTGCCCGAGTGCCTGCGCGCTCGAGGTCGAGCGGATTGACGGGGTGCGGGTCGGGCGGATTCGCGGCGCCAAGGGGCAGGCCTATACCGATGGCGTCGTCTGCGCCAAGGTCGGGCGGTATGCCGAGCGGCAATACCACCCGGAGCGGCTGTCGGTGCCGCTGCGGCGGGTCGGCGACAAGGGCGTCGGGCGCGACGCGTTTGCGCCGATCTCGTGGGACGACGCGCTCGATCTCGTCGCCGAGGGGCTGACCCGCGCGGCCCGGCGCCACGGCTCCGAAGCGGTGTGGCCGCATTACTATTCCGGCACGATGGGCCTCGTGCAGCGCGACGGGTTGCAGCGGCTGCGCCATGCGATGCGGTATTCGCGGCAGCATTCGACGATCTGCAATGTGCTGACCGATTGCGGCTGGCTGGCCGGCGCCGGCAGCCAAGCGCGGCGTCGACGGGCGCGAGATGGCGAAATCGGACCTGATCGTCGTGTGGGGCGGCAACCCGGTCTCGACCCAGATCAACGCGATGACCCACATCGCCCGGGCGCGCAAGGAACGCGGCGCCAGGCTGGTGGTGATCGACCCGTATCGCACCGGCACCGCCGAGATCGCCGACCATGCATCTGGCGCCGCTGCCCGGCACCGATGGCGCGCTCGCCTGCGCCGTCATGCATGTGCTGTTCAAGGAGGGCTACGCCGACCGCGATTACATGGCGCGCTACACCGACGACCCCGCCGGCCTCGAAATGCATGTCGCGAGCCGCGACCCGGAATGGGCCGCCGCCATCACCGGCCTCAGCAAAGCCGAGATCGTCGACTTTGCCCGCCTCTACGGCCGCACCAAACGCAGCTATATCCGCCTCGGCTACGGGTTTTCGCGGCAGCGCAACGGGGCGGCGCAGCTTTTCGCGGTGACCTGCCTGCCGGCGGTGACCGGGGCGTGGCAATACGAGGGCGGCGGCGCGCATGCAATCAAACCACGGGCTGGTGCAGCTCGACCGCAGCCTGATCGACGGGCTGATGTCGCCGATTTCTCGCACCCGCATCCTCGACCAGTCGCGCATCGGCCCGATCCTGACCGGCGACAGGCGCGACCTCGGCGACGGTCCGCCGGTCGACGCGCTGCTGATCCAGAACACCAACCCGATGGTCGTGTCGCCCGAATCCGGTCTCGTGCGCCAGGGGTTCGCGCGCGACGATCTGTTCGTCTGCGTGCACGAGCAGTTCATGACCGAGACCGCGGCGATGGCCGACATCGTGTTGCCGGCGACGACATTCCTCGAACACGACGACATCTACACCGCCGGCGCCCACAGCTTTCTGCAAATGCACCGCGCCGTCGTGCCGCCCCATGGCGAATGCCGCTCGAACCACGAGGTACTTTGCGGGCTGGCCGAACGGCTCGGCGCCCGGCATCGCGGTTTCGCGATGACCGCGTTCGAGATCATCGCCGAAACGTTGCGGATGAGCGGTCTGCCCGGCCCCGATGAATTCGAGGAAGGCGCCTGGCTCGACCGCACATGGCCGTTCGAAACCGCGCATTTCCTCGACGGCTTCGGCCACGCCGACCGGAAATTCCACTTCCGCGCACAGTGGGCCGCGATCGGGCGCGACCATGCCGCCTTGCCGGAATTTCCCGACCATGTCGCGATCCTCGACGACCGCGACCCCGACCAACCCTATCGTTTGATTCCGGCGCCATCGCGCTCGTTCCTGAACACCAGCTTTAACAACACGCCCTCCGGCGTCGCCCGCGAAGGGCGGCCGACCGCGCTGGTGCATCCGGAAACACTCGCCGGACTCGATATCGTCGATGGCGGGCGCATCCGCCTCGGCAACCGCAAGGGCAGCGTCGTCGTGCATGCCCGCGCCTTCGACGGAATGCAGCCGCGGGTTGTGATCGTCGAAGGCGTCTGGCCAAACCATGCCTTCGAGGAAGGCATCGGCATCAACCTGCTGACCAGCGCCGACCCGGGCCTGCCACATGGCGGTGCCGTGTTCCACGACACCTCGGTCTGGCTCCGCCCCGCCTGACGTCTACCCGGCGCGAGAACCCCACAGCCGGTCGGTGGCGATGCGGGCGCCTTCGGCCAGCGATGCCAGCTTGGCCCAGACGATCGACGGCGCGACCATGTTCTGCTGCGCCGCGAAGGTGGCAAAGCCGCAATCGGTGCCGGCGATGACCCGCTCGCGCCCGACGATGTTGGCGACATTGCAGATGCGCTGCGCGACGAGGCGCGGGTGCTCGACGAAATTGGTCGTCGAATCGAGGCAGCCGGGGATCATGATCTTGTCGTCGGGGATTTTCGCTGTGCGCAAATCCTCCCATTCATGCGCATGCCGCGGGTTGGCCGCCTCGAACAGCAGCGCCTGCGGCCGCGCCCGCATACAGGTGTCGAACACCCTGGCGAGCGGGATGTCGTGGGTGTGCGGCCCCTCGTAATTGCCCCAGCAGATATGGATGCGCATCGCCTCGGGCGGGATGTTGGCGGTCGCGTGGTTCAGCGCCGCGACATTGCGGTCGGCGATGCGCAGGAACTCGGCGTCGGACAGATGCTGGTACTGGTTGTGCCGGGCCGAGCCAAGATCGGGCGCGTCGATCTGTAGGATGAACCCGGCCTTGTAGATCGCCTCGTATTCCTCCTTCAGCGCGTCCGCCAGGGCTTCGACATAGGCGTCTTCGTTTTTGTAGAATTGGTCGGGCACGAACTTGGTCAGGACGCCTGGTGAGGCGGCGTTCATAAATGCTTCGCCAGGAGGCGCCGCCGCGACGGCCGCCTTGAGGTTTGCCAGATCGGCTTCGAGCGGCCCGCGATCAGCAGTATGTGACGGGGCCGGTGCAGCAGGGCACCGCGGCGGCGGCAAACCACGAGGTTCCGCCCCGCGCCGCGCGCAGTCGCTCGGCGTAATCCGGGTGATCGGCGATATCGCGGTGCGCCCCGGTCTGCGGCGGCGCCGCGAGGTCGGTGCCCTTGCGGGCGGTGATGCCGGAGAGCCGGTGGCGCACATAAAACGTGTACGACATCTTGCTCTGCTCGCCATCGCAGACGCTGTCGATGCCGGTCGCAACCTGCTTCGCGACCACCTCACGCACTGCCGCGGCGACCCGCGCCTCAAGCGCCGGCCGATCGAACGCGTCGCCCCGCTCGCCGGCCTCCAGCAGCGCCAGCAGATCGGACGGCCGCGGCAGGCTGCCGACATGGGTGGTCAGGATGCGGTCCCTGCTGTGCTGCACGAGTGTGTCCTCCCTGCCGCCGCCGCTTAACGCGGAAGGTTAAGTTCAAGTTTTCGCCGAGCATCAGAAACGATCGCCCACCCTAACGCAACGTCCGCCTAACGCAACACGCGCTGGCCGCTCGCCAGCGCCGCTGCCCGATGGTAGGCTTCACGGCGCTGAAATTAGCCGGGACAACCGGTGGAACGGAGGGGGCGGCATGAAGGTCTCGTTCTTCGAAACCGGGCGCTATATGCCGCCGGCCGACATGCCGCGCGAATGGCCGGTGCCATCGGGCGCTTACGACCCCGAGATCGGCGCCAGATCCTACCGCGCCATGCTCGACCGGGTGCGCTATGTCGAGGAACTCGGCTTCGACTGGGTCAGCGTTTCAGAGCACCATTATTCGCCGCGCATCCTGACGCCCTCGACGATCGTCGCGGCGGCGAACCTCGCGGCGCACGTCAAGAAGATCAAGATTGCGCTGCTCGGGCCGATCGTGCCGCAGAGCAACCCCGTGCGCATCGCCGAGGAACTGGCGATGCTCGATACGATGGCCGAGGGGCGGCTGATCGTCGGGCTGCTACGCGGCACCACCAACGAGGTGCTGACCTACGACCTCAACCCCGCCGAGGCGCGGGAGCGCACCGACGAGGGTATGGAACTGATCCTCAAGGCGTGGACCGAACCGCAGCCCTTCGGCTGGCAGGGCCGGCATTACCAATACCGCACCGTGTCGATCTGGCCGCGCCCGCTGCAACAGCCGTGCCCGCCGACCTACGCGCTCGGCACCAGCGCCGAATCCTGCGATTTCGCGGCCCGCCACCATCTGGGCCTCGGGGTGTCATACGGCCCGTATGAGGTGATGGCGAAATCGACGCGCTATTACCGCGAGCAATGCGCCCAATACGGGTGGGAACCGGGGCCGGACCAGATCGTCTATCGCGCCAACATGCTGCTCGCCGAAACCGACGAGGCGGCGCACGAGCAGCTTGAGCAGCAGAAAAAGCAATCGCCGTTTCCGGTCCGCCCCGGCCTGCGCGACGCGCTGATCGCGGCCGACCAGCGCAATGTCGCCGGCGAAAAGCGCACCGCCAATGTCGGCGGCATCCTGCCGACGACCTTTATCGGCGGCCCGGACACCGTCGTCGAGCAGATCAGGCGCTGCCGCGAGGTGATGGGCGCCGGCGTACTCGACCTGTCATTGCATCCGCCGGGTTCCGGCGACCTCGATGCGCTGATGGACGCGCTCGACCTGTTCGGCCGCACCGTGCTGCCGCGCATCCGCGAGATTTGACCCCGCGCGTACCCCAAAGTTGTCATTCCGGGGCCGGCGTCAGCCGGAGCCCGGAACCCATGAACACGGGCCTGTCAAAACCTGGCGCCGTCCGTGTTCCTGGGTTCCGGGTTCGGCCTTCGGCCGCCCCGGAATGACAAGAGAATGGGTGCCGAAGGAAGCAACCTGGAGGAATTGACGTGACAACCTTCCGCGAAAGCCATGTCGAGGCTGACGGGTTTCGCATCCGCTATTGCGAAGCCGGTAATGGCGCGCCGCTCGTTCATTTGCACGGTGCCGGCGGGCTGCGCCTGAGCCGGGCGCACGACCTGTTGGCACAGCATTTCCGCGTCATCGCGATCGAAATGCCGGGGTTTGGCGAGGCGGAAAACACCAACTCGCAAACCCTGCCGGATTTCGCCTTGACGATGCTCCACGTGGCCGACGCGCTCGGCCTCGACCGCTTCAATTTGTGGGGCACGTCGTTCGGCGGCGCGACGGCGTGCTGGCTCGCGGTGCAGGCGCCGGAACGGCTGCTCGGCCTCGTGCTCGAAGCCGCGGCCGCGATCCGCCCGCCGGGCGTGTCACCGCCGACCGGGACACCGGAGCAAGTCGCGCGCCGCCTCTACGCCCACCCCGAGCGGATGCCGCCGCTGACCCTGCCATCGCCGGAAATCCAGGCACAGCGGATGCGCCTGATGGGCCGCCTGCGCCGCCCCGACCGCGACCCCGAACTGGAGAGCCGGCTGCGCGATCTGCCGACCCAGACGCTGGTATTGTTCGGCACGCTGGACCACGTGATCCCGTCCGACATGGGCCGCCACTACAAGGAAATCCTGCCGAACTGCCACCTGGTGCTGGTCTACGATGCCGGCCACGCAATCGGCGCCGAGCGGCCCGAAGCCTTCACCGAAATCGTCGCCGATTTCCTCGACCGCCACGACGCCTTCGTGATCAGCCGCGCCGAAACGGTGATCCATCCGTAATTAATCTCCCAGACACACTGCCGGCACGGGGCCAATGCTGGCCGGTAGCCACGCCAACCTGATCGTTGTGCTTGACACAAACGTCGTAGTCTCCGGCTTGCGGAGCCGGAGTGGTGCGTCTTTTCACATTCTGGACCTCGTGGAACGAGGCCGGATCGCGATTGTGCTCAATGCACCCCTCATCGCCGAATACGACGAGGTGCTACGACGCCCCGAGCATGCGGGTGCACGGATTTTCCGCACCCGAAATCCGGCAATTCCTGCGTGGCCTCATCGCCAGGGCCGAAATCGTAGAAACACGGCCGGATCGAAGGGTTCACCTAAGTCGAGACCCGGATGACGCAATGGTCGTCGAGGCTGCAATCGAGGGTCGTGCTGATTATCTGGTGACCCACAACATCCGTCATTTTGTCGAACTAGCGGATCAGATTTCTATCGTGACTCGCGCTCAGCTCTTGGGAAGGATGGCATCATGAGCGCGAAGCCGGCTTACCCGCTAAAAATCTCACCGGCCCTGAAGCAGGCGGCCTCACGCCTCGCCAAAGACGAGGGGGTATCGCTCGACTATTGGATCAACATGGCGATCGCGCAAAAGCTCGGGTCGCTCGAAACCGCGGCCTATTACCGCCGGCGCCTGGGGAAAGCGCGGGAAGGTGATCTTCGCGCGGTCCTCGACCGGGTCCCCGATAATCCACCAGCGCTCGGCGATGAGTTACCACCGGGCATCGCGGCTGCGCTCAACCGGCCGTAAGGCGGAAAACGGAGCGTACCGCGCGCCGAACCGCCATCAACTCAGCCGTGGCTCGGCAAGCAGGTTCTGGCGCTTTCCGCCCTACATTTTGCGGGTTACCGGAACATGCGGCCTTCCGGCGGGAGGCCCATCAGCATCTGGCCGACGGTTTCGAAATGGATCGGGCGGCCCTGGCCTTGCTGGGTACCGGCGTGGATGTCGCGCATGCGGCGTTCGAGCGGGTTGCCCTCGAAAATCGCGCCGGCACCGGCCGCGTGGTAGATCGTCGCCACCACCTCACGCGCCTGGTTGATCGCCCAGGTCGATGACAGGCGCAGCCGCGGGTGGTGGTCGGCGCTGATATGACCCTTGGTCTGCGCCTCGTCCCACATCTCGCCGATGACCTCGCGCAGCCACGCCCGGGCCGAACGCAGCTTTGCCTCGCATTGCGAGACCTGTGACTGGATCGTGTTGTTGGTGCGCAGCGTGCCCTTGGCGCCGCGAGGCACCTTGTCGCGTGCCAGTTCGATAAAGTCGTTGAAGGCGCCGCGCGCGATCCCGAGCGACACATGCGAAAAGCTCATCGCATAGATCATGCCGCTGGTGATCTGGTAGAGCGGCCCCTTCTCCTTCAGCTCGGAGAAATCGTCGCGGCCGGCGGAGTGCTCGTGCGGCACAAAATAATCGTCAAAGCGGTAGCTGTCGCTGCCGGTGCCGCGCAGGCCGAGCACATGCCAGTTATCGATGATCGTCGCGTCGGATTTCGGCGACACCATCGTGCGCACGACCTGACGGCCGTTCGCCCCCATACGCGGGCTGCCGTCGTCTTCGAACACCGGGCAATGCGCGCCAATCCAGGTCGCATGCCGGCTGCCGGTCGCGAACCCCCACTGGCCGGTCACCCGGAAGCCGCCCTTGACCGCGACGCACTTGCCGGCGCCCGGCAATTCCGGCCCCCAGGCAAGAATGCCGCGCGGCCCGCCAAACACCTCGATGGCGCTCTCACGCGGCAGATAGGGTGCGATCATCGAGCAGCCGGAATTCTGCCCGAGGCTCCAGGCGGTGCTGGCGTCGCCGGTCGCGAGGGTTTCGAGGACGGCGGTAAAGGTCAGCGGGTCAAGCTCGGCGCCGCCGATCGATTCCGGCAGCAGCATCTTGAAGATGCCGCGCTCTACCATCGCCTGGATGACGTGATCCGAGGTCTGGCGGTTCTTTTCGATTTCGTTGCTGGCGTCGCGCAAGATCGGCACGAGTTCGCGCGCCCGGTCGAGATAGCCCTCGCGCGAGACGTTGATCCGGAACCCCGGCTCGGTCACATCCATTCCACTCTCCCAGGCGTTAGCGCCTTATTCTGGCGGCATCGCCGCGCGATGTGAAATGCCGAGCGCGCATGCACCGCCATACATGCGCGCGATCACACCGCAGCAGCTACCTATTTAGGTGGCGGAATGCCTGCGCCAGATCGGCCATCAAATCCTGCGGGTCTTCGAGGCCGATATGGATGCGCACGCCGGGGCCTTCCGCATTCCATTTGGTGGCGGAGCGGGAGCGCTCGGGATACATCGGCTGGATCAGGCTTTCAAAACCGCCCCAGCTCGCGCCGATACCAAAGAGATCGAGCGCATCGATCATTGCGTAGACCTGCTCTTTCGAGGCCGGTTTCAGCACGACACCAAACAGCCCGCTGGCACCGAGGAAATCGCGCTTCCAGATGGCGTGCCCCGGGTCTTCCGGCAGGGCCGGGTACAGCACCCGCGACACTTCCGACCGGGTTTGCAGCCATTTGGCGACTTCCATCGCGTTGCGCTGATGGCGTTCGAGCCGCGCGGAGAGGGTGCGCATACCGCGCAACGCGAAAAACACGTCATCCGGCGCGGCGCTGTGGCCGATCTGCGCCATGCCGGAGCGCACCGGCAGAAAGGTCTCCTCGTTGCAGATCACCGCGCCGAGCATCGCGTCGGAATGACCGCAGATATACTTGGTCGCGGCGTGGATCGAGACATCGACCCCATGCTCGAACGAGCGGAACAGGTAGGGCGTGCCCCAGGTGTTGTCCATCAGCACCTTGGCGCCTTGCTTGTGCGCCACCGCGGCGATCGCCGGGATATCCTGGATTTCAAAGGTCAGCGACCCCGGCGACTCGCAATAGACGACCTTGGTGTTCGGCTTGATCAATCTGGCGATACCTTCGCCGATCAGCGGGTCGTAATAGGTCGTCTCGACACCGCATTTCTTCAGGATGCCCTCGCAGAAATTGCGCGCCGGGCCATAGGCGCTATCGACCATCAGGCAATGATCGCCGGCCCCCAGCAATGCCTGCAACGGCGCGGTCACCGCCGCCAGGCCCGACGACATCAGCATGCCGCGATACCCGCCCTCGATCTTCGCCAGCAATTCCTCGAGCGCGAACGTGCCGGGCGTACCATGCAGCCCGTAGCGCACCCCGGAAAACGGCGGCGCGGCGCGCTTTGCCTCCCACTCCGCCATGTTCTTCGAGAGGATGGTCGAGGCATGGTAGACGGGCGGATTGACCACGCCGAAATTGGCCTCGGGGTTGCGGCCGACATGGGTAAGGAGCGTGTCCTGGCGATAATGGCGCGGCCGATCGTCGTTTTTCATGGATCTTTGCTTTCTCCTGGGTGGCCGCGGGGCCGACGGGTAAACCGTGCCTAACCGCGCCGAGTCACGCAAGCTGTAGCAGCGCGCGTATCTTGCCTTTCGCCTCGCGCAGCACGCCACCCGGGCTCGGACAGCGAAAAGCGGCGTCGCGCCGCTCCCACGACAAGCTCTTGACCTGATCGGCCAGCACGACCCCGGTCACCGGATGGCCAGCCGGTATCGCGACCTCGAAGGGGTAGCCTTTCTGCTGGTTGGTAATCGGGCACAGCACACACAAGCCGGCGCGGCGGTTATACGCCGCCGGCGTCAGGACGAGCGCCGGCCGACGGCCGCGCTGTTCGCGCCCCTCCTGCGGATCGAAGGTTATGTCGATAATGTCGCCGGCATCTGGGCAATAGACAGCCCGCATCAGTTGAACTCATCACCAACCGCGGCACCGGTCGCGATCTCGTCGTGCCGGTTCTCGTCGCTGATTTGAGCGACCAGAGCATCGAGGTCGAACTCCGGTAAGCCTCTTACCGGTTTGAGCACCAGCCTGCCGTCATCCACCGACAGCTCGGCCGCGCTGTTCTCGGTCGCGCCGATTTCGCGGGCGTAGGCTGCGGGAATGCGGATAGCGAGGCTGTTGCCCCACTTGGTGACCTGGATCAGCAAGGGCTTTCCTTCTCGATGGAGACAATCACGTAGATACAATATTTATACGTCACACAACAAAAGCTCAAGCCGGCAACCACCGCAGAACCGTGCTATAATCCGCGAAGCGTAATCGAGGGACCAACCAATGTCCGAAACTCTCACCGTGATCCGCGAGGAGGACCGTCCGGTTGTTCCGTTTCCCGGCGGGGCGACTTATCGCACCCTGATCGGCGACGATAATGGCGCCGACATCCCGATCCGCACCGGCATTCAAACGTCGGAACCGGGTTATGCGACGCGCGAGCACTCGCACCCTTATGTCGAGGTGCTGACCGTGCTTGAAGGACGCGGCGAAGCGTGGCTCGACGGCGAGGACGGCACGGTGGCGATGGCGCCGGGGGTGACGATCTCGATCCCCGCCGGGCGGGTGCACGGGTTTCGCGTGCTCGGCGACAAACCGCTTGTCACCTACGGCATCCACACCTTCGGCGGGCGCATCGTCAACTTCAAGGACGGCTGACCTTTAGGGTGCCTGGTCGTCCCCAAGCGCCCTTCCCTTCCCCCCGCCGCCGCGCCACACTGCGGCCCTGCCAGAGGGCATCAACGGGGAGAACATCATGGCCGATATCCGCCGCATCGAAACCACCCAGCCGCCGGGGCCGCGCATGAGCCGCGCCGTCGTGCACGGCGACAGGGTTTATCTCGCCGGCCTGACCGCCAGCGACGCCAGCCAGGACGTGCAGGGCCAGACCCGCCAGGTCCTCGACAAGATCGACCATTACCTGAAAGAGGCCGGCACCTCGAAATCGAGCCTGCTGACCGCCAATCTGTGGATCAAGGACATGGCCTTGTTCTCGCAGATGAACGCGGTGTGGAACGACTGGGTCGATCCGCAGAACCCGCCGGTGCGGGCCTGCGTGCGGGCTGATCTGGCACGGCCGGAAATCCTCGTCGAGATCATGGTGACCGCGGCGAAATAGCGCGGGACCGAAAGGCACAACGCGGGCGGCCCGGCCGGCCCGCTCCAGGGCCGGGGGTCATCCAGCTGACCCGCGTTCCCGCCGGGCCATCCGCCACCGGCGCGTCACAACGCTTACCGGTGATCCCTCCGATAGTCGCCCAACATACAGGCGAAGTCTTGCGCGACCAGCCCGGTTACAATGAAGAGCGGATCGCGTCATCTTGCACGCAAGGTGTTATCGATCGCAACACGGCGCGCAAGCAGCGCTAATCGCGCATTTGGCGAAAACGGGCGGCGCCGCTCGCCATTATCCGTTTTTTAATCATGTCCCGGCATGGTACTTTCACTTGGCCGGATCGTTGTAACGGGCTGGCAACACGCTCCGTTAGTTTTAGTCGCCGTAATTCGCCACGGCGGTCGACAAAGTGGGGCGTCCCGCTGGCTGGAGGCGCTGCCGCACCTGATGACCACATACCTCCAGGCGCTCGCGCTCGCCGCGTTCACGATCGTCATGGCCGCTGCTGCATTCGAGGATTTTCGCCGGTTCGTCATACCGAACCTGTTGCCGTTGGCACTGTGCGCGCTATGGCCGTTCTACTTTGCCGCCGCGCCCAGCCTGGACGGCGCGCTGTCGGCCATCGGGTGTGCCGTCGCGGTATTCCTGGGCGGTGCGGTACTTTTCGCACGCGGCTATATGGGCGGCGGCGATGTCAAGCTGCTCGGTGCCGCGGCCTTGTGGGCCGGGCCTGCCGGTATTCCGGCGCTATTGATGCTGACCTGTCTGTTCGGCGGCGCGTTGGCGCTGTTTCTGCTGATCCCGCCGGGTCGCCGACTTGCTGCCGCCATCCGCAAGATCATGGGCCAGCCTGAGGCTCAGTCGGAGCGCGGGCTGTCGATGCGCGTGCCTTACGGCATCGCCATTGCCGGCGCCGCATTGATCGTAACGCTTCCACCTTATTTCGGTTGATCCAGCCATGCGCTCTCGAACTCTGGTTCTGCTCCTCGTCGCCGTCCTGCTCGCTGGCGGGACCGCACTGCTGGCTCGCTCGTGGCTCGCGGCGCAGCGGACGCGCGACGTTGCCGAGGCGGCGCCGGTCGCGCTCCCGACACCGGCCAAATCGGTGCTGGTCGCCCGCAACGACATCAAGCGCGGCCAGATCCTGCGGGCCGAGGACATGGTCTGGCAGCAATGGCCGGAAGGCGGCATCGACCGCAACTACATCGTCATCGGCACGAAGACGCCGGAAAACTATGCCGGCTGGGTCGCGCAGAACCCGATCAACGCCGGCGAGCCCGTCACCGAGCAAAAGATCATCTCGCCGGGCAGTCGCGGCTTCCTCGCAGCGGTGCTGCGCCCCGGCATGCGGGCGATCTCGGTGCCCGTAACCGCCATCACGGGCGTTTCCGGCTTTATCTTTCCGGGCGATCAGGTCGACCTGATGATCACCTATACGATCAATCAGCCGGAAACCAAGCCCGGACAGAATGGCGGCGGCACTGACCACAAGGTCACCGAGACCGTGCTGCACGATCTGCGGGTCATCGCGATCGACCAGCGGATGGACAGCAAGCCCGGCGAAACGCTTGTCGCGCACACCGCCACCCTCGAAGTGACCCCGAAAGAAAGCGAAATCATCACGCTTGCCGCCGAAATGGGAAAACTCTCCTTGACGCTGCGCAGTCTTTCACCCGATCCGTCAGCGACGCTGCCGAAGCTGGCATCCACCGAAACCACCAAAGTTGCCGCCAATGACGGGACAGGCGACGACCAGCCAAAACTGGGCAATTCGTCGAACCCCCTTAATTCAACCTATACGGTTGACAGCGACGTAAGCGCCCTGGTTAAGCCCTTGGTGCCGCTGGAGGGCGGGAAAAAGGGAAGCGCCAACAACGACACGATCACGATCTTGCGCGGCGGTGGAAAAGGGAGCGAATCTGTCGCTGCTAATTCTGGGCAAAAGGGATCGTGATGCGCATAATTCTGGCCACTGCCGTCGCCGCCTCGGCATTACTGCTGAGTATTGCCACCGGCGGCGCGCAAAGCCCATCACCGACCGCCGGCAACGCCCCGCCGACCCCCGCCAGGACCGCGAACGCGCCCACACCCGCGCCGTATGCTGCCAATTCCCAGGGGCGTGCCAGCCAGGTGCCCGCGAATGGTCCGCCAATCGTGATCGAAGCCGGCAAGGGGACGCTGATCCGGCTGCCGCGACCGGCGAACACGGTCTTTGTCGCCAACCCTGATGTCGCAGACGTGCAGGTCAAATCGCCGTGCTGATCTACGTCACCGCGAAGGCGCCCGGCGAGACCGCGCTCTACGCGGTCGACAGCGACGACAAAATCCTGCTGAACGCGCCGATCCGCGTCGAGCATGATCTGTCGCGGGTGCGGCAGACGCTCAGCACCGTGGCGCCCGGCGAAAACGTGCAGGTCACCTCGGTCGACAACTCCCTGGTCCTGAGCGGCAACGTGTCGAGCGCCGGCCGCGCCGAGCGGGTGCGCAGCGCCGCCGCCTCGATCGTCAGCGAAACCAAGGGCAACGTGGTCAACCGCATGTCGGTTGTCACGCCCAATCAGGTGAACATCCGGGTCAAGATCGCGGAAGTCGACCGCCAGGTGCTCAAGGCGCTGGGCTTCAACTGGAGCACGACGCCCGGAATATTAGGCGGCCTGCCTGCCAGGTTCGGGTTCAATACCGATAATCCGGTAACGGGCGGCAATATCACCGCACAGAACGTCTTCGCGTACGCCTTCCCAATCCCGGGCACCTCCTCGCAACTCCAGGTGACGCTCGACGCGCTGGCACAGGAAAACCTGCTGACGACGCTGGCGGAGCCGAATTTGACCGCGACCAGCGGGCAGGCGGCGTCGTTCCTGGCCGGCGGCGAATTTCCGATCCCGGTTGCGGTGAGCCCGAGCGGCGGCACAACGACGATCTCGGTCGAATTCAAGACCTTCGGCGTATCGCTTGATGTCATTCCGACGATCATCGATGCCAACCATCTGAACCTGCGCATCCGCCCCGAGGTCAGCCAGCTCAGCAGCAACGGCGCCGTTGTGATCAGCGGCTTTTCGATCCCGGCCTTGACGGTCCGTCGCGCGGAAACAACTGTCGAACTGGCAAGCGGCGAAAGCTATGCGCTGGCCGGTCTGCTGCAGAATTCGACGACGCAGAACATTTCGAAAATACCGGCACTGGGCGATATTCCGATCATCGGTCAGCTATTCCGATCGCAGCAGTTCCAGCGCGACGAAACCGAGCTGGTCATCATCGTGACTCCCTATCTGGTCAAGCCGTCGGTCACCAGCATGTCATTGCCGACCGACGGTTTCGTGGCATCGCATGACGCTCAGAAGATCATCAATGGCGGCACTTATCGACAGACCCTGCCGGGGCCGCCCAAGGGGCCGGTCGGAGCCGGCGGACAAGGTCTTGTCGGCCCGGCCGGGTTTCGGTTGGATTGATTGGGAGGACAAGACATGAAAACGCATCCCTCCCTGATTGCGTGCGCCGCGCTTCTGGCGCTTGCCGCCTGTCGGCCCGGCGCCGCCGAGTACGATGAGACGACCGAGTCGCCAAAGGCTTTGACGCTCGACAATGTGTCGGCGAGCGTTGCGGTACATTTTGCGCGCGGGATCGAGCCGTCTCGTGGCGGCCGACGCCGCGAAGCTGTATGCGATGGCGGCGGGCGGCGGCATCGCCCCGTCGGACCGGGTGATGGTCTCTGCCAGCGGCACCCCCGCCCTGGCGACCGCGCGGTTTAACGCGATCGCCAGCGGGTTGCTGCGCTACAACATCATCGCCACCGCGAGCCCGGTCGGCGGATTGCCGCCCAACCAGGCGCTGATCCAGACCGGTCGGACACTCGTCACGACGCCGGCCTGTCCCGATTGGAGCAAAGACCCGCAGCTCGGCTTTACCAACGGGCTGGCCAGTAATTTCGGGTGTGCCACCGCATCGAATTTCGGGCAGATGGTGTGGAACCCGGCCGACATCGCCGAGGGCCGGCCGGTCGTGCACAGCGTCGATGCCGTCACGGCAACCGCCGCAATCAACCGTTATCAGACTGACAAGATCGTCCTGCCCAGTGCCTCGACGCTGAGCCCGATCGCGGGAACCAGTGCGCCGGCTCCGGGCGGTTCGAGCAGTGGCGGGAGTACCCCATGAGAGCAGCCAGTACCACAGCCGCCGCCCCCGCTCCGGCCGCAAGAAGGCCGGATCGCGAGGGGATTGTGGCTGTGTTGCAGGACCAGCCGACCCTTGATCGCGTACAGGGCATCATTCGCGAATTGCAGCTCGACGACGATCTCGTTCTCGAGCCGACGCTCGATGCCGCGCTGCGGCGTATCCGCGAGGGCGCGAACCCGCGGGTTTTCATCATTGACGTGTCGGATTCGACGGCACCGATCGCCGAACTCAGCGCAGCGCGTTCGGTCGGCGGCGTGGACCTGAAGATACTGGCGCTCGGCACGGTCAACGATGTCGGCCTGTTCCGCGATCTGCTGGCGGCCGGCGCGTCTGACTATCTCGTCAAGCCGATCAGCCGCGAGGCGCTGGCGATCGGCCTTGAAAAGCGCGGCGGTTCGTCGAGCGGCGGCCCCGGCGCGGGACTCGGGCAGGTCATCGCTTTTATCGGCAGCCGCGGCGGCGTCGGGACGACGGTGACCGCGGTCTCCTGCGCCTGGCTGCTCGCTGAAAAGCATAAGGAAAGCACTGCCCTGCTCGATCTCGACCTGCATTTCGGCACGGTCGCGCTCAACCTCGACAGCGATCCGGGCAGCGGGCTGTGCGAGGCGCTGGAACAGCCGGCGCGCATCGACGCGCTGTTTGTCGATCGTGCCACCGTCAAGGTGTCCGACACCTTGCGCATCCTGGCGTCCGAGGCAGCCGTCGCCGAGACGCTGATGATCGATGCCGGTGCCATCGACGTGCTGCTCTACGAGTTGCGCCGCAAATTCAGCTGGATCGTGATCGACCTGCCGCGCTGGGTGACGCCGACGCAGCGCGTCGTCCTTGGCGCCGCATCAAAGGTGGTTATACTATGCGAACGCAGCCTCGCCGGATTGCGAGACACGATTCGCCTGCAGACGTTGATGCGTGAGCACGCGCCGCAAACCCAGGTTCTGTTAGTGGATGCAGGCGCCAGCGCCGAACGGGCGACAGTCGGCAAATCGGAATTTGAAAAGGCTGTCGGTAAGTCGCTCGACCTGTCGCTGTCGCACGACGCCAAATCGACCGGCGCGGCGACAAATTCAGGCCAGCCCTTGCCGGTCGCGGCGCCCCGCAGCCCGGTGGTGCGCGAAATAGACCAGCTTATCGGGACCTTTGCCGGTCCGGCCGAGACCGCAAAAACGCAAGCTCTTCGGGTTCTCGCCATGGTGACAATGTTCTGGACGTCAACGGACCGAAGGCGGCCTCGATGCACGCATCGCGGAACTTTCCGCGCGGCCGCGCCCGGGTAGATTCGCAGCCCGACACTGGCCAACGCGCCACTGCCGGAAAACATGGTCGCGCCGGTTCCGATAATGGAACCGGAATCGCCGATTGAAGACCGGCTGGCAATCGCCCGCGAGGAACTCAGCGCCCGGCTCGGCGCCGAAATCCGGCCGGAACGGCGATGCGCTCCTGAGCCGCGGCGATCTCGCGAAGATCGTCGATGCGGCGGTGCAGGCCTATTTCGTGCGTCACACGATCGACGCGAACCCGCTCTCCCGCCGCGATCTTGTCACCGACATCATGCAGACGCTGCTGATGCCGGGCGGCAACGACGCCAGCCGGCGCAACCCGCACAAAGCGGCGATCGAGGCGGCCAAGGCGCAGATCCAGCCGCTGGTTCTCGAACACATGGACGTCGCCGCGGCCGCGGAAATGCCGCGCGCGGCCTTCGAAGCGCAGCTGACCGGCTGGGTCAAGGAGCTGCTGGCCGAAACCAAGATCCAGCTGAACTTCACCGAGCAGCGCGAACTCGTCGAGTCGCTGATTGCCGACATGCTGGGCCTCGGGCCGCTCGAACCGCTGATCGCCGACGAAACCGTCAGCGACATCATGGTCAACGGGCCGAAGCAGGTTTACGTCGAGCGCCGCGGCAAGCTGGAATTGACCGATGTCAATTTCCGCGACGACCAGCATCTGATGAACATCTGCACCAAGATCGTGACGCGCATCGGCCGGCGTATCGATGAATCCCGGCCTCTGGTCGATGCCCGCCTGCCTGATGGCAGCCGCGTCAACATCATCATCCCGCCGCTGGCGATCGACGGCGCCTCGATCTCGATCCGAAAATTCTCCAAAAAGACGATCACGCTCGACACCATGGCCGCGAATGCCAGCATCTCGCCGGCGATGGCGACGCTGCTGAAGATTGCGGCGCGGTGCCGGCTCAACATCCTGATCTCCGGTGGCACGGGTTCGGGCAAGACGACGCTGCTCAACGCCCTGTCGCGGATGATCGACAGCGGCGAGCGCACCGTGACGATCGAAGACGCCGCCGAATTGCAGTTGCAGCAGCCGCACGTGGTCCGGCTTGAGACGCGCACCGCCAACCTCGAAGGCACCGGCGAAATCACGATGCGCGATCTTCTCAAGAACGCGCTTCGGATGCGGCCTGACCGGATCATCATCGGCGAGTGCCGCGGCGAAGAAGCGCTCGACATGCTGCAGGCCATGAATACCGGCCATGACGGCTCGATGAGCACGATCCACGCGAACAACCCGCGCGAGGCGCTGACCCGTCTCGAAAACATGATCGGCATGGGTGGCTTCAACCTGACGCCGAAAGCGATGCGGACGCAGATTGCCTCGGCCGTGCACCTGATCTGTCAGGTAAACCGCATGCGCGACGGCCATCGGCGCGTCACCCAGGTCACCGAAGTCGTCGGCATGGAAGGCGACATCATCACGACCCAGGATTTGTTCAGCTTCCAGTTCCAGGGTGAGGGCGCCGACGGCAAGTTGCGCGGCATCTACCAGCCGAGCGGCATCCGGCCGGCATTCCTGCCCCGTGCCGAATATTTCGGTCTGGATCGGGCGCTGCTTGAGGTGATCTAGACCATGACCGGGTTTCTCGATCCGGCCACCGAAATTGCGCTGCTGATCGGCCTGATGACCGGCGCGGTCATCATGCTGGGTGTGGCGGCGATCGGAGGAGCGCGGTCCAGCCGCTACAGCCGGCGGTTGCGGCAGGTCACCAACCGCCAGGCAGAAACGTCCGATAGAAGGATCGCCGCGCGCGGCCCCGCCGCCTCGCGGTCCCTGACCCGCCGCGAAAGCGCCACTCCCGGGATCGACCGGCTGTTCCGGCTGCTGCCGCGCCGCGAAATCCTGATAGAGCGGCTGGCGCGGACAGGGCGCGACATCAGCGTCGGCCAATACATGCTGGTGACGCTCGGCGTCATCGTCGGCATGACGCTCGTCACGCTGATCGCCCTTCGTGTCGGCTTGATCCCGAGCCTTCTGGTTGGGCGTCGCCATCGGCGTCCTGATCCCACACTACATCACCGGCCGGATGGGCAGGCGCCGGGTGTTCCGGTTTCTCAACCTGTTTCCCGAAGCCATCGACCTGATGGTCCGCGCGTTGCGCGCCGGCCTGCCGATCAGCGAGGCAATCGTCACCGCCGGTCAGGAAATCGGTGACCCGGTCGGCACGGAGTTTCGCAGCATTGAGGCCGGCATGCGGCTCGGCCGCGATCTCGACAGCCTGTTGTGGGAGATCGGCAAGCGCATCTCGGCCCCCGAATTCCGTTTCTTCGTTATCGCCTTGAATGTCCAGCGTGAAACCGGCGGCAATCTCGCCGAGACGCTGAACAATCTGTCGGACGTGCTGCGCCGCCGCCGGGCGATGCGGGCAAAGGCGCGCGCAATGGCCAGCGAGGCGCGCGCGAGCACCGCAATCCTCGGGTCCTTGCCGGTGGCCGTCACGGTCATTCTGAGCATCACGTCGCCGACCTATATCCTACCGTTGTTCACCGACGTTCGTGGCCTGGTGATGGTTGGGGTGGCGGTGGGGATGCTCGTCGTTGGGATCGCCATCATGGTTCGCATGGCACGGTTCGAAATATGAACAGCATGAAGGTTTCCGATTTTCGGCTTGAGGACTGGCTGCCGTATTGGATCGGCCCGAACGATCTGATCGCCGCGCTCGCCGGCGCTGCCGTTCTGCTGGTGTTCCTCGCCGTCTGGCAGGCGCTGCGGGCGCGTGATCCCTATGCGCGGCGCTACGACCAGGTGCTGCAGCGACGTGAAAGCCTGCGCGTTGTAGCCCTCGACCAAAAGCGGTCGCGGCGGCAGAGCCTGACCGCGGCCAGCTTGATGAGCCAGGTGGTCACCCGGCTCAACCTGTTGCGCTCGGAACATGCGCAGACCGCCCGCATGACCCTGGCCCAGGCGGGCATGCGCTCCAGCGACGCGATGATCCGCTACCTGTTCGCGCGTCTTGCGATGCCGTTTGTTTTCGGCGCCATCGTCATCATGGATTCGTATGGCGCCCACGTTCTTCCGGTGCCCGAAAAGGCCCGTGGTCTGGCGGCTCTCCTTGCCGCGGTGCTCGGCTTTTTTGCGCCGGGCATCTTCATCAACAACTTGATCCGCAAACGCAGCCACCAGATTGAGCTTGGCCTGCCGGACGCGCTTGACCTGCTGGTGATCTGCGCCGAAGCCGGCCTCAGCCTTGACGCGTCGCTGGTGCGCGTGTCGCGCGAACTGGAAAGCACCTGGCCCGAGCTGAGTGAGGAATTCGGCATTACCGCGGCTGAACTGACCTACCTGCCGGAGCGCAAACAGGCATTCGACAATCTGAATGCGCGCACCAATATGGCGTCGGTCCGCGGTGTCGTGAACACGCTGCTGCAGACCGCAAAATTCGGTACGCCGCTGGCCCAGTCTCTGCGCATCCTCGCCGCCGAATTCCGCGAGGCGCGCATCATCCGCGCCGAGGAAAAGGCCGCCCGCCTGCCGGCGATGCTGACCGTGCCGATGATCCTCTTCATCCTGCCGACATTGTTCATCGTGCTGCTCGGCCCGGCCGTGCTCAGCGTCATGGACACCTTCTCCGGGCGCCGCACGTCGTCGCTCGAAGCACCCACGGTCGTCACGAGCATGGCCCCCGACCGCGCGCTGGACGATATGCCGATCGCGCCGCCCGATAATATCGCCTGACCCCAGGCGACGCATAAGCCACCAAGGCGAAGAGCGGTCCTGCCCAGGCTGCTGGAGCGGTCAGAACTGGCGGGTGCCGCTTTGCTGCATCGTCAGTGATTGGATCGCCCGCTGGCGCGCTTCCGGTGGGAGGCGGCGCAGATTGTCGTAATAAACCAGATTTCGCTGTACAGTAACCGCGTCGAGGTCGACGCGTGCCAGGTCCCGCGCCGCCACCGAATTGCCTTGCAGCCCGTAGATCAACGCCAGGGTCTGGCGCTCGCGGGGCGTCGAACTGGTCGATTGCGCCAATGGCCTCAGGAGCGTTGACCGCCTCGTCGTAATTGCCGCTAAGCGCCAACGATAAGGCCAGATCGACCGTCAACCCGGGATCACCCGGCGCCAGTTCGAGGCCCCGTCGATACCGCGCCTGCGCTTCTTCATGCTGGTTGACGAAATCATCGGCGACGCCGATCAGCAGCAGCAGTTTGGGATCGTCCGGCGTATCCGCAAAGGCCACCGCGAGCGGCTGACCGGCAAGTTCCGGCTTGCCGGTCATCAGATAAGCAGCGCGCCAGACCGCGCAGCGCCTCCGGGTCGTGGCCATTTCGCGCCAGCGCCGAGTTGTAGGCAACGATCGCCTCGTTGACTGTTGCCCATTTCCATCAGCGTGTTGCCGGCTGCGACAAATGGCGCCGCGTTGTGAGGATCGATGGCCGCCGCGCGGCGATACAAGCCGACTGCGGTCGCGAGATCGCCGCCCGCATGCGCGGCAGCGCCGATCCGCATCAGCGTTGGGTAATTCAGCGGCTTGCCGCCGCCATCCCTGCCATTGGTATTAAGCGGATCGATACGCAACGGTGCATCTTCGCATCCGGTAAGCGCCAGTAGCCCGAGCGTCAAAACAAGGGTAGCCGCCGTGTCCAAGCGTTTCATGCTGGTCGCACAGACTCCGTCACACGGCAGACCGCGGACGTCCGCGCTACTGCCCCTCGTGCATCATGCGATGACCAATTCATGGCGTCGATGGTATATCACTAATGCTTTGGATTACAGATGCTTAGCTCATTTGGTCGAGCACCCTGGGCACCAGGGCGTACAACCGACAGGCGAATCAAGTTATAATCGTTGATTGGGTTTAATCGCAACCTGCTTGAGCGCCGAGCGCCTTTTGCACGGCGGCCAGCGCGGCCTCGGCGCGGGCGATTTCGGGCCCCCCCGCCTGGGCCATGTCGGGCCGCCCGCCGCCGCCTTTGCCCCCCAGCACCTCCGCCCCGACCCGCACCAGTTCAACAGCATTGAAGCGGCCGACCAGGTCCTGGGTCACGCCGACAACGATGGCGGCCTTGCCCTCGGCACGAGACACCACCGCGACCACCCCCGAGCCGATGCGGCGTTTCAGATCATCCGCGAGCGACCGCAACTCGCGCCCGGGCACGTCATCGACCAGCCGGCCGTCAAAGACGATATCACCGATCCGCGTTGCGCCCTCCGCGGCGGCGCCATTGGCGGGCGCCGTCCCGGCCCCTTTATGCGGGCCGACCGCGATGGCCCGGCGCGCCTCGGCCAACTCGCGCTCCAGCCGACGGTTTTCCTCGACCAGTCGCGCCAGGCGCACCGGCAACTCCGTCGGGCTCGTCCGGAGCGCCGCCGCCGATTGGCGCAGCAACTCTTCCTCGGCGGCAAGATGGGCCTCGGCCGCCGCGCCGGTCAGCGCCTCGATGCGGCGCACGCCGGATGCCACGGAGCTTTCGCCGCCGATCTTGAACAGGCCGATATCGCCGGCGCGGCGGACATGCGTGCCGCCGCACAATTCGACCGAATACGGCCTGTCATCGCTTTCGCCATCACCCATCGCGACGACGCGCACTTCGTCGCCGTATTTCTCGCCGAACAGCGCCAACGCACCTTCCGCGACTGCCTTTTCGGGCGTCAACAGCCGGGTGCTGACCTCGCCATTCTCGCGGATGCGGGCGTTAACCTCGGCTTCGATTGCGGTGATATCCGCTGCGGTCAGCGGACGCGGATGACTGAAATCAAAGCGCATCCGCTCTGGTGCGACCAGCGATCCCTTCTGCGTCACGTGCTCGCCAAGGCGGTGCCGCAAGGCCTGGTGCAGCAGGTGCGTCACCGAGTGGTTGGCCCGCAGCCGGCGGCGGCGCGCGCTGTCGACGCGCAATTCCACCGCATCGCCGACTTTCAGCGTGCCGTGCCGCACCGTGCCGAGATGCACGAACACGTCGCCAGCCTTGCGCTGCGTATCGGCCACCGGCAACTCTCCGCCATTGGCGGAGAAAATCGCGCCGGTATCGCCGACCTGGCCGCCGGATTCGCCGTAGAACGGCGTCTGGTTGACGACAATGCCGACCTCATCGCCGGCCGCCGCCTCCAGCACCCGCTCCTCGCCGCGAACGATCGCCAGGATCACGCCCTCCGCGTTTTCGGTTTCATACCCAAGGAACTCGGTTGCGCCGACCTCTTCGCGCAAGGCAAACCAGGTCGCCTCGGTCGCCGCCTCGCCCGAGCCGACCCAGCTGCGCCGCGCCTCCTCGCGCTGCCGCGCCATCGCCGCGTCAAAGCCTTCGATCGCCACCTTGCGGCCCCGGCCGCGCAGCACGTCCTCGGTCAGGTCGAGCGGGAAGCCATAGGTATCGTAGAGCCGGAACGCGACCTCGCCAGGCAATGGCTCCTCAGACCCGAGCCGGGCGGTCTCGTCGTCGAGCAGCCGCAGCCCGCGTTCGAGCGTCTGCTTGAAGTTGGTTTCCTCGAGCCGCAATGTCTCGGTGATCAGCGGCTGCGCCCGCAGCAATTCGGGGAAGGCAGCGCCCATCTGCTGCACCAGCGCCGGCACCAGCCGCCACATCAGCGGGTCCTTGCAGCCGATCATCTGCGCGTGCCGCATCGCCCGCCGCATGATGCGGCGCAGCACATAGCCGCGCCCTTCCTTGCTGGGCAGGACGCCGTCGGCGATCAGGAAGGCGGAAGCGCGCAGATGGTCGGAAATCACCCGGTGCGACACCGCGTGCGGCCCGTCGGCCGCAACCCCCGAGGCTTCCGCCGACGCGGTGATCAGCGCCCGAAACAGGTCGATATCGTAATTGTCATGTTTGCCCTGGAGCACCGCGGCGATGCGCTCGAGCCCCATACCGGTGTCGATCGAGGGGCGCGGCAGCGGCAGGCGCTCGCCGGGTGTCTGCTCGAACTGCATAAAAACCAGGTTCCAGATCTCGATGAACCGGTCGCCATCCTCGTCGGGGCTGCCGGGTGGTCCGCCCGGGATCGCCTCGCCGTGGTCGTAGAAGATTTCCGAGCACGGCCCGCACGGGCCGGTATCGCCCATCGCCCAGAAATTGTCCGAGGTTGCGATGCGGATGATCCGCTGTTCGGGCAGACCGGCGATCCTGGCCCACAGGGAGGCCGCCTCCTCGTCCTCGGAATACACGGTGACGAGCAGCCGGTCGCGCGCCAGCCCGAACTCGCGCACCACCAGGTTCCACGCCAGCTCGATTGCCCGTTCCTTGAAGTAATCGCCGAACGAAAAATTGCCGAGCATCTCGAAAAACGTGTGATGCCGCGCGGTATACCCGACATTTTCCAGATCGTTGTGTTTGCCCCCGGCGCGCACGCATTTCTGCGAAGTCGTCGCGCGCTGGTAATTGCGCTTCTCGACGCCGGTGAACACGTTCTTGAACTGAACCATGCCCGCATTCGTGAACAGCAGGGTTGGGTCGTTGCGCGGCACGAGAGGGCTCGACGGCACGATCGCGTGACCGTTGCGGCCGAAATAATCGAGGAAGGCGGCGCGGATATCGTTGGTGGTCTGCATAGGGCGATTGTGGTGGTTCCGGGCGGGCTTGCAAGAGGTGCTTGCAGGAGACCGACTTGCATTTCTGATGCCGCGCGAACGGTCTAGCCGGATTTGGCCGCGTCACGGCGATAGACCACGGCCCATTCGTCGCCATAGACGCGTTCCCACCCGGACAGATGATCGAGCACCGCCGCGGCCCCGGATTTCGGCAACAGCAAAGCCCAGCCGATTTTGTAGCGCGCCAGAATCCCGGCGACTGCGGCCTCGTCGCCGGTTTCGGCGGCAAAAGCCGTGGCAATGAAATCGTTGCCGTACATCTCGACACGGCCATCGACAAAGGTCGGCACGCCGCGAAAATCGAGATAGCCGCCAAAGCCCTCGGCGTTGTAGACCGGCCCGGACAGCCCGAGCCGTGTCGCTGCCGCGAGAGCGGCGGCCGGAGTTACCGCGTCGTCGGCCCGCTCGATCGGCTGCAGCACCGTCGGGAGCGCCAGGGCGACAAGGATCACGGCGCTCGTCAGCACCCCGGGCAGCGTCGGGGGCCCTGCCAAGCGGCCGGCCCACGCGAGCAGCGGCGACGGCTGATCGACCGTCAGCGTCGCCAGCGTGCCGGCGAGCGGCATGGCGAGCGCGAGCGGCACGACAATCGCCAGGACATCGCCGTGTCGGGAGTGTTGCAGGGTCATGTGGATCAAACCGAGCAACAGCGCAAGCCGCGGCCAGCGCAACCGTATGCCGCTGGCATAGCCGATCAGCACGATGCCGAGCACCCACATCTCAAGCGCCGGGGATTTCTGGAAATCGGGACTCAGCCACTCGGCGAAGGTTGCCTGCAACGCGGGCATTCGCATCAGCTGCAGCGGCTGGATAATTGCCGGCGATGCCGTGCGGCGTCACACAGGCGGCAGCCAGCGACGCCAGGGCGAAACCGCCCCATAAGGTGCCCTCGGCAACCCGCGAGCGGCCGCGGCGCGGCTGCCAGACAGCCTCGCCGGCGGCAAACGCGGCGAGCGCAAGACCAACCAGAAAGCTCCCGTGAAGATTGGCCCACAGCACCATGACCGGCAACAGGCGGAACGGCGGCGGCCGCTCGGCATCGCGCGCACCGAACAGCACACCGGCCCACACAACCAGCAATGGCAGGGCCAGAATATGCGGACGTGCCAACGAGTGCGGCAGGAGCAATGCGGCAGCGGCGAAGGTGCCGATCAAGGCGGGGAGCGGTTCGAGGCGCCGCAGCAGAAAATGAGCCAGCAGTCCGATCGAGAGGGCGACGCTGGCGATCGAGGCCAGGACGACGGCGCTCCAACCGCAGCTGTCGTAGAGGGCGGCAAACACGACTTCCGCCAGCCACTCCGGCGATATCCAGATGGCGCCCGGCACGCTGTGCGAGAACGGATCGTGCAGCGGCAGAGCATGATGCGCCAAAATCCAGCGACCGGCGGCAATATGCAGATAGGTATCCGGGTCGTTGAGGAGGGCGTGCTTTTCGATCAGCAGGCGGGCGAACACCGCCAGCCCGACCAAAAATGGCCAGGACGGAACCAGCCGGCTCCACGCAGACGACCCGTTTGCCAACAGCTAATCCTGCGCCAGCGCCGGGCTCGGCGATGCTTCGACATTCATTGCGGGCCGATTAACAAGCCGGCAGGCGGCGGGCGGCGGGCGGCGATTTTTATTCGTCGGCGGCCACCTCGCCGGGGGCGGCCATCATCGCGTCGGCGACGAGACCGGCATTTTCGCGAATCGCATGCTCGATCGTTTCGGCGACCTCGGGATGCTCCTTCAGAAAGGTCTTGGCGTTTTCGCGCCCCTGCCCGATCCGCTGGCCGTCATGCGAGAACCATGAGCCGGATTTCTCGACAACCCCGGCCTGCACGCCGAGGTCGATCAGTTCGCCGCGCTTCGACACCCCCTCGCCGTACATGATGTCGAAATCGACGACCTTGAACGGCGGCGCGATCTTGTTCTTGACGACCTTGACGCGGGTCTGGTTGCCGACGACCTGGTCGCGGTCCTTGATCTGCCCGATGCGGCGGATGTCGAGCCGCACCGAGGCGTAGAATTTGAGCGCCTGGCCGCCGGTCGTGGTCTCCGGGTTGCCGAACATGACGCCGATCTTCATGCGGATCTGATTGATGAAGATGACCATGCAGCGCGAGCGCGAGATCGATCCCGTCAGCTTGCGCAGCGCCTGGCTCATCAGCCGTGCGTGCAGCCCCATGTGGCTGTCGCCCATCTCGCCTTCGAGTTCGGCGCGCGGCACCAGCGCGGCCACCGAATCGATGACCAGCACGTCGATCGCGCCGGAACGCACCAGCGTATCGGCGATTTCGAGCGCCTGCTCGCCGGCATCGGGCTGTGAAATCAGCAGATTGTCGATATCGACCCCGAGCTTTCTGGCATAGCCCGGGTCGAGCGCGTGCTCGGCGTCGATAAAGGCGCAGGTGCCGCCGCTTTTCTGCGCCTCGGCGATGACGTGCAGCGCCAAGCGTCGTCTTGCCCGAGCTTTCGGGCCCGTAAATCTCGATGATCCGGCCGCGCGGCAGACCGCCGATGCCGAGCGCGATGTCGAGCCCGAGCGAGCCGGTCGAGATCACGTCGATATCCGAGGCCGCGTCGCGCGAGCCGAGCTTCATGATCGAGCCCTTGCCGAAAGCGCGCTCGATCTGTCCCGAGCGCCGCGTCCAAAGCCCGCTGCTTGTCCATCATGTCCTTGTCCAAAAGGCGCAACGCGGTCTGCATGATGCCGCTCCTGTCATTCTACACCGGGGGACGCCGCACAGCGCACGGCGAAAGCAAATGTACATGATTTGTTCCCGATTGCAACCATCCTTCGAGAAGATGCACGGCACCGAAGTCAGGTTAATGTCGATTTGAGCTTGCCGGCGCATGGGGATTCCCCGAAAGGCGAAAGCGTGATTTGCTGAGGCTTCGATTGATGAGGAGCCGGCGATGGACGAGGTGTTGGTTAAGGCGCGCACGCGCAGCCTGCTTGAGCATTTTGCGGCGATCACGGACGCGCGTCCGCAATGGAAAGTAGCCTATCCGCTGCCCGAGATTTTGCTGCTGGTGGTATCCGCGACAATCGCCAGCTGTGACGATTATGACGACATCGTCGCGTGGGGCGAGGCACATCTCGATTTTCTGCGCCGCTTCAGCCCCTATCACCACGGCATTCCGTGCACCGACTGGCTGCGGGTGCTGATGAACCGGATGGATCCGGATTTGTTCTCGACCTGCTTTATGGCCTGGGCGGGCGAACTGCGGCCGGACGCAGCCGACCTCATCGCGATCAAGCCTGCCCCGGCGCAGGCCGGGGGCAAGACCTCGCGCCGCAGCCATGACCGTTCGCGCGGCAAAGCGGCGCTCCACCTCGTCTCGGCTTTCGCCACGACGCACAATCTCGTGCTCGGTCAGGAGGCGGTGGCGGACAAATCCTGCGAGAGCGAGACCATTCCCACGCTGCTGGCGCGGCTGGCGCTGAACGGCGCCCTTGTCACCATCGACGCGATCGCCTGCAATCCCACCATCGCACGCGCCATCACCGAGGCCGGCGGCGATTATCTGCTGGCGGTCAAGGGCAATCAGCCCACGCTGCAGCGTGAGATCGAGCGCTACTTCGTCGACGCACCGGCGGCACAGATCGACATCGCCAGCGAGACCGAAAAAGGCCATGGCCGGATCGAGACCCGGCGTCATGTCGTCAGCCACACCATCGATTGGCTGTCCGGTGACCGCCGCTACCCCGATGAACCCCGCTTCGCCAGGCTGACCGCCATCGCCATGGTCGAAGCCACCGTCGAAAGCAAAGGACAAACCAGCACGGCGCTATTACATCAGTTCGGCACCCCTCACCGCCCTGCGCCTTGCTCAAGCAGTGCGCCTGCATTGGGGCATCGAGAACTGCCTCCATTGGGTCCTCGACGTCACCTTCAAGGAAGATCAGTCCCGTCTGCGTGCCGGTCACGGCGCCAAAAACATGGCCGTGGTCCGCCACTTCGCCATCAATATCGTCAGACGCGCGCAGGACAGACGAAGCATCAAAACCCGCCGAAAACTCGCCGGCTGGGACCCCAAATACCTCGCCTCACTCCTCAACCCCAAACCCTGTTAACCTCGACTCGGTGCCCTGCGAGAAGATGCGAACTACGTTCGATCCGCTGCCCATAAATCCGGCAGGCGGGGCGGCCCGGGCTTGATTCCCCGCGGCAAAACCCCATGCTTAGGACACCCTATCATCACCCTCTCGCGGAGCCCCTCGATGTTCATCCAGACCGAGCAGACGCCGAACCCGGCCACGCTGAAATTCCTGCCGGGCTGCACGGTGATGGAATCGGGCACCGCCAATTTCCCCGAACGCGGCGCGGCAGCGCGCGCTCGCCGCTGGCCGAGCGCCTGTTCCAGCTGGCGGAGGTGACCGGCGTGTTTCTCGGCACCGACTTCATCACCGTCACCAAGGACGGCGACAGCGACTGGTATCAGCTGAAGCCGGCGGTGCTGGCCGCGATCATGGAGCATTTCACCGCCGGCCGGCCGGTCATCATCGGCCGATGCCGGCGCTGCGGCGAATGCCGACGCCGACGCCGAGGAAGACGACGAGGTCGTCTCGCAGATCAAGGAATTGCTCGAAACCCGCGTGCGCCCGGCGGTCGCGATGGATGGCGGCGACATCACCTTCGAGGATTTCGAGGACGGCATCGTCTACCTGCACATGCAGGGCTCGTGCTCCGGCTGCCCGAGCTCGACCGCGACGCTGAAGGCCGGCATCGAGAACATGCTGCGGCACTACATTCCGGAAGTGGTCGAAGTCCGCGCCGTCTGACGCCGCCATCTGGAGGCCAGGGGGCGGACCGCCCGCACCGGGCTTGACGCGGCAGGCCGCTTTGCCGTGACCCGGCCTGCGCTCTGCATTCTTGCCATCGACACCGCCGGCTCGGCCTGCTCGGCCGCGGCCGCGCGCGGTGAGGTGATTCTGGCGGCGGAGAGGCTGCCGCTGCGGCACGGTCATGGCGAGGTGCTGCTCCCCATGGTCGAGCGCGTGACGCGCCGCCGCCGGCCTGTCGCCAACGCAATTCGATACCGTCGCGGTGGCAGTCGGGCCGGGCGGCTTTACCGGGATCCGGGTCGGGTTCGCGGCGGCGCAAGGTATCGCGCTAGGTCTCGGAGCGCGGCTGGTCGGGGTCAGCAGCTTTGCCGCGGTGGCCGCCGCGGTGGCCGAAAGCGGCCTCGCCGCCGGGCAGCCGCTGCTGGTCGCGCTCGACAGCCGGCGCGAAGATTTATACGTCGAGCTGTTTGCCGCCAACGCGATGTCGTCGCTGGCCGCACCCGCCGCCATTTTGCCCGATCGGCTTGCCGACCATATCCGACGCCATGTCGGCGATACCGGGTTGACGATTGCCGGCGATGCCACAGATGCCGCCGCCGCCGCGCTGAGCCCGCGCTTCCGTACTGAAATCCTGCCGCGATCGGTCCCTGACGCGCGCGGCGTGGTGGCCGCTGCACTGCGCCAGATGGGAAGCGGCACCGCGCCCGCGCCGGTCAGGCCACTCTACCTGCGGCCGCCCGACGTGACCCTGCCCAAGGCTGCCGCAGCACGATGAGCCGGCGCATCGAGCCGCTGACGCGGCTCGCCGCGGCACCGCTCTCGGCGATGCACGGGGCGTGCTTTCCCGAAGAGCCGTGGAACGAGGTGGCGCTCGCCCGTATCATGGCCCTGCCCGGCAGCTTCGGCTTTGTCGCCTGGGAGGATGAAGCGCCGGCCGGGTTTCTGCTGGCGCGCGATCTTGGCGATGAGGTCGAAATCCTGTCGGTCGGCGCGCTCCCCGAACACCGGCGGCGCGGTATCGGCGCGGCGCTGCTCGACACGGCGGCGGCCGAGGCGCGGCGGCGGCAGATCGGTTCGCTGGTGCTGGAAGTCGCCGAAGACAACGACAATGCGCGGCGCCTCTATGCGGCCCAGGGCTATGTTCCGGTCGGGCGCCGGCCGCGCTACTACCGCCGCAGCACCGGCACGAGCGATGCGCTGATCCTCAGACGCGCCGCTGAAGCAAGACCGGCGGCAACGGCCACCTGACCTGCGCCGGTCGGTGAGGCTCGCTGTACCGTGTTCTATTGGCGCGTTTCTGAGATTTCCCTCGGGATTCCGTAGGTTTCGCTTCATCCGATTCTGGAAAATAGCACCAAAGCAGTGTTGCACCGACACCTTGCATTATTTATATCTTGGGGCGCGCGAGGTGTCAGGAAGAGCATCATGGATACGACTGATCAAACAAACGATTTGTTGGCACTGACAACCGAAATTGTCGCGGCACACGTGTCAAACAACACGGTTGCCGTTGGCGATCTGCCGCAGCTGATCAACCAAATCTACAGCTCCCTTGCGAATATCGGCTCGGCAACACCGGTTCCGACGAGCCGGCCGCAGCCCGCGGTCAGCATCAAAAAGTCGGTGCAGCCCGAGTACATCGTCTGCCTCGAGGACGGCAAGAAGCTGAAAATGCTGAAGCGGCATCTGAAGACCGCCTACAACATGTCGCCCGAGACCTATCGCGAGCGCTGGGGCCTGCCGTCCGATTACCCGATGGTGGCGCCGAATTACGCGCAGCAGCGCAGCCGGCTGGCGAAGGAGATCGGGCTCGGCACGAGGGCGCGCCGCGCCCGCGGCTGATGCCGCGCTCCAGATAAACCTGACACCACCCCTCCTCCGGGTCGCCCCGACAGGCCCGGCGCTTCTGCGACAAAATTCAGACTTCCACGGCTCCCCGCGTGTGCGGTCGCTTGCGGCCATAGGCGGGGTGCATGGGTTCGGCTATAATGCTGACGGTGCGCTTTGGCCCGGCTTGGGATTTGATGATCTCCCGCATCGAGCAGGTGTGTCTCGACAAAGGCTTGAAGATGACCGACCAGCGCCGGGTCATCGCCTTGGTGCTGTCCGATTCCGAAGACCATCCCGACGTCGAGCAGGTTTATCGCCGTGCCACCGCCATCGATTCGCACATCAGCATCGCCACGGTCTACCGCACCGTGCGGCTGTTCGAAGAGGCCAACATCCTTGCCCGCCACGATTTTGGCGACGGACGCGCGCGCTATGAGGAAATGCCCAGCGATCACCACGATCATCTGATAGACCTGCAAAGCGGCCGGGTCATCGAGTTCCGCAACGAGGAGATCGAGAAGCTGCAGCACTTCATCGCCGAGCAACTGGGCTACGATCTGGTCGGCCATCGGCTGGAGCTGTATGCCGTGCCGCGCCGCACGACGCCGCGGCCTGATCGGGAATGACGCAATGCTGAGCGGCGCTGCCGCGACACGGCCGGGCTTAACGATCGAGCCTCGCACGGCGATGCCGGCGGCCGGGCGGATCGTCGATCTTGTCTCGGGGTCGCTCGAGGTCCGGCTTGCCGAAGGCGCCGCCGATATCGATGCGGCACAAGCGCTGCGTTACCGGATTTTCTACGAAGACATGGGTGCGCGCCCGTTACCCGGCATGGCGCAGCGGCGCCGCGACCACGACCGTTATGACCCGCTTTGCGACCATCTGCTGGTGCTCGATCACAACCGCGGCACCGGAATCGACGCCGTGGTCGGCACCTACCGGCTGATCCGCCGATCGGCGGCGGCGCGGCTCGGTGCCTTCTACTCCGAGGCCGAATACGACGTGTCGCGGCTGATCGCCTATCCCGGCGAAATCCTCGAACTCGGGCGGTCCTGCGTCGATGCGGAGCTATCGCGGCCGGCCCGTCATGCAGTTGTTGTGGGGCGGCATCGCGGCCTATGTCTCGCATCACGGCATCGCGGTGATGTTCGGCTGCGCCAGCCTGCCGGGGACCGACCCGGCAGCGCTGGCGGTGCCGCTCTCCTATCTCTACTACCACCATCTGGCACCGCCGGCGCTGCGGCCGCGCGCCCTGCCCGATCGCTACGTCGACATGCGGCGGCTCGACCCGGCGGCGCTCGACCCGGTGCGCAACCTCTCGGCGCTGCCGCCGCTGATCAAGGGCTATCTGCGGCTCGGCGGGTTTGTCGGCGACGGCGCCGTCATCGACGAACAGTTCAACACCACCGATGTCTGCGTCGTCGTCAAGACCGACCTCGTCGCCGAGAAATACTCGCGCCACTACGAGCGCCAGTCGAAAGAGACATGGCCGACCTAGAATGGGCGGCCTAGCACCCATGGGCTCACCGACGCTGCGAGTGACCCGGCTGGCCATCTACCTCGGCTGGACATTGCTTTTGATGCCGGTGCAGGCGATCGGCCTCGCGCTGGACTGCGGCTGGACGCGCACCTTACCGCGCTTCTACCACCGCAGCTGCTGCCGCCTGCTGGGGCTGCGGGTTCGCCGCATCGGGCGGCCGGTACGGGCGCGGCCGGTGCTGTTCGCCTCCAACCATGTCTCCTATCTCGACATCACGGTGCTGGGCTCGCTGGTGCCGGCGTCGTTTATTGCCAAGAGCGAGGTCGCGAGCTGGCCGCTGTTCGGCTGGCTGGCGCGGCTGCAGCGTTCGGTCTTTATCGACCGTCAGGCGCGCCGCAGCACGCCGCAGCAGCGCGACACGATCGCCCGCCGGCTCAGCGACAAGGAAGCGCTGATCCTGTTCCCCGAGGGGACGAGCAGTGACGGCAACCGTGTCCTGCCGTTCAAGAGCGCGCTGTTCAGCGTCGCCCAGTCATCGGCGGCGGAAGACGCGATTACCGTGCAGCCGGTGTCGGTCGCGTACACCAAGCTCGACGGGCTGCCGATCGGGCGCCGGCTGCGGCCGCTGTTTGCGTGGTACGGCGACATGTCGCTGGCGCCGCATCTGTGGACGGTGGTCGGGCTTGGCACGGTCGAGATCGTCGTCGAGTTTCACCGGCCGACGACCCTGGCGGAATGCGGTTCGCGCAAGCTGTTGGCGGAGTATTGCGAGAAGCGGGTTGCCGAAGGTGTCGCCAACGCGCTGAGCGGACGCCGCAAGCTGCCGCGCGACCCGCACCGCCGGAAGGACCCCCGCCCGGCCGCGACTGATGCCCCGGCACCGGCACTGGGGTGATTAATGCCATTTAACCCGCATTACGTTTGCCTCTATTACGTTTACCAGAATCACGAGTGCCGATGACCAAGCGGGTTTTTATCAAGACTTATGGCTGCCAGATGAACGTCTATGACTCGGCGCGGATGACCGAGCTGGTGGCGCCGCTTGGCTATGCCGTGGCGGACCGGCCGGACGGCGCTGATCTGGTCATCCTCAACACCTGCCATATCCGCGAGAAGGCGGCGGAGAAGGTGTTTTCCGAGCTTGGCACGATCCGCCGCCTGAAACAGGCGCGCGAGCGTAATGGCGGCCAGATGGTGATCGCCGTGGCCGGCTGCGTCGCACAAGCGGAAGGCGCCGAGATCCTCAAGCGGGCGCCGTTTGTCGATCTGGTGTTCGGGCCGCAGGCCTATCACCGGCTGCCCGAGATGCTGGCGCGCGCCAGCCGTGCCGCCGGAAACGGCATTCTCGACACCAGCTTTCCCGCCGAGCCGAAATTCGACTTTCTGCCGGAAGTAACGGGGGTGGCCGGTGTCACGGCCTTTCTGACGGTGCAGGAGGGTTGCGACAAGTTCTGCACGTTCTGCGTCGTGCCCTATACCCGCGGTGCTGAGTACTCGCGACCAGCCGCGGCAGTCATCGCCGAGGCGCGGCGGCTGGTTGCCGGCGGGGCCCGCGAGATCACGCTGCTCGGTCAGAACGTGAACGCCTATCACGGCGCGGAGCCCGACGGCGGCGAATGGAGCCTTGGCGAGTTAATCCGCGCGTTGGCGGACATCCCCGGGCTGGCCCGGCTGCGCTATACGACTTCGCACCCGCGCGATGTCGATGACGCGCTGGTCGCGGCGCATCGCGACGTGCCGCAACTCATGCCGTTTCTGCATTTGCCGGTGCAAAGCGGCGCCGACCGGGTGCTCGAAGCAATGAACCGCCGCCACACCGCCGACGATTACCGCCGCGTCGTCGAGCGGCTGCGTTCGGCGCGGCCCGACCTCGCGCTGTCATCCGACTTTATCGTGGGCCATCCCGGCGAGAGCGACGCGGATTTTGCGGCAACACTCGACCTCGTGCGCGACATCCGGTATGCGCAGGCGTTTTCGTTCAAATATTCGCCGCGCCCCGGCACCCCGGCCGCGGTCGCGCCACACCAGGTGCCCGAGCCGGTCAAGACCGAGCGGCTCGCGGCCTTGCAGGCGCTGCTGAACCAGCAGCAGCAGGCGTTCAACACATCATGCGTCGGGCAGGTGCTACCGGTGCTGTTCGAGAAACCCGGACGGCATCCCGGCCAACTGGTCGGCCGCAGCCCCTATCTGCAAAGCGTCCATGCCGAAGCGTCGCCAACCCTGATCGGAGAGATCGTGCCGGTAATGATCCGCGAGGCCCAAACGAACAGCCTGGCAGGGCTCCTGCCGCCGTCATCGCCAACCCGGCCAGCCGTCGCCGAGGCGGCCGCGTGAGCGCGGTGCCGCCGGGGATCGAGGCCGATCTCGCGGCCGCCGGCCGCAGCCAGCTCCAATTCGACGACAATCAGTTGGTGCCGCTGCTCTATGGCGAGCGCGACCAGAACCTCGACCGCATCGAGCGCCAGCTCGGGGTGACGTTGGTGCCGCGCGGCAACCGCCTGTCGATCGCCGGCCCCGCCTCCGCCACCGATGTCGCCCGGCTGGCGCTGTCGCGCCTCTATGAGCGGCTGAAACGCGGCCAGGATATCGATATGGCCGCCGTCGAGGCGGCGCTGCGGCTGGCCCAGGCCGAGGCCGAGGACAAGAGCCTCAGCCTGTGGCACGACGATGCCGGCTTTCGCACCCGCAAACGGCGCATCGTGGCGCGCTCCGCAGCACAGGTCACCTACGTCAAAGCCATGCGCGAGCACGAGTTGGTGTTCGGGCTGGGCCCCGCCGGCACCGGCAAGACCTATCTGGCGGTCGCCGCCGCGATCGACCTCTTGATGGGCGGCAAGGTCGAACGCATCATCCTGTCGCGCCCGGCGGTCGAGGCCGGCGAGCGGCTCGGCTTTCTGCCGGGCGATCTGCGCGAAAAGGTCGATCCGTATCTGCGGCCGATCTTCGACGCGCTGAACGACATGATGCCCGGCGACCAGCTGACCAAACGGATGGCCAGCGGCGAGATCGAGGTGGCGCCGCTCGCCTTTATGCGCGGCCGCACGCTGGCCCGCGCCTTTGTCATCCTCGATGAGGCGCAGAACACGACGCCGGTGCAGATGAAGATGTTTCTGACCCGCCTCGGCGAAGGCTCGCGCATGGTCGTGACCGGCGACCCGACGCAGGTGGATTTGCCGCATAACCAGCGCTCCGGTCTCGCCGACGCGCTCGAAACCCTGCGCGGGGTCGATGAGGTCGGCATCGTGCGCTTCACCGAAAAGGACGTCGTGCGGCACCCGCTGGTCGCCCGCATCGTCGGCGCCTACGAAGCCCGCGACCGCGCCGCCCGCGGCGACGACACCCCGGATTAACCCGCCGGTGCCCAGGACAGCATGCGATCACCCGAAAACTCCCTCTCCGACCTTCAGATTCTGACGGGCGGATAGGAGAAATGACAGCGACGGTCGATGTATCGGTCGAATGCGACAGGTGGCTCGGCGTCGGCGATGATATTGAGGCGCTGGTCGAAGCGGCGGCGCTGGCGGCTTTGGCGGCGAAGCCTATGCCGGGCGCGCCGCTCGTTCTCGACGTGATCCTCACCGACGATGCCGAACAACAGCAGCTGAACCGGCAATATCGCGGCAAGGATATGGCGACCAACGTGCTGTCGTTCCCGGCCTTTGATCCTCACACGCCGGTGCCGGAGGGCGCGCCGGTTTTGCTGGGCGATGTCGTGCTGGCGATCGAGACGGTCGAACGCGAGGCCCGCGATCAAACGAAGCCGGTCGCCGACCATCTGAGACATCTGGTGGTGCACGGCGTGCTGCACCTGCTTGGCTTCGACCACGAGGATGATTCCGACGCGGCTGCCATGGAAGCTCTCGAGGTCGAGATATTGGCGGGGCTGGGGGTGTCAGACCCCTATCGCACCCCTATGTGATGTCACGAACGCGGATTACCCTTACCCGATGAGCGACCCCGTGCGGCCCGCCAGCGGCGGCCCGCCCAAGAACGAGCACCCGAGGAATCCGGCCGGATCACTGTCGCGCCTGCGCACCCTGTTGCGCCTGCTGCGCCGCCCGCGCGGGCCTCGCGTCACACGCGAGACGATGGATGCGCTGGTTGACGCGGCCTCGCTCGATGGGCTGGCGCCGATCACGCAGCACGAACGGGTGCTGATCGGCAACATCCTGAAGGTGCACGAGCACACTGCCGTCGATGTGATGGTACCGCGGGTTGACATCATCGCGCTTGATGTTGAGCAGCCGTTTTCCGAAGTCGTCAAATGCATGGTCGAGCAGGGCCATTCGCGCGTTCCGGTCTACCGCGAGTCGCTCGATGACGTAATCGGTTTCATCCATGTGAAGGATGTGCTGGCGCCGGTCGCGGACCGCCGGCCGGCGCGGCTCGAACGGCTGTTGCGCAAGGTGCTGTTCGTCGCGCCGTCTCTGCCGATCCTCGACCTGCTGATCCAGATGCGCCAGGCACGCACCCACATCGCCATGGTGGTGGACGAATTCGGCGGCATCGACGGGCTCGTGACGATCGAGGACCTGATCGAGGAGATCGTCGGCGAGATCGAAGACGAACACGACGAGCCGGAAGCGCCGAGCCTGATCGAACGGCCGGATGGCAGCGTCATCGCCGACGCCCGGCTGCCGATCGATGTCTTCGAGGACCAGCAGGGCACGCGCCTGCGCTCCGACGACGACGAAGACGCGGTCGATACGCTGGGTGGCCTCGTGTTCACGCTGGCCGGGCGGGTGCCGAAGCGCGGCGAGATCATTATCCATCCGGACGGTATCGAGTTCGAGGTGCTCGACGCCGACCCGCGGCGCATCAAGCGATTGCGGGTGCGCGGTCTGCCAACCAACGCTCCCGGCAAGGGGGCGGCAAGTGCTTGAGCTGTCGGCGCTGCGGGTACAGCCCGGCACCCGCACCGAGACGCCGCTGTGCCGCCTCGCGCAGGAACTCGGTTCCCTGACCGGCTGGCGCCGCCATGGGTTCGCCCTGCTGCTCGGTGTGCTGCTGGCCGGTGCGCTGCCTCCGGTCGATATGACGCCGCTGATCTTCGTCGCTTTTCCCGGGCTGCTTTGGCTCGACGAGGGCAGCGCCAATGCCTGGGCGTCGGCGCGCCTTGGCTATGTGTTCGGACTGGGTTTCCTCGTCGCCGGGCTGTACTGGATCGCCGCGGCACTGTTTGTCGACATCGCACGCTTCTGGTGGGTGCTGCCCTTCGCGGTGCTCGGCCTGCCGGCCGCGATGGCAGTGTATATTGCCGCCGCGCTGGGGCTGACGCGGCTCGCAGGCAATCGTTTCGGGCTGACCGCCGTCGGCCGGCTCTGTCTGTTTGCGGTGCTGTGGAGCGCCGCCGATTGGGCCCGCGGGCATTTTTTTACCGGCCTGCCGTGGAACATCATCGGGTATGTCTGGTCGGGCGCCTTTCCCGGTGCGCTGGCAGTCTTGCAGACCACCGCCTGGGTCGGCATTTATGGGCTCGGGCTGATCACGGTGTTCGCCGCGTCGCTGCCGGCCCTGCTGGGCACCCCGCTCTTGTCGCCAACGACGACGCTGCGCCGCACCGCGCCGGCGATCGCGGCGCTGCTGCTGATCGCCATACCGGCGGGCGCCGGCGGCCTCCGCCTGATGCTGTCGCCGCCTGCAACCGACCGGCACATGGCTGCGCCTCGTGCAACCGTCGATCCCGCAGGACCTGAAATGGGACCCGGCGGTCGCCGAAGACAATTTCCACCGCCTGATCGAATTGAGCAGCGCCCCGGCCGGGCACAAGCTGTCGGCGATCATCTGGCCCGAAGCAGCTGCGACCTTTCTGCTCGAACGCGACGCCCGGCACCGCGCCCAGATCGCGGCGGTCGCGCCGAAAGACGGCTATGTGATTACCGGCGCGCTGCGCGGCACGCCACCGCCAGGGCCGCCCTTGCAGCTGTGGAACAGTGTCGAGGCGATCGACGGCGACGCGGTGATCCGCTCGCGCTACGACAAGGCGCATCTGGTGCCGTTCGGCGAATACATGCCGCTCAGCGACGTGCTGCCGATCAGGAAGATCACCCCTGGCAGCATCGATCTCAGCGCCGGGCCAGGGCCGCAGACCGTCGCCCTGCCGGGCCTGGCGGCGTTTGCCCCGATCGTCTGCTATGAAGTGATCTTTCCCGGCGCGATCATCGACGACGCTGCACGCCCGGCCTGGATCCTCAACGTCACCAACGACGCGTGGTACGGCCATAGCTCGGGGCCGTACCAGCATTTCGCGATCGCCCGCACCCGCGCCGTCGAGGAAGGACTGCCGCTGGTCCGCGTCGCCAATAACGGCATTACCGGCGTCGTCGACGCGGTCGGCCGCGTTACCGCCCGCACCGGGCTCGATACCGTCGGCTATGCCGATGTCGCCTTGCCGGTCGCGGCGCGGCAAACCCTCTATGGCGTTACCGGCGACTGGGTGTTCCTGGCAATGCTGCTGCTCGGGCTGGTGCCGGTCCTGCACCACCGGCGTTAGCGCTTAACGCAACCCTTTCGCGCGACAGCCGCCGGCGCGCTGCGATTTGCCGCGGCTTTCGCCAGCATTGGTTGCATCGCTGGATTGACCGACTACAATAGTATGCGATATCCCGTCCGCTGCGCAAAGTTACGCGAGCGTGAATGGCAGCACCGCAACCACCGCGGCGACCGGGTCGCCACAAGGCCGACGCGCCAAACCCGATTGATATACAAGTCGGCTCGCGTGTCCGGCTGCGCCGCAACATGCTTGGGCTCAGCCAGGAAAAGCTCGGCGAAGCGATCGGGCTCACCTTTCAGCAGGTGCAGAAATACGAGCGCGGCGCCAACCGGATCGGTGCCAGCCGGTTGCATGAGTTGAGCCGCGTGCTCGACGTGCCGGTGTCGTTCTTTTTTGACGATGTCGACCCGGTGCGGGCGCCCGCCATTGCCGGCGGGTTTGCCGAGCCGCCGGCCGAGGCTTTCGAGCGCGACCCGATGCGCCAGCGCGAGACGCTCGAACTGGTCGATGCCTATTATGCGATCGACGATCCGGTTTTGCGCCGCCGGCTGTTCGAGCTGGCCAAGGCGCTGGCCGCCGAAAGCGAACGAGGCGATCCAAAGCCGGCCGCCCCAAGCGTCACGCGCGGACGCCCAAAACAACGCCCTTGACGCCTGCCCTCGCGCATTCGACAACGGGCCGCCAGGCTGGGGCACCACGCCGCCTTTGTGTTTAATCATTCGACACCGCCGGCATCGAAACTGCGCCGACCGAAGGAGACTGTCCGTTGCCCAAGAATGATTTCGTCTTCACCAGCGAGTCGGTGTCGGAAGGCCATCCCGACAAGATTTGCGACCGCATTTCCGACGCGATCGTCGATACCTATCTGACAGCCGAGCCGCAATCGCGCTGCGGCGTCGAAACCCTGGTGACGACCAACCGTGTCGTGCTCGCCGGCGAAACCCGCGGCCCCAGCTCGATCACGCCCGATCTGCTGATCGATGTGGCGCGCAAGGCGATCCGCGAGATCGGCTACGAGCAGGACAATTTCCATTGGCAACGCGCCGCAGTCGATTGCTTCATCCACAACCAGTCGAGCGACATCGCCCAGGGCGTCGACGCCGCCGGCAACAAGGATGAGGGCGCCGGCGACCAGGGCATGATGTTCGGTCATGCCTGCGCCGGCACGCCGGAGTTGATGCCGGCGCCGATCTATTACGCGCACCTGATCCTGCAAGCGCTCTCCGAAGCGCGGCATGCCGGCAAGACGCCGCTGCTCGGCCCCGATTCGAAAAGCCAGGTCACGCTGCAATATGCCAACGGCAAGCCGGTCGGCGCCACCAAGGTTGTCGTATCGGTGCAGCATTCCGAGAAGATCGAGCAGCACGAGGTACGCGAGATCGTGCGCCCGTTCGTGCTCGGCGCGCTGCCCGAGGGGTGGATGTGCGACGAGGCCGCATTTCCTGGTCAACCCGACCGGGCGTTTTGTGATCGGCGGGCCCGATGGTGACGCCGGCGTCACCGGCCGCAAGATCATCGTCGACACCTATGGCGGCTGGGCGCCGCATGGCGGCGGCGCGTTCTCCGGCAAGGACCCGACCAAAGTCGACCGCTCCGGCGCCTACGCGGCGCGCTATCTCGCGAAGAACGTCGTCGCCGCCGGTCTCGCCGATCGCTGCACGATCCAGATCGCCTACGCGATCGGTGTCGCCAAACCGCTATCGTTCTATGTCGACACCGAAGCCGATCTCGACGAAGAAAAGCTCGGACGCGTGTTGCAGGAGCTGATGGATTTGTCGCCGCGCGGCATCCGCACCCATCTCGGCCTCAACAAGCCGATCTATACCCGCACCTCGTCCTACGGCCATTTCGGCCGGCCGGCCGAGGCGAACGGCGGCTTTTCCTGGGAGCGGCTCGACCTTGTCGACGAGTTGCGGCGCGCGTTCTAGGCATTTCGGCTCGTTGACTGGCACCAGCGGGGCGACCGGCACCAGCGAAGGGCCGGTCCGGCGTTTTTACGGACGCCGGCGCGGGCGCCCGTTGCGGCCGGGGCAGCAGCATCTGACCGAGACGCTGCTGCCGCAGCTCAGCATCCCGTTGCCCGCGGCGGGAATGCTCGACCCGGCCACGCTGTTTCCGGCGCCGCCAACGGCGGTATGGCTCGAAATCGGCTTTGGCGGCGGCGAGCATCTCGCCGAGCAGGCCGAACGCCATCCCGAGATCGGCTTTATCGGCTGCGAAGTGTTTGAGAACGGCGTCGCCCGGTTGCTCGGCGAGATCGACCGCCGCCGCCTCGGGAATATCCGCATCCATGCCGATGATGCCCGGCTGTTGCTCGACTGTCTGGAACCGGGCTCGGTCGCCCGCACCTTCATCCTGTTTCCCGACCCCTGGCCGAAACAGCGGCATCACAAGCGCCGCCTCGTCGCTCCGGCGACCCTCGACCGCCTCGCGACCCTGATGCCCCCCGGCGCCGAACTGCGCCTTGCAACCGACGACCGCGACTACCTCGCCTGGATGCTGGAACACACGACCGCCCACCCGGCCTTCACGTGGCTCGCCCGAACCGCCGCTGACTGGCGCGAGCGCCCCGCCGACTGGCCGCCCACCCGCTACGAACAAAAGGCGCTGGCGGCGGACCGGATACCGGCTTTTCTGCGCTTTGCACGTATCGGCTAGCCCTTGCCTGCCCTTCACGGAGCGCGCAGATTGCGTCGCCGAAGAAGAGGATCTGGGCACGTTCTGGCTCGGCCCAGACGGGCGATATTTCCAAGCGCCGCCGCCGGATACGGATGGTCGCTACCCGGAGTTCATCCTCGACGATCTGATCTTACAGCACGGCCTGCCGCGCGCACCTCGCCCCACCTGAAAAGCCGGGGCGACATGCCTCATCCCGTTGCTTGCGCCTTGTCAGAGCGGCAGGTTTCACTTATATGCCGACAAAAGTCCAATATCGTTCAGTCGGGTGGTTGGCTTGGCTGGATCGGTTCGCGGAGTGGGCCCGGCGGCCCACTTTTTGTTTCCAGAGTTCCTTGTTCGGCAGGATAGGAATCGGTTGTCGATCGATACCAACGAGATTGCCCGCATCATCGAGCCGTCGCTTGACGCGATGGGGTATCGGCTGGTGCGGGTCGCGCTGACCGGCACGCGGCGCGCCACGCTGCAGGTCATGGCCGAGCGGCGCGACGACGAGCCGATGACCGTCGATGATTGCGCCGATATCAGCCGTTCGATTTCCGCTCTGCTCGATGTGGCCGACCCGATCGTCGACGCCTATGTTCTGGAGGTCAGTTCGCCGGGCATCGACCGACCGCTGGTTCGCCCCGAGGATTACGATCGTTTCGCCGGGTTCGAGGCACGCATCGATCTGCACGAGCCGGTCGATGGCCGCAAGCGCTTTCGCGGCCGGATGCTCGGTCGCGCCGACGACCATATTCGGCTGACCAGCGATGGCGGCGAGGTCCTGTTGCCGCTCGCCAGCATCGCGCGGGCCAAGCTGGTACTGACTGACGACCTTATCGCGGCGGCTCAGCGCAAGCCGGCGCAAACTCATTGATGCACGGGAATACCCATGGAAACCACCACCTACGCGCGTCCCGAACTGCTGCAGGTCGCCGACACCGTCGCGCGCGACAAGGGCATCGACAAGGATGAAGTCCTTGAGGCGATGGAGCAGGCCATCCAGAAGGCCGGCCGCTCGAAATACGGCCAGGAATACGATATCCGGGCCGAGATCGACCGGCGCAACGGCGAAATCCGCCTGCTGCGCTTCCGCGAGGTCGTCGAGACGGTCGAGAACGAGGCGACCCACATCCCGCTCGAAGCCGCCGCAGCGGCTCAACGCCGAGGCCGAGATCGGCGATTTCATCACCGACCCGCTGCCGCCGATCGATTTCGGCCGTATCGCGGCGCAGACCGCCAAGCAGGTCATCGTGCAGAAGGTGCGCGACGCCGAGCGCCAGCGGCAATACGCCGAGTTCAAGGACCGCGTCACCGAGATCGTCAACGGCCTCGTCAAGCGCGTCGAGTTCGGCAATGTCGTCGTCGATCTCGGCCGCGCCGAGGCGATGCTGCGGCGCGACGAATTGCTGCCGCGCGAGAGCTTCCGCCAGGGCGAGCGGGTGCGCGCCTACATCTACGATGTGCGCCAGGAGACCCGCGGACCGCAGATTTTCCTGTCGCGCACCCATCCGCAATTCATGGCCAAACTGTTCGCGCAGGAAGTGCCGGAAATCTACGACGGCATCATCGAGATCAAGGCCGTGGCGCGCGACCCCGGCAGCCGCGCCAAGATCGCGGTGATTTCGCGCGACAGCGGCATCGACCCGGTCGGCGCCTGCGTCGGCATGCGCGGCAGCCGGGTGCAGGCGGTGGTCGGCGAGTTGCAGGGCGAAAAGATCGACATCATCCCGTGGTCGTCCGACCCGGCGACGTTTGTCGTCAACGCGCTGGCCCCGGCCGAGGTCAGCAAGGTCGTGATGGACGAGGAGCAGCGGCGCATCGAGGTGGTGGTGCCCGACGATCAGCTGAGCCTGGCGATCGGGCGGCGCGGGCAGAATGTGCGCCTCGCATCGCAACTGACCGGCTGGGACATCGACATCCTGACCGAAGCAGAGGAATCCGAGCGTCGCACCGAGGAATTCCGCAGCCGCAGCCAGTTGTTCATCGACGCGCTCGACATCGACGACGTGATCGCCCATCTGCTCGTCACCGAAGGCTTTGGCTCGCTCGAGGAGGTCGCGTTTGTCGCGGTCGAGGACCTCGCCGAGATCGAAGGCTTCGATGTCGATGTTGCCGGCGAATTGCAGGAGCGGGCACGCAACGCGCTGGAGCGCCGCGACCGCGAATACGAGGAGCGCTACGCCGCGCTCGGCGTCGAGGACGATCTGATCGCGTTGGAGGGCTTGAGCCCCGGGATGCTGGTGACCCTCGGCGAGAACGGCATCAAGACGCTCGACGATTTTGCCGGGCTGGCCGGCGACGAACTGGTCGAGATGCTGGCGGCGTCGGACAAGGGCGGCGCCAAGCTCGAGCTTGAGGACGCCAACGCGCTGATCATGGCGCGCGGATCGCCGCCGGCTGGTTCGACGAGGCCGAAGCCGAGCCGGCTGAGGCGGGCGGGCGGGCCGGGAAGGAGTAGCCGCGACGGCCGCCGCTGAGCACCGCCCGCCTGATCCCTCTCCGGAGGCCGATGACGCGGACGAGCCCGCCTCCTCGCCCCGGCGACGCTGCATCGTCACCGGCGAGACGCACGATCGCGGCAATCTGCTGCGCTTTGTCGTCGGCCCGGACGGGGCGATCGTGCCCGATATCGAGGCGCGTCTGCCCGGACGGGGTTTGTGGTTGATCGCCGCGCCGGGATATAGTGGAGCGGGCGGTGGCGAAGCGGATTTCGCGCGGGCGGCGCGGCGGCCGGTCTCGGTGCCGACGGAGCTTGCCGATCGCATCGAGGGTCTGCTGGCGCGTCGCGGTCTGCGACGTCGCTCGGTCTTGCCCGCCGGGCTGGCGCGGCCGTCGCCGGGTTCGACCGGGTCGACGAGGCGGTGCGGCGCGGCAAGGTGGGGCTTCTGATTGTCCGCGCTCGACGGCGCGGAAGGCGGACGACGCAGAGCTGGCCGCGCTGGGGCGCGATCTGCCGCGGCCGACTGTGTTGACGGGGGCGGAGCTGGGCGCGGCGTTTGGCCGCGACCGCATCGTCCATGTGGCGATCGGCCGGGGCTCGCTGTGCCGCCGGTTGCTGCTCGACCTGTCGCGGCTGGCCGGGTTTCGCGCCGGCGCGACGGTCGAAGCGGGAACGATTTCGCGTCCGGCAGCGCCGAGCGGCAGAGGATGGCGGTAACAGAACGCATGGCTGATGTGGACGCGCAAGAAGCCAACGACAGGAACAGAAGCGGCCGCTGACCCTAACGCGGACGGTTCGGCACGCTTGAGCTGCGCCGGCCAGCCGCCGAAACCGGGCAGGTGCGGCAGAGCTTTTCGCATGGGCGCACCAAGACCGTCACGGTCGAGGTGCGCAAGAAGCGGCGTGGTCATGCCGGGTTCCGCACCGGAGCCAGGCCGCCCCGAGCCCGTCGCATCACCCGCGACGCCCAGCCGGCGCGTGCCGACGCGGCCCGACAGCCGCCGAACCGGTCCGCCGGCCGCTCGCGGCGATCCCGCGAGCCCTGACCGCCGAGGAGCGCGCCGGCCGCGTCCGCGCGGTGCAGGATGCGCTCAAGGCCGACGACGAATCGCGCCGCCGCGACGCCCTCGCCGAGGCCGACCGCCGGCGCGAGGAAGATGAGCGAGCCGCCGCCGAGGCCCGCCACAAGGCCGAGGAAGAGGCCCGCCGCAGGGTCGAGGAAGAAGAGAGCCGCAAGCGCAGCCGACGAGGAAAACCGCAAGAGCGCGCCGAGGACGAGGAGGCCCGCCGCAAGGAAGAAGAATCCCGCCGCGAGGTCGCCGAGCGCGCCGGCAAGGCCGCCGCCGCCAAGGTCGCGGCGCTGGCCGCCGCCGGCAAGGTCGCGGTGCCGGCCGAGGAAGAGGAAGAGGCCGCGGCTCAGGCCCGTCGTCCTGGCGGCGCCCCGGCGCCGCGCCGGCCGCTGGTTCCGGCGCGCCGCGACGAGCCGCGCCGCCGCACCGGCAAGATGACCGTTACCCGCGCGCTGACCGCCGACGAGGAAGGCGAGCGCATGCGCAGCCTCGCCTCGGTGCGCCGCGCCCGCGAACGCGAGCGCCAGCGCATGCTGCGCCAGGACCAGCCGAAGATCGTGCGCGAGGTCGTGATCCCGGAAACGATCACCGTGCAGGAACTGGCCAACCGCATGGCCGAGCGCGGCGTCGATGTGATCAAGGCGCTGATGCGCATGGGCGTCATGGCGACGGTGAACCAGGTCATCGACGCCGATACCGCCGAACTGCTCGTCACCGAATTCGGCCACCGGCTGCGCCGCGTCGCCGAGTCGCGACGTCGAAATCGGCATGCGCGGCGAGGCCGACGAACCAGAAGCTGCTGGAGCCGCGCGCTCCGGTCGTCACGATCATGGGCCATGTCGACCACGGCAAGACCTCGCTGCTCGACGCGCTGCGCGAGACCGATGTCGTGGGCGGCGAAGCCGGCGGCATCACCCAGCATATCGGCGCCTACCGCGTCACGCTGAAGGGCGGCAAGCAGATCACCTTTATCGACACGCCGGGCCACCAGGCCTTTACCGCGATGCGGGCACGCGGCGCCAACGTCACCGACATCGTCGTGCTGGTGGTCGCCGCCGATGACGGCATCATGGAGCAGACGGTCGAGGCGATCCGCCACGCCAAGGCGGCCGAGGTGCCGATCATCGTCGCGATCAACAAGATCGACCGGCCCGACGCCAAGCCCGAGCGGGTGCGCCAGGAATTGCTGCAGCACGAGCTGGTCGTCGAAGAACTCGGCGGCGAGGTGCTGAATGTCGAGGTCTCGGCGATCAAGAAGACCAATCTCGACAAGCTCGAAGAGGCGATCCTGCTGCAGGCCGAACTGCTCGACCTGAACGCCAATCCGGACCGCACCGCCGAGGGCGTCGTCATCGAAGCCAAGCTCGACCGCGGCCGCGGCCCGGTCGCCACCGTGCTGGTGCAGCGCGGCACGCTCGATGTCGGCGACATCTTCGTCACCGGCAGCGAATGGGGCCGGGTGCGCGCCCTGGTCGACGAACGCGGCCAGCAATTGCGCGAGGCCGGCCCCTCGACCCCGGTCGAGGTACTCGGGCTCAACGGCCTGCCGCTCGCCGGCGATGATTTCGTCGTCGTCGAAAACGAGAGCCGGGCGCGCGAGATCACCGATTTCCGCCATCGTCGACGCCGCGACGCCGCCGCCACGGCCGGCGGGCGCGGCACGCTCGAACAGATGTTCTCGAAGATCGCCTCGGGCAGCGCCAAGGAACTGCCGGTTGTCGTCAAATCCGACGTGCAGGGCTCGCTCGAAGCGATCGTCGGCTCGCTCGAAAAAATCTCGACCGACGAGGTCGCGGTGCGCGTACTGCACTCGGCGGTCGGCGGCATCACCGAGAGCGACGTGATCCTCGCCAAGGCGACTGGGGCGCTGATCATCGGGTTCAATGTCCGCGCCAACCCGCAGGCGCGCGAGTTGGCGCAGCGCGACAGCGTCGAGATCCGCTATTACGCGATCATCTACGACCTGCTCGACGATGTGCGGTCGGCGCTGTCTGGCATGCTGTCGCCGACCTTGCGCGAGCGGTTCCTCGGCAACGCGGCGATCCGCGAGGTATTCAACATCACCCGGTTCGGCAAGGTCGCGGGCTGCATGGTGACCGAAGGCGTCATGCGGCGCGGCGCCAAGGTGCGGCTGCTGCGCGACAACGTCGTGATCCACGAAGGCGCGCTGAAGACGCTAAAGCGCTTCAAGGATGAAGTCCGCGAGGTCCGCGAAGGCTACGAATGCGGCATGGCGTTCGAGAACTACGAGAACATCCAGCAAGGTGACTTGATCGAGTGCTTCGAAATGGAAGAAGTCGCCCGCACGCTGTAGCCGGCTCGTTGCCGTAGGATGGGCTGAGCGCAAGCGAAGCCCATCAACAACCGTCGCCACGGCGAGAATGATGGGCTTCGCTTGCGCTCAGCCCATCCTACGGCCGCCTACGACTGCGTTTTATGAACGAAATCTGCTGAAGCCATGCCGCGACATCGCGCACATGCACACCGAGACACACCGCGCCCGGCCAGCCAGCGGCAGTTGCGGGTTGGCGAGGAGTTGCGGCATGCGCTCGCGCAGTTGCTGCGGCCGGGCGAATTGCGCGACCCGGCCTTGCGCGACACCAGCGTCACGGTGACCGAAGTGCGGATCAGCCCCGATCTGCGCAACGCCACCGCGTTCGTCATGCCGCTCGCCGGGGAGCATGCCGACGAGGTGATGGCCGGGTTGAAGCGCAGCGCGCCGTTTCTGAAAGCCCGCATCGCGCGGATGGTCGAATTGCGGCATGGCCCCCAATATCACCTTCGCGTTCGACCAGGCCTTCGACAGCGCGGCGCGGATCACCGAGTTGCTGGCGCGTCCCGGAGGTCGAGCGCGACCTGCACCCCGACCCGGACGATGCGGAAGCCAACGAATAACACGCTGCACGGCTGGCTGATCGTCGACAAGCCCCTCGGGCTGACCTCGGCTCGCGTGGTGGCGATGGTCACGGCGCGCTACCGGCGCCAAGATCGGACATGCCGGCACGCTCGACCCGCTGGCCACCGGCGTGTTGCCGCTGGCGATCGGCGAGGCGACCAAGACTGTGCAATTCGCGATGGGCGGCCGCAAACGCTATCGCTTTCGTATCCGCTGGGGCATCGCGACCGAGACTGACGACCGTGAGGGCGCGATCACCGGTGAAACCGGAGCGCGCCCCGATCAAGCCGCAGTCACCGCCGCGCTCGCAGGGCTTTACCGGCACGATCCGGCAACGGCCGCCAGCCTATTCGGCGATCAAGATCGCCGGAAAGCGCGCCTATGCGCTGGCGCGCGCCGGCGAAGCGCCGGAAATGGCCCAGCGCACGGTCGAGATCGACGCTTTGCACCTCGCCGCCGTCCCCGACCCGGACCATGCCGATTTCGAGGCGACGGTTGGCGAAGGCACCTATATCCGCTCGTTGGCGCGCGACCTTGCCGTAGCGCTCGGCACGCTCGGCCATATCGCCGAGCTGCGCCGGCTCTCGGTCGGCCGCTTCACCGAAGCGCAGGCGATTTCGCTGGATTTGGCGGTGGCGCTTGGGCATAGTCTCGCCGCTTCCGAGCATCTGTTGCCGATCGAGACGGCGCTGGACGACATCCCGGCGCTCGCCGTGACGGCAGAAGAAGCGGCTCGATTGCGCTACGGCCAGCGGGTCGTCCCGCAGGACACAGGCGAGCGGGCTTATCTCGATCATATCGAGGACGGCACGATCGTTGGCGCGCAGCATGAACGGCTGCTCGTCGCCCTGGCGCGGATCGAGGGGGGCGGCCTCAGGCCAGTCCGTATAATCAATCGTTGAAGGAACAACCCGATGTCGATCACTGCCGAGCGCAAGCAGACGCTCATTGGCGAATACGCCACCAAGTCGGGCGACACCGGGTCGCCCGAAGTGCAGGTCGCGATCCTGTCAGAACGCATCCGCAACCTGACCGACCACCTCTCGACCCACCGCAAGGATTTCCACTCGCGGCGCGGACTTTTGGTCATGGTCGGACAGCGCCGACGCCTGCTCGACTATCTCAAGCGGTCGGATTCCGGTCGTTATACGACGCTGATCGGCCGCCTCGGATTGCGGCGCTGACGGCTCGTTGGCAAGGGTTCCCACTCCCCTGTCGAAATGGCCGGCTGGATTGCAGCCGGCGCAAAAAATGCCATATGCGTGGGGATATGGTGTCGATGCTTATCGCGGCGGGATTCGCCGCCCGACAGCGCACGCCGGGGATCCGCCTCGGGCGGCGCTGTTTGTCTGTTTGGAAGGATAAAGAAGGATGTTTCAGGCTTTTCGCAAGGAGCTGATGTGGGGAGGCCGCCGGCTTGTGCTCGAGACCGGCAAGATTGCCCGCCAGGCCGATGGCGCGGTACTCGCGACCTACGGCGAAACAACGGTGCTGTGCACCGCGGTCGCGGCCAAGACGGCGAAAGCCAGCCAGGATTTTTTTCCGCTCACCGTCAACTACCAGGAAAAGACGTTTGCCGCCGGCAAAATTCCGGGCGGCTTTTTCAAGCGCGAAGGGCGCCCCTCGGAAAAGGAGACGCTGACCTCGCGGCTGATTGACCGGCCGATCCGGCCGCTTTTCGTACCCGGTTTCCTGAATGAAACGCAGGTCGTGTGCACGGTACTGAGCCACGATCTCGAAAACGACCCTGACATCGTCGCGCTGGTCGGCGCCTCGGCAGCATTGACGCTGTCGGGCATTCCGTTTCTCGGGCCGATCGCCGGCTGCCGCGTTGGCTACATTAACGGCGAATACGTGCTGAACCCGACGCTCGACCAGTTGCCGCAGTCGCAGCTCGAACTGGTCGTCGCCGGCACCGGCGAAGGCGTGCTGATGGTCGAATCGGAAGCCAAGGAGCTGCCCGAGGACATCATGCTCGGCGCCGTGATGTTCGGCCATCGCAGTTTCCAGCCGGTCATCGACGCGATTATCGAGCTGGCGGAAACCTGCGCCAAGGAGCCGTGGAACATGCCCGGCCCGTCCGCCGACAAGGCGGCGATCGCGGCTAAATTGAAGGAGTCGATCGGCCCGCTGGTTGACGCCGCCTATCGCGAGCGCGGCAAGCAGGACCGCAGCAACCAGCTCGACGCCGCCAAGGCCGCCGCCGCCGCGCTGTTCGACAGCGAAGCCGAGCGCTCGCTGGCGCTCAAGATGTTCAAGGACATCGAGAAAGACATCGTGCGCGGCGCGATCCTGCGCGATGGCACCCGGATCGACGGGCGCGACACCAAGACGGTGCGCCAGATCGATTGCCAGGTCGGCATCCTGCCGCGGGCGCACGGCTCGGTGCTGTTTACCCGCGGCGAAACGCAGGCGCTGGTCGTGGCGACCCTCGGCACCGGCCAGGACGAGCAGATTATCGACGCGCTCGAAGGCGAATACCGCGAGAATTTCATGCTGCACTACAATTTCCCGCCCTACTCGACCGGCGAAGCCGGGCGGATGGGATCGCCGGGGCGGCGCGAGATCGGCCACGGCAAGCTGGCATGGCGCGCGGTGCGGCCGTTGCTGCCGTCAAAGGAAAGTTTCCCTTATACGATCCGCGTCGTGTCGGAGATCACCGAGTCGAACGGCTCGTCGTCGATGGCCTCGGTGTGCGGCGCCTCGCTGGCGCTGATGGATGCCGGCGTGCCATTGCCGCGGCCGGTCGCCGGCATCGCGATGGGGCTGATCAAGGAGGCTGACAGCTTTGCCGTGCTGACCGACATTCTCGGCGACGAGGATCATCTCGGCGACATGGACTTCAAGGTGGCCGGCACCGAGAAGGGTATCACCGCGCTGCAGATGGACATCAAGATCACCTCGATCACCGAGGAGATCATGCGCGTCGCGCTCGACCAGGCGCGCGACGGCCGCCATCACATTCTCGGCGAGATGTCCAAGGCGCTGAACGTGGCGCGCGACGAGGTCAGCGAGAACGCGCCGCGCATCACCACGTTCACGATCCCCAAGGACAAGATCCGCGAAGTGATCGGCTCCGGCGGCAAGGTGATCCGCGAGATCACCGAAACCACCGGCGCCAAGGTCGACATCCACGATGACGGCACGATCAAGGTCGCGGCGGTCGATGGCAATGCGGCGAAGGCGGCGATCGAATGGATCCGCGGCATCGTCGCCGAGCCCGAACTCGGCGTGATCTACACGGGCAAGGTCGTGAAGGTGGTCGATTTCGGCGCCTTCGTGAACTTCCTCGGATCGAAGGACGGACTTGTCCACATCAGCGAACTGGCGCAGCAGCGGGTCGGCAAGACCGCCGACATCGTCAAGATGGGCGACAGCGTCAAGGTCAAGGTTCTCGGCTTCGACGACCGCGGCAAGGTCAAGCTCAGCATGCGGCAGGTCGATCAGCAGACCGGCGAGGACCTCGGCTCGGCGCGCCGTCCGGAACCGGCGGAGGCGGCGGGCTAGGAACCCGGCGCCCCTTACGTCTCGGATTACAGCATATTCCTGAAATCGTCATGGCCGGGGCGACCCGGCCATCTCGGATCACCGGATCACTTCCGGCGATGACGATTGAGACCAGCGAGCACTCCTTGATCGCGGATCATTTTACCTCGGCGAGGTTCGCCTGCCCGGCTGTGCCCTACCCGCCGGTCATCGGGCATCGCGGCACCGCCGCCTATGCGCCGGAAAACACGCTCGCGAGCTTTCGCAACGCCAAGGCCGTCGGCTGCGGCTGGGTCGAGTTTGACGTGCGGCTGACCGGCGATGGCGCCCTCGTGGTGTGCCACGATTCGACGCTCGACCGCACCACGGACGGCACCGGCCCGGTATTGGCGCTACCGCTCGCGGCGATCCGGCAGTGCGATGCCGGCAGCTGGTTCGGCCCCGCCTTCACCGGCGAGCGCATCCCGACCCTGGATGAGGTACTGGCCCTGACCGGCGAACTCGGGCTCGGCACCAATATCGAAATCAAGTCCGACCCCGGCCGTGACTATGCCACCGCCGCCGCCGTCGCGGCGGTGCTGAAGCGGCGCCGGCACACCGGCCGAGGCCTGCTAGTGTCAAGTTTTCAGCCGTTTGCGGTTGCGGCGATACGCGAATTGCTGCCGGAAGTGCCGCGCGGAATCCTGTTCCGGCTGTTGCCGCGGAACTGGATGGCGATCGCCCAGCGGCTCGGCTGCGCGACAATCGGCGTCGATCACCGGTCGCTGCGCCGGCGCCATGTTGTCGCGATCCGCGCCGCCGGGTATCCGCTGCTCGCCTACACTGTCAACAACCCGGCGCGGGCGCGACTGCTCTATGGCTGGGGGGTGACTTCCGTTTTCTCCGATGCTCCGGATATAATTCTCAAGGCGAGCCCAAATCATGGGGCGGCCCTGGCGCGACAAGGAATGGTCGGTTGAAGGCGCTCAATTCGCTCTTGATCTCCAATCGTGAGGTTTTGCCGCTGGTCGAAGGCGGCAAGGGCATCTCGATTTCGAATGGCGAAAGCTCCGGCGCCTGGGCCGCATCGGGCGGCGTCGCGACGTTTTCCGGCGTCAACGCCGACAGCTACAGCGAGGCCGGCGAGCCGATCCCGCAGCTTTATTACGGCCGCACCCGGCGCGAACGCCACGAGGAACTGGTCGCCTACGCAATTGCCGGCGGCATTCAGCAGGCGCGCGTCGCCCATGAGCGCGCCGACGGCAAGGGCCGCATCCACATGAATGTGCTGTGGGAAATGGCGGCGGCCGAGCGCGTGCTGCACGGTGTGCTCGAAGGCGCGCGCGGCCTGATCCACGGCGTCACCTGCGGCGCCGGCATGCCCTACCGCATCGCCGAAATCTCGGCGAGCTACGGCATCTACTACTACCCGATCGTATCATCGGCCCGCGCTTTCCGCGCCTTGTGGAAGCGGGCCTACCACAAATTCAGCGACTGGCTGGGCGGCGTCGTCTACGAAGACCCGTGGCTGGCCGGCGGCCATAACGGCCTGTCGAACAGCGAAGATCCGCTGGTGCCGGAACCACCCTATCCGCGGGTGCGCGAGTTGCGCAGCCAGATGAGCGAATTCGGCCTCGCCGAAATCGCCGATCTTCATGGCCGGCGGGGTGTGGAATGTCGGCGAATGGACTGACTGGATCGACAATCCGGAACTCGGCCCGATCGCCTTTCAGTTCGGCACGCGGCCGCTGCTGACCCAGGAAAGCCCGATCTCCGACGCGTGGAAGCGCCGGCTGCTGACATTGCAGGAGGGCGACGTTTCGCTCAACCGGTTCAGCCCGACCGGGTTTTATTCATCGGCGGTGCGCAACGATTTCCTGCACGAACTGGAACAGCGTTCCGAGCACCAGGTCGCCTATTCGATCGAGCCGGTTGGCGAGCACGCCGCGCCGTTTCATGTCGGCGCGCGCGGCCGCCTCGTCTACCTGACGACGCACGACCGCGAAGTCGGCACAGCGCTGGGTCGCGGACGGGTTTACCGAGGCGTTGCGCACGCCGGATTCGACGCTGATCTTTGTCACGCCGCCGCGCGCGTTCGAAATCCGCACCGACCAGATCAACTGCATGGGCTGCCTCAGCACCTGCCAGTTCTCGAACTGGGCGCAGAACGAAAATGCCACCACCGGCAAGAAGGCCGACCCGCGCAGCTTCTGCATCCAGAAGACGTTGCAGGCGATCCGCCACTCCGACGATGTCGAGTTCCAGCTGATGTTCGCCGGCCACAATGCCTATCGCTTTGCCTCCGACCCGTTTTATGCAAACGGCTATGTTCCGAGCGTCAAAGAACTGGTGGATCGCCTGCAAACGGGTAATTGACGCCCAGGTCGCGGCGCGTGCTTTATTTTCACGCTTTGCTTTCTATATATGACAGTCATGGATATGACCCGGCCTTCACCTGATGTTCTTGTGCGTCTGCGCGCTGCAGGCCTGCGCCCGACGCGCCAGCGTGTCGCGCTCGCCGGGCTGCTGTTCCGCGACGGCGACCGCCATGTTACGGCCGAGAAACTGCACGGCGAGGCACAGGCGCAGTCGATCCGGGTATCGCTGGCGACGGTCTACAACACGCTGCACCAGTTCACCGCCGCCGGCCTGCTGCGCGAGGTCGTTGTCGAGCCCGGGCGCTCGTATTTCGATACCAACGTCCAGAACCACCATCATTTCTTCTGCGAATCCAGCGGGTTATTGCAGGATATTCCGGGCGAACTGGTGATGGTCGGGCAGTTGCCGCAACCCCCGGCAGGCACCGCGATCCGCCGCGTCGATGTCATCATCCGCGTCGGACATGACACAACACCGTCACAAAATTAGAATTTTTCTAAGAAACGTTGACTTCCCCTCCTGTCCTGCCTAACTAACGGGAAGCGGGCAGCCAGTGCGGCTCATCGAGCCGCCCGCCACCGCAAATGGAGGTAAGGATGGCATCACTCAAAGGTTCGAAAACCGAAGACAATTTGAAGGCAGCGTTTGCCGGCGAGAGCCAGGCGAACCGCCGTTATCTGTATTTCGCACAAAAGGCCGACGTCGAAGGCTATAATGACGTTTCCGCCGTGTTCCGCTCGACCGCCGAAGGCGAGACCGGGCATGCCCACGGCCATCTCGAATATCTCGAGGAAACCGGCGATCCGGCGACCGGGCTGCCGATCGGCGGCACCGCCGACAATCTGAAGGCCGCGGTGGCTGGCGAAACCCACGAATACACCGACATGTATCCGGGCATGGCGCGGACGGCTCGCGAAGAAGGCTTCGACGAGATCGCCGATTGGTTCGAGACGCTGGCAAAGGCCGAAAAGTCGCATGCCGGCCGCTTCCAGCGGGCGTTCGACAGCCTGGCGTAGTCGGAAGCGCGGCGACGGTGGGGAACCGGCGCCGCTGACCACAGAGGGGGCGCGGAGGCAGCAGCTTTCGCGCCCTATTCCGTCGCGCGGAGCCGGAAAGACCGGCGAAAGGTGAGCACATGCGAGAGGGAAGTCTCGAAGCGCCGACGCGGCATGCGCTGGCGTGGGAGGACCCGGATTTCACCGATCGGGCCAAGACCGAGGCGGAGATGCACCGCATCTTCGACATCTGCCACACCTGCCGCCGCTGCTTCAATCTGTGCGACTCGTTCCCGCGACTGTTCGATCTGATCGACAATTCGGCGACCGGCGAACTCGATAGCGTATCGGCTGCCGACTACAAACCGGTCGCCGATGCCTGCACGCTGTGCGACATGTGCTTTATGACGAAGTGCCCCTATGTGCCGCCGCACGAGTTCAACCTCGATTTTCCGCACACGATGCTGCGCTACCGCGCCGTCGAGCTGAAGGAAAAACAGGTGCCGTTTGCCCGCACCGAACTGGGCAAGACCGACCGCAACGGCGAACTCGCCAAATTCATTGCGCCGCTCGCCAACTGGGCCAGCGACCGCAAAAACACGCTGACCCGCCCGGTCATGGAAAAAGTTGTCGATATCGACCGCAAGGCCGACTTGCCGAAATATACCGGCCGCACCTTTGCAATGCGCGCCCGCAAATCGCCGCCGACGGTCGACACGAGCGCTCCGGCGATGGGGCGCAAGGCGGTGCTCTATGCCACCTGCTTCGTCAACTACAACACGCCAAGCATCGGCGAGGCGGCGCAGGCGGTGTTGGCGCGCAACGGCGTCGAAACCGAAGTGGTCTACCCGCAATGCTGCGGCATGCCGCAATTCGAGGCCGGCGACCTCGCCAAGGTGGCCGCCGCGGCGCGCAATGTCGCGACGACGCTCGGCCCCTATATCGATCGCGGCTACGACATTGTCGCGCTGGTCCCTTCCTGCGCGCTGATGCTGAAATTTGAATGGCCGCTGATCCTGCCCAACGATGCGGCGGTCAAAAAGCTCTCGGGCGCGACCTTCGATGTCGCCGAGTACATCGTCGATATCGCGAAGAAAGAGGGGCTGGCGCCGGGCATGCGGCCGCTCGACGGCGGCGTCACGTTGCACATCGCCTGCCATGCGCGGGCCCAGAACATGGGGCAGAAATCGGCCGAGATGCTGCGCCTGCTGCCCGAGGCCAAGGTCAACGTCATCGAGCGCTGCTCCGGCCACGGCGGGTCGTGGGGCGTGATGAAGGAAAATTTCGAGACCGCGATCAAGGTCGGCCGCCCGGTGGCGCGCCAGGCCTTGCGCGACCCAACGCCCTATGTCGCCTCGGAATGCCCGCTCGCCGGCATGCATGTGCTGCAAGGCATGGAATTGTTGGCCGAAAACCAGTCATTGCCGGCGCGCTCACATCATCCGATCGAACTTGTCGCCCGTGCCTACGGCATCGCGACAAGCGCGCCGTAAGCCGTCAGGAGCCGGACATGAGCACTACCCAGGGCAAGCGCGCGATCACCCGCGACGACATCATGCCGCTCGCCGACTACGCCAAAATCCGTCCCCAGCGGCGCAGCGAGATCAGCGCCATCAAACGCCGGCGGCGGGTCGAGGTCGGCCCGTATGCAACGTTCTATTTCGAAAATTACGACACGATGTGGCAGCAGGTGCAGGAGATGCTGTACATCGAAAAAGGCGGCGAAGCGCAGATCAAGGACGAGCTCGATGCCTATAACCCGCTGATCCCGCGGGGCAACGAACTGGTCGCGACGGTGATGTTCGAGATCGACGATCCGCAGCGCCGCGCCCGCGCCCTGGGGCGGCTCGGCGGCGTCGAAGACCATGCCTTTATCGAAATCGGCGGGGCGCGCATCCAGGGCGAGGCCGACCCGACCCGCGAAAACACCAGCCCCGACGGCAAGGCGTCATCGGTGCAGTTCATCCGCTTTGTGTTTTCGCGCGAGCAGATCGCCGCCTTCAAGGCGCCCGGTGCCCGGGTGATGGTCGCCTTCGACCACCCGAATTACGATCACATGGCCGCGATGCCCGAAACGGTCCGCACCGCCCTCACCGACGATTTCGACTAGGCGTCGCATCACTACTTTTTTACGTCATTCCCACAACTTTAAGGGAAATCGCCCATATTTCTGTCGTTCCGGGGCAGCCCGCAGGGCTGAACCCGGAACCCATGAACAAAGTCGTCACCCTCTTTCGCACCGTCCGTGTTCTTGGGTTCCGGGTTCCTCCGCTTCGCTCCGGCCCCGGAATGACAGAGATCTTGGCGCTTATTCGCTTCCGCAGGGATGATGAAATTAGGGTGATCGCACCTAAAGCCATCTCGGAGACAGAACGCCCGGAGGGGATGCCATGAAGTTCGGTTTTTGCGTCATGGCCAATATCGACGAGATCGGCTTCTTCCCGCATGCCGAGGCGCTCGGTTACGATTTCGGTGTGGGTCGCCGACAGCCAGATGCTGTTTTCCGATTGCTACGCGGTCCTGGCATTGGCGGCGCGGGCGACGACGCGGCTGCGCATCGGGCCGGGCACCGCGATCTGCGGCACCCGCATTCCGCCGGTGCATGTCGCGGCGATGGCGACGCTGAACCGGATCGCGCCGGGCCGGGTGTTTCTCGGCATCGGCACCGGCAATACCGCGATGCGCAGCATCGGGCAGCGGCAGATGCGGATCGCCGAGTTTGGCGAATACCTACGGGTATTGGCGGCGTTGCTGCGCGGCGAGACGGTCGATTACGCGTTCAACGGCGTCACCCGGCCGATCAAGATGCTGATGCACGAATTCACCTATATGAATTTGGAGCCGAAAATCCCCTTGTTCGTGTCGGGCTTCGGCCCGCGCGCGATGGCGCTCGCCGGTGAATACGGCGACGGCCTGGTCTTTGCGATCCCGCCGCGCGGCGTCGCCCCGTCGCAGGCAATGGCGCATGTGCGCCAGGGCGCGGCGCGCGGCAGCCGCGACCTCGCCGGCTTTGCCAATTGCGCCCTCACCAATGTCGCGGTGCTCGAACCCGGGGAGGCTGCCGATTCCGACCGGATCAAGGCGATGCTCGGCCCCAATGTGATGGCCAGCGTCTATTACTTCTACGACGAGGTGCACGAAAAGCATATCGACCCGCCGCCGTTTCTCGCCCGCCTCTGGCAGCGCTATTGCGCGCTGGTCGAGGCGACGCCGCCGGAATACCGCCATTTCCGCACCCACGAATTCCATTACACGCGGTTGCACCCGGGCGAAGCCGAGCTGATCGACGAACAGCTGATCCGCGACACCTGCCTCGTCGGCACCCCCGGCGAACTCGTCGAGCGCGTCCGCGCGCTGGAGCAGGACGGCCTCCACGAATTGATCTTCGCCACCGGCAACAGCGCCAAATGGCGCCTCGCCGAAGATTTCGCCCGGCAGGTCATGGCGCGACTTTAGCCGCAACGCTGCGTCTTTTCTCCGGCGGTTGCACCTGTCTGCGCGCCGGGGCTAGGCTTCTCTCCCAGTAGCCGTATTTGCAGAGGGAGAAGCGCACATGACGACCCTGATCATCGGCGGCACCGGATTTATCGGGCGACGCCTGATCCCGCTATTGGCGCAGCGCGGCGAAGAATCCGTTGTGATGGACATCAACCCGCAGACCGCCAATTACGCCGAACTCGCCAAGGTCAAGCTGCTGCGCGGCGATGTCAGTCAGTTCGACGATCTGATGGGCGTCATGGCGGCGGTGAAGCCCGACCGGGTCATCAACCTCGCCTACTACATCAGCAGCGACCTGCCGCCGCGCGTCGCGTTCAAGCTCAACATTCTCGGCATGGATAATTGCTTCGAGGCGGCGCGGCTCGCGGGCTGCAAGCGGGTCGTCTACGCCAGTTCGGTCGCGGTCAGCGGCGAGCAGAAATTCTATGGCGAGCGCATCGTCAACGAAGACGATTTCAAGCACGGCCACTTGCAATACGCGATGCACAAAATCTTTAACGAGTGGCAGGCGCAGGATTACCGCGAAAAGCACGGCATGGAGATCACGACGATCCGCCCGGCCAACGTCACCGGACCCGACAAGGTCGTGGGGTCGGTCGATCATGTGTTCTGCATCACCAATCCGGCCCGCGGCAAGCCGGTCAAGTTCCCCTACAAGGATACGATGCGGGCGCCGATCCATGTCGACGAGATCGCCGAAATCTTCGCCCGCGTGGTCACCAAGGACAAGCCGGACCACGCGATCTACAATACCGGCGGCCACACGATCAGCCTCGGCGACCTCGCCGATATCGTGCGCGAATTCCTGCCCGACGCGCAGATCACCTTCGACAACGAAACCGGCGGGCGCGAGCGCTCCGGCAATTTCATGATCGACAACAGCCGGGTCGTGACGGAATTCGGCATGCAGTTCCGCCCCTACCGCGAGCGGGTATTGCAGATCATCAACGAATGCCGCGCCGAAGAAGGCAAACCGCCAATCACCGACCGGTAGAGGCGACAGGCCAGGCGGTCGTCAATCCTCCCAGGGGTTGACGACCGTAACCGGCAGATCAGCGAAGTGCCTCGTGTTGCGCGTCGCCAGTGTCGCGTGCCGGGCGACGGCGATGCCGGCGATCATCGAGTCGTTCAAGGCGCCCGGCGTGCCGCGTTGGCGGCGTGTCGCCATCAGTTCCGCCGTAGCCTGTGCGGCACCGACATCGAACGACAGGACCCGCTGCTCGAGGGTTCTCCTCTGCATTGCCTCGAAATCCTCTTCCAGCCGAGCCCGACGACGCCCCATCGGCATCGTGGCGAGGCCGAAGCTGATTTCCATGATCGTGATCGAGGTCGTCCAGACCAATTCACGCGGCTGTCGATCCAGCCATCCTTCGACAACCGCCTCGGGCTGCTCACGCATCAGGGCTGACAAGACATCCGTATCGAGGATGATCACGGGTCGTCAAAGGAGGGCGGTTCCAGGATGAAACCCCGCAACTCAGGGAGTTCTCCTTCTTTCAGGCCATGCCCGCGAAACAAGGCGGCAATCTCGCTGCCGAGACCGCCGCGGGGCCTCTCATCCTTTGTCGCATCCCGCAAAATATCGCGGACTTCTGCCTCCAGGCTTTGGCCATGCAGGTGCGCTCGTTCCTTGAGTCGTGTCTTGACGCTCTCTTCGAGGTTGCGGACCACCAGTTGCGCCATCGTCATCTCCAGGGCCGATGATACCATGATATCGGCATCCTCCTGGCCGTCGTCAACGCCGGAACAGTGCTTCGGCGCCGGTGCGCTGCTTCTGCTTCGCTGCAATTTCGCTTCGGGCGCGGGCGATTTCGGCTTCGAGGGTGGCGATGTATTCCTCGAGTTCGACGATCCCCAACAGCGTCAAATCCTTTGGCTTGGGCCGTTGATGCTGCGGTAGCAGGTCTTCTTCGTCCATCGTTGCCGCCTTTGTCGCCGTGCTGCCTTCCCTCGGCTCGCTGCGGCCATTATATCGAACGCAATAGCGCGCGTGTGCGCCTGTCTTTACTGGGAATCTTGCAATGGCCACCGTACCGCTGATGCCGAAAGCGACCGCCGTCTGGCTGGTCGAGAACACATCGCTGACCTTCGAGCAGATCGCCGATTTCTGCGGCCTCCACCCGCTGGAAGTGCAGGCCATCGCGGATGGCGAGGTCGCGGTGCAGATGCAGGGCCTTGATCCGGTCGCCAACGGTCAGACCACCGCCGAGGAACTCGAGCGCTGCCAGAAAGACCCGGAGGCGCGGCTGAAGCTGTCGCCGCAGGCGGTGCCGCAGCAATTCGTCCGCCACAAAGGGCCGCGCTATACCCCGATCTCAAAGCGGCAGGACAAGCCCGACGCGATCGCCTATCTGCTGCGCACCCACCCCGAACTGTCGGACGCGCAGATTTCCAAGTTGATCGGCACCACCAAGCCGACCATCGCCAACGTGCGCGACCGCACGCATTGGAACAGCACCAACATCAAGCCGCGGCACCCGGTCGGCCTCGGCCTGTGCACCCTCGCCGAACTCGACGCCTCGGTCTCCCGCGCCCTGCGCACCAAAGGCCGCCCGGCCGACGCCGAGATGATGCCCGAGGAAAGCGAGCCGGCCGAACTCTAGGCTGCGCCCTACCCGCGCTGCGGATAGCCGGCCCGGGTCAGGGCTTCGCCGATTTCGTCGAGGATCGCCGGATCGTCGATCGTCGCGGGCATGCGGTACTCCTCGCCGTCGGCGATGCGGCGCATCGTGCCGCGCAGGATCTTGCCGGAGCGGGTTTTCGGAAGGCGGTCGACAACCAGCGCCGCTTTGAAGCTGGCGACCGGGCCGATGCGCTGGCGCACCAGTGCCACCACCTCGTGCTCGATCGTCGCGATGTCGCGCAACACGCCGGCCTTCAGCACGATGAGCCCAAGCGGCACCTGCCCCTTGAGCTGGTCGGCGACCCCCATCACCGCGCATTCGGCGACATCGGGGTGGGCCGCGACGACCTCCTCGATCTCGCCGGTCGAGAGGCGGTGGGCCGCGACATTGATGATGTCGTCTGTGCGGGCCATCACATGGATGTACCCGTCGGAGTCGATCAAACCGGCATCGGCGGTCTGGTAATAGCCGGGATAGGCGCTGAGATAGGATTGCACAAAACGGTCGTCAGCCTGCCACAGCGTCGGCAAGGCGCCCGGCGGCAATGGCAATTTGATCGCAGATCGCGCCGATTGCGCCGGGCTTGACCTCCGCGGCGTGCCCGGTCCCCGCCGCCTCCGAGTCGAGCACCCGCACGTCCCAGCCCGGCACGGCGCGGGCGCATGAGCCGTGCTTGACCGGCATCCGCTCGAGCCCGAGGCAGTTGGCGCCGATTGGCCAGCCGGTCTCGGTCTGCCACCAATGGTCGATCACCGGCACCTTGAGCTGCTCCTCGGCCCAGGCGACGGTCGGCGGATCGGCCCGTTCGCCGGCGAGGAACAGCGCGCGGAATTGCGACAGATCGTGGGCGCGGATCAGCGCGCCGTCCGGGTCCTCGCGTCTTGATCGCGCGGAACGCGGTCGGCGCGGTGAACATCACGCGCACCTTGTGCTGCGCGATGACCCGCCAGAACGCGCCGGCATCGGGCGTCCCGACCGGCTTCCCCTCGTACATGACCGAGGTGCAGCCATAAAACAGCGGCGCGTAGACGATGTACGAATGCCCGACCACCCAACCGACATCCGAAGCAGTCCAGAATACCTCGTCCGGCTGCATCCCATAGATGTGGCGCATCGACCAGACGAGCGCGACGGCATGGCCGCCATTGTCACGCACAACGCCTTTCGGAATCCCGGTCGTGCCCGAGGTGTAGAGAATGTAGAGCGGGTCGGTCGCCAGCACCGGCACGCAATCGGCCGGGCGCGCGGCGGCGACCAGTTCCTGCCAGTCATGGTCACGGCCGGCGACCATCTCGGCATGGCACATCGGCCGCTGCAGGATGACGCAGGCTGAGGGCTTGGCATTGGCCTCGGCGATCGCGGCGTCGAGCAGCGGCTTGTACGGAATGATTCGGTTGACCTCGACGCCACAAGACGCGGCGAGGATGATCTCGCGGCTTTGCATCGTCGATGCGGGTCGCCAGCTCGTGCGCGGCAAACCCGCCGAACACCACCGAATGGATCGCGCCGATGCGGGCGCAGGCGAGCATCGCGATCGCCGCTTCCGGCACCATCGGCATGTAGATCAGCACCCGGTCGCCCTTGACGACCCCGAGCCCGGCCAGCGCGCCGGCAAACCGCGCCACGCGGTCGCGCAACTCGCGGTAGGTGAAGCGCACGACGCTGTCGGTAACCGGGCTGTCCCAGATCAGTGCAATGCGCTCACCGCTGGCCGCGCTCGACATGACGGTCGAGGGCGTTCCAGCAGGTGTTGAGCCGTGCTCCGGGGAACCAGCGGTAAAATGGCGGCCGGCTGTCGTCGAGCACCCGGTCCCAGCGCTTCTCCCAGTCGATCGCCTCGGCGGCCTCGGCCCAGAACGCCTCGGGTTCCGCCAGTGAGCGGCGATAAATCTCGGCATAGCCCGGCATTTTATTTCCTCCCGTCCGTGGCGCCGATCCTCGGTCAGCCACGTTGCGTTGCCAAGCGCTTCTGATCGCGCCGCCGCGGGCCTATGATTGCCCACGGGTTTAATGGCACGGCTGATCGTGCGGGGTGGAATGCGGCGGTTTGATGCGATTGTAGTGGGCGGCGGGCTGGTCGGCACCGCGATCGGCTATGGCCTTGTCCGCGAGGGGCTGAAGGTCGCGCTGGTCGATGAGGGTGATGTCGCCTACCGCGCCTCGCGCGGCAATTTCGGGCTGGTCTGGGTGCAGAGCAAAGGACTCGGCGCGCCGCATTACCAGCGCTGGACGCGGCGTTCGGCGCAAGAATGGCCGGCATTGGCGGCCGAACTCGGCGAACGCACCGGCGTCGCGATCGGCCTCGAACAAAACGGGCGGAGTGCAGCTCTGCCTCGGCGACGACGAGGTCGCCAGGCGCCACTCGATGATGGAGCAGATGCGTCGCGAGGCCGGCAATTTCGGCTTTGAATACCGCATGATGGGGCATGACGAATTGGCGGCGATGCTGCCCGGTCTCGGCCCTGCGGTGAGCGGCGCGTCATGGACACCCTATGACGGCCACGTCAATTCGCTGGCATTGTTTCATGCGCTGCACCGCGCCTTCGCCGGCAGGGGCGGCACCTATCTGCCGAACAGCACGATCACCGACGCCGACGCCGCGCCGCACAACTTTCACCTTGAGGCGGGCGGAGAAATTATCGGAGCGCCCAAGGTCGTGCTGGCGGCCGGGCTCGGCAATGCCGCGCTCGCCCCGCTGTTCGGGCTCAGCGCGCCGGTGCGCCCACAGCGCGGTCAGATCCTGGTGACCGAACGGACAACCCAGGCCTGGCCGATCCCGCTGGGCAGCATCCGGCAGACGCCGGAAGGCACCATCCTGCTCGGCAGCAGCGAGGAGGATGTCGGCTTCGACACGAGCCAACGGCCGGAGGTGATGCGCAACATCGCGCGCCGCGCCGTGCTGTCGTTCCCCTGGCTCGCCGAATTGCAGATCGTCCGGGCGTGGTCGGCTCTGCGGGTCATGCCGCCGGATGGGCTGCCGATCTACGACGAGTCGGAAACCTGCCCCGGTGCCTTCACCGCCAACTGTCATAGCGGTGTGACCCTGGCCGGCGCGCATGCCAACGCCTTTGCGCCGATGGTCGCGGCGGGCGTGCTCGACCCGATGCTGACGCCATTTTCCGCCCGGCGGTTCGATGTTCCGGCCGCGGCCTGACAGCGCCGGCCCGACCATCATGGTCGAGGTCGAGGGCCGCAATGTGCAGATCCCGGTCGGCGCCTCGGCCGCCGCCGCGGTGCTGGCGGCCGGGCTTACCAGCATCCGCGAAACCCCGGTCGGTCACGCCGAACGCGGCCCCTATTGCATGATGGGTATCTGCTTTGACTGCCTCGCCGACATCGACGGCGTCCCGAACCGGCAAAGCTGCATGGTCACCGCCCGCCCGGGCATGCGCATCCGCCGCCAGCGCGGCGCCCGGGCGCTCGACATCGGCCGCTCCTTGCAATGACGACCGTCGATCTCGCGATCATTGGGGCCGGCCCGGCGGGCATGGCGGCGGCGGTCATGGCGGCCGAACTCGGCCTCGATACCGTCGTGATCGATGAGCAGGACGCGCCCGGCGGCCAAATCTATCGTGGCGTCGAGCGCGCCGCCGATACGTCGCCGCTCGGACCCGACTATCTCGCGGGCGGCGCGCTGACCGCCGCCTTCCGCGACAGCAAGGCGGAATATCGGCCGGGCACCACCGTTTGGCACATCGACCCTGACGGCACGCTGTCGCTGGTCAGCGACGGGCACAGCGACACTGTCGTGGCGCGGCGCATCCTGCTGGCGACCGGAGCGGTCGAGCGCGCGGTCCCGATCCCCGGCTGGACGCTACCCGGTGTGATGACGGCCGGCGCCGCCCAAATCCTGCTGAAAACCGCCGACCTCGTGCCCGATGGCCGCACCGTTCTGGCCGGCCAGGGCCCCCTGCTCTACCTCGTCGCGCAGCAACTCGCGCAGGCCGGTGCGCCGCCGGTCGCGGTGCTGGAGACGACGCCAAAGCGGAACTACGTCGCCGCGATCGGCCGGACCGGCCATTTCGGCGAAGGCAACCGCGACCTGCGCAAAGGCATCGGGCTGCTGCTCGGGCTGCGCCGTGCCGGAATCGGGGTGCGCCGCGGTGTCCGCAACCTCCGTGCGGTCGGGCGGCATCGGGTCGAGCGAGTCGCGCTGGGATGGCGGCGAGGTCGCGGCCGATCATCTGCTGCTGCACGAAGGGGTGATCCCGAACACCCAGATCAGCCTCGGCCTGCAACTGGCGCATGAATGGGACAGGGCGCAATTGTGCTGGCGGCCGATGACGACCGAATGGGGCCGCACCAGCCTCGAGAATGTCGCGATCGCCGGCGATGGCGGCGGCATCGCCGGCGCCGCGGCAGCGGCATCGTCAGGCCAATTGGCAGCGCTCGATGCGGCGCTGGTGCTCGGAATCATCGACGAGGCCGAACGCGATCAGCGCGGCCGGGCGATCCGCCGCCAGCGCGACCGCGAATGTGCGTTGCGACCATTTCTCGACGTGCTGTACCGGCCGCGCGAAGCCGTGCTGAACCCGGCCGACGAGATCATCGCCTGCCGCTGCGAGGAGATCACCGCCGGCCAGATCCGCCGCGCGGTGCGGCTCGGCGCGACCGGCCCGAATCAGATCAAGGCGTTCCTGCGCTGCGGCATGGGGCCGTGCCAGGGCCGGGTCTGCGGCCCGATCGTCAGTGCGGTCATTGCCGGCGAACGCAATGTACCGATCCAGGAGGTCGGCACATTGCGCCCGCGCGCGCCGTACAAACCCCTCACCCTCGGCGCGCTGGCCGCGCTCGACGAGCCGGCCTCCGCGTAGTCAATTTTTTGTCATCCACCAGCGGAGCCATTCGACGACGCCGCTCTGCCCGAGCCTGCCGTCGAAATAGCCGAGCAACCGGTCGATCGCGTGGGGTGGCGGTGGGTCGAAGATGTAGCCGTTGCCTTCGATAAAGCGCACCGTCGCCTGGTAGGCGGTGCGCTTGTTGCCGGCGGCGAAGGCGCGGGCGTTGGCGAGGCTGGTGTAGAGCCGGCCGCCAGCACCGCGATGTCGCGGTCCATGAAATAGACCCAGACATTCCACGGATGCGCGATTGCCGCCTGCAACGCCTTCGGGTCGCGCACCTCGTGCGGCTCACCGGAGGCCGCGACGATTTCCCGGTTCAGCGCGACGACCGCCTCGGTCGGCACCCAATGCGGTTCGCTCGCCAAGCTCGCGCCACTCCCGGCGAGGTCAGCGCAGGCGGGGTCAGCGCAGGCGGGCGGCGACGGCCGGCAGGGCGGCGATATCGATGCCGTTTTCCGCCGCGGCAGAGATCAGCGCCAGCGGATCGGCCCCCTCACGCATCCGCACCAGCGACCACAGCAGGGTCGAACGAGTGCCGCTGCGGCAATGCGCGACCATCGGCTTTTCGCCCGAGGCCAGCGCCGCCGCGAAAGCATCGACATCGCCGCGCGTCAGGCTCGCCGCCGTCATCGGAATGTGGTGGTACGCGATGCCGTGCGATTTGGCGAGCCGCCGCGCCTCGGCCGCGTCGAGCTGACCCGGGTCCTCGCCGTCCGGCCGGTTGTTGATGATGGTTTTGACGCCGCTGGCAGCCAGGGCGTCGATATCGCTGGCGTCGAGCTTGCCGGCGGCGCTCAGCCCTTCGGCGAGGGGAGCGAGAGGAGGACCTGAAGCGGGCATGTCGAGTCTCCGGAAATGATGCCGGACAAACTCGCAGCCTGCCGCAATCGCGTCACCCGAAAAATGCCGCCCCCGTTACATCAGGCGGCGAATTGCCCAGTCCGCTGCACGAGGTCACCGGCCCGCACCCAGAACCGTTCGAGCCGGCGCAGCGTCACGATGACGTTCTGCATGTCTTCGTCGGTGACGGCGGTCTGCGACAACATTTCGACGTGGCGGCGGTGCATGCCGCTCAGCTGGTCGCACAGCGACCGCCCTTTCTCGGTCAGGCGCACATGCACCGAGCGCCGGTCATGCACCGAACGCTCCTGCTTCAGATAGCCGTTCTCGACCATCTTCTTGACGTTGTACGAGACGTTCGAACCCAGATAGCAGCCGCGCAAGGTCAGCTCGCCGACGGTCATCTCGGCGTCGCCAATATTGAACAGCATCAGGCCCTGAATGTTGTTGATGTCGTGAATGCCGAGCCCTTCCAGCTCGAGCTTCACGACCTCGAGAAAGTGCCGGTGAAGCCGCTCGACGAGCGAAATCACCTCAAGATACCCATTCATCAGACGGCCCCTCGCGTGACGCGGTTTTGCCGGTGAGACTACGACCGAGATCGTTAACAATTCGTTGTCATTTGAGGGTCATTTTACCGTTTCGGCTGCCGCAGGAACTCCATGATCCCCGAGAAATCGAGTCCCCCGGCACCGCTATCTACATATAATTGATAGAGATTTGCCGCCGCGGCACCGAGCGGCGTGGCGGCGCCGACGGTGTTCGCCGCCTGCTGCGCCAATCGTAAATCCTTAAGCATATTGGTCGCGGTGAAGCCGGCGGCGTAGCCCCGGTTCGACGGCGCCGCCGGGACCGGGCCGGGCACCGGGCAATAGCCGGTCATCGCCCAGCTCTGGCTGGTCGATTTGCTGCAGATGTCGAACAGCGTCTGCGCCGGCAGGCCGAGCTTGTCGGCCAGTGCAAACCCTTCGCACACCCCGATCATCGCCGCCGCGAGCATCATGTTGTTGCAGATTTTCGCGGTCTGCCCGGCACCGGACGGGCCGGCATGCACGATCGTGCGGCCCATCGCCTCGAGGATCGGCCGGCCGCGCGCGAAAGCCGCATCGTCGCCGCCGACCATGAAGGTCAGCGTGCCCGCATCGGCCCCGATCACCCCGCCGGAAACGGGTGCGTCGAGCATCGCCAGCCCCGCCTCCGCCGCCGCCGCGGCGACGGCGCGCGCGGTCTCGACATCGATCGTCGAGCAATCGATCAGCAGAGCCCCCTTGCGGGCGCGCGCGATAATGCCGTCCGGGCCGAGATACACCTGCCGCACCTGCGGGCCGGCCGGCAGCATCGTGATGACGATATCGCCCGCCGCCGCGGCCTCGACCGCGCTGGTCACGACCGTCCCGCCCTTTTCCGCCAGATCGGCGGTCAGCTTTGCGACAAGGTCGAAGCCGGTCACCTGATGCTGCGATTTGACCAGGTTCGCCGCCATCGGCCCGCCCATGTTGCCGAGCCCGATAAAACCGATCGTCGCCATCTACTTCCTCCACTGCGCTGTCGTTGCGAACAACGCGAAGCAATCTCGCGCCGCTGGATTGCTTCGTCGCTCCGCTCCTCGCAATGACAAGTCCTGTTATTCGGAAAAGCGCAATTCGCCATCACCGAGCGAGGCGAAATAGCCGTCCACCATCGCGTCGGTTACCTCGGCGAGGGTCGCGGGCTGCCACACCGGTTTCTGATCCTTGTCGACCAGCGCGGCGCGCACGCCTTCGTAGAAATCATGCCCGGCCATGAAATGCTGCGTCAGCCGGTATTCCAGCGTCAGCGCACCCTCGATGTCGCAGCCTTCGCCCTCGATCAACTGGCGCAAGGTGACCTTGAGGCTGGTCGGCGACTTGGTCAGCAGCCCGGCCGTGGTCCGCGCCGCCCAGTCGCCACCCTCGGCGGCGAGCGCATCGAGAATGGCCTCGATGGTGTCGCCGGCAAAGCAGCGGTCGATCGCGGCCCGGCGCTCCGCCAGCGGCGGGTCGCCCGGATTTGTGGCGAGGGACGCGAGGAGTTCATCGACCTGCGCGCGCTCATCGCCGTGCTGCCACGCCATCCGCGACAGGGTCTCTCGACCAGCTCCGGCACCCGGTCGCGCGGCACGAAATGGGTCGCGAAGCCGCAATAGAGCGCATCGGCCGGCCCGAGCCGCACGCCGGTCAGCCCGAGATAGCGGCCGATCCGGCCGGGGCACAGGTTCAGAAACCGCGTCGCGCCGACATCGGGAAACAGGCCGATCGCGGTCTCCGGCATCGCCAGCATCGTCTTTTCTGTGGCGATGCGGTAGGCGCCGTTGACCGACACGCCGGCCCCGCCGCCCATCGTGATCCCGTCGATAACAGCCAGATACGGCTTCGCATAGCGGTGCAGCCGCCGGATCAGCTCATATTCCTCCCAGAAGAACACGCTGGTCAGCCGTGGATCGCCGCCGATGCCGCGCCCGGCTTCATAGACCGCGCGCACATCGCCACCGGCACAGAAGGCCCGCTCCCCGGCCCCGCGAACCAGCACCGCGCGTACTGCCGGGTCATCGGCCCAGGTGCGCAGCATCGGATCAAACGCGCGATACATGCCGAGCGTAAACGCATTCAGCGCCTGCGGCCGGTTCAGCAGCACCGTCGCCACCGCCCCTTCACGCCCAAACACAATATCGTCGGTCTCCTTTGGCTCCAAGCACCCTCTATCGTTTGTGGCCGGGCTTGGCCCGGCCATCCACGAGCCCCCGTAATGTCATCGAATAAATCATCCCATCCCGGTTGTTCAGCAGGATTAGCCGGACCTTCCAGGCTCTCGGATAATGCTTCACGTTCCGTTCGCGCTGGCGGGCGTCTCGAATATCCTCGTACTGCTCAAAATGCACGAGCCGCTTCAAGCCATCCCGCTTCGTAAACCCCTCCGCGACCCCCTCGCGGTGCTCCCAGGTTCGCCGGATCAGATCGTCGGTCACGCCGACGTATAACGTACCGTTCGGCCGATTGGTCATGAAGTACACCCAACGAACGGCCATTTCACATTCCTCCGGAATGGGCCGAGCGGGCATCTCGTGGATGGCCCGGGCCAAGCCCGGCCACGAACGGGGAGGGGATGGCGCCTCTTCCTCCGTTTGTGGCCGGGCTTGGCCCGGCCATCCACGAGATGGCGCGAGTTGTTCGGAGGAGGCAGCGTCACAAAGGGATGACGAGGAGGGTGTCGATCTTCTGGCTGTCGAGGATGACGAGGCGTTCGATGAAGCGGTAGGGGGTGGTGGTAACGTCGATGCGGTCGAGGTAGCGGCCGGTCACGAACATCCGCTGCTCGCCGTCGTGCATGATGCGCACGATCGAGGAAGTTCGAGCGGGCCTCGGCGACGCCGTTTTCGATCCCGACAAGACTGGCGGCGCCGATGATGTGGCGGTAGCGGTGCGCCTCGAACATCAGCACGCGCCGCAAGCGAGGTCACCCGGTCGGCCAGCATGCCGCGCGAGGCGCAATAGATGATCCCGTGGCGCAAGCCCGCCTGATGGCTTTCGCGGTCGGTGATCAGGTAGTGGCACTTATCGACAAAGAAATCCGGCCACTCCTCGAGCCGGTCCTCGTCGATGCAGTCGGCATAGGCGGCGATCAGCTCGTTGACGCCGAGCCACGCGGCGGTCTTGTCGATCTCGGCCATCGCCGCACTCACACGCCGGTCAACGCGCGGTATTTCTTCCAGAAGCCGCGGATCGCCGCCTCGCTGGCGCGGAATTTCTGCGACTGCGCCTCGTGGCCGCCCATCATCACGACGCCGCTGCCGTCGTCATTGTATTGCAGCGCGCGCTGCACGAAGCCGCCGACGCAGCCGTCTTCCATCGAGATATAGCCGGCGGCGCCGATCAGATTGCCCTGGCGCAGGCGGCGCTCGGTCATCGCCTCGTCATCGTCGTCAAAGCCGAGATGCACCCAGTCGAGTTCGGTGCGGTCGACGCCGCGCGGCCGGATCACCCGCACCGCGATCGTGTTGCGCACCTGCTGCAGCACCATGTTCGGGAACGCCGTCAGGATTTGCACCGAAACCTGGTCGCCATACTCGTCGACCAACTCGACCACCGAGTTGTCCTCGAGCGTGCAGATCGGTGTCGGAGCGCAGCCCCGCCGCCTTGTAGTCGGCGTCCTCGGCGGCGTAGTCGAGCTTGGCCTGGCTGAAATGGTGGCCGCCGCTTTCGTCGATATTGATGCTGCCCGGCATGCTGAGCCGGTTGATGCGGAACGTCGTCAGGAACGAATGCAGGATGCTGGCGTGGTAGGTGTCCTTGACGTTCTCGAAATAGAGCTTCCAGTTGTTCGGCAGTATCTGCGTGCTGCGGCCGATGATGTGGGCCGGGCGGTTCAGCACGCGGCGCAGCCCGCCGACCACGACCGGGCCGAGATAGGTTTCGAGAGCCTCGACATCCGGGTCGAACGAGCCGAACACCAGCCCGCACAGCTCGGCGACCCGCAGGCGCTGCAGCGTGTGGTCTTCCTTGCGGAATTCCGGCGGCATGCCGCCCTGGCGCTTGACGCCCTTTTCGAACGCGACGGCGGTCAGCTGGCCGGTCAGGTCATAGCTCCAGCCGTGATAGATGCAGGTGATCTCCTTGCCGTGGCCCTGGCGGGTCAGGCACAGCAGATTGCCGCGATGGGCGCAGCGGTTGACGAAGGCGTTGATCTCGCCGTCAGGCCCGCGCGCCACGACGATCGCGACCTCGCCGACCGTCGTCGCCACCCAGTCGCCGGGCTTGGCGACCTCCGAGGCGAGGCAAAGATAGCTCCAGGTCGGCCCCTTGAAGATGCGCTCCTGCTCGAGCCGGTATTGCTCCGGGTCGGTGTAAAGGCGGAACGGCACCTCGCTGATGCTGTTCGACGGCCAGTTGACCGGACGCTCGAACCCGACTTCCTGCACCGACATGTCCGCGCCCTCCGTTGCGGGAATACCAGAGGCACAACTATGCGCCCGCGAGCCCCCGATCGTCCATCCCGCGGCGACCCAACCGCGACCCAACCGTCTGCCACGACCTGAACCTTTTCGACTAGGGAACGCCTGAAACAATGTCATAGGATGTTCAGATGAGCCGTATCACCGCCTAAAAAACATTAAGGGGAACGAAACGTGGACGACGCCATCGAAAAATCGGCGATGCGGAAAATTTACATCCGCCTGCTGCCGTTTGCGATTTTGAGCTATTTCCTCGCCTATATCGACCGCATCAACGTCAGTTTCGCGGCACTGACGATGCGCGGCGATCTCAAGATGGATGCGGCGTCCTACGGGTTTGCGCTCGGCACGTTCTACTGGGGCTATTTCATCTTCGAAGTGCCCAGCAATGTCATCATGGAAAAAGTCGGCGCCCGGCTGTGGATCGCCCGCATCATGATCACCTGGGGCATCCTCGCCTGCCTGACGGCGATGGTCACCGGCGCAACCAGCTTTGGCATCGTGCGCTTTCTGCTGGGGGTCGCGGAGGCTGGCTTCTTCCCCGGCATCGTTCTGTATTTCACCTACTGGTTCCCGACCTACCATCACGCACGCATCGTCTCCGGCTTTCTGATCGGCCTGCCGATCGCGGTGGCCGGCGGCGCGCCGATCTCGACCGCGCTGCTGGGGCTCGACGGGATGTTCGGCCTCAAGGGCTGGCAGATCATGTATATCGCCGAGGGCATCCCGACCATCATCATCGGCCTCGTCACCTTCTTCGTGCTGACCGACCGGCCGGCGCAGGCGAGATTCCTGACCGATGAGGAGAAAACCTGGCTCAATGACAAGCTCGCCTCGGAGCGGCAGGCCAAGGAGGCGGTGCGCAAGTTCAGCGTGCTGCAGGGCATGTTCGACCCGAAGGTCCTGCTGCTGGCGCTCAATTATTTCGGCATCGTCGTCGCCAGCCTCGGCATCCTGTTCTTCGTGCCGCAGATCATCAAATCGATCGGCGTCACCGACAACATGACGGTCGGCTGGCTGACGATGATCCCCTACATCTCGGGCGGCATCGGCCTGGTCTCCTGGGGCCTCGTATCCGACCGGATGAACGAGCGGCGCTGGAACCTGCTTGCCGCCTGCGTCGTCTCGACGATCGGCCTCGTCATCGCGGGCCTGACGATCGGCTCGTGGTGGGCGATGGTCGGGCTGTCGATCGCGACGTTCGGGTTTTACGGCTCGAAGGGACCGTTCTGGTCGATGCCGCCGATGTTCATGACCGGCACCGCCGCCGCCGCCTCGATCGCGTGGATCAACTCGATCGGCAATCTCGGCGGCTTTTTCGGGCCGTGGTATGTCGGCGTCGTCAAGGATTGGACCGGCAGCTACGCCGGCGGCCTTTACGGTCTCGCTTTCCTGTGCGTGATCTCGGCCGTCATCTGCGCGCTGTTCCTCGAAATCCCGAACCCGGCCGCGAGGGGCACCGCCGTCCCCGCCCACGCCGCGGAGTAGCGCAGCCAGGCAGGCGCGGACCGGGCATCAACCGCCGGCCGCGCCTGCCATGCGCTACTTCAACCTTCGCAAGACTCCCGCTCGAGAAAGAAGCTGCGGGCCGGCCCCGCGCCGCCGCGCGACGAATTGATTCAAGGCCTCGACCGCCACCGAAAAGCCGATCGCGGCATAGATGTACCCCTTCGGCACGTGGAAGCCGGCGCCATCCGCGACCAACGTCATCCCGATCAACAACAGAAAGCTGAGTGCCAGCATCTTCACGGTCGGGTGAGCCTCGACAAATTCGGCGAGCGGTCTCGACGCCGCCAGCATGATCGCGACAGCAATGATAATCGCCGCCGCCATCACCCAGAATGCGTTCGCCATGCCGACCGCCGTGATGACGCTGTCGAGCGAGAACACGATGTCGAGAACCACGATCTGTGCAATCACGCTACCAAAGCTGACCTGCCTGCCGCTCGCAGTGTGTCCGGCCTCGTCGCCTTCCAGCCGCTGATGAATCTCGTGTGTGCCCTTGTAGAGCAGAAAAAAGCCACCTGCGATCAGGACGATATCGCGCCACGAAACCGCTCGCCCAAACAGCTCGAAGAGCGGTTGGGTCAGGCCTGTGAGCCAACTGATCGAGCCGAGCAGTGCCAGGCGCGTGCCGAGGGCGAGGGCAAGCCCGACCCGGCGCGCGCGGTCCTGCCGATCGGCGGGCAGCCGGCCGGCGAGGATGGCGATGAACACGAGATTATCGATGCCGAGCACGATTTCGAGCGCGGTCAGCGTTAGCAGCCCCGCCCAAATCTGCGGATCAGTCAGCCAGTCCATCGCCGTACTCTACATCAAGATGCCGGATCGCAAGGCGGGGCGGGCTGACGAGGCCAGAAGCTCGCCAGCCCGGCGGCATGACGGCTCAGGCTTCGCTGAGTTGCCGGCGCGCCTCTTCGGCGGCGCGGTTCAACTCCGTGCGCAGTTCGACATCACTGAGAGGGACACCCTTTGCGGCAAGGTCGGTCCGCACCCTGGCGATCACATCGCTGTCACCCGGCACCTCAAAATCCGCGGCAACCACGGTTTTGGCATAGGTTTCGGCCACCTCGCCGGCGGCCATCCCCAGCCGTTCGGCCGCCCATAACCCGAACAACCGGTTGCGGCGCGCGCTGATCCGGAAATTGCGCTCCTGATCGCGCTGAAACGCTGCCTCAAACCCTCTCTGACGATCTTCGAGTCCCTTCATATCACTCTCTCCTCGTTGTGAATTCTAATGGGTGACAGCAGTCGTCAATTCGGGCGACGCGAAACGCCTTCGCCGAGCCAATGGGGCCGGTGATGCGCGATCCAATCGAGCGCACCGTCGCGCACCCGGCGCAATGCCGGCACGTCTTCCGCCAGCAGCATCAAGCCGAGCGGCAGCATCCAGATCCCCAGAAACGGAAGGATGAACAGCAGCCCACCGCAGACGAGCAGGATGCCGGCCGGTATCCTCGCCCAGCGCGATGAGGGCCGCCGCAGCCAGCTGATGGGAGACCGCAAAGCGTTGGGCAGGCGGTCTATCAATGCACTGAGCCGGTCTTTGTCGCGGCCCATCACGATGCTGGGCAGAAAGGCATCGTTTCCGTCGGCAGGACCATGACCGCACGCGCGAAAACCATTGGTCGTGCCGGCGATGATTCCCGATCGGCGGCGATCGGCTGAACTGGTCATAACAACTCCTCTCACACGCACCGCGCTACGTCGGGAGGACTGACCAGGCTGTCGAGGGGCGATTTGTCGTCGAGCCCACGGCGGCCGGCCCTGGCGCACCCGCGCAGGACGGCGATCCGACATCACACGGTTACCCGACCCAGTGTCGGGAGCCGTGCCAGAGGGGCCCGGATCAATCGTTGGTCTAAATTTGGGGAAGTGACCGCGAACCTTCAACCCTGCCCAAAGGGCGGGCTGGTGACAGCCTGCGGCTGCGTTCCTCCGAGTACCGGTTATTGCCGCAGCAGGCGGCGGGCGATGATGACGCGCATGATCTCGTTGGTGCCTTCGAGGATCTGGTGCACCCGAACATCGCGCAGATAGCGCTCGATCGGGAAATCCTTGAGGTAGCCGTAGCCGCCATGCAGTTGCAGCGCTTCGTTGCACGCGTGGAATCCGGCATCGGTCGCGAAGCGCTTGGCCATCGCGCAATGCAGGGTCGCCTCGGGGTGGCCGCCGTCGAGGCTTGACGCGGCGCGCCACAGCATCAGCCGTGCCGCCTCAAGCTCGGTCGCCATATCCGCGAGCTTGAATTGCAAGGCCTGGAAATCGGCGAGACGCTGACCGAACTGGCGGCGTTCCAGCACGTAGCCGCGCGCCGCCTCGTAACAGGCCCGCGCCCCGCCCAGCGAACACGCACCGATATTCAGCCGCCCGCCATCGAGCCCCATCATCGCGATGGAGAACCCTTCGCCCTCGGCACCGAGCCGGTTGGCGACCGGCACGCGGCAATTGTCAAACACCACCATCGCGGTCGGCTGCGTGTTCCAACCAAGTTTTCTCTCTTTTTTGCCGAAGGACAGACCCGGCGTGCCGGCCTCGACCACCAGGCACGAAATGCCCTTCGGCCCGGGCTCGCCGGTGCGCACCATCGCGACGTAGATATCGCTGCGGCCGCCGCCCGAGATGAACGCCTTGGCGCCGTTCAGCACGTAATCGTCGCCGTCGCGCACCGCGCGGGTGGTCAAGGCCGCCGCATCCGAGCCACTGCCCGGCTCGGTCAGGCAATAGCTGGCGAAATGCTCCATCGTCATCAAACGCGGCAGATACCGGGCGCGCTGCGCTTCGTTGCCAAAGCGGTCGATCATCCACGCCGCCATGTTGTGGATCGACAGATAGGCGGCGGTCGAGACGCAGGCGCCGGCCAACTCCTCGAAAATCACCGCCGCATCGAGCCGCGACAGGCCGCTGCCGCCGAACTGCTCGCGCACATAGATGCCGGCAAAGCCCAGCGCCGCCGCTGCCCGCAACGCCGCCTCGGGAAATTCCTCGCGCTCGTCCCAGCCCGGCGCGTGCGGCAGCCACTCGTCACGGGCAAACTGCCGCGCGGTTTCCTGAAAGGCGACCTGATCGTCGGAGAGGGTGAAATCCATGACGCATGATTATGGCGCCGCCTGCCCCGGCCGCGGCACGAAATTATTGTAGTAGAACAAAAAAAGAACATGGCATTTTTCGGAAGCGGCTGTATGCTGGCCGCACCACCAGATCGTGAGGGGTAACGGCCCCATGAGCGCCTATGTTGTGTTGTTGATCCTGCCAGCGGGTTTGGCGGCCGGGTTCCTCGCCGCCTGGCTGATGCGCGGGCGCGAGATCGTCGGTCTGCACGCCGACATCCAGCGCCTCGACGCGGCACAGGCCAGTGCGGTGTCGCGTTGCGATTCGCTGCTTCGTGAGTTGCAGGACGAGCGGGTCGCCTGTGCCGCGCTGACCGCCGAGCGTGGGGCCGTACAGTGCGCCCACCAAGAGAAACTCGCGGATATGGCGGCGCTGCGCGGCGATATCGATACCAGGCTTCAGGCAGTGGCGGCCGAGGCGTTGCGCGGCAGCCAGGAATCGTTTCTGTCGCTTGCGACGCAGGTTTTCGAAAATCACCGTCAGGCCGCCGCAACCGTGCTCGGCGACAAGGAAAAATCGATCGAGGCAATGCTGGCGCCGATCAATGCCAGCCTGCTGGAATACCGCAAGGGCCTCTCCGAAATCGAAAAGGCGCGCGAGGCGGCCTATGGCGGGCTGACGGCGCATCTGCAGGATGTCGTCCGCACCCAGGGCGATGTCAGCCGCGAAACCCGCAAGCTGGTGACGGCATTGCAGGCGGCGCCGAAAACCCGCGGCCGGTGGGGCGAGCAGCAATTGCAGAACGTGCTCGAACTCTCGGGCATGACCCCGTTCATCGATTTCGAGGCGGAAAAGACGATCGACCGCGACGACACGCGGATGCGCCCCGACATCATCATCCGCATGCCCGGCGACCGGCGCATCATCGTCGATGCCAAGACCTCGATGGCCGCCTATCTCGACGCTGTCGACGCGACCGAAGACGCCGAACGACAGGGACATCTCGACCGTCACGCACGCCAACTGCGCACCCACATGAAGCAGCTTTCCGCCAAGAGCTATTGGGATGCGCTGCCCTTCACGCCCGATTTCGTCGTGATGTTCATCCCCGGCGAAAACTTCTTCGCCGCCGCCATCGAGCGCGACCCGCAACTGTTCGAAGATGGCGTGGCCGGGCGTGTGCTGATTGTGACCCCAACGACGTTGATCGCACTGGCCAAGGCGATCGCCTTTGGCTGGCGTCAGGAAAAGGTCGCCGACAATGCCCGCAAGGTCGCCGAACTCGGCCGCGACCTCTATCGCCGCCTCGCCGCGATGGGCGGGCATGTCGTCGCGCTCGGCAAGGGGCTCGACGGCGCAGTCAAGCACTACAACGGATTTGTCGGCAGCCTCGAAGGCCGCGTCATGCCACAAGCCCGGAAGTTCAACGAACTGGACGTCGAAGGTACTGGCGACGTCCTGCCCGACCTGAAACTCGTCGAAATCGAACCCCGCCTGCTGCGCAACGACGGTGAGTTCCTCACCCCGGCCGCGGCAGCGGAATAACGTTAAACGCTGCCGCCTTCGACAGCGTAGCCTTCGGCGCGCCAGCGGAGCATGCCGCCGGTCAGGTTGGCGACATCCCTGAAGCCGGCCTGCTGCAAAATCACCGTCGCCTGCACCGAGCGGCCGCCGGCGCGGCAGACGGCCACCACCGGCCGGTCCTGCGACAACTCGCCGACCCGCTCGGCCAGTTCGTCGAGCGGGATCAGCGTGGCGCCCATGATGTGGCCGAGCGGACCGGTGAATTCCTCGGGGCCGCGCACATCAAGTATCTGAAGATCGCCGGCATGTTCTTCGAGCCCGTGCGGGTCGATCTCCCAGATGCCGGCGAAACTGTAGCGCAGCGGCGCCCAATGCGGGTCTGCGGCCGGTTCATCGCTGTCGCCGTTGTCGTTTTCCGGCCGCCCGCAGCTCAGATTGGCCGGGACCGCGATATCGAGCAGCTTTGGGTGCGCCAGCCGCAGGTTTTTCATATAGCCGGTGAAATCGCCGATGCCGATTTCGCCGCCAAGGCGAGGATTGAAATGCCGTTCCTCGGCAACGCTAGTGACCGTCAGACCGCGATAGTCATGTGCCGGATACAGCAGGCATTCGTCAGGCAGGGTGAAAATCTGCTCGTGCACCGAGCGGTACATCGCGGCGGCGTCGCCCTGCTGGAAATCGGTACGGCCGCTGCCGCGGATCAAGAGGCAGTCGCCGGTGAAGGCGATACTGCGGTCGTCGAGCACATAGGTCAGGCAGCTGTTGGTATGGCCGGGCGAAGCGCGCACGATCAGCCGCCGCCCGCCAAACGCCACGACATCGTCCTGCGTCAGCAGCCGGTCGGCGCCGACCGCGCCGCTCACCGCCGATAGCATGATGCGGCTGCCCAGGCGCCGCTTCAACAGCCACGCGCCGGTGACATGGTCGGCATGAACATGGGTTTCGAGCGTCGCAACCAGCGTCAGCCCGAGTTCGCCGAGCAGTGCTGAATCCCGCCTCACCTGCTCGAAAACCGGGTCAATCAGCACCGCGCTGCCGCCGGTGCGATCGCCCAGCAGGTAGGTGTAGGTCGAGGATTGCAGATCAAACAGTTGACGGAAGATAAGCATCACAACCTCTCCGTCGGCCTGCATTCGATTATCCGCTATGTTGCGAACGCCGCACAGGGGCAAATCCATGACCGACATCATCATCACCGAATTGCGGCCTGCCGACCGGGCGCGCTGGACCGAATTGTGGCGCGGCTATCTCGATTTCTATGAGACGCAGCTGCCGCCCGACATCTATGCCCATACCTGGGACTGCTTGATGGCAGCCGACGGCGCGATCCGCGGTTTCGGCGCGCGCGCCGGCGACGCGCAGGCGCCCTTGGTCGGGATCACGCATTATTTGTTTCACGCGCACGCCTGGTCGCCGCACGAGGTCTGCTACCTGCAAGATTTATTCGCCGACGCCGCGGTGCGCGGCCAGGGCGTCGGCCGCAAATTGATCGAGGCGGTCGCCGCCGTCGCTCGCGAGCGCAACTGCCTGCGCCTCTACTGGACCACCAAGGAAGACAACGCGACCGCCCGCCTGCTCTACGACCGCATCGCCCGCTTTAACGGCTTCATCCGCTACGACTACACGCTGGGGTGACGCGGCCGGTGATGCGGCGGGTGGGCGCGTTGTAACAGCCGCCGGCCGGCCCTATTTTCCCAACGCACCGTTGATCAGCCACCGGGGGTTCCCGTGAGCCAATCCTTTCTGCCGCCGCTGGCCCCCTACCCAACCACCCGCCTGCGCCGAAATCGCCGCGATCCCTGGTCACGCAAACTCGTCGCGGAAAACCTGCTGACCGCCGGCGATCTGATCTGGCCGGTCTTTGTGCATGACGAGGATGGCCGCGCCCCGGTCGAGGCGATGCCCGGCGCCTTCCGCCTGTCGATCCCGGCGCTGGTCGACGCCGCCGGCGAGGCTGCCGCGCTTGGCATTCCGACGATCGCGGTGTTCCCCGCGGTCGATCCCGCGCTGAAAGACCCGGACGGGCATGAGGCGGTCAACCCCGACAATCTGATCTGCCGCGCGGTGTCGGCGCTAAAGCAGGCTGTCCCCGATCTCGGTGTGCTGTGCGACGTGGCGCTCGACCCCTTCACCTCGCACGGCCATGACGGCGTGATCCGCGATGGCTACGTCAACAACGACGAGACCGTCGCCATTTTGCAGCGCCAGGCGATCATCCAGGCCGAGGCCGGCTGCGACATCATCGCTCCCTCCGACATGATGGATGGACGGGTCGGCGCGGTGCGGCGGGCGCTCGACGAGGTCGGGTTCCACCACGTGCGCATCATGTCCTACGCGGCAAAATACGCCTCGTGCTTCTTCGCTCCGTTCCGCGAGGCGATCGGTTCGGCCTCCTCGCTCGGCTCCGCCGACAAGCGCACCTATCAGATGGACCCGGCCAACGGCGACGAGGCGCTGCGCGAAATCGCGCTCGACATCCAGGAAGGCGCCGACATGGTCATGGTGAAGCCCGGCCTGCCCTATCTCGATGTCGTGCGGCGCGTGAAAGACGCCTTCCGCCTGCCGACCTTCGCCTACCAGGTCAGCGGCGAATACTCGATGATTCACGCCGCCGCCGAACGCGGCTGGCTCGACGGCGAACGCGCCATGATGGAAAGCCTCCTCTGCTTCAAACGCGCCGGCGCCGACGGCATCCTCACCTACTTCGCAATCGACGCCGCCAAGCGGCTGAAGGCCGGTTGAGATCGATTCAGATCGCATAGGCTCTAACGTTTGCGGCCGCACCCCATTTTGTCATTCCGGGGCAGCCCGAAGGGCTGAACCCGGAACCCAGGAACACCGCCCTCCCCCATTTGGCATCGTCCGTGTTCTTGGGTTCCGGGTTCCTCGCGGAGTTTATCCTCGGGCCGGCCGAAGGCCGGACCCAGGGGCTCGGCCCCGGAATGACAGAGAGATGAGCATTTGCCGCAAGGCCTAGTGCCCCAGCGCTAATGGCCTCCGCCACCGGTGCCGAGCAGCATCTGCCCATACGGTGCGAAGGCGGCGGCGCGGTTGGCGGCGTGGTGGGTTAGGATCGTCATCACGTCGCGGCGGATTTCCTGGAGCGGGTCGCTGTCGTAGACCCAGCGGGCGCCGCTGAGTTCGCACAGGCGCTCCAGCGCCCAGCCGACCCTGTGCTGGGCGTAGACCATGTCGCGGCGGGCATGCATCGCCTCAGCCTCGGTGATGCGGCGGCCGGTGCTGACCGCCGCCGTGCTCGCGTCGCGGCCGACATGCAGCAGCAGGGTCGCGGCATCGATCGCGGCGGCGGCCTCGCCGATCGTCATCTGCACATTCTCGGAATCGGCCAGCCGGGTGACCCCGCGCGACAGCCGCGTCGTCAGCGAAGCGCACACCAGTTCGAGCGCGCGGGTGCCGAGCGCGATACAGACGGGCGCCAGCGAATGCGACACCAGAAAGCCGCGCGGCGCCCGCACCACCGGATAATCCGGATGCACCGCGGCGCCGGGCGGCGTGCCGGCGAACAAATCGCTGACTATCACGCAGCGATGCTCGGGAATGAACACATCGCGCACCATCAGCGACTTGCTGCCGGTGCCGGCGAGGCCGAGCACCTGCCAGTCATCGACGATCTCGACCTCGGACAGCGGCACCAGCAGGTAGGCGACGCTGTGCGCGTCGCCGGCCTCGCCGAGAAACGCGCCGAGGATCGCCCATTGCGCATGGTCGCAGCCGCTCGAAAACGTGTAGCGGCCGCTTAGCCGCCAGCCGCCCTGCACCTTTTTGGCCGGCGCGCGCGGCGCCAGCGACGACGAGGCGACCGCCAGTGGGTCGTCACCCCACACGTCGATCTGCGCCTGTTCCGGGTATTGCGCGATGATCCACTGGTGCTCGGCCAGCACCGCGTACACCCAGGCCGATGAGGCGCAGCCATAAGTCAGCTCCTCGACGATGCGCGAAAACAGGCTGAACCGGCCCTGCATGCCACCAAACCGCCGCGGCTGCAAAATGCGCAGAATGCCGGCCGCGTGGTACCCGGCGATCGTCTCCGCCGGCAGGGTGCGCGCGGAGGTGGCGGCCGGCGCCCGCTCCGCCAGCCGCGGGATCAGCGCCCGCGCCCGCTCCAGCACCGGCCGTTCGTCGTCGAGCATCGTGTTCTCATCGCCGGAGCGCGGCTTGATCGTAGAATCCATGTCAGAGCGCCGAGCGGACATCGGTGGCAGTGAAATCGTCACCGACGAAAAGCAGCGGAACATCGAGCGATTTCGCCAGCGCGTAGGAAAAGGTATCGCCAAAATTCAGCGAACCGCCCTGCCCCATGCCGCGTCCAAAACGGATGCGCGCGTACAATGCCATCCGAGCCTGCTCCGCGTCGACCGGCGACAGCGTAATCGACGCTTCGCTCAGGAATGCATCGAGATCGTCAATCGCGCGAAGCTTTTCCGATGTGCGGCGGCCCGCCAGGACGGTTCCCGTTTCCAGGTACGACGCGACGGACATAACCCTTTCCGGATCAACCGCCAGCCGGCGGCTCAACGCCGCAGCGGATGGTTCCTCAAACAAGATTGCGATGACCGCCGACGAGTCGATCGCAATCATGCCTCATCCCCCGACGCCGCGTCCCATTCCCGCCGATCGACCGGCCGCGTATCGTAGTGCGGTCGCAGTTGACGGGCGAGCCCGGCCAAACGCGCCGGCAATTCGGCTTCGGCACTGCGCCGCGCTTGTTCACGGTCGAGCCTCTCACGCAACGCGACGGTTACGGCCTGCGTGAGACTTTCACCGGTCAGCCGCGACAGGGCGCGTGCGAGATGGTCCGCCTCTTCGGTTTTAATGCTGAGAGCCATAGTTCTTCTAGATAGCTCTTCTAGAAATGTGTCAAGCGGTTTACAGCGCGCTGCGCCGGCTGGAGCCGCCGCCGTCGATCGTGATGATCGAGCCGGTTGTGTAGGCCGAGCGGTCGGAGGCGAGGAAGGCGGTCATGTAGCCGATTTCCTCGGGCGCGGCGGCGCGCCCGAAGGCGAGCGGCTTCATCAGTTCGGTCCATTTTTCCGGGTCGCCGAAACGGGCTTCGGCGCGCGTCTTCATCAGTGTGATCAGCCGCTCGGTCTGTACCGGGCCAGGGTTGATGCCCATGACCCTAACGTTGTCGCGCGGCGAGGTGCCGCCCATCGCGCGAGTGAACGCCATTAGCGAGGCATTGCCCGACGACCCGGCGATATAGTCGAAATCAGGGTTTTCGCCGGCCGCGCCGAGAATATTGATGATGACGCCGCTGCGCCGGGCCGCCATCTGCGCGTAAAAGCGGCGCGTCATGTTGATATAGCCGAACACCTTGAGGTCCCAGGCCTCGCGCCAGCGCGCCTCGTCGATCTGGCCGATATTGCCGCCGGGAATGGCGCCGGCGTTGTTGACCAGGATGTCGGTATCGGCGCATTCGGCGGCGACCATGTCGATATTGCGGCTGTCCGCCAGATCGACCGCGTAATAGCGCACCGCGACGTTGTGCTCGCCGGCGATCCTGGCGCGCACGGTTTCGAGGTCGGCAGCGGTGCGCGACACCAGCACGACATCGCAGCCTTCCGCCGCCAACACCTCGGCGCAGGCCCGCCCGATGCCCTTCGACGCGCCGGTGACGACCGCCTTCTTGCCGCGCAGGTTCAAATCCATGGCTTCCTCCTCTTGATCCGTTTGTCCCTGAGTGCAGCAAATCAGTGTCGTACCGACGGAAGCTCCTCGGATCGAGATTGCTTCGTCGCTACGCTCCTCGCAATGACAAGTTGCGGTTATTCCGCCTTGATCCAGGTCAGTTCGTGCTTGTTGTGCGACAGGTGACGCAGCGTCGAGCCGGGGATCGCGGCGAATTTCGCGGCGGTCGCGTGGTCGGTGTCGCCCTGGAACTTGAGGGTGCAGACGAAATTGCGGCAGGTTCCCGCGGCGAGCCAGCGCTCGACCAGCGCCAGCAGCCGCGCCGGGTAGCACACGACATCACTGAACAGCCAATCGACCGGCCCGACCGCGATCGGGTCGAGGCCGAAGGCGCTTTCGCCGCGGTATTCGATGCCAGGCAGGGACATGACCGACGGGGCTAAAGGCGCGCGATCAACGCTGATGACCCGCGCGCCCATCTGCTGCAAGGCCCAGCTCCAGCCGCCGGGGCTGCTGCCGAGATCGAGGCAGGTGTCGCCGGGGCCAGGATGGCGCCCGATCAGAGTGAGCGCCTCCCACAGCTTGAGATAGGCGCGGCTCGGCGGCCCGGCACGATCCTCGACAAAACCGACCTCGCCATTGGGAAACGGGTTCGTGCAATGCGGCGCCGCCAGCACGGTGTTGGCATCGAGCAGGGTCCATGAGCCGAGCGGCGCGGTCGGCGCGGGCGTACCGAACGCGATGGGACGCGCCGACACCGACGGCAATTGCGCCTGGATCAGCATCGCGCGGCGGTGCAGCAGCGGCGCGTAGGGCACCCAGTTGCGTTGGATCGCACGCAGTTTTCGTGCGGCATCGCCGATCGAGGCGATCGGGATTTCGCGCAGATCGAGCCAGATGTTCTGCGCCCAGGCCGCCGGGCGCGACGGTCCGGCGGCAACCAGCAGCCGCTCGTGGGTAAACTCCACCGCCCCGAGTTCGTGCCTCAGTTCGCCGACAAACCCGTCGGCCGCGAGATAGGCGGTGCGCGCGGGCGCGGGCGTCTCAGTCGAGCAGGAAATTGCGGACAGCGGCGATCTGGTCATCCGCCATTAAAGCCGGGGCATGCCCGACACCAGCAAATTCGACGATCTGCGCATGGGGTCCTCGTCCAGCCATTACCGCGGCATCGGTCGCGCGCAGGATGTCGGATTGGTCGCCACGCAGCACCAGCGTCGGACAGCGGATCTGGTCGTAGAAATCCCACAAATCCAGGTCCTGCATCGCTGCGCCGACCGGCTGGGCGTGGAACGCGTCGCCGATCTTCGGATCATAGGCGAGGCCGAGCTTTCCGTCGTCGCGGGTGCGCCCGGCATATTCCGCGAGATGGCTCCATTGCACCTCGCTCAGGAGGCCAAACCCGGAATACGTCTCGCGCAGATACGCCTCCAACTCGCGGCGATTGGTGAAGGACGGGTCGCTGCCGACAGTGCGGCCAATGCGCTCAAGCCCGGCCGCCGCCACGACCGGACCGACATCGTTCAACACCAGCCGGCGCACCGGGGATTGCGGCAGGCCGGCAAACAGCATGCCGATCAGCCCACCCATCGACGTGCCGACCCAGTCGAGTGCGGTCACGTCGAGCCGCGCATAGAGCGCGCTCAAGACCGCGAGATAGGTCGGAAAAGCGTATGCCGCAGCGTCGTCGAGCCAGTCGCTGCGGCCGCGGCCCGGCATGTCCGGGCAGATCACCCGAAACCGCTCCGACAGCGCGGCGGCGAGAAAGTCGAAATCCCGGCTGTTGCGCGTCAGTCCATGCACGCAAAGCACCGTCGGAGCACCGGGCGGGCCTTCCCACTCGCAATAGGCGAGATTGAGAAAGCCCTGCGGACCGAGCACCGGCAGGTTACGCGCCTTCATCGCCATCAACCCCTCCTCGTTCACCCGGCCTCGACGCGCGGGCGGGAGCATAAAGGTATTTCGGTCGGCATAGCACAACCGCAGGGGGATTGCCTGTGGGTTGCTGTGCGGAGCTTGTCGTCATGCCGCGGCTGTCTCAAACTAGCGGCATGAACAGCGAAAACGGCAGCGCCGAACTCGCCCGGCTGATCGCCGCCTCGCGGCGCGCGGTCGTGTTTACCGGCGCCGGCATCAGCACCGAATCCGGCATCCCGGATTTCCGCAGCCCCGGCGGCATCTGGACCCAGATGGCGCCGATCGATTTCAGCGAGTTTCTCGCCTCCGAGGCGGCGCGCCGTGAAACCTGGCGGCGGCGGTTTGCGATGGAAGACATCTTCCGCGCCGCGGCGCCCAATCGCGGGCATCGCGCGGTCGATGCGCTGGTGCGCCGCGGCAAGGTATCGGCGGTCATCACCCAGAATATCGACGGGCTGCATCAGACCTCCGGCATCCCGGGGGAGCGCGTCATCGAATTGCACGGCAACACGATGTACGCCACCTGCCTCGATTGCGGAGCGCGTTACGAGATCGCCGATCTGCGCCTCGCCTTCGAGCGTCACGGCAGCGTGCCGACTTGCGACAAATGCCTCGGCCACGTCAAGACCGCGACGATCTCGTTCGGCCAGCAAATGCCGTTTCTGCCGATGCGCCGCGCCGACGAGGAAACCCGCGCGGCCGATCTGTTTATCGTGCTCGGCTCGTCATTGGTGGTGTACCCCGCCGCCGGTTTCCCGGAGCTGGCAAAACGCGCCGGCGCCACCCTGGTCATCATCAACCGCGAAGCCACCGGCCTCGACCGCGTCGCCGATCTCGTCCTGCATGAACCGATCGGCGACACGCTCGGCGCGGCGGTCGGGGTGAATTGACGGGTTGCGGCGCGCCTAATCTTCTCTGTGTGCTAGAATGCGTCGTCCCCAGAACAGGACGAATAACGCCATGCCGGATGCGCGGTTAACCGAGGAGCAAGTCGCGGAAGTTCGCCGCCGGCGGTCGGCCGTGCGTGCCTCGTTGGCTGCGGAGGGCTTGTACCTGACGCCGGACGAAGAAGCGCTCTTCGAGCAATTTGATCGGGAGCGGCTGACCGCCGATCAGCGCCACGAACGGATACTTGCCTACAGCCGCGCCCGCCGCGCAGCACGCCGGCATGCAGCGGAATGACGACGACCCATACGTTTATCCTGGTACGGATGTCCTGAAGAACACGGAAGGCATTCGCGACCGCGAAGCCTTGGACGAATTTGAACGTCTGGTCACAGCAAACAGAGCGGAATTTTTGCCGCGCTATGTGACCTTCACGGTCGAAAGTTACTTGGCCATCCATCGTTACCTCTTTCACGAGGTCTACGATTGGGCTGGAGAACTGCGGACGGTCGATATCGCACGTGATGCATCACTGTTTTGTCGCGCGCGGTATATCCGGTCGGAACTCAACAAGCGCTTCGCGAAACTGGCAGTGGAAGATCATTTACGCGGGCTTGATCCCCTGAAATTCGCTGAGCGCGGTGCGGAGCATGCATCGGAATTGAACGCGATTTACCCGTTCCGTGACGGCAACGGGCGCACGTTGCGGGCGTTTTTGGAGTGTCTCGGCGATAATGCCGGACATCCGCTCGATCTATCGGCCCTTAACCCCGCCGATTGGCGTGATGCGTCGATTGCCGGGTTCGTGCAGGATTACGAGAAGATGCGGCGGGTCATTGCTGCTGCAATCAGCAGCGCGTAAGCCGAGCGCTCGCAGCAGGGGAGGGAAACGATGCGTCTCGACGGTAAGGTGGCGCTGATTACCGGGGCGGCGTCTGGCATGGGGGCCAGCATGGCGCGCATTTTCGCGCGCGAAGGGTGCAAGGTCGTGGTCGCCGATCAGCTTGACGACGAGGGCCGGAAGATCGTCGGCGAGATCACCCAGGCAAATGGCGCCGCCGCGTTCCACCACCTCGACGTGACTGACGAGGCCAACTGGAAGGCGGTGGTCGAGGCGACGGTCGCGGCCTTCGGCAGGCTCGACATTCTGGTTAACAATGCCGGGATCAGCGGTAGTGCGGTCGAGGATTTGTTCGACACGCCGGCCTGGGACAAGATCATGGACGTCAATGCCCGCGGCGCATTTTTCGGCATGAAGTATGCGATTCCCGAAATGCGGAAGGTCGGCGGCGGATCGATCGTCAACATCTCGTCGATTTCCGGCGTCACCGGACAGCGCGGCATCCATGCCGCCTACAATGCCTCGAAGGGCGCGGTGCGGACGATGACCAAGGTCGGCGCGGTGCAGCAGGGGCGGCACAACATCCGGGTCAATTCGGTGCATCCGGGGCTGATGCCGCCGATGCGCACCTCGGGCCGCACCGCCGATCCGGCGACCCGCGCGAAGATGCTGGAACAGGTGCCGCTCGGCCGCGACGGGCGGGTCGAGGAGGTCGCAAATGCGGTTTTGTTCCTGGCCTCCGACGAGGCATCCTACATCACCGGCGCCGAGCTTTACGTCGACGGCGGATACCTCGCCACCTGACCACGAGGAGAAACGCGATGGCCTATGATCTCGATGCGTTTTGCCACGATTGCCGCGACGCGCTGAAGGCCGATACCGGGCCGGGCGGGCGCGAGGCGGTGCGCCGCCACCTCGAAAAGCTGCTCGCCGAGAAGGCGTTTGTCGATCAGCACGTGCTGGCGATGCCGCCGGGCCGCCACACGCTGTACCAAGACCCCGATCTCGGCTTCGTTGTGCTGTCGCACGTCAACGGCAAGGCCGGGGTGTCGCCGCCGCACGATCACGGCGCGTCGTGGGCCATTTACGGGCAGGCGACCGACTATACCGACATGACCGAGTGGCACCGTACCAAGGGCGAAGGCCCCGGCCCGGCCGACATCGAGGTCGTGCGCAAGTACCGGCTCGAACCCGGCCATGCCGGTACCTACGACATCCGCGACATCCACTCGATCGACTATCCCGACGGCGCCCGTTTCGTGCGCGTTACCGGCACCGATCTCGAACGCGTGCCGCGCCTCAAATTCAACCTGCGAACGCACGAGGCGGAAGTCATCGAAAGCGTGACGACCGGGTCGAATTAGGACTGGCCAGCGCCGCGCCTGCGAGCATGTTGAAATAGCGCGCCGTCGTTCAAATTACGGTTCCTGCCAGATCACCCTGAGAGGCGTCAGGCGGCGCAGCAGGCCTTCGCGACGTTGAATTCGGCGCGGACGCCCGCGACGTCCTCGGCAGGGATTGGGCGCGACAGGTGGTAGCCCTGGGCGGTGGCGCAACCCATGTCGATCAGCGCCTGGAGGGCGCCCTCGTCTTCGACGCCCTCGGCGACGCTCGCGAGGCCGAGCTTGCGGGCGAGATCGATGATGATCTCGACGATGACCCTGCAGCCATCGTTGCTCATCATCGGCGTCACAAAGGACTGGTCGATCTTGATTTCCGAGAAAGGCATCTTCTGGAGCTGCACCAGCGACGAATAGCCAGTGCCGAAATCATCGATTGACAGCTTGAAGCCCTTGATGCGCAGGCGGGTCAGCACGTCCATCATCTGCACCGCCTCGCGCATCGCGCCGGTCTCGGTGAGTTCCAGGGTGATGCGCTCGGGGTCGATGCCCGCCGTCAGGCAATGCTGTTCCATGCGGTCCGGAAGGTCGAGGTCCTCGATATCCCGCGCGGAAATATTGACCGCGACGTCGAGCGGATGGCCTGCCGCGCGCCACCGTACCGCCTGTTCCGCGGCCGTGGCCATGACCCAGTCAGTCAGCCGGTTGATCAGGCCGTACTCCTCGGCGAGCCTGATGAACTGGTCAGGCGGAATGATCCCCTGCATCGGATGCCTCCACCGCACCAGCGCCTCAACGCCGGTGATCAGCCGGGTCCGGCAATCGAGCTTTGGCTGATAGTGCAGGAACAATTCGTCGTTTGAGATCGCCCGCACCAACTCATCGGCGAGCTGAAATTTCGACAAACGCTTGAACCCGGACAGGCGCTCGCGCAGGGCTTCGATGCGGAGGGGCTTCTGCAGCACCTCACCCATGTTCAGCCCACGCTCGCGGCCGAGCGCCATCGCGGATTCCAACACCTTCACATCGGCGCCGCTGGAAACGACGACCCGCGCGCCGCATTTGTCCGACGCCAGCGTGCGGAGCAGCTGAACGCCGTCGGTGCCCGGCATTTTCAGGTCCAGCATGATGACGCTGGGGCGCCACAGCCGGGCCGTATTCATGAAAAAGACCGGATCCTGGGTGACCACCACTTCGAATCCGCACCCTTCGGCAACCCGCCGAATGATGGTGCCAAGCGCCGGCTCGTCGTCGATGACCAGCAGGCGGTCGCCAAATAGGTCGTCAGCTGCCATCGCTTCCGTACCTCTCGTGCCATCGTGCGTACGATGGTCGTTACCGGGTTCCACAGCCCGATGTTTAATTTACCCCGCACCTTAGTTAATTTTTGGTTACCGATGTGTAATCGACTGTGGTCGATGGTTTAGGGTTCGGCCAGCCTAGAATTCAGCAGGATCGTTCGCTCGGGTGGCGATCGCCTGCTGCGATCTGTTAACAGGAGGCACCGAATGCCGCTGGTATCGGAGCCTTCAACCATTCCGCCGTAGGCCTCCATTTCAAACGGTGGCCATAACAATACAATGAAATCTTAGGCAGACACCAAGCATCACTAGATGCGGAGTTCCGCTCAAGTTCGTTCGCCTATCAAAATTCTCTTCCCACGGGCTTGACACGAGTTAAGTCCGGCCAAGTGAATTGGGGTTGCAACTCCACTCTGTTATTAACAGTGACAGCGAACCCGGGAGAACGCCGCGTTGCGCTGGTGGTTCTGGATACCGGCGCGGAGGGCACCGGAGGGCGGGTATGACCGCGGACCCGCGCGGCGTATTACTCGGCGGCGGCGCTTTCGGTCTCTTCGGCGAGCGTCAGGTTGCTCTTTATGTCGCCGAGCGTACGCATCAGCATCTCGCGGGCCTCCTGGGAGAGGCCGGCGCAAGCTTCCTCGCGCACTTCCTGATTGATCGCCAAAATGCCATCGACCACGTCCCAGGCGCTCGGTGTCAGCCACAGAGTGCGGACACGGCGGTCGGTCGGATGCGCCCGGCGATCGACCAGACCTTCCTCGTGCAGCCGGTCGAGCACGCGCACCAGGGCGATCGGTTCGATATCGAGCATTGTCGCGACCGCCGACTGGCTCAGCCCTTCATTGCGCGCAATGTAGAGCAGCGCGCGCGCCTGTTGCCGGGTGATCGGCAGCCCGGTCTGGCGTGCCCGCCGCTCGAAGCGACGACGGATCAGCCGGGCGACATCATGCACCAGCGCCCCGACATTCGGTTGCAATGCCGCGTCGGCGGGTCGCAACCTGGGCTTCGCCCCGCCGGTGGTGCGCATTAACGGGACGACCATATCGCGGTCACTCGGCAGCGCCTTGCGGATCATTGATCAGGCCGGTGTTGCCTGGCGGCACGGTCAGCGCCTCCGCGACCCGCGAACGGCGCCGTGACCCGCCGAGGAAACGGCTCAGCCGGTCGAGATAGAGGTAGACCACCGGCGTCGTGTAGAGGGTCAGCCACTGCGACACCAGCAGCCCGCCGACAATCGCGATACCGAGCGGCCGGCGCAGTTCCGATCCGGCGCCGCCGCCAAGCGCAATCGGCAAGCCGCCGAACAGGGCCGCGAACGTCGTCATCATGATCGGGCGGAACCGCAGCAGGCAGGCTTCGTGGATCGCCTCGCGGGGGGACTTGCCCTCATAGCGTTCGGCGGTCAGGGCGAAGTCGATCATCATGATCGCGTTCTTCTTGACGATGCCGATCAGCAGGATGACGCCGATCATAGCGATGACGCTGAGGTCGTAATGGAGGATCATCAGCGCCAGCAGCGCGCCGACGCCGGCTGACGGCAATGCCGACAGGATCGTGATCGGGTGAATGTAGCTCTCATAGAGCATGCCGAGCACGATGTAGACGACAAGGATAGCCGCCGCGACCAGCAGCGGGGTCGATGACAGCGACGCCTGGAAGGCCTGCGCGGTGCCCTGGAACGAGCCGTCGACCGTTGGCGGCATGCGCAATTCGGCCTGCAACTCGCGGATTTTTTCAACCGCCTGGCCGATCGAGTAGCCCGGCGCCAGATTGAACGACAAGGTCACCGCCGGGAACTGCCCCTGGTGGTTGACCGCCAGCGACTGCACGCTGGAGCTGAACTTTGCGAACGAGCTGAGCGGAATCTGCGCCCCGTTCGGCCCGCTGACATACATCTTGGTCAGCGCCGTCGGGTCGGCCTGTACGCTCGGTTGAACCTCGAGCACAACCTTGTATTGAGTGGTCTGGGTATAAATCGTCGATACCTGCCGCTGTCCGAAGGCGTCGTACAGGGTTTCGTCGATCAGCGATGGCGAGATGCCGAGGCGCGATGCGGCGTCGCGATCGACGTCAATCGAGATATGCGGCGCCGCGATCTGCAGATCGGACGCGACATCCTGCAGTTCGGGCGCCTTCTGCATCGCCGCCTCAAGGATCGGCGACCAGTGGTCCAGTTCCTTGAGATCGGTGTCGGTCAGCGTGTACTGGTAGAGGGTGCGGCTGAGGCGTCCGCCGACGCTGATGTCCTGTCCGGACTGCATGAAGAACTTGGCGCCCTGGACCGCCGCCACCTTGGGCCGCAGCCGCTGAATGATCTGGTTCGAGGTGACGTCCCGCTGTTCGTGCGGTTTCAACTGAATGAAGACACGTGCCGTGTTCTCGGTCGGGTTGAACGCGCTGGCGCCGGTGAACGAAAATACGGCCGACACGGCGGGATCGTCTTTGACGATATCGATGAATTGATGGGTGATGTTTGCCATCGCCGGGAACGCGATGTCCTGACGCGCCTCCGCCTGGCCGAAGATGAAGCCGGTATCCTGCTCCGGGAAAAACCCTTTGGGGATTTTGACGTAGAGGTATCCGGTCACGACGATCAGCGCGAGCGTCGACATCAGCGCGATGAACTGGTGGCGGAACACCACCTGCAAGCCGCGGTCGTAGGCGCGGATCATCCAGTTGAAAAACCCTTCCGCCATGCGGTTGAGCCGCCCCATGTCGGCGTGCTCTGTGCTCCTTCAGAAACAGGGAGCACAACACCGGCGTCAGGGTCAGCGAGATGAACGCCGAGGCGACGACCGCGACCGTGACGGTGACGGCAAACTCGCGGAACAGGCGGCCGATGATGCCGCCCATCGCCAGCAGCGGGATGAACACCGCGATCAGCGAAAAGGTGATCGATATGATCGTAAAGCCGATCTGCCCGGCCCCCTTTAGCGCCGCGTCAAACGGCCGCTCGCCCAGCTCGATGTAGCGGACGACGTTTTCGATCATTACGATCGCGTCGTCGACGACAAACCCGACCGAGATCGTCAACGCCATCAGCGAGATATTGTCGAGGCTGTAGCCGACCGCGTACATGATTGAAAAGGTTGCGAGCAACGACAGCGGCACCGCCAGGCTCGGGATCACGGTCGCCCAGATCGTTCGCAGGAAGACAAAGATCACGATGACGACAAGCCCGATCGTCAGCATCATCGTGAACTGCACGTCGTGCACCGCGGCGCGCACCACCAGCGAGCGGTCCGACACCATATCGACCTTTACCGAAGGCGGGACCGCCTCCTCGAGCTTCGGCATCATCTTTTTGATCGTATCGACCAGCTCGATGATGTTGGTCCCCGCCTGTTTCTGGATCGCCAGCCCTTCGCCGGGAGTGTGGAAATACCAGGCGCCGATCCGGTTGTTCTGCACCCCGTCGACGACATCGGCGACATCCTTCAGCCGCACCGGTGCGCCGTTGCGATAGGCGACCAGCACGTTCTCGAACGACGCCGCGTTGTAGAGCTGGTCGTTGGTGTCGAGCGTAAAGGTCTGCTTGTCGCCGGTCAGCACGCCTTTCGGCCGGTTGACCGAGCTTGCCACCAGGGCGCTGCGCACATCTTCAAAGCCGAGGCCGCGGGCCGCCAGCGCGCCGGGATTGACCTGCACGCGCGTCGCGTAAGGGCGCGAGCCGAAAATCCGCGCCTCGGAGACGCCCTTCACCGTCGAAAGCCGCTGCGCCAGGATCGTGTAGGCGAAGTCATCGACCTTGTAGATCGGCAATGAATTGGAATGCACCGCGTAGATCAGCACCGGCCGGTCGGCCGGGTTGGTTTTTCGATAGGTCGGCGGACTGGGCAGGTCCTTGGGCAAGACGCCGGTCGCGGCATTGATCGCCTGTCAGCACGTCGCCGGCGGCGGCGTCGATATTGCGCGCCAGGTCGAATTGCAGCGTGATCGACATCGACCCGATGCCGCTGGTCGAGGTCATCTGGTCGAGGACGGGATCGCGGCGAATTGCTGTTCGAGCGGCGTCGCCACGGCCGACGCCATCGTGTCGGGGCTGGCGCCGGGGTAGTTGACCGACACGACGATTGTCGGGAAGTCGACATTGGGCAGGGCCGCGACCGGCAGCAGCCCGTAGGCGCCGATGCCGAAGACCAATATCCCGAGCATCAACAGCGAGGTCGCGATCGGGCGACGGATAAAAGGTTCGGAAATATTCATCGGCAGCGGCTCTACGCAGCGGTTCTGAACGGCAGCGTCTCTCTGAACGGCCGCGTCTCTTTGAACGAACGACGTCAGACATCAGGCTCGATCCTCTTAACCCGCCGCTGCCGCGGCCTTTGCGGGCACCTCGCGCACTCGCGCACCCTGCGTCAGCCGGTACTGGCCGTCGACGACAACCTTCTCGCCGACCTCGAGCCCCTTACTGACCACGACAATGCCATCCTGCATCGCCGTCACATCGACCAGCCGCCGCTCGACCGTCCCATCGTCCTTGATGACGTAGGCGTAATATCCGCTAGGCCCGACCTGCACGGTTTGCTGCGGTACCGTGGCGACGCCCTTGCGGACCGAGAGGATCACCCGCAGGTTGGCGAACCGGCCGGGCCACAGCTTTTCCTGGTCATTGGGAAGGTGGCCTTGAGACGGATCGTCCCGGTCGCCTGATCGATCACGTTGTCGATCAGGCTGATCTTGCCGACACCGAGTTCCGTCTTGTTGTCGCCAGCGAAGGCCTGGACCTCGATTGGCCCCTTCGCCTTTTCCTCGCGCAGCCGGTCGATATTTTCCTGCGAGACGCTGAACGTGACAAAGATCGGCTTCATCTGCGCGATCGTCACGAGTCCGGTTGAGTCGGTCGCGCGAACCATGTTGCCGACATCGACCAGCCGGGCGCCGAGCCGGCCGTCGATCGGGGCTCGGATATCGGCATAATTCACGTTGAGCCTGGCGGTATTGACCATCGCCTCATCGCCCTTTATTGCCGCCTGCAGTCTGCGCCACCAGGGCCTTGGTCTGATCGTAAGTCTGCTGCGACTTGACCCCCTGCGGCACCAGTTCAGCCCAGCGCGCGAGATCGGATTCGGCCATCTTCAGCTGCGCCTCGTCCTTGTCCTTGTTCGACTGCGCCTGTTGCAATGCCGCGTCGAACGGCCGGGGATCGATCTGGAACAGGGGCTCGCCGGCCTGGACCTCCTTCCCCTCGGTGAACAGGACCTTCATGATCTGGCCGTCCACCCGGCTCTTGATCGTGACCATGTTGAACGGCTGCACCGTGCCGATCGCGTTCAGGAGGACCGGCACATCGGCGGCGGTCACGGTGCCGGCGGTCACCGGGATGCCCGGCGCCTGCGGGGCCGGGGCCGGCACCGGCGTTTCCGCGGCGGCGGCCTTGGTCGTGGCCTCGAATGTCCAGTGGGGCAGTTGCGCGGCGATGCTCATCGCAAGCACGACAAAGCCACCGGCGACTATGCTTTTTCTCATGCCAAAAGCCTCCCCGGCTCGGGCGTTAATGTTTGTGATCTATTATAGACGAAGACTATGTGTACCATCCCTTCGGGCCCAAACGGGATCACGATTGCGTTCGGCCTGTGCGACATCGTGCCGCGATTTACGGGTGCGGCAGGATGGCGGGATCACCAGACGTTGCAGCCAGGGCACCGAGTCGAGGTTAACAGGGTTTGGGGTTGAGGAGTGAGGCGAGGTATTTGGGGTCCCAGCCGGCGAGTTTTCGGCGGGTTTTGATGCTTCGTCTGTCCTGCGCGCGTCTGACGATATTGATGGCGAAGTGGCGGACCACGGCCATGTTTTTGGCGCCGTGACCGGCACGCAGACGGGACTGATCCTCCTTGAAGGTGACGTCGAGGACCCAATGGAGGCAGTTCTCGATGCCCCAATGCAGGCGCACTGCTTGAGCAAGGCGCAGGGCGGTGAGGGGTGCCGAACTGATGTAATAGCGCCGTGCTGGTTTGTCCTTTGCTTTCGACGGTGGCTTCGACCATGGCGATGGCGGTCAGCCTGGCGAAGCGGGGTTCATCGGGGTAGCGGCGGTCACCGGACAGCCAATCGATGGTGTGGCTGACGACATGACGCCGGGTCTCGATCCGGCCATGGCCTTTTTCGGTCTCGCTGGCGATGTCGATCTGTGCCGCCGGTGCGTCGACGAAGTAGCGCTCGATCTCACGCTGCAGCGTGGGCTGATTGCCTTTGACCGCCAGCAGATAATCGCCGCCGGCCTCGGTGATGGCGCGTGCGATGGTGGGATTGCAGGCGATCGCGTCGATGGTGACAAGGGCGCCGTTCAGCGCCAGCCGCGCCAGCAGCGTGGGAATGGTCTCGCTCTCGCAGGATTTGTCCGCCACCGCCTCCTGACCGAGCACGAGATTGTGCGTCGTGGCGAAAGCCGAGACGAGGTGGAGCGCCGCTTTGCCGCGCGAACGGTCATGGCTGCGGCGCGAGGTCTTGCCATCAATCGCGATGAGGTCGGCTGCGTCCGGCCGCAGTTCGCCCGCCCAGGCCATAAAGCAGGTCGAGAACAAATCCGGATCCATCCGGTTCATCAGCACCCGCAGCCAGTCGGTGCACGGAATGCCGTGGTGATAGGGGCTGAAGCGGCGCAGAAAATCGAGATGTGCCTCGCCCCACGCGACGATGTCGTCATAATCGTCACAGCTGGCGATTGTCGCGGATACCACCAGCAGCAAAATCTCGGGCAGCGGATAGGCTACTTTCCATTGCGGACGCGCGTCCGTGATCGCCGCAAAATGCTCAAGCAGGCTGCGCGTGCGCGCCTTAACCAACACCTCGTCCATCGCCGGCTCCTCATCAATCGAAGCCTCAGCAAATCACGCTTTCGCCTTTCGGGGAATCCCCATGCGCCGGCAAGCTCAAATCGACATTAACCTGACTTCGGTGCCGTGACGTTGCAGCGCGTTGCCTTGCGGCTGACCACCCACGGCGTATAGGTCTCGCGGTTCTGCGCCAGCCGCGGAACCCTTGCGTGCACGTCGAATGCCAACAGATCGCGCCATGCCTCGATCAGCAAAATCCTGGCCGGATCGGCCTGTGCCTCGAGCACATCGAATTGCAGGCAGCCATCCTCCGCCCGCGATTTTTCGGCATGGTCCCTGATCAGTGCGAGGAAGGCGCCGCGGTGCTCCGGGCGCACCTCGAACTCGACGACATTCATGACGCGGCTCATCGGCATTTCCCCCCAGACGTATTTCGCGGCATCATCGGGGCGGAAACGCTGCCGAGGCAAGCGCGCACTCGGCACCACAACAGAAAGGGCCGGATCATGTCTCACGATGCGCTGCGCACGATATTGCCGGTGGCCGGGCTCGATCCCGACCGTGCGAAATCCGTCGAATTCAGCGGCGGCAGCGACCCGATCCTGCCGACCTCGTTCAAGATCAGCGAGACCGCAGCGGCCTCGCTGGGGGCGATCGGGCTGGCGGTGTCCGATCTGTGGGAGTTGCGCGGCGGGCGCAAGCAGGATGTCGCCGTCAATGCGCGCCGCGCCACCGCGTCGTTGCGCAGCGGGCATTACCTGAAGATGGAAAAATCCGAGGTTTCGCACGAGCGCAACCCGGTGATGGGCATGTACCCGGCCAAGGATGGCCATTGGAGCTATATCCACGCCAACTTCCCGAACCACCGCGCCGCCGCGCTGCAGGTGCTCGGCGTGCCCGAGGACAAGCAGGCGGTGCGCGAGGCGGTCGCCAAATGGGATGCGCTCGAACTCGAAAACGCGATCATCGCCGCCAAAGGAGCCGGCGGCATGGTGCGCAGCATGGCGGAATGGGCGCAGCACCCGCAGGCCGCGGCGCTCGCCACGCTGCCGGTGTTCGAGATCGTCAAGACCGGCGACGCGCCGGTCGAGAAGCTGCCTGCCGGGGACCGGCCGCTTTCCGGCATCCGGGTGCTCGACCTGACCCGCGTGCTGGCCGGCCCGAGCAGCACCCGCACCCTCGCCGAGCACGGCGCCGACGTGCTGAAAATTACCGCCGCGCATCTGCCCAACCTTGGCTACCAGGAATTTGACACCGGGCACGGCAAATTGTCGGCTCAGCTGGATCTGCGCGACCCCAAGCAACTGGCGACGCTGAAGGACCTGGCGCGTGAAACCGATGTGTTCGTGCAGGGCTATCGCCCCGGCACGCTGAGCGACCGCGGCCTGTCCCCGGAGGAACTGGCGAAGGCGCGCCCTGGTCTCGTCTATGTCTCGCTGTGCGCGTTCAGCCATGTCGGGCCATTCGCCAGCCGGCGCGGCTTTGACACGGTGGTGCAGAATGTCAGCGGCATCACCCACCGCCAGGGCGAGTTGTTCCCCGGCAAGGAGCCGGGACCGCAATTCTACCCGGTGTCGGCGATCGATTATCTGACCGGCTATCTGATGGCCTATGGCGCGCTGGTGGCGCTGAAGCGGCGGGCGACCGAAGGCGGCAGCTGGCTGGTGCGCTGCTCGCTGGCGCAAACCGGCCGCTGGCTGGTCGGCCGTGGCGAACTGCCGGTGTCGGCACGCGACAACATCCCGGCCGAGTTCACCCCGGTCGAGATTGCCGCGTGGTCGACCGAAACCGACACCCCGGTCGGGCGCCTGCGCCACCTCGCCCCGACCCTTCAACTGTCGGAGACCAAGCCCTACTGGGCCCGGCCGACCGTGCCGCTCGGCCACCATCAGCCGGTGTGGCCGGCCCGTCCGTAGCTGCCCGTTCAAGGAGGAGCCGGCCGAGGCCGGCTCTATCGGCCTTCGCGGCGCCACGCGGCGATCAGCAGGCCGACCGCCAGGAGCAGGGCGGCGAGCGCCGGGAAGAGGGGGGTTTCGCTGAAGCCGGTGACAAGGTAGTCGCCGTTTTCGCGGATGCCCATCCAGCTGCGGCCGGCCGCGGTGCGGCCGGGCGAGACGCGGCGCACCTCTGGGATCGTGCCGTCGCCGGCCCAGAACGTGCCGCCGCCGCTCGCCTGGACCAGCGGCAGTAATTTGTCGGGGGTGGCGCGGACATCAGCGTATTCGATCGGGTTGAGCGGCCCCGCCGCGGCGAGCGCGGTATGAACGCCATCGGTCACCCGGTAAAGGCCCATCTGCGAAATCGCCGCGGTGCCGCTGCTGCGCCCGCCGGTCTCGGCGGTCAGCTTCAGGCTCGATACCGTGCCGTCCGGCGCGGTCACCGTCACCGGCCGGTCGTCGGGTTCAAGCGACTGTTTCGTCACCTTAAGGCGATCGCCCTCGATCGCCGCGCGCAGGTCGTTTTCCTCGAGGTCCGGCTCCTTCATCAGCCAATAGGCCAGCCGGCGCAGCAATTCGGCCTGCGGGCCACCGCCTTCAAAGCCGCGCGCCCACAGCCACATCTGGTCCGACAGCAGCTGTGCGACCCGCCCCTTGCCAACCCGGTCGAGCACCAGGAGCGGTTCGTTGTGGTCGCCGCTCATCACGACATTGCCGTGATGCACCCGCGCATCGACCTGACGGAACCAGCGGCCCCAGCTCGGCTGCTCGCCGGGCTTGCCGGCGCCCGGCAGGTCCTCGGTGACCGGGTGGCGGCGCCCGAGATCGGTCAGCTGCGGCTTGAACCCTTCCTCATCGACATTGCCGGTCGGCTCGGTCGGCAATATGTCGCCGAGCGGCGTGCGGAAGAGGCTCATCGGTGTGCCAAAGCTCGGCCCCGCCGCTTCGAGAAAAGCGCCTCCATTGCGCACATAGCGTACGACATTCTCGATATAGGCCTGCGGGATGATGCCGCGCCGGCTGTAGCGGTCGAAGATGATCAGGTCGAAATCCTCGAGCTTTACATCGAACAATTCGCGGATCGGGAAGGCGATCAGCGACAATTCGCGGATCGGTGTGCCGTCCTGCTTTTCGGGCGGGCGCAGGATCGTGAAATGCACGAGATCGACCGACGGGTCGGATTTCAGAATGTTGCGCCATACCCGCTCGCCGGCATGCGGTTCGCCCGATACCAGCAGCACCCGCAGCCGGTCGCGCACGCCATTGACGACGACCGCGGCGCGGTTGTTGGCGAGCGTCAGCTCTTGCGGCCCGGCCTCGACCTCGAGTTCGAGCACGTTGGGACCGCCGTGGTCGATCGGCACCGTCAGCTTCACGTCGCGGCCGACCGGAACCATGATCTGGTGCTGATCGCCACCATCCTTGCGCCAGGTCAGCCGCGCCTGGCGCTCGGGCTCTTTGGGCGATGCGTCCGGCACGACCGGCAGGTCCTCGATCCGAATCGTCAGCGGCATGTCTTTGCCGACGAGGGCGAAACTCGGCGCCTGCGCGATGACCAGCCGGCGATCGCCTTCGTCCGGCTGCCCCGACAACAGCACCTGCAGCGGTGCCCCAAGCTCCTGCGCCGCGGCGGCGGGATCGCCGGTCGGGATGTCGTGTACCTGTCCGTCGGTGATCATCACGACACCGGCGAGGCGCTGGCGCGGAATGTCGGACATCGCGTGGGTCAGCGCGGTGAATAATTTGGTGCCGTCATCGCCGCTGCCGGGCTGCGGCTTGCCGGCGCGCACGACCCGCACGTCGAGATCGGGCTCCTGGCCGAGCCGCTCGGTCAGCGCCGCCAAGGCCGCCTCGGTCGCCTTCTGCCGGTTGCCGATCCCCTGGCTTGGTAATTCGTCCACGACGACGACCGCGACATCGCGCAGCGGCGAGCGCTTTTCCTCGACCAGCGACGGGTTGACGAGGATCGCCAGCAGCATCGCCGCCGCCAAGGCCCGCCACACGATCCCCCCGGCCCGCCGCCACACCCCGAACGCCAGCACCAGCACCCCGATAACGGCCAGCACCGCAATCGCCCACCACGGCAGCATCGGCGCCGTCGCCAGCGTATAGGCGCTACCTCCGAGGGCCGCGATCACGGCCGCTGCCCCTCAATGAATGAACCACTCCTTATTTCGTTTGTGCCCGGCCTTGGGCCGGGCATCCACGAGAACCCGCTCGGTCTGCGGGGCGTCTTGTGGATGGCCGGGCCAAGCCCGGCCAAGGCGATTTTGGGGTATCCCCGGGTCATTGCCCGAGCCGTTCGAGAATGGCGGGGACGTGAACCTGATCGGTCTTGTAGTTGCCGGTCAGCACGTACATCACGAGGTTGACGCCAAACCGCATCGCCATTTCACGCTGCTGCTCGCCGCCGGGGACGCAGGGATAGGCGGCGCGCCCCTGGTCATCGACCGCCCAGGCGCCGGCCCAGTCATTGCCGCCGACGATGACGCTCGACACCCCGTCATTGACCCGGTCCTCGACCGGCTCGGTCCACACCTGGCCGCTGTTCCACCGGCCGGGAAATTCGTGCAGTAGATAGAACGACTTGGTCAGCACGTGATCCGGGGTCACCGGGGTCAGCGGCGGGATTTTGACACCGGTCACAAGACGGCGCAGCTCGGCCTGCGAGGTCGAGACGCTGCCATACGGCCCCGGCGTCTCTTCGCCGGAATTGCGCGTGTCGAACAGGATCGTGCCGCCGGTTTCGAGGTAGCGGTTGATCCGCTCGGCGGCGCGCGGCGATGGCGGCGCCTGTTCCGCGGTCACCGGCCAGTAGAGCAGCGGAAAGAAGATCAGTTCGTCGCTTTCGATATCCACTGCCAGCGGTTCGGCGGTTTCGACCGCGGTACGGCGGTTCAGCGTCTGGGTCAGGCCGATGAGGCCGGCGCGGCTCACGCTGTCGACCGTGGGGTTGCCGGTGCGGACATAGGCGAGACGCAGTTCCGAGGTGGCACGGACGACAAACGCGTCATCGGCCCGCACCGTGTTTGCCGGCAGCAGCGTGAGCGCCATCGCGGCCCCGGCCGCGATTTGTGCCGGGCGCAACCGCAGCAGCCCGCGCAGCGCATAGGCGATCAAAAGATCGAGCAGCGCCAGCAGGAAGGCGGCGGTCAGCAGCGGCGGTCGGATATCGGTTTCGGCGCTGCGGGCAAAGGTTTCGCGCGCAACCCCGGCCGGCAGGTCGCCGATCGGCAGCAATGACGTGACGCCGGCCGACAGGTTCAGCGCCCGCCGTGCATCGGCGGTGCCGTAGAAGCCCGGCGGATGGCGCGGCGACGGCACAGCGGTCGCGATCTCCTTGCCGGAAATCGGCCGGGCCGCCGACGGCGCGTGCTGCAGATGCCCGTAGCCGTCAAGCGTCTCGACCGGCGCCAGCATATCGTCGCTGGTCGCGGTGACGCCCTGGCTCATCGCCACGATCCGGCGCAGCATCTGCACATAAAGCCCGGACAACGCCAGGTTCGACCACTCGGCATTGGCGGTCGTATGCACCAGCACCGTCCAGCCCTGGCCGATCTTTTCGGCGGTCACCAGCGGCGTGCCGTCGGCGAGACGTGCCCAGGTCTTGCCGGCGAGATCAAGATCGGGCTCGGCCAGCACCTGTCGTGACACGGTCACGTCGGCCGGAATGTCGAGCCCGGCGAACGGGCTTTCGGCGGCAAACGGCGCGAGCTTCGCCGGCTTTTCCCATGACAGCGTGCCGCCGATCGTGCGCCCGCCGCGGCGCAGCCGCACCGGCAGCAGATGGTCGCTCTGCTCGGCGAGACGGGGTCCGGCAAAGCGCAGCAACACGCCGCCAGCCTCGACCCATTTGCGCACTGCCTCTTCTTCTGCCGGCGAATCCGGGCCGCCATCGGCGTAGGCCAGCACCGCGATTTCGCGCTTGAACAGATCGGCCGGGTGACCGCGACGGACTTCGGTGAACGGCGCAAGGGCGCGTTCCAGGTAGTAATTCTGGCTCAACAATGGCTGGGCGCCGCCGTTCGGCGCCGCCGCGATGCCGACCGGCCGGCGCCGCCAGCGCTCATCGACCAGCAGCACGCTGCCGGCAGCCTCGTCGCCCTCGACATCGATGCGCGTCACCCGGTTGCGCAACTCGGCAGGCATCGCGAGGCGGATCGCGACGCTGTTATCGCCAGCCGCGATCGTGCCGGTTTCGCGCGCCATCAGCGCCCCGTCCTCGGCGCTGGCCCGCACTGTCACCGGGCGCGGCACCGGCGCCGGCAATGAGCGGACCACGACGCCGAGATCCTTGCCGGCAAGGTCACTGGGACCGGCATCGGCCGCGAGCAGGCGCGGCGCATCGACCGGCTCGGCGGCGAGGTAGCGCAATGTGCCATGCCCGGCGAGGTAATCGCCGAGCTTTGCTGCGGCGCCGTCCTCGACGCCGTCGCTGAGCCACACCGAGGCGGTGCCTTGCGGCAATGGCAGCGCGTCAAGGCGGGTGAGCGCGGCCTGCCGGTCGGCGGGCCACGGCTTGGGCTGCAACGCCTGCACGGCGGCGCGCGCGTCGGCCGCGCGGATCGGCCCGAGTGGCGGCGCCGGTTCGTCGGAAGCGAGGGGGGCGGTGGTCAGCAGGATGACCTGGCGCTGCTCCCGGCCCGCTTCCGCCAGCAGGTCGAGCGCGGCGTCACGGCGCCGCGCCCAGTCACGCGCTGCGGCCCAGCCGTCATCGATGATCAGGGCGACCGGCCCGTCGCCGGCCAGCCGCCGCTGCGGGTTCAGCACCGGATGCGCCAGCGCCAGGATCACCAGCGCCGCCAGGACGGTGCGCAGCAGGATCAGCCACCACGGGGTGCGCGCCGGCGTCTCTTCGCGCGGCGTCAGCCCAAGCAGCAGCCTGATCGCGGGAAAAATGATGCGCCGCGGCGCCGGCGGCGTCACCCGCAGCAGCCACCAGATCACCGGCAGCGCCGCCAACGCCGCCAAGAGCCACGGGGTCGCAAAAGCCAGTGAGCCGAGGGCCAGCATCAGTTGCGGCGGTCTGCTGTCAGGGCGGCGTGCAGGGCCAGCAGGGCCAGATGGGGCTGGCGGTCGGTGCGGTGGTAGCCGAGGGTCCAGCCGACGCCGCGCGCGATCGCGGCGAGGCCGTCGCGGTGCTGTTGAAAGCGCTGGCGGTAGTCGTCGCGCACGGTTTCGACGCGGCTGATGACGACCTCTTCACGCTCGCGCACGCCCTCGAAGCGCACCCGGCCGGCGAACGGCAGGTCTTCCTCGGCGGGATCGACGATCTGCAACAAGTGGCCCTTGAGCCCGGCTCCGGCATATTCGGCGACGAGCGCGTTGACCGCGTCGAGCGGCGCCAGGAAATCGCCCATCAGCACCAGCTGGCCGGCCCGCGGCAACGGCTCGACCTCCGGCAGCCCGCTGCCGGCCCCGGAGCGGCGTTCGACAAGCTCCGCCAGGCGGTTCACCGCGACCCGGCCGGTCATCGGCGCAACCCCGCTGCCGAGCAACGTCAGCCGCTCGCCGCCGCGCACCAGGAGGCTCGCCAGCGCCAGCAGCAGCAATTCCGCCCGCTCGCGCTTGGTCGGCCATTGCGCGCCGGGGATATAGTCGGCGGACGTATAATCCATCGAGGCCGACGGGTCGCGCCACAGCCAGACGCTCTGCGCCGCCTCCCACTCGGTCTCGCGCACGTAGAGACGCTGCGACTTGGCGCTCTCACGCCAGTCGATGCGGCTGGCCGCGTCGCCCGGCTGGTACTGGCGGAACTGCCAGAAGGTTTCGCCCTGCCCGACCCGACGGCGGCCATGCACGCCCTGCGCGACGGTTGAGGCGACGCGCTCGGCGGCGACCAGCAAGGCCGGCAACGTCGCGGCGGCCTGCTCGGCGCGGTCGCGTAGCGGCGGCACCGCCGACAAACGTCCGGAAAGCGGACGGCCCGACAGTGGACGGACAGGCAACGGACGAAGGGTCCGGTTGGAGATCACCGCAGCGGCATCGCCATCTGCTCGATGACGCGGGTGACCGTCACCCCTTCGGCGCGGCCGGCAAAACTGACCGCCATGCGGTGCCGCAGCACCGGCGCCGCCAGCGCCAGCACATCATCAACCGAGGGCGACAGCCGCCCGTCGAGCAGCGCGCGGGCACGACAGGCCAGCATCAGCGCCTGCCCGGCGCGTGGTCCCGGCCCCCAGGCGACATAGCGGCGCGGTCCGGCGGCGGTCGGATCAGGCCGCCCGGAGCCGACGAGGTCGACGATCGCATCGACAACGCTCTCGCCGACCGGAATGCGCCGCACCAGCCGCTGCGCCGCCAGCAAGTCGTCCGCGGTCATCGCCTGGCGCGGCGCCTGCTCGGCGGCGCCGGTGGTCGCGATCAGGATGCGGCGCTCGGTTTCGCGATCCGGGTAATCGACATCGATCTGCAACAGAAAGCGGTCGAGCTGTGCCTCGGGCAGCGGATAGGTGCCCTCCTGCTCCAAGGGGTTCTGCGTCGCCAGCACATGAAACGGCCGCGGCAGCGGGTGATACTGGCCGGCGATCGACACCCGGCCCTCCTGCATCGCCTGCAACAAGGCCGACTGGGTACGTGGGCTGGCGCGGTTGACCTCGTCGGCCATCAACAGCTGACAGAATACCGGCCCCTGGATGAAACGGAACGAGCGGCGCCCGCTTTCGCTTTCCTCCAGCACCTCGGAGCCGAGGATATCGGCCGGCATCAGGTCCGGCGTGCACTGGATGCGCTTGTCGTCGAGCCCGAGCACGGTGCCCAGCGTTTCGACCAGCCGCGTCTTGGCCAGCCCCGGCACGCCGATCAGCAGCGCGTGGCCGCCCGACAACAGCGTGATCAAGGCTTGCTCGATGACCTCGTGCTGCCCGAAGATGACATCGCCGATGCGATCGCGGACAAAGCTCAGGCGTTCACCCAGCGCCTCGACCTCGGCAACCAGATCGGTCTGAAGCGTGTTCACCTGGGCAGCGCCACCCGATGTTGATGCACTCAAGCTGTCCGACTCCTTGCTGGACGCGGCCCGTTAGCCAACAGACCCCCCGAAACAAACAGACCTGCCGACACTGATGCAAAAATCCGACCCCGGCAATTCCCCCGCCACCCCGCCGCCCGGCATCGCAACCGGACGCCGCCCGGCGACCGAGCTTCGCGACCTCGACATGCGCATCGCGCGCGATGGCACATGGTTTTACCGCGGCTCTCCGATCAACCGGCTGTCGCTCGTCAAGCTGTTCGCCTCCGTGCTGCGCCGCGAGGCCGATGGCGGCTACTGGCTGGTAACCCCGGCCGAACGCGGCCGGGTCGTCGTCGAAGATGCACCGTTCATCGCCGTCGCGGTCGAAATGCAAGGCGAAGGCCACGACCGGCAACTGATCTTCCGAACCAATCTGGACGAGAATGTGACGGCGGGGCCTGACCGGCCCTTGCGGGTCGAAACTGCCGCAGACGGCGCGCCCTCGCCCTATGTGCTGGTGCGGCCAGGGCTGGAGGCGCGGCTGGCGCGCCCGGTGTTCTACGAACTCGCCGATGTCGGACACGAGGAAGTGATCGACGGCGAGACACAGTTCGGGGTGTGGAGCGGCGGTGCGTTCTTTTGCCTCGGCGATCCCGGCGAGGACGAGGACGAATAGCGCGGCTCGTAAATTGCGGGGAAAGGCTTGCCGCCGCACCCGCTCCTACAACATTGTCGGCGCAGTATCTTGATGGTTGAGGGACGACAGACCCGATGGATCGCGCCCGGCTTATCGAACGCCTGACCCAGCGGCCGCCCGGCCGGCGCGGTTTTGGCGGCAGCGACGACCCGCTCGAAGCGGCGGCGTTCCGCGAGGTGATCCGCGGCGACCATGATTTGAACCCCGGTCTGACGCGGCCGAGCACTGCGCTCAGGCCGGCCGCTGTGCTCGTGCCGCTGGTCGAGCACCCGCACGAAATGTCGATCCTCCTGACCCAGCGCACCGCGCATCTGTCGGCGCATGCCGGGCAGATCTCGTTTCCCGGCGGCCGCGTCGAGGAACAGGATTTGGACGCCATTGCGACAGCGTTGCGCGAAACCGAGGAGGAGGTCGGGCTGCCGACCCACCGGGTGACCGTGATCGGGCGGCTTGACACCTATGTTACCGGCACCGGGTTCGAGATCACGCCGATCGTCGGCCTTGTCGAGCCGCCCTACCCGCTCGTGATTGACGCTTACGAGGTGGCGGAGGCATTCGAGATGCCGCTCGCCTATGTGCTCGATCAGCGCAATCACGAGCGTGTCGAGCGCGATGTCGGCTCGGGGCGCCGCTGCTTTTTCCGGCTGCCGTATCAGGGCCGCAACATCTGGGGCGCCACCGCCGGCATCCTGGTCAACCTCGCCGAGGTGCTGGCCGATTGACAGAGCGCCGCGCCGCGCTGTTGCCAAAAGACGGGCGCATCGCGGCGCAGCCGTGGATGCGGGAGCCGGCGACGCTGACCCTGCTGGCGGCGTTGGAAACGGCGGGCATTGAGGCCCGGTTTGTCGGCGGCTGCGTGCGCGACACCCTGCTCGGCCGCGACATCGCCGATATCGACCTCGCCTCCCCGGCCTACCCGAAAGCAGTGCTTGCGGCGCTTGATTCGGCGGGCATCAAGGGCGTGCCGACCGGCCTCGCCCATGGCACCGTGACGGCGGTGATCCCGCCGCGGCATTTCGAGATCACGACGCTGCGCCGCGACACCGAAACCGACGGCCGCCACGCCCGTGTCGCGTTTGACGCCGACTGGAACGAAGACGCGGCGCGGCGCGATTTCACGATCAACGCGATCTATCTGGACCCGGACGGCACCTTGCACGACCCGGTTGGCGGCCTCGCCGATCTCGCGGCGAACCATGTGCGGTTTGTCGGCGACGCGGCCCGGCGCATCGACGAAGACGTGTTGCGCGTGCTGCGCTACTACCGCTTTGAAGCCCGCTTCGGCGATGCCGACGGCGATGCCGACGCCCGCACCGCCTGCCGTGTCGCAGTGCCGCGCCTGCCGATCCTGTCCCCTGAGCGGGTCGCGCAGGAACTGCTGCGCCTGCTGGAAGTCCCCGAGCCGATCCGGGCCCTGCACCTGATGATCGAAGACGGCGTGCTGCCCGCGCTGCTGCCGGAAGCGGCGCGGCTCGACCGATTGACCCGGCTGTTGCCGCTGGAGCCGCGCCCGCCGGACCCGCTGCGCCGGCTGGCGGCGTTGATCGATGTCGGCCACACCGGCGCCATCGCGCTCGCCGAACGGCTGCGCCTTTCCAACGCCGCGCGCGACCGGCTGGCCGGGTTGGCACCACCCTGGCCGACCGACCCCGCCGGCGACGAGCGCGCCCAGCGCCTCGCCAAATATCGCCTCGGCGAAGAGCGCTACTGCGATCTCGTCTGGCTGCACGCGGCGGACAAGCCGAGCTACGACCCCGGCCGTCTCGCCGACATGCTGGCGCTCGCCGCGACCTGGGAGCCGCCCGATTTCCCGCTCGGCGGCGACGATGTGGGCCGGCTCGGCATCAGCCAGGGTCCGCGCGTCGGCCAACTCCTCGCCGCGACCAGGGGCTGGTGGGAAGCGGGCGATTTCACCGCCACCCGCGACCAATGCCTCGCGCGCCTCAGGGAACTCGCGTCGCAGCCCTGATGGCGCGCCAGACGCGCTCCGGCGTCGCCGGCATGTCGAAATCAGTGACCCCGAGCGGCGCGAGGGCGTCGAGGATTGCGTGGACCACGGTTTGCGGTGCCGCGATACAGCCGGCCTGCCCAGCCCCCTTGACGCCGAGCGGGTTCACCGCGGTCGGCAACTCGGCGAGCGTCACGTCGAGCGGCGGCAAATCTCCGGCTCGCGGCAACGCGTAGTCCATCAGCGAACCGCTCAGCAACTGCGCCGATTGCGGGTCGTAGACCGTGTGTTCGAGCAAGGCCTGACCGATGCCTTGCGCCAGCCCGCCCTGCACCTGACCGACCGTCAGCATCGGGTTGATCAGGCGGCCGTAATCATCGATCGCGATGTAGCGTTCGAGCGTGACCCGCCCGGTTTCCGGATCGATCTCGACCTCTGCGGCATGCACGCCGCTGGGGAAAGTGAACACGTCGGACGGGTTGAACGCATCGGCGTCGAGACCGGGAATCATCCCCTCGGGCAGGTTGGCCGGATCGCGCGCCGCTTCGGCGAGGGCCAGCAGGTCGATGCCGCGATCGCTGTCGGCGACACTGAATAGCCCGCCGGCAAACGCGATGTCCGCCGTGTCGGCCTGCAACAGATGGGCCGCCAGCGCGAGGCCCTTGGCGATCACCATCTGCGCCGCCTGATACAGCGCGGTGCCGCCCATATACATCGAACGGGCACCGCCATGCCCGTTGCCGGTGCGCACCAGACTGGTATCCGCCTGGACATAGCGAAAGGTCTCGATCGGCAGGCCCAGCAGACCAGCGGCGATCTGCGGAAAGCTGGTCTCGTGCCCCTGCCCGTTTGACTGCGTGCCCAGCGCCAATGTCACGCCACCATTCTCGAAACGGATTTCAGCACGTTCGCCGGGCGCGCCGCGCGAGGTTTCGAGAAAACACGCGATACCCCGCCCGCGCAGCCATCCGCGCGCCGCGGACGCCGCTCGCCGCGTCGCGAAATCGTCGGCTGCGAAGCGCTGCGCCAGTTCTTCGAGGCTGGTTCCCCAGCGCCCGCAATCGATCGCGATGCCAAGCCCGCTGCGATACGGAAAATCGCGGATCAGATTGCGCCGGCGCAGTTCGAACGGATCGATGCCGAGTTGCCGCGCCGCGCGATCGACCAGCCGCTCCGTCAGGTAATTCGCTTCGGGCTTGCCGGCGCCGCGATAGGCGTCGATCGGCACGGTATTGGTGAAGACGCCGCGGACACTCATCGACACGGCCGGCATGGTATAGACCCCGCCCATCGCGCTGGCCGGCGAATTTGTCGAACTGCCGGGGCCGCTGGTCGAGAGATAGCCCCCGAGATTGGCGATCGGTCTCAACGTCGAGCGCGAGAAACCGGCCGTCGCAGTCCAGCGCCAGCCGCCCGCGGGTCCGGTTATCGCGTCCTTGGGCGGAGCTGACGAAATCCTCGCTCCGCTCGCCGATCCACTTGACCGGCCGGCCGAGCCGCCGCGCGGCCCACAGCACCAGCACATATTCCGGATAGAGGAAATTCTTGACCCCGAACCCGCCGCCGACATCCGGCGCGATGACACGGACGCGCTCTTTCGCGACGTGGAAAACCGCATCGGCGAGTTGATCGCGGATGCTGTGCACCCCCTGCCCGCTGATCAGGAGATCGAAACCGCCCGATGTCACGTCGTATTTCCCGATCGCGGCGCGCGGCTCGATCGGCGCGACGACCAGCCGGTTGTTGACCAGCGCGATTTCAACAACATGCGCCGCCTCGGCAAACGCGGCCGCAACGGCTGCCTTGTCACCGCGCTCGAAACGGTAGGTCAGGTTGCCCGGCGCCGCGTCCCATAATTGCGGCGCCCCAGGCATCAGTGCCGCCGCGCCGTCGACCACGACCGGCAGCGGACGGTACTCCACCACGACCTGCTCGGCGGCATCGCGTGCCCGGTCGAGCGTGTCGGCCACGACAAACGCCACCGCGTCGCCGGCATGCCGCACCCGGTCGCGGCGCCAGCGCGTGCCGCGGCGGCACGATGATCGGTGCCACCGTCGCGGCCTGGGCGATGCACGGCAATGGCCCGACACCTTCGGCGGCAAGATCGGCGGCTATAAAGACGCCGCGCACTCCGGGCATCAACTGCGCGGCGGCGGTATCGATCGTCTCGATCACGGCATGGCCATGCGGCGAGCGCACGACGACCGCGTGCAGTTGCCCGGCTAAGGTGATGTCGTCGATGTAGCGGCCATGCCCGGTCAGAAACCGTCGGTCTTCGAGGCGGCGCAGTGACCGCCCGATAAAGCCGCCATCCATGCGCAGATGCCTCTCGCCGTCTGTCCAGTGCCGGCGGGCGGATGGCGTTTCCGCTTATCCGCCCGCCGCCGCGCCTGTCCTTATTCGACGCCGAGGAGTTCCACGTCGAAGATCAGCGTGGCGTTTGGCGGGATCGCGCCAGGGGCGCCGCGCGAGCCGTAGCCGAGGTCGGGCGGGATCGTCAGCGTGCGCTTGCCGCCGACCTTCATGCCCGAAACGCCCTCGTCCCAGCCGCGGATCACCTGCTTGGCGCCGAGCACAAACGTAAAGGCCTCGCCGCGATCGACTGAGCTGTCGAATTTCGTGCCCTTCTGGCCGGCCGGCGTCTGCAACCACCCGGTGTAATGCACCTTGACGCTGTGGCCGGGCGTCGCTTCGGTGCCGGTGCCGACTTTCGTATCGGTGTATTTCAGGCCGTTTGCCAGCTCGGTCATCTTGCCGGGTGCTCCATCTGCCGCCAGGATCGGCGTTGTTGAACCAAGGAAAGCGAGCGCCACGGCGGCGCCAGCGAGACGGATCAATCTCATACCATTCGACTTAAGGCTGTTCTGGGAAGGCGTGCATCCTGAACGAGACGCCCCACGGCGTCACGGACATTCTCGGCCCGGGGCCATGCGTTCGGGCCATGCGGTCAGGCCATGCGGCGGCACGGCTCGCCTGCCCCGGCCCACCGGCCTATGATGTGCCGCAGAATTCGACCGGCATGGGAGGAAATAATGGCGACGCAACTCGGCAGCGGCGACTACACGTTCAACGTCAACGACACCTGGGCGAAAATCCCTGACGAGATCGTGCTCGGCGATTGCGCCGCGGTCGGCGTTGACAAGGACGACAACGTTTACGCCTTCAACCGCGGCGAGCACCCGGTCGCGGTGTTCGACAAGGACGGCAATCTGCTGCGCACCTGGGGCGAAGGCGTCTTCACCCGGCCGCATGGCGTGCATGTCGCACCGGACAACACGATCTGGCTGACCGATGACGGCGACCACACGGTGCGGCACTGCACGCTCGACGGCAAGGTGCTGCTGACCCTCGGCGTTCCGGGTAAGCCAGCGCCGTTTATGAGCGGCGAGCCGTTCCACCGCTGCACCCACACCGCATTGTCGCCGCAGGCCGACCACGCTCTACATCTCCGACGGCTACGGCAACGCCCGCATCCACAAATACTCGGTGGACGGCAAATTGCTGAAATCGTGGGGCGAGGCCGGCACCGATCCCGGCACGTTCAACATCCCGCACAATATCTGCTGCGACCCCGATGGCTGGCTCTATGTCGCCGACCGCGAAAACCACCGCGTCCAGGTGTTCAACGGCGACGGCAAATGGGAGACGCAGTGGAACAACCTGCACCGGCCGAACGGCATGTGCCTCGGCCACGGGCATGACCCGCTCTGCTATATCGGCGAAGGCGGGCCATCGGGCGAGATCAACCGCGAGTGGCCGAATATCGGCCCGCGCGTCAGCATCCACACGCTGAACGGCAAGGTGCTCGCCCGCCTCGGCAAGCCGCATGCCGGCATATTGCCCGGCCAGTTCACCTCGCCGCACGGCATCGCCGTCGATTTCAAGGGCCACATCTATGTCGGCGAACTGTCCGGCCGCTCGTGGTCGCGCTTTTCCAAGGACCCGACCCCGCCCAAGCGCCGCGTGATCCACAAGCTGGAGAAGACCGCGGCGTAATAAACCCGCGACACTCCCATTCCGCGCCAATTGTAGGATGGGCTGAGCGCAGCGAAGCCCATCGATGCTTTGCGGGTCGGCGATTGATGGGCATCGCTGCGCTCAGCCCATCCTACGACTGGTGTATAGCCTTCACATCAGCCCGGTGCGGCAGGAGAAGATCGATGCCGGTGCAGTTGAGGTTGAGCAAATGGGGCAACGAACTCGGGCTTCGCGTTCCACGCGAGGTAGCCGCGCGCGCCGGGCTCCGAGAGGGTACCTGTGTCGAGATCGAGGGCTTCGCCGATGGCCGCATCGTAGTCACGCCATCACGCCGCCGCCTCACGCTGGAAGAGTTGCTGGCCGGAATGACGCCGGAACGAGAACATCGGCTTGATGACGACGGCCCGCTTGGCGAGGAGTTGTTTTGACCGATCTGCCGGACCGCGGCAGCGTCGTCTGACTACTTTTTTTACCGGAAGCCGGCAGCGAGCAAGCGGGGAGTTCTGTTCCTAATTCGCACGATAGCAGCTCGGTCCCCTTTCTAACCCCTACGTGATAAACCGGATTATCACGTGGAAAGAGGCCACCTCTTCGGGAACGGCCGGAGTCAGCGTTAACGAGAGTTTGGAACCCGTTGAGGGCTGGGTCGGGGTTAATCGGGTGCCGCGTCATCCGTCCACGTCGTGCCCCGTGTGTCGGTGATCGCATTGGCACCGGCGATCCCCTGATTGAGGCAAGCCGTCGCCGCCTCAGCCGCCTCGCGGGTCGGGAATTCAATTGTAGCGATAGGACCACGATGACGGTTGCGGACCTGCACGCAATATCCTTGCAACGACATCATGACCTCGCCGATATCGAATGCGCGGCTACGGTGATACTGCTTTGCTTCCTTTTCGACCGCATCAATCTCCGCGAGCTGCATCTCGATGCGCTCGATACTTTCTGCCGTCGTGTCGCAGTCAACGATTTGGCCATCGACGATCCTCTTTTCGCCGGTTGTCATTTTGCCACTGCGCAACATCGTCAGCCGCGTGTTGAGGTCATGGCGAGCGTTGACCGCCCAGGCGGCAAGCTCGGCCATCCGACTGATTGGCGTCTCGCCGGTTTCCCACGCGGCCACTGCACGCTTTGAGACGCCGATTTCATCAGCAGCCCGCTGCTGGGTTAGCCCCAGCGCGCGCCGCCGGTCCTGGAATTTTCGCGACTCCATTTTTCTACACCATCACTGCCTAATCATTACGCCGGCTATGTGGTGAAGTATCTTCATCAATCAAGAGACTGACGATGTAGTTTCTAAATTTTTCATATGCCCGGCGTGACCTCGCCGTGCTTCTGCCTCCGGTCATCCTCGACCGGTCGCCGTGGGGGACAGCAATTGTAGGATGGGCTGAGCACAGCGAAGCCCATCAACTTCCGCGACGTGGAGACATGATGGGCTTCGCTACGCTCAGCCCATCCTTGTATCAGCTGGTGTGGTTAGACTGCGTGCGTTCCGTGAGGAATGGCCCGGTCCGGGAGGCCTCCCGGACCGGGCCGCCGATCGTCGGATCGTTGCCCATCCAAGCCTTTTCGGCTGTCGCGTAGCAGGATCGCGGTCGGCTCTTCATCGGACCCGAATGGTTGACGGAACCCTGGGTTCGCATTCAAGGAAGGGTCGAAGAAGATGGCCAAGTCTAACACCAGCAAGCCGGCGATCAGCAAGTCCGCGATCAGCAAGTCCGGCACCGCATCGCGGGCCCGCTGCGCCGGTATCGATACCGGCAAGGCCCGGCTGGATGTCGCGCTCGATGTCGCACTCGATGTCGCACTCGGGGGTGAGGATGGCGAGCGGTTACAGGTCGCCAACCATGCCGGCGGTCACGGCGAGCTGTCGACGTGGCTGCGGCGGCACCGCGTCAAACGGGTCGGGATCGAGGCGAGCGGCGGCTATGAGGGCGCGGTGGTGGCACAGCTGCGCCGCGACGGGTTTATCGTCATCGTCTTCCAGCCGGGGCAGGTGCGCGCCTATGCCCGCTTTGTGCTGCAGCGGGCGAAGAACGACCGCCTCGACGCCGCGCTGATCGCCCGGTGCACCGCCGCGGCCCGCACCATCCATGCCCCGCCCGACCCGCGGCTGGCGCCGCTGGCGGCGCAGCTGACGCTGCTCGACCAGCTCGGCGAGGATGTCGCCTGTGCCAAAACCCGCCGCGAGACCTGCCACGATCCCGAAATCAAGCAATACTGGAAAGCGGAGATCGCCCGGCTCAAGGCGGCCCGGCGCCAGGTCCTCAAGCGGCTCGACACGGCGATCCGCCATCACGCCGACCTCGCACAGCGGCTCGACCTGATCGCCAGCATTGACGGCATCGGGCTGGCGAGCGCCATCGCCATCCTGGTGCGCCTGCCGGAGATCGGCCGGGTCAGCCGCGAGGAGGCCGCCGCGCTGGCCGGGCTCGCGCCCTATGACGATGACAGCGGCGACCGCACCGGCCGGCGCCATATCGAGGGCGGCCGCGAACGCCTGCGCCACGCCCTCTATACCGCCGCCTTCGCCGCCGCCTTCCACTGGGCCGCCGCCTTCCACTGGGCCGCCGCCTTCCACTGGGCCGCCGCCTTCCACTGGAACGAACCGCTCAAGGCCCGCTACAACCACCTGCGCGCCGCCGGCAAGGCGCACAAGGTCGCGCTCATCGCCTGCGCCCGTAAACTGCTGACCTATGCCAACGCCGTCGTCGCCCGCGGCACCCCCTGGCACCCCCAACTCACCGCCGTCTAGCTCACCGCCGTCTAGCTCACCGCCGTCTAACGCCAACACGCCGTTTCTTGGTTCGGCCCAAACAGCCCGTTTCTTCGTCCCGACCCGGCTTCCCCAAGGACGCCGCGCACAGTCGCCGTCCAGGATGGCCGCAAGGCCACCGCGCAGCGGCGCACCGCGTCCTTGACGGCGGCGAGCACGGCGTCATCCTCAAATAACGCCGGCACGTTTAATGGTTGCTACGATGTTGGAGAAGATTTCGAGCACCAACCCCGACACTGAAACGACCGCGCCCTCCCCGCGGGGCCAGGGGAATCGCAGATGAGTAATAAGGTGTTGCGCTGTGGTCGAATGTGGATTCTGAGCAGGGCTTTCCGGTTTGTGGAGGCCGTGGGTGGAGACCATGCTGTCGATCCTGCGCGAGGTTCGCGATCCTCGTGATTTCAATGCTCGGCATGAGCTTTCGGCGATGCTGTTCATCGCCTTGGCGGCGTCGCTGTGCGGGGCGAAGAGTTGCGTTGATTACGCCGATTTTGCCGCGGTCAACGAAGCTGATTTGTCGCAGATCGTCGATCTGCCGCACGGCGCGCCGAGCCACGACAGCTTCAGTCGGGTATTTCGCCTTCTCGATCCGGCCGAGATGGCGACCGTCTTTTCGCGCTTTGCGGTTGCCTTGCGCGAAGGCTTGGGGCTGGGAGCACCCAACGGCGTGGTCGCGGTCGACGGCAAGAGCTTGCGGCGGGGATATCAGCGCGGGCGCGCCTTCATGCCGCCGCTGATGGTGAGCGTGTGGGATGCCCAGACGCGGGTCTCGATTGCGGCGTGCCGGGCGCCGGGCGGCAATGAGGTCGCCGGAACACTGGCCCTGCTGAAGCCCTTGATGCTGAAGGGATGTGTCGTGACCGGCGATGCCTTGCACTGCCATCCGGCCATGGCCGAGGCCGTGCTGGCGACAGGCGCCGATTATGCGCTGGGCCTGAAGGGCAACCACGGCCCGCTTTACCAGGCGGCCATTGCCGCTTTTGCCGAAGCCGACGCCAAAGGTTTTCTGCCGTGCCACGAAACCAGCGAACGCGGCCATGATCGGGTGGAGTGGCGCTGTGCCAGCGTGCTGAAATGCTCGCCGCGGGCGCCTGGCTTTCCCGGCCTGGCCGCGATCGGTCGCATCGAGGCCGAACGCGGCTGCGGCGACAAGCTCGCCACCTCGACACGCTATGTGGCGTTGTCGGCCCTGCTGTCGCCGGCGCGACTGATCGAGGTCGTGCGCGCCCATTGGAGCATCGAGAACCAACAGCATTGGCAGCTCGATGTCACCTTCCATGAAGACAACTCCAGAACACGAAAAGACAACGCGCCGCAAAACCTCGCCGTGATACGGCGCATCGCCCTCGATATCCTTCGTGCTCACCCAGACAAACGATCCATCGCACGCAAAATGAAGTACGCTTCCTGGAGCAAGGAGTTCTTCTATGACCTCTTCGCTCATATGCGATAGCCCTGCCCGCGGGGCGGAGAGGGCCCGATGCGACATATGCTTGACGGTTATTGCAGGCGGGCGATGCCCATGGCGGCGCCGAAGCGGTTGGCGCAGTCGAGGGGGTTGCCGTATTTGCGGTGTACCGCGGTGTGGTGGGCGCAGGCGAGCAGCAGCCGGTCGCGGTCCCAGCCCTGGTTCTTCAGGTAGTCTTCGAGCAGCACCTGGCCGATTTCCTGGTTGTGCGGGTCGTTGCCCATCCGTGCCGCCAGCAGCGCGAGGCGCTGCACCAGCGGCTTGCGGTCGGAGAATTTTTCCAGATAGGCCTTGGTCCAGCTGACGGCGTCCGGCCCGTTCAGCGCGATGCAGGCGGCGTCGACCCGGTCGAGGATTTCGTCCTGCGACAGCTTGTCGGCACCGCTCGCGGCGCGGACCTCGACGCGCTCGGCATCGCCGATGCCCTGCTGGTGCCCGGCCGCGCGGTTGAGGTACGAGGCGGCGGTGTAGAGCAGCTTGAGCTGCTGCTTGTGCTCGAAATTGTCGAAGAACCAGCGCCATCGTGTTCAGGTATTCGAAGCAATGCTGCGGCAACGAGAAATTGTTGACGCCCTTGGTTTCGAGAATGACCTGCGCGTCGGCGATCTGCATCGCGTCGAGAATGCGGCGCGGGCTCTTGCCGGCTTCGAGCAGCCGGTTCAGCACATGCACATAGGCCGGCTCCGGCTCGCGGATCAGCGCATCCTCGAACTCGCGCGATTCGTCGCTTCCGACAGTGGCTCCTTGTTGCTGGCGAGGATGGCCAACTCCTCCTGAGAGGCGCCGCCATAGGGGATCGCCGAAATCGTCTGCTTTTCGAGGAAAATTTTGACGAGGTTGCACGCCATCTCGTAGGTCGAGTACCAGCGCGGCCCGACCGCGATGTCGAGCGCCCCGGCATAGACCACGTCATGCGCGTTGTCCCAGCCGAGGAAATTGCCGAGATCGATCGTCGCGCGGGCGCGGAACGCCTTGTGACCGGTCGTGTAGGAGCGGTTGTAGAGCGCCCGGTCCTGCACATCCATCAGGCCGGAATGGGCAAGCTGCGCCAGCACCTGCTTGCGCTCGGCGGGTTCTCCATCAGGCCGAGAAACACGCGATAGGCTTCGAGCACGTTGCCGCGATGCACCAGCGTCATCCAATGGTCGAGCCGCTCCTGCAAGCGGGCCCGTCAGCCGCTCCGGCTCCTGATCGGCCCACACCACCTCCGGCATCGGCGGCGGCCCCGGCGGCATCGACCAGCCCGGGGCGCGGGCGTAATGGCCCGGCGCCTTCAGTATCTTCTGGTTCCAGATGTCGAGACCGGTCGGGATGTACCAGATGGTCTGCGCCAGCGGCAGCGCGGCGCAATCCTGCGGCACCATCCGGGTCAGCTGCGTCGCGGCGCGGGCCGACAAGAGGCAGTGGTCGTTATTGACGAAGTTGACGTAGCCGTCGTCGATCCGCTCGTGATACGGCACATGCGTGTAGGGGGCATGGATGCGCACCGCCTCGGCGACGATTTCGGTCATCGGCCGGCGCTGCCGCACGAGATCGTAATAGGCGTCGCTCGCACCCTTCTGATCGCGCGCCAGAATGCGTTCTTCCAGCTTGCCGTATAGCGCCTCGGGTTTGGGCGCGTTGCTGATCGCGGCTTGCACGTCGTTGGGCATTCGCTGGGTTTCCTTGTCGAACGGACAGCACCGGGCTGCGGACACAGCCTCTCGGCGGCGACGATAATCCCGATCCGGCCGGTGCAGCAACGCCGCCGCGCCGGTTTTGCCGCAATCGTGCCTCTGTCATGCACGCAGCGAATGGCGAACGATGCCGGCACGCGATCGGTGTGCCGGGCGGTGCGCCGGGCGGCACGACCTCGCCCTTCGGGCACCTTAACGATCACGACCCAAGCGCCTATCATCACGACGTCGCTCATTTTCCCCGGACGATGGATTTGAACAGCATTGCCAGCGTGACCCTGGTTATTGCCGGGTTTCTGGTCGTCATCAGCATCGTGCAGCCCGCCGCCGAGCGGTTGCACCTGCCCTACACGGTGCTGCTCGCCTTTGTCGGTGTCGCGGTCGGCGGCGCTGTCGTCGTTCCTGCTCTACACGTCCGCTGACAAGCGCGTTCGACGATTTCGTCTCACCAATCGTCAACCTGCCGGTCAACGCCTCGGTTTTTCTGATCGTGTTTCTGCCGCTGCTGCTGTTTCACGCATCGCTGACGATCGATGTCCGGGAGATCGCGCAGCGACGCCGCGCCGATTCTGACCCTGGCAATCCTTGCCGTCTTCGCCGCCGCGCGGCGATCGGGTTCAGCCTGTCGTTTGTCGGCGTGCCGCTGGTGGTGGCACTGCTGCTCGGAACGATCGTCGCGACGACCGATCCGGCGGCGGTCGTCGCGATCTTCCGCGACCTCGGCGCGCCGCCGCGCCTGACCCGCCTTCTCGAAGGCGAGGCCCTGCTCAACGACGCCGCGGCGATCGTGCTGTTCGGGTTTCTCGTCGACCTGCTGACCGGCGACGCGCATGCCAGCCTCGCCGCCGGGGGGCTGCATTTCGTCGAGGCGTTCTTTCGGCGGCCTGCTGCTCGGCGTCGGTCGCCGGGCGGCTGTTCGGCCTGATCCTGCCCTACCTGCGCGGGTCGCCGACTGCCGAGGTCACCCTGTCGATCGGCCTTCCCTACGTCGTCTATCTGCTGGGCGACGAGGTGTTCGATATCTCGGGCGTCGTCGCTGTGGTCGGCGCCGGGCTCACCGCCGGGGCGATCGGTCGCGTGCGGCTGACGCCCGGGCAGTTGGCACTACCTGGAGCAGGTCTGGGAGCAGATCGGTTTCTGGGCCGGTTCGCTGATCTTCCTGACCGCCTCGACGCTGGTGCCGAAACTGCTGGCAGCCGCCGAATGGCGCGACATCGGCCTGTTGCTGATCGCGATCGCCGCGGCCCTGCTGTCGCGTGCGGCCGTGCTGTTCGGGGTACTGCCGCTGCTCAGCGCGGTGCGGCTCAGCCAGCGCATCAGCGCCGCCTACAAGGTGGCGATCACCTGGGGCGGGTTGCGCGGCGCCGTGACCCTTGCGCTGGCCCTGTCGGTCACCGAGAACAACCGCATCGACCCGGCGACCAAGGCGTTCGTCGCCGATATCGCAACCGGCTTTGTGCTGTTCACCCTGCTGGTCAACGGGCTGACCCTGAACCCGGTCATCCGGCTGCTCGGGCTTAACCGGCTGTCGCCGCTGAACCAGGCCTTGCGCGGCAAGGTGCTCGCCCTATCGCTGAGCGACGTGCGCGATGCCGTGACCGAGACCGCGCGGGAATTCCGGGTCGCGCCCGGCCGCGGCCGAAGCGGTCGGCCGGCGTTATGACACACGCATCGAACAACAGGCCTCGCAACCCGAGATCGAAGAGGCGATTTCCGACGAGGACCGCATTCGCATCGGCCTCGTCGCGCTGACCAACCGTGAGCGCCGCATCGTGCTCGACCATCACGAGCAGCACACGGTGTCGGGCAGCGCGATCGAACGGCTGTTGCAGAACACCAATTTGATGCTGGAAGCGGCGCGGACCGAGAGCCTTGCCGGCTACGACCGCGCCGCCGGCCTGCTGCTGTCGTTTCCGCGGGCGTTTCGGGTCGCGCATTTCCTGCATCGGGTGGTGCATCTCGACGCGCCGCTGCAACACGAGATTTCGATCCGGTTCGAAATGCTGCTGACCCGCCGGCTGACGCTCGGCGAACTGGCGGGTTTCACGCAGCGCCGGCTGCCGGCACTGCTGGGGCCGGCCGTGGCCGAGCATCTGAGCGGCATCGTCGCGGCTCGTGCCGACGCCACCGCGCGGGCGCTTGACGCGCTGCGCCGGCAATACCCCGAGCATGCGGAGGCGCTGGAGGTCCGGTTTCTGCAGCAATCGGGGCTGCGCCTGCTGCTGTCGCGCTATCACGACCTGTTCGAGGAAGGCCTGATCAGCGGCGAGTTGTTCCACAACCTGGAACGCGAGCACGAGCCCGAACTGGCCGGCGCCGCGCTGCCACCGCTCGACCTTGGCCTGCAGACTGAAACATTGATCGCCTCGGTGCCGCTCTTCGCGGGGCTCGGACCCGATGAATTGCGGGCGCTGGCACGGCGGTTCCGCCCGCGGCTGCTGGTGCCCGACGAGACCGATCATCCGCAAAGGCGAGCGCGGCCGCGGCATGTTCTTTCTGTCATCGGGAGCGGTCGAGGTTATCCTGCCGAACGCGCGGGTGCGGCTCGGCAGCGGCGATTTCTTTGGCGAGATGGCCCTGCTCGGCGGGCATCCGCGGCAGGCCGACGTCGTGTCGCTTGGCTACGGACGCGCCCTCGAACTGGCAGCCGCCGACTTCAATCGCTTTCTGTCGCAGTACCCCGGCGTCAGGGAGGTGATCGAACAGACCGCCCAGGCGCGCGGCCGTCACAACCGCCCGGGCAATGATGTATCGGCTGACGGATCCCCGGTCGATGCCTCATCGGAGGCCCTATGACCCGGGAGCCTGGATGATCAGGGAGCCTGGTCGAACAGCTTAAGGTCGGCGACGAGGCCCTCGTCGCGCTCGATCGCGTAATCCGGCACCTGCAGCGGCCCCTTCTTCTCCTTGACCAGCAGCAGGTTCGGGTCGCTCGTCTCGAACACCCGCAGGTGCCGGCCCTCGACGGTAATGTCGGCGAGTTTGGCGGCGAGCGGCGCCAGATCAAACCGGTCGCTGGCATCGACCATTTCGACCAGCCCCTCCGGGGTGATCCGCGCGTCTTTCAGCTTCTGCTGGTAGGAGGCGGCCTCGGCGGCCTTTTTCTGCGCCTCGGCATTGCGGACCTTGGCCGCTTCGGCGGCCTTCTGGCGGTATTCGTCGAATTGCGGGCGCAGCCGCTGCAACAGCACCGCGGTCGGGACGTCGCGGGTATCGACCCACACCTTGGCCCGCGTCCACGCCTGGCCGAGCCAGACGCGGAACGGTTCGCTGGGGATTTCGTGCATGCGTTCGTCGCGGACCGTCGCGGCCCAGCGGACCTGTTCGGGCGTCCCGGTCAGCGCCGGCCATTGCCGCTCGGGACCGGCCGGCGCTGGCCGCCGCACCGGTGTGATCAGCGCCGCGGCCGGATTGCGCTGCTTCAGCAGCGCGAATTGCCGGCGGTACTCATCCTCCCAATCGTCGCTGTCCTCTTCCGGGACAAAACCGAGCTTGTCGTACAGCGCACGCGACGTCGCCTCGATCGCCGCCTCGCGGAGCGCGCCCAAATCCATGCAGCCTCCCGTCACTCGACCGTGCCGCGCCCATATTAGCGGCGCCGCCACGCCACGCGAAGGCCATGTGACAGGGGGATGACAAACGCTGAGGATTCCCGGTCGCGATCAGTGGATCGGCCGCATCGCCAGCCCCATTTGCGACGCCACCATGTTGAGGCGCTTGTCCTGAGCCCATAGCACTGCACCTGGTGTCAGTCGCACCGCGGCGAGCAGATGAGTATCTACATATCCAACGCCACGTCCGAAGAGTTTCTCGCGATCGATAAATCCCAGAACCTCGTCATCCGACGCAATCACCGCCTGAGGCAACTCGCCGAGCGCTCGGAGAACCACCTGGCGCTGACGGATATTGCCGAGAGCCAGTTCACCGAGGACAAACGGATGGCCCAGCACCTGACCCTCGCCGAGCAGATTACCCAGGGTCGCGTTCGCCGCGCGAAAATGGTCGATCCAGACCGAGGTGTCCGCGAGGATCACCTTTTGGCTGGCCGCCGCCTTGGCACCGGCTGCAAATCCGGCTCGGTGCCGCCGAGCAACGCAAGGCGGCGCGCGCTCTCGCGTTCGATCAGTGCTCTCAGCGCTTCGCGCACCAAGGCGGTTTTCTCATGGAGCCCCGTATAGGCTTCCGCCCTTTCCAGCAAGTCATCATCGAGCGCCAGGGTCGTCCGCATTTTCCTGATCCTTCCGCACCAAATATGTCATCATTTGATGACTATTTCAATGCTGATTAGCAATAATTTAGGTTTGCAAACTCTGGCGCTCCGCTCGTGGATGGCCGGGCCAAGCCCGGCCACGAACGGGTGGGAAGGACGCGGGCACAACCGATAGCTCGCGCGATCCTGCACCTGCACACCGCGCTTACCTTTCGTTCGTGGCCGGGCTTGGCCCGGCCATCCACGAGACGCCGCGCGCGGTTGGACGTACAGGGCTGCTGGTTGAAGGCGACTTGGTCGTGACCCGCTACGCCTTGGTGGGCCGGCGGCGGACCAGCATCACCAGCAGCACGGCGGCGGCCGAGGCGGCGGTGTACATCGCGAAAGCGTCGAGATAGCCGATCATCGCGGCATGCCGGTTGATTTCTTTCGACAGGCGCGGGGTCAGGCGCCGGATCGGCTGTCTTGTCGTCAGCCATGCTTGAGTGTGCCGCCGAACCAAAGGTATGCTAAGCAACCATATCCCAGACACCGAACGGCGGGGAACTCCGTTGTCGTCCGAAGACGAGCGGCACATCGGCTTTCTGATTTCCGATGTCGCGCGGCTGATGCGCACCGCCTTTGACCGGCGGGTCCGCCGGCTTCGGGCTGACCCGGTCGCAATGGCTCGTGATCAACCGGCTGCACCGCAAGCCCGGCGCCACCCAATCCGAACTGGCCGAAATGCTCGAAGTCGAAAAGGCGACCGCCGGGCGGATGGTCGACCGCATGGAAAAGAAAGGCTGGGTCACGCGCGGCCCGGATGCCAGCGACCGCCGCATCAACCGGCTGCACCTGACCGAAGAGGCCGACCTGCTGCAGGTGCAGTTGTCGCAGGTCGCCGAGCGCACGGTCGACGACGCGCTATCACTGCTATCGGCTGGCGAGCGCGAGCAGTTCTCGGAGTGGATGCGGCGGGTCAAGCGACAGCTGCAGACGATGCTCGATCCCGGGTCGCCGGAGCTGCCGATGCCTGTCGAGGAGTTTGCGGAGTGATCCGGCCGCATCCAAAGATCATGCGGTTGGCGCTGCTGGTTGTGATTCCGCTGCTGGCGGTGGCGGCCGGCGGTGCGATCTGGCTGCGCGGCGGCCGGTCGGTCAGCACCGAGGACGCCTATGTGAAGGCCGACATCGCACAGGTCTCGCCCGAAGTGTCGGGCCGCATCGTCGAGGTTCTGGTACGCGATCACGACGCGGTGGAGGCCGGCACGCCGCTGCTGCGGCTCGACCCGGTGCCGTTCCGGCTGGCGCTCGACAAGGCCGAGGCTGAACTCGACAACGCCCGCACCACGGTCGAGACGGCGCGCGCGCAATGGCTGGAAACCCAGAGCGAACTGGCCGAGGTCGAAAACCAGGCGGATTTCCTGACCCGTCAGGCGACGCGGCAGCAGGCGCTGGCAGCAACCGGCGCCGCCTCGGTGACCAAGCTGGAAGAGGCACAGAATGCCGCGACGGTGGCGCGCAACCGCATCGGCGTCGTCAAGCAGCGGCTAATCCGGATGCTGGCGGCCCTGGTCGGCAACCCGCACATCCCGGCCGACGAACACCCGCTGGTGCGTGAAAAGCAGGCCGAGCGCGACCGCGCCGCGCTTGACCTCGACGCACCACGATCGTCGCGCCGATCGGCGGCACCGCGGTCAACGTCAAGATTGCAGCCGGGCGACCAGGTCAAGGCGGCGACACCGCTGTTCGCGTCGTCGCCAAGACGCGGCCCTGGGTCGAGGCCAACATGAAGGAAACCGACCTGACCTACGTCCAGCCCGGTCAGAAGGCGCATGTCGTGCTCGACATTTACCCCGATTTGAGCTGGACCGCCGAGGTCGACAGCATCAGCCCGGCGACCGGCGCCGAATTCGCGATCCTGCCGCCGCAGAACGCCTCGGGCAACTGGGTCAAGGTGGTGCAGCGCCTGCCGGTGCGCGTGCGCCTCCTGCCGCATCCAGGGCGAGCCGCCGTTGCGCGCCGGCATGACCGCCACGGTCACGATCGATATCGGCCGCCAGCGCAACCTCGCCGGCCTGCTGACCGGCACCGCCAGCGCCGCCAGCCCCCCGTAGCGCTTCCTCTCTCTCGTAATCCGGGGGACGGGCTCACACCACGCGGTGCAGCAAGTCGCGCCCGTCGCGCAGGCGGCGCATGTTTTCGACGGCGATGTCGAGGCTGCGGTCGAGGGTTTCGGGGGTCAGCCAGGCGACGTGCGGCATCAGCATAACGTTGTCGAGCGCCAGCAGCGGGTTGTCCGGCGCCACCGGCTCGGCGGCAAAAACGTCGAGGCCCGCGGCGCGCAGGTGACCGCCGCGCAACGGCCTCGACCAGCGCGGCTTCATCGATGAGCCCGCCGCGGGCGGTATTGACGAGGATCGCGCCCGGCTTCATGCGCGCCAGCGCGGCGGCGTCGATCATCTTTTCGGTGTCGGCGACCAGCGGTACGTGCAGCGATACGATGTCGGCGGTCGCCAGCAACTCGTCGAGCTCACAGCGGGAAACCCCGAGTTCCGGGTGCTCGCGCGGCGACCAGTAGACGATCCGCGCGCCAAAGCCCTGCAGCATCGGCACCAGCGCACGCGGCACCATCCCGGCGCCGACCAGCCCGACCAGCCGGCCGCGCAACTCGCCGACCCGCTCCTGCAGGCCGGGACCGACCGCCCACCCCTGCCCCGCCCGGCACGCGCGGTCCAGCGCCGCGACATTGCGCAATGCCGCCAGCATCAGCAGCAGCGCGGCTTCCGCGACCGCCGGCGTGTTGGTGCCGGGCATGTTGCACACCGCGATGCCGCGCGCCCGCGCCGCGTCGAGATCGATCGTGTTGACCCCGACGCCGATCTTCTGGATGAACCGCAGACCCGGCGCCCGCGCGATCACCGCCTCGGTCACCGGCCTCAAGACATGCAGCAGAATCTCGGCATCGGGCAGCAATGCCGCGAGCCGCGCATCATCATCCTCGGGGCAGGCTGTGACGCGAAATCCGTCGCTTGCCAGTGCGGTCAGCCGTGCCGCCAGGAGCGGCCCGGCATCGTAATGGAAGATCGCTTTCATCGTACGGTTGCGGCAAGATCGGCCATCAGGCGGCCAGAAAGATCATCGAGCGACGCACCCCCGCAAATACCACCCCTCGACGAAAACCAGATCGCCACATCGCTCGCGCTATATGGGCCTGCTCGGAGCGCATGACCGGATCAGCGCGCGCCCGCTGGAAGGCGGTGTCTCGTCGGAAATCTGGCTCGTCGACCTGCCGGGCCGGCGGCTTTGCCTGAAACGCGCGCTGCCAAAACTCCGGGTCGAGCAATTGTGGGAAGCGCCGACCATCGCGCAACCATCACGAGTATAACTGGTTTCGCATCGCCGGGCGGATCAACCCGGATTCAGCGCCAAAGCTGATCGGGCAGGATTCGATCCACGGCATGTTCGCGATGGATTACCTCGATCCGTCGATGTACCCCCTGTGGAAGGACCAGTTGCGCGACGGCAAGGCCGAGTCTGCCGACCGCAGCGGCGGTCGGCGACCCGGCTGGCGCAGATCCACAGCGCGACCGCCGGCGACGGCGAGATCGCCCGCATGTTCGCCACCGACGACACATTCTACGCGCTGCGCATCGAGCCTTATCTGGTGGCGCCGACGCGGCGTCATCCCGACCTTGCCGGCACCCTGGCGCGGCTGGCGCATGCCACGGCGCGCACGCGCCTCGCGCTGGTGCATGGCGATGTCAGCCCGAAGAACATCCTGATCGGCCGCCGCGGCCCGGTGTTTCTCGACGCCGAATGCGCCTGGTACGGCGACCCGGCCTTCGACCTCGCCTTCTGCTCAACCATCTGCTGCTGAAAGGCGTGAGGAACCGCAGCGCGTTCGGCCGCTATCTCGCCGCCTTCGGCCAGCTGGCGCGAGACCTATCTCGCCGCGGTCGACCTGGGAGCCGCACGAGGACATCGAAAAGCGCGCGGCACGCCTGCTGCCGGCGCTGTTCCTGGCGCGCGTCGACGGCAAGTCGCCGGTCGAATATGTCACGGCCGAGGAAGACAAGGACCGCATCCGGCGTGTCGCGCGGGCATTGCTGCTCGAGCCGGTCGATACGCTCAACGCGGTGCGCGAAGCCTGGGCCGCCGCGCGGGTGGGCGGGTGAGCGACACGCGCATTGCCGCGGTGCGCGGCCGGCGCGTATGGGATTCGCGCGGCCGCCCGACCGTCGAGGCCGAATTGCAGCTGGCGGGCGGCGCGGTCGGCCGCGCGATCGCGCCGGCCGGCGCCTCGACCGGCTCGGGCGAGGCGGTCGAACTGCGCGACGGCGGCGCCGGCTCGGCGGCCGCGACGTGCGCGGCGCGGTGGCGGCGATCAACGGCGAGATCGCCGCGGCGCTGATCGGGCATGGACGCGGCCGACCAGGAGGCGATCGACCGCGTCCTGATCGACCTCGACGGCACACCGCAAAAAAGCCGGCTCGGCGGCAACGCGCTGGTCGCGGTATCGATGGCGGCGCTGCACGCCGCCGCGGCGGCGGCTGGCAAGCCGATCTATGCGCTACCTGCTCGGCGACGCCGCCGAATGCCGTCGTGCCACTGCCCGAAATCCAGATTTTCGGCGGCGGCGCGCATGCCGGCCGGCGCGTCGACATCCAGGACTTCATGATCGTCGCCCCGGCGCGCGCACTCGTTCGACCAGGCGCTCGAATGGACCGCCGAAGTGTATCGCGCGGCCGGCGAGATGATGGCGAGCGACGGGCTGTTGCAGGGCGTCGCCGACGAAGGCGGGTTCTGGCCCGCCTTCACGACCAACGAGGCGGCGCTCGACGCGCTGATGCGGGCGATCGAGCGCGCCGGGTTCACGCCCGGCCAGGAGATCGCGATCTCGCTCGACATCGCCTCCTCGGAATTTCGCACGGACGGGCAATATCGCCTCGCGCTCGACGGCCGGGCGCTCGATTCCGACGGCATGGCGGAAATGCTGATCGGCTGGCTCGACCGCTACCCCGTCGTGTCGATCGAAGACCCGCTCGCCGAGGACGACCCCGAGGGGCTGCGCCGCTTCACCCAGGCGGTCGGCGACCGGGTGCAGATCGTCGGCGACGATTTTCTCGTCACCAATGCCGCGCGGGTGCGCGCGGCGGCGGCGGCCGGGCAGTGCAACGCCCTTCTCGTCAAGCCAAACCAGGCCGGCACATTGACCGAGGCCAAGGCCGCGCTGGAGGCGGCCCGCGCCGCCGGCTGGGGCGCCATCGTCTCGGCCCGCTCCGGCGAAACCGAGGACGTGACGATCGTGCATCTCGCAGTCGGCTGGGGCGCTACCAGCTCAAGGTCGGCTCCTTCGCCCGCTCCGAACGCATGGCAAAGTGGAACGAAGCCCTGCGCATCGAGGAAGCGCTCGGCTCGCAGGCCCGATTTGCCGGCGGCGGCCCGTTCAAGGCGAACGACCCACGATAACGCCGCCATCCCGTGCGATGCCGATCCCGGCACCTCGCCACTCCCGTGTAAATCTCCCCGATCCCCATCGTTCGTGGCCGGGCTTGGCCCGGCCATCGACGCGATGCCACGCGCGGCCGGGGAGCGCTGGCGTAAGTTACGTTTGGCTCAATTATTCGTCGACTTGGTGCGTGATCCGTTAGACCTAGACGCTCAAAAACGACAAGGGGCCAGCGGCCCCCTTGTCTTGTTCCTGTGGCGATTGGCCTCAGTGGCCGCTCGGCCGCGGGCCTTCCTGCATCGGAGGCGGTGCCATCATCGGCGGCGGTGCCCCACCGCCCTGCAGGCGGGCCAGTTCGTCACGATTGAGCTGGTCGGTCGTCGCGTCGCCGGCGCTGGCCTTCACCTTACCCATATGATGATGCGGCATCGCGGAGGTGTGGCGCATCGGGCGATGCTTTTGATGCATCGCCATCGGCGGGGCAGTATCCTGGACGCGCGCCCCGCCGCTCGCCTTCGGGCCGGCCATCGCGGGGGCGGCCGATGACGGCGCTGGCGCCTGGGCCCAAACCGGGCCGGCGATCACAAGGGCCGCAGCGATCGCGACACCATTCAAGAGATGCTTCATGCCTCTGTCCTCTATGGCAGTTCTGGATTGCACAATACGCTGCAACAAAAAAGCTCGCTCCAACCCGAAGCCGACCCTCGCGGGCCTCGGTCGCAATAACGCGGGCAGCAGTTGTTTTGTTCCCGCGAACTCGCAACTTTCGGTGGCGCGTATCCGACCTCGCCGGGCGGGGATAATATGTCTGCCGCGAAATCCTTTCAAGCGCTGGGTGTTTTCCGTGCAGGTAATAAACGTGTGCCGCGAAGTCGCGGCGACAGTGCTCGCCGCGGCGTTGCTGCTGGGGTCGCCGGCGCACGCCGCCGACCGGGAGTCACTGACCATCGGGATTATCCAGTTCCCCTCGACGCTAAACCCCAACATCGACCCGATGTCGGCCAAAGCCTATGTGCTCGGCATGGCAGTGCGGCCGTTCACGGTCTATGGCCCGACTGGAAGCTGGCCTGCCTGCTGTGCACGCAGTTGCCCTCGATCGAAAACGGGTTGGCGGTGCCGACCGATGCCGGCAGTGGCAAGAAGGGCATCGACCTCACCTACACGATCCGACCGGATGCGAAATGGGGCGACGGCACGCCGGTCAGCACAGAGGACGTTAAATTCACCTACGAGGTCGGCCGCAACCCGCAAAGCGGCGTCGGCAATGCTGAAATGTATCGCCGGATCACCGGCATCGACGTAAAGGACGACAAGACCTTTACGATGCATTTCGACAAGCTGACCTTCGACTACGCGGCAATCAACGATTTTGTCTTGTTGCCGGCGCATTTGGAACGCGCCGCCTTTGCTGATCCGACACGGTACCGTATTCAAACCAGATACGTCAGCGATCCGACCAATCCCGGTCTCTACGACGGCCCGTACCGCATCACCGAGGTCGTCGCCGGTTCGCATATCGTGCTCGAGCCGAACCCGTACTGGGCCGGTCCGCCGGGGCATTTTCGGCATATCACGGTGCGCACGATCGAGAATACCGCCGCGCTCGAGGCCAATCTGCTGTCGGGAACAATCGACATGGTGGCGGGCGAACTGGGGTTTTCCCTCGATCAGGCTCTGAATTTCGACAAGCAGCATGGCAGCGGCTTTCAGGTGATCTACAAGCCGGGGCTCAGCTACGAGCATGTTGACCTGAATTTCGACCGCCCGCCGCTGGGCGACCGGCGGGTGCGGCAGGCGCTGCTGTACGGGATCGACCGGGACGGGATCAGCCGTTCGCTGTTTGCCGGGAAACAGCCGGTCGCCGACACGTTTATGAACCCGCTCGACGACGGCTACACCGCCGACACGCCGCATTGCCCCTATGACCCGGCTCGGGCCGGTGCATTGCTTGACGAGGCAGGGTGGCCGATGGGGGCTGGCGGCATTCGCCAGAACGCGCAAGGGCAAAAACTGTCGTTTGAACTGATGACCACCTCGGGCAACCGTACCCGCGAACTGGTCGAACAGGTGCTGCAGAGCCAGTGGCGCAAGATCGGCGTCGAGGTGCGGCTGAAAAACGAGCCGGCCCGCGTCCTGTTTGGCGAAACCGTGCCGCACCGCAATTTCGACATGGCAATGTATGCCTGGACCAGTGCCCCCGAAAAGCGTGCCGCGCTCGACACTGTCTTCGAGCGAAATCCCGGACGCGGCGAACGGATATGCCGGGCAGAATGCTTCCGGTTTCAAAAGTCCGGAAATGGACAAATTGATCGACGCGCTGGAAATCGAACTCGACCCGGAAAAGCGCAAGGCATTGTGGCGCGAGGCGCAGGTTCTGTACGCGAGCGAACTGCCGTCACTACCGCTCTATTTCCGCTCGGACGCGTTTATCCTGCCGAAATGGCTGAGCGGTGTGCGCCCGACCGGCAACCAGTACCCCTCGACCTTATGGATCACCGACTGGACGGCGCAGCCTCAATGACCGATGGACCGCACCGATGCCGGCACAGGGTTTGCCGGATCGGCGGATGATCCGCTTTACCGCGATCCGGCTGCTTGAGATCGCGGCGTTGCTGGCGCTGCTGTCGTTTGTGATCTACGGGCTGATCGGGCTGATGCCGGGCGACCCGATCGACTTGATGCGCAATGCCGATCCGCGCATGACCGCCGCGGATGCCGCCCGCCTCAAGGCCGTGTACGGGCTCGACCAGCCGTTGCTCTCCCGCTATCTCGCCTGGGCCGGACAGGCGCTGGGTGGCGATCTCGGCTACTCCCGGCTGTTCGCGGCGCCGGTATGGTCCGCCGTGCTGCCGCGCCTCGGCAACTCGCTGCTGCTGATGGGGCTGAGCCTCATCCTGGCGTTGCTGCTGGCGCTTGGTCTCGGCACAGCCGCGGCGCGACAGCCGAATTCGCGGCTCGACACGACGATCAACATGGTGTGTTTCGCCGCGATCTCGGTGCCGACCTTCTGGCTGGCGCTGGTGCTGATCCTGATCTTCGCCGCCGGGCTTGGCTGGCTACCGGCCAGCGGCATGGCGACGACCGGCCTTGGCGGCGCCACCGACCGGTTGCGGCATCTGGTGTTGCCGGTCGCGACGCTGACCATCGCCAGCCTCGGCGGCTATACGCGTTATGTGCGGGCCGCGATGCGCGATGCCCTGGTGCAGGACCACGTCCGCACCGCACGCGCCAAGGGCGCCAGCGAAGCCCGCGTGATCCTGCACCACGCGCTGCGCAACGCGCTGATCCCGGTGACGACGATCCTGGCCTTGTCATTTGGCGGGCTGGTGTCGGGGGCGCTCGTCACCGAGACGATGTTCGCCTATCCCGGCATGGGAAAGCTGATCTTCGACGCGGTGATGGGCAACGACTACAATCTGGCGCTGGCCGCGCTGCTGCTCGCCGCGGTCACGACCATGCTGGCCAACCTCGCCGCCGATCTCGCCTATGGCTGGCTCGACCCGCGAGTGACCTATTGGTGAGATTGCCGCTGCTTCTGCTGGCGGCGATCGCGGTGCTGTCGTTTGCCGGACCGCAACTCGGTGCCGCGCTCGGCTTCGACGCGAGCAATGTCGATCTGCTCGCCCGCTTCGCGCCGGCGTCGGCCGGGCACCTGCTCGGCACCGACGAACTCGGCCGCGATGTGCTGCTCCGGCTGATGCAGGGCGGGCGCATCTCGCTGACGATCGGTATCGCCGCGGCCGCGACGGCAGCGGCGCTCGGTACGCTGATCGGGCTTGTCGCCGGTTATCGCGGCGGCTGGACCGACCGGGTGCTGATGCGGCTGACCGATGGCGTCATCGCATTGCCGCTGCTGCCCTTGCTGATCGTGCTGGCGGCGCTCGACCTGAAAAAGCTCGGCGTGCCTGGCTGGCTGGCACAGTCGGACCAGATCAGCCTCGTGCGCATCGCCGTGATCGCTGTGCTGGTGAGCTGGACGACGGCGGCGCGGCTGGTGCGCGGTGCGGCCCTGGTGACCCGCAACCGCGATTTCGTGCGCGCCGCACGCAGCCTCGGCGCCGGCACGCCGCACATTTTGCGGCTGCACATTCTGCCGAACGTGCTGACCCCGCTGATCGTCGCGACGACCCTCAGCGTTGGCGATGTGATCCTGCTCGAGTCAGTCCTGAGTTTTCTCGGTCTCGGCGTGCAGCCGCCGCTCGCCAGTTGGGGCACGATGCTGAGCAATGCACAGGAGCTGATGACCTCCGCCCCGCTCCTCGCGATCTATCCCGGCGCCCTGATCTTCCTGACCGTCATCGCCTGCAACCTGTTCGGCGACGCCCTGCAACACCGCCTCGACCGCCGGAGGTGATGCGCTCTTGCGCACGGAGTGCCGTAGGATGGGCTGAGCGTTGCGAAGCCCATCGTCTTGCTGATCCCGGGGGAAGCGATGGGCTTCGCTGCGCTCAGCCCATCCTACGAGGACTGTTTACGAGGGCTGTTTTGTCGCCCCTGCGAAAGCAGGGACGACAAATTATTCTATTGAAAATACAGGATTTATTTCGGGGCGTGCTCAGCAGTCAAGCTCCGGCCATGATGGAAAGGAAGCGTCAGGCGGCGTCGAGTTTGAAGAATTTGACGCAGTTGCCGGCCCAGATTTTGTCGCGCTCCGCGATCGGGATGTTGGCGTAGATGTCGTCGATAATCGGGCGCGAGTTCGGCCACTCGTTCTCGATGTGCGGGAAGTCGGTCGCGAACATGATGTGGTCGACACCGACATGGTGCCGCGTCTCGACGGCAACCCGCTCGTACTGCACGCTGAAATAGATGTTCTCGCGCACATAGGTCGCCGGCAGTTCCTTCAGCGGCTTGAACCCGAGATATTCCTCGGCCCAGCCGAGGTGCCGCTGATACCAGACATCCATGTGTTCGAGCCAGAACGGCACCCACCCGAGCCGGGTTTCGGCAAAGAACACCTTGAGCTTGGGAAAGCGCTCGAACACGCCGGACAGTACCAGTTGCGCCATGCCGACCGACGGCGGGAGGCCGAAATTGACCAGCCATTCGAGAAACGGCCGACGCAGCCGCGCCATCACGACCGGGTCTTCCTTTGGGTATTTCATCATCGGCTGGCTGGCCCGCGCGCCGGTGCGGTAAAGCTGTACATGCACCGTCACCGCCATGTCGAGATCGAGCGCCGCGGCCCAGAACCGGTCGTCCTCCGGTGTCGGATAGCCCTTGCCGTTGGGCAGCCCGCCGAGCAGCACGCCCTTGAGGCCGAGCTTTTTGCAATGCCGCATCTCGGCGATCGCATCATCGACATTGGTGATCGGGATGACGCCCATGCCGATCAGCCGGTCTGGCGCCACCGCGCAGTATTCCTCGCCAAGCCAGTCGTTGTAGCCGCGGATCACGGCTTTGTAGACCTCGTCATGCGCGATGTTGCGCCAGAATACCGGCCCCGCGACCATCGCGGCGAACAGCACCTCGCCGTCCATGCCGTCCTGGTCCTGCTCCCTGACGCGCTGTTCCGGGCTGCCGGTGCCGGCCGCATCCGCGACCTTAAGGCCGAAGGGCTGCCACGTGCCGGCGGCGCGCCCGGCCCGCAGATCGAGGAAATTGGCCTCCAGCAGCGGCTGGCCTTCGATCATCAGTGCGTCGCCACCGTCCGGCAGATGCACCGTATGCGGCGCCCGCTCGCGATGCTTTTCCGGCACCCGGTGTATCCACCGCTCCGGCGGCACTTCAAGGTGCCCGTCGCTCGACATCAGTTTGTATTGCCTGGGCATTGCAGCCTCCCTTGGCGTCATCGCTCCCCGACCGATCGCAAGCATCGCGCCGCTCGCCGCGCCAGAACAAGGGGAAAACGCGAATGGTGTTCAGGGCCGGTCCTTTGCAGTGGGCGCAGTGCGCCGCTCCATGATAAATGAGCCAACAACAGGACAGGGAGACCGTCGATGGATTTGCGCTTTACGCCCGAGGAAGTGGCGTTTCGCGAGGAGGTGCGCGCGTTCATCGGCGACCACCTGCCGGACGACATCAGCGAGCGCATGCAGGCGGGGCATTCGCCGCGCAAGCAGGACATCGTCGCGTGGCAGAAGATCCTGAATAAAAAGGGCTGGGCCGCCTATAACTGGCCGAAGGAATGGGGCGGACCCGGCTGGTCGGCGGTGCAGCGGATGATCTTCCTCGAGGAAATCCAGAACTTCCCGGCGCCCGAGGTCAACCCGTTCAACATCACGATGCTGGGGCCGGTACTGATCCAGTTCGGCTCGCCCGAGCAGAAAAACCGGTTTCTGCCGCGCGCCGCCAATCTCGACGATTGGTGGTGCCAGGGCTTTTCCGAGCCGGGCGCCGGCTCCGACCTCGCCGCGCTGAAAACCGCGGCGCGGCGCGAGGGCGACGAATACATCGTCAATGGCCAGAAAATCTGGACCTCGACCGCGCACCAGGCCGATTGGTGCTTCTGCCTCGTGCGCACCGACCCGCAGGCGCCGAAGCGCCAGCAGGGCATCAGCTTTCTGCTGATCGACATGAAGACGCCCGGCATCACGGTGCGCCCGATCATCTCGATCGACGGCAGCCACCATCTGAACGAGGTGTTTTTCGACGACGTGCGGGTGCCGGTGGCGATGCGCGTCTATGAGGAAAACAAGGGCTGGGATGTCGCCAAATTCCTGCTCGGCAACGAGCGCACCGGCATCGCCCGGCTCGGCAAGTCAAAGGAGCGGGTGCGGTTCGCCAAGAAGATGGCGCAGGACATGCGCGCCAATGGCCGCCCGCTGATCGAAGACCATGAATTTCGCCGCCGTATCGCGCAGCTCGAAACCGAGCTGAAATCGCTGGAGATCACGCAATTGCGGGTGCTGTCGGCGCAGAAGGCCGGCGAAAGCAAACAGGACCCGCTGACCGCGGTACTGAAGCTGAAGGGCACCGAACTGTTGCAGGCGACGACTGAACTGGCGATGGATGTCGGCGGCCCGCTGTCGATGCCGGATTGGGCCGACGAACTCGAAACCTTGAGCAACGAGCCGGAAGTCGGGCCAGTGTGGGCCACCGAAGCGACCCGCAGCTATCTCTTCCTGCGCGCCGCCTCGATCTATGGCGGCACCAACGAGATCATGAAGAACATCGTCAGCAAGGCGGTGCTGGGGCTGTAACCGACCGTCCCGTGACCCCTCCCAATTTTTGTCATTCCGGGGCCGGCGCAGCCGGAACCCGGAACCCAAGAACACGGTCGGTTGATAATAAGCCGAAGACGGTGTTCTTGGGTTCCGGGTTCAGCCCTACGGGCTGCCCCGGAATGACAGCAATGTTAGCGCGGGAAGAGGAGTTGTTGTTGGGGTGAACTTCTCGATTCGCTAAAGGACGTTCCGATGGATTTCGATTTCACCGAAGAGCAGCGGCTGCTGCGCGACAGCGTCGATCGCCTGCTGGCCGATCGCTACACCTTCGACAAGCGGAAAGCGTATGCCGCCGAGCCGGATGGCTGGAGCCGCGAATTGTGGGCGCAATATGCCGAGACTTGGTCTGCTCGGCCTGCCATTTCCCGAGGAATATGGCGGGTTTGGCGGCGGCGGCATCGAGGCGATGCTGGTCATGGAGGCGTTTGGCCGCTCGCTGGTGCTGGAGCCTTATCTGGCGACGGTTATCCTGTGCGGCACGGCGCTGCGCCTCGCCGGCAGTGCGGCACAACAGGCCGCGCTGCTGCCGCAGATCGCCGAGGGCGGCAAAATCTTCGCCTTTGCGCATGGCGAGCGGCAGGCGCGCTATGACCTGACCGATGTGCTGACCACCGCGACCCGCAAAGGCGCCGGCTGGGTGCTCGACGGCGCGAAAAAGCGTCGTGCTGCACGGCGACAGCGCCGACACGCTGATCGTCAGCGCCCGCACCGCCGGCAACCGCAACGACAAAGGCGGCATCACGCTGTTTCTGGTCGATGCGGCGCCAACGGCATCGCGCGCCGCTCCTACACGCTGCGCGACGGCGCCCGCGCCGCCGAAATCACGCTGAGCGGGGTCGAGGTGGGCGCCGATGCGGTGCTCGGCGAACTCGACGGCGCGTTTCCGGTCATCGAGCGGGTCGTCGAGGCCGGCATTGCCGCGATGGCCGCCGAAGCGGTCGGCGCGATGGAAACGATGCAGGCGATGACGCTGGAATACCTCAAGACCCGCCAGCAATTCGGCAAGCCGATCGGCGAGAACCAGGCCTTGCAGCACCGCGCCACCGAAATGTTCGTGTCGCTCGAACAGGGCCGCAGCATGGCGATGCTGGCGGCGATGATGCTCGACGAGCCGGACGCCACGGAACGCGCCCACAACCTCGCGATGGCCAAGGTCGGCGGTCGGGCAGGCGGCGCGCTTCGTATCGCAGAACGCGGTGCAATTGCATGGCGGCATCGGCATGACCGAGGAATACGCGGTCGGCCATTATTTCCGCCGCGTGCATGGTCATCGAACACACCTTCGGCGACATCACCGACCACCTGTCGCGCCTCGCCAGCGAAGTCCGCTAAGCCGTCACGGCGCACGCCCCCCGCTGCGCCGTCTTGGCAACTGGCGCGGCGGATGGGGTTTGGCCTTAACTGCCGCGGCGCAACAATATCCGGTGACGTCTCCATGCTCGAAGTGCCTGTTCTGATTGTCGGCGGCGGGCCGGTCGGCCTGACCGCGTCAATCCTGCTGTCGCGGTTTGGTGTGCGCTCGCTGCTGGTCGAGCGCCATCCCGGCACCGCGATCCTGCCGAAAGCGCGCGGCATCAATGCCCGCTCGATGGAAATGTACCGCCAGCTTGGTATCGAGCAGGCGATCCGCGACGCCGGGCTGCCGATCGAACGCACCGGCTTTATCGTGTGGACCGAGAGCCTCTCCGGGCGCGAGATCGAGCGCCGGGTGCCGGGCCGCATGGCGCCGGCCAACCAGGCGCGCGACCTCGGTGCGCAACTGCCTGTGCGCCCAGGACGATCTGGAGCCGGTGTTGCGCCGCTTTGCCGAGGCGGCGGAACCGGGCGAACTGCGCTTCAACACCGAGATGACGGCGGTGGAGCAGGACGACGACGGCGTCACCGCGACGCTGACCGACCGGATCAGCGGCGCCGAGACGCAGGTTCGCGCGCAATACCTGATCGCCGCCGACGGCGCGCAGAGCCGGGTTCGCCGCCTCGTCGCGACGCGCATGATCGGCGAGGAAGGCGTCTACGACAGCGTCAATATCCTGTTCAACGCCGATTTGCGGCAATGGGTGCATGACCGGCCGGCGGCGCTGTATTTCGTCGAGCAGCCCGATCTGCGCGCGACCTTCCTGACGATCAACGCGCATGACCGCTGGAGCTTCCTGATCCACAGCCTGAAGCAGTACGGCTATGTCGCGACGGATTTCACGCCCGAGCACTGCGCCGCGCTGATCCGCCAGGGCGTCGGCAAGCCCGATCTGCCGGTCAAGGTCCTCGGTGTCAGCGTCTGGGAGGCGTCGGCGATCGTCGCCGACCGCTACCGCGACCGCCGGCTGTTCCTCGCCGGCGACGCCGCGCACGAAATGCCGCCGACCGGCGGGTTCGGCATGAACACCGGTGTCCAGGACGTGCAGAACCTCGCCTGGAAACTCGCGGCCGTGCTGAAAGGCCAGGCCGGTTCGTCGCTGCTCGATACCTACCACCCGGAGCGCCAGCCGCTCGGCGTGATAACGACTGAGACCAGCCTCGAAAACTCGCTGTCGATGGGCCGCACCGCCCGCCAGGACAGCGCCAAACTGCCCCGCTCCGAATTTCTCAACGAGCAAGGGCTGATCTTCGGCGCCTCCTACGAGTCGACGGCGGTGATCCCTGACGGCACCGCCGCGCCGCATATCGACGACCCGATCACGCAATACGTCCCGTCGGCGCGCCCCGGCAGCCGCGCGCCGCATGTCTGGCTCGAACGCAATGGCGAGCGCATCTCGACGATCGACCTCGTCGGCAACCGCTTCGTGCTGCTGACCGGCGCCCAGGGCGGTGCCTGGAAAAGCGCCGCGGCAAGTGTTGCAACCGCGGCGCGGCCCGAACTTGTCGCGCTATCACCATCGGCCCGAACGGAGATGTCGCCGATCCCGAAGGCACCTGGGCCGCCAGCTACGGCATCGACGCCGATGGCGCCGTGCTCGTCCGTCCGGACGGCTATGTCGGCTGGCGCAGCCGCTCGGCGAGCGGCAACCCTGAACAGGCTCTCATCACCGCTTTCGACCACATCCTCGACCGCGCATCGAGCTAATTAGATTTCTCTCCCTCACTTGGTCATTCCGCTAATCTCGCTGTCATTCCGGGGCCGAGCGGGGCGAGGAACGCCGGAACCCAGGAACACGGACGGTGCCAGAAGGGCGAAGACCGTGTTCCTGGGTTCCGGGTTCAGCCCTCCGGGCTGCCCCGGAATGACAGAAAAAGTTAGCGCCTCTACGCTTTTGCGGATGACGGAATAGGCTACGCTTCGCTAAGCGGCGCGGTGGTCCTTGAAGCTCTTCGCTTCGACGAAGACGCGGGTGACTTCGGGGCAGGCGGATTTGATGGCGCGGTCGATCGTCGCCACCGCGGCTTCGACAGCGGCGGCCGAGATCGCGTCGTCGAAATCGAGGCTGAGGGCGACCAGCACGTCGCTCGGGCCGAAATGCATCGTCAGCACCTGGTTGATCGCGACGACGCCCGGCGTGCCGGCGGCGATGTTCTCGATCTTCTGGCGCACCTCGGGGAAGACCGCCTCGCCGGTCAAGCAGGCTCTGGCTTTCATAACCGAGAAACAACGCTGTCAGCGCCAACACCACCGCGATGCCGATCGAGGCCACACCGTCGAGCGCCGGCATCTGCAGTCATATCGGCGGCCCGATGCCGATCAGCGCCAGCACGAGACCGATCAGCGCTGCGGTATCCTCGAACAGCACCGCGAACACGGTCGGGTCCTTGCTGCGGCGCGCCGCTGGAACAGGCCGTGGTCGGCGCGCTGGCGGTTGAACTCGCGATACGCGACCGTCCACGACCCGATCTCGAATACCATCGAGACGCCGAGCACGATGTAGTTGACGTAGGCGTGCTCGACCGGCTCAGGGTTCCGCAGCTTGTGGATACCTTCGAGCAACGAAAACACCGCGCCGAGCCCGAAGATCAGCACCGCGACGACAAACACCCAGAAATACAGCTGCAACCCATAGCCGAACGGGTGCGTCGGATCGGGCGGCCGGCCGCCCGGCGCATGCCGTACAGCAGCAGAATTTCGTTGCCGGTATCGACGGCCGAATGGATCGCCTCGCTGAGCATCGCGGCGCTGCCGGTGATGACCGCCGCGACGGTCTTGGCGATCGCAATCGCGACATTGCCGGCGAGCGCCGCCAGCAGGACCTTGATCGAACCGTCGTGCGAGGACATTGCTATCTGATCGCCGCTGTCCGCAGGAGCTGTGTCATGCCGAAATTGTTGACCGATACGCAGATCGACAACCTTCCACGACCAAGGATACCTCTCGCCGATCCGCATTATGGGCGAGGACGAGGCGGTCGGCTGCGCCGCCCTCGAAGCGATCGAGGCCGGCATGGGCGGACCGCTGCGCGGCGACCGCCGGCACAAGCCGCATCTGTTGTTCCCGTTCCTCGCCGATCTGGTCCGCCACCCGCGGATACTCGACGCGATCGAGGACCTCTACGGCCCCGATCTCTTGTGCTGGAGCACCAGCTTCTTCATCAAGGAGGCGCAGACGCCGTCTTTTGTCTCGTGGCACCCGGATTCGACCTATTGGGGCCTCTCATCGGCCGATGTCGTGACCGCCTGGGTCGCGCTGACCCCGAGCACCGCGGAAAACGGCGCGATGGCGGTATCGCCGGCAGCCACACGATTGACCAGATGCCCCACCGCGACACGTTCGACCGAGCACAATCTATTCAGCCGCGGCCAGGAGGTCGCCGTCGAGGTCGACGAGAGCACAGCAGGTGCTGGCTGACCTTGCGGCCGGGGGAAATGTCGCTGCACCATGTACGGCTGGTGCACGGCTCGTCGCCGAACCCGTCAGGAGAACGGCGGATCGGTTACGCGATCCGCTATATCCCGACCTCGCTGCGCCAGCTCGAAGGCGAGGACAGCGCGACGCTGGTACGCGGCACCGACCATTTCGGCCATTTCGCCCCGGAGCCGCGCCCGGAAACCGATATGCAGGCCGGGATCGTCGACTCCACAAGGGGAGATCGCCGCCCCGCAACGCCCGCATCCTCTACCGCGGCACCGGGATCACAAACTACAACGACCCAAAGGCGATCCGCGGCTGAGAGCGACGGGATCGCCCTTCCTTTTCGTCATCTCCCGTTAAGGCGCAATGACGAAAGGGGGCCGATTGCCTCAGGTCGCCGAGGCGCGGACACCTGAGGGTGTGCCAGACGCGGCTTGTGTCGCGAAGGATTCGTCGATCTCCTCGAAGGAGCGCCCCTTGGTCTCGAAGCCGATGAACCAATAGGCGATGATCCCGAGCACGTACCAGGAGGCGAAGTACACGAATGCCAGGCCCAGCGAGTCGAGGTTTGCCGCCGGCTCGATCAGGTCGTTCGCGCCGAGGATCAATGCCAGGCCGAGCGGTCCGACGATCTTGCCGGAATTGCCGACGCCGTAGGCGAGTCCCATGCCGCTGGCGCGCAGCCGGGTCGGCCAGATCTCGGTCATGTACGGGCCGGCCACCGAGTAGGCGGCGCTGCCGAAGAAGTTTTGCGCCATGACCAGCACAAAGAACAGCGACACGCTGCCGAGGACGACATTGTGCAGATAGCCGGCGAGCACCATTAGCACCGCGGCCGCGGCGCAGTACAGGGTCCCCGTCCCACGGCGCCCCAGCGGTTCGATCAGCGCGGTGACGCTGAACCGTCCGGCGATCGCCGCCAGGTTGACAAAGATCATCAGGAAGGCGGCATCGGCCGGCGAGATCTTGAGCACCAGCACGAACAGGGTCGCGCCCCACAGCCCGAGCCCGCGCCGCCGGTCTGGGTCAGGCCGACCAGGCAGCCGGCGATGACGCTCGCGGATATTTGAACAGTTCAGCCACCACGACCCCTTCTCGACCTCGGGACCGGTCGTCGGCAGGTCGATCTCCTTCGGATCGACCATCAGCGCCCAAGCGAGCGATTTGCGCGCCTCCTCGTGCCGTCCCATCTGCGTCAGCCAGCGCGGCGATTCCGGCACCCAGTAGCGAACCATCAGCACCAGCACGATCGGCGCCAGGCCGAGGAGGAACAGGCCTCGCCAGCCGATGATCGGCAGCAGCCACCCAGCGACGCCGCCGAGCATGCTGCCCGCCGGCAGCAAGGTAGTGATCAGCGCGCCGACCCAGCCGCGCTTCTTGGCGGGCATGAATTCCTGCACCAATGGCATGTCGACCGCGTAGATCCCGGCATTGCCAATGCCGACCAAGAGGCGGAACACCGCCAGGAATAGCCAGCCGCTGATCCAGCCATTCGGGCCGGGGGTGAGTGCCATGATTCCAGTGGCCAGCGCCACGTTGAGCGCGGTCAGGATGAACACCTTGCGGCGGCCGATCTTGTCGGCCACCCAGCCCCAAAAGAACGCGCCGGGCACCGCGCCGATGCCCGATGACAGCAGGATCACCGCGCCCTGCCAATAGGTCAGCGGCCATTCCTTGGTGATGAATGCCAGTACGTAGCCGATCAGGAAGAAATCGAAGAAATCCAGCAGGTCCGCCAGATTGCCGGTGATGATCAGCTTCCACTGATTGGACGTCAGCCGCCGCTGCTGCTCGAGTTTCTCAATCATGCGCGCTCCTCCGCGGGCCAACCTGACCGCATGGCACGCCGATGCCGCGGGCAGACGATGTCGGGACGCACGCGCACCCTGAAGCGAACCAAGGCGGGCAGAGTTTCCCCACGAGCCTCGTTACAGCGGCACCGCCATCCGGGGCCGGCCGGTTTTTCCTTGACGCCGTGGGTGTGGGTATGAACTGTACGTCTTGTCGGCTGGTTCAAACTCACCTGCATGCACGCTCCTCCCGCTGGCTTGGCATCGC
>CAVTUM010000030.1:0-77334 GCA_963737875.1 uncultured Alphaproteobacteria bacterium | reverse complement strand
GGGAGCGGAGGCTCTGCCATTGCCATGTTCCAACCTCTCAGATAATCCATGTTATTCGTTGGTGGGTTTAGACCTAAGATGGCCTTTGCTTTCAGGCACCCCTCCAAAAACTCACGATTTCCCAGTACAGCGTTGCGGGCATCAACTCCTGCCTGGCGCATGGTCGAGGGGTCAGGCGCGGCGCAAGCATTCGGGTCATAGTCGCGCATCATCCAGTAAGTTGCGCCTGCGCGGACATCGCCGGTCAATGTGGAATACCAGTTGTGCCAAGCCCGACCAACCGCCAGGCCTCTTGCATACAATGCCGATACTGCTTCGGCTGTTGGCGAAGGCGGGCATTTGAAGGCCGCCACGATCTCCGGATCAATTTTCGTTCCATTCACCACTGCGGTCGGATCATGACAGACGACCATCTTGAAGACTTCGAACGCTCCCGGCGCGCCGAGGTCCCTACCCGTTGCAGTTGCTAGAGCCTCTATCTTTGCCTTCACGCGTGCGTCGTATGGCTGCGCCAGTGCGGCAACGCTAAGTATTCCGATCATCCCAACAACCAGGACGAGCAGAAGCGGTCTCAACGGGCTCTGGTGGCGTTGCCAGCGGCCCCGTTTACCCAGGGAAAACAACATCAAGTCTCCCGAGAATTGGCTGCGCCGCCGTGGCGAATGAACCATAAAGGCGCAGATATCTGCCTGTCCATACACAGCAAGTCCCTCGCGTGTTCATGCGCGAAGGTAACCGAACGCCATGCCACCTGCAGGAAAGCCATAGATATTCCGACAGATGACCTTCACTTTTTCCCCGGTCGCGGCGGGGCATTCCGTTAGAACAGGAGCTAACCGCCAGATTGAACCTGTGCTAGCCAGATGAGCCAAGGAGGCCGCTGATGAGCAAGCGCACGACCCCGCCCGATTGGCCGAAACACTGCACCGCGCACGACCCCGATGCGCCGATCAGTTTCGACCGCAAGTCGTGGCGGCATTACTCCGGCATGAATGAGGGCGACGAGACCGTGATATTCGAGCACAACGCGACGGGGATGCGCTTTGTCGTTTGCACCAAGCCGGGAGATGCTGGCTGGATGCTTGGGACGATTTGCCAGAACCCACCAAAGCGCCGCGCCCCGATGCACGTTTACGCGCAGGAGGCCATGCGGCTTTATCTGGAAATTCTAGGGACGACGGCAGAGCTCGAAGCAGCTGAGACCGAGGCGGAGCTTCAGCGGATGGTTGGGCGAATTCATTGAACCCGCTATGGCGACTGTCCGGCACTCGCAGATGACCCGAGGCCTTGATGAATGAGGCCCTCGGCCAGGCCTCCGAGGCAAGCTGGGGGCTTTGGGTTCCGCTATCAGCCGTTCGCAGCCCTTTCTTTGACTGGCGTTACCCCCATTTGCAGCATGGCCGAAAGCGTGCTACGGCCTCAGATGTTGGTAAGCTCGTGCCTCTCGGTAGGGCGATAGCGAGCGCCAGCACCGTTTCCCCCACAGGGTTTGATTATGTTCGACGCCCCGATTCCGTTCCAATTGCAACCTTTAGCGCCTATCACATTGATCTACCGACAAAATATAGACGAGACACGCTCTATGTCGTCTCAAATCGATCTGGACAGATTCTGGACAGGTCAAAATGACACCGAAATTACAAGGAAAAGCAATTAGATGGCAGCGTATCAGTACATCTATGTCATGCAGGGCCTGGGTAAGACGTATCCGGGCGGCCGCGAGGTGTTGAAGGACATCCGGCTGTCGTTTCTGCCCGGCGCCAAGATCGGTGTGCTCGGCCTCAACGGCGCCGGCAAATCGACCCTGCTGCGCATCATGGCGGGCCAGGAAAAGGAGTTTTCCGGCGAGGCCTGGGCGGCGGAAGGCGTCAAGGTCGGGTTTCTGCCGCAGGAGCCGGTGCTCGACCCGGACAAGGACGTGTTCGGCAACGTGATGGAAGGCCTCGCCGAGACCAAGGCCCTGCTCGACCGCTTCGAGGCAGTCAGCGCCCGGTTTGCCGAGGAACTGTCCGACGCAGACATGGAAGCGCTGATCGCCGAGCAGGGCGAGTTGCAGGAACAGATCGACCACGCCGACGCCTGGGACCTCGACCGCACCGTCGAAATCGCGATGGATGCGCTGCGCTGCCCGCCGCGCGAGGCGACGGTCGCGACCTTGTCGGGCGGCGAGCGGCGACGCGTCGCGCTGTGCCGGCTGTTGTTGCAGCGGCCCGACATGCTGCTGCTCGACGAACCGACCAACCATCTCGACGCCGAGTCGGTCGCGTGGCTGCAGCGCTTTCTGCGCGACTATTCCGGCACTGTCGTAACCGTCACCCATGACCGCTATTTTCTCGATGATGTCGCCGGCTGGATCCTCGAACTCGACCGCGGCCGCGGCATCCCGTTCGAGGGCAATTATTCTGGCTGGCTCGAACAGAAGCAGGCGCGGCTCGCCCAGGAAGGCCGGCAGGAGGAGGCCCGCCAGCGCAGCCTCGAACGCGAACTCGAATGGGTACGGCAAAGCCCGCGCGCCCGTCAGGCCAAGAGCAAGGCGCGCCTCACCGCCTATGAGACGCTGGTCGCGCGAGAGCCGCGAGAAGGCGCCAGACACGGCACAGATCGTCCTGCCGCCGGGACCACGGCTTGGCGACCTCGTGGTCGAGGTCACAGCATGTGCGCAAGGGCTTTGGCGACCAGCTGCTGATCGAGGACCTCGAATTCCGCCTGCCGCCCGGCGGCATTGTCGGCGTGATCGGCCCGAACGGCGCCGGCAAGACGACGCTGTTTCGCATGATGACCGAGCAGGAAAAGCCGGATAGCGGCCAGTTCCGCATCGGCGACACGGTAAAGCTCGGCTATGTCGACCAGTCGCGCGATACGCTGAAGCGCCGACAACAATGTGTGGCAGGAGATTTCCGGCGGGATCGACGAAATCGATCTCGGCCGCCGCAAGATTGCCAGCCGGGCCTATTGCTCGCTGTTCAATTTCCGCGGCGCCGACCAGCAGAAAAAGGTCGGGCAGCTCTCCGGCGGCGAGCGCAACCGGGTGCATCTCGCCAAGATGCTGAAGGAAGGCGCCAACCTGCTGCTGCTCGACGAGCCGACCAACGATCTCGACGTCGATACGTTGCGCGCGCTCGAAGAGGCGCTTGCTCGAGTACCCCGGCTGCGCGGTGATCATCACCCATGACCGCTGGTTCCTCGACCGCATCGCCACCCATATCCTGGCGTTCGAGGGCGACAGCCAGGTCGACCTGGTTCGAGGGCAACTACGCCGATTACGAAGCCGACCGCCGCCGCCGCCTCGGCACCGAAGCCGACCAGCCCCACCGCATCAAATACAAACCGCTGGTGCGGGTGTAATAGCGACCGCTATCTCTGCCCCACCGCCGAGCACCGCCGAGGGGCTGTTGCAGCGCAGCCCCAATCGGCGTGTCCGCACCGCCCATCGTGGAGAGGACCTCAGCAAGTTCGAGTGCTATCCAAACCGCTGCTTCACGTAGTCGGTGATCGACCCTCCGACGAGTTCCGCGGTTGCGTTCGGGCCACGTACGAAAAAACGCTGCGCAGCCCCATCCTTCACAAAGGCGGCCTTCGGCCCCTTTTCGGAGCGAATAGCGAGCACGCGTTGGCCCTTGTGTTCCTCGAAATCCGTGTGGACATACGGAAGAAAAACGTCGCCGATACGATCCCTAACGAGGTTACCAACGTGCAGGGCCATCTTGTCCTCGTTCGGGAACCCATCCGTCCCGAGGCCGAGAACGTCACCGTTGTCCGCAACGCCTATGAGCAGGATTCCGCCCTTGGCGTTAAGAAAGCCAGCCACGCTCTTAAGCGCCGCCATCTGCATTTTCTCATCCGGTTGACCCGTGTGAAGATTGGTTCTGAGGGTCGATTTGAACTCGACCGCATCGCCCTCGCCGCTGGCGATCAGCTCAGCAACCGAATGGCCCATTGGCTCCGTCTCAGGCAGGTCGCCAGTTAGTTGCTGCCACGCCGCTTGGATCACCTTTGCCATCCTGTTGCGACGTTCGATAAGGAACTGCTCATAGGGGAGATCCCACCAGAGCTGAGGCAGCGCATGCCAGGCATAGAGCTGCTCCCGCTGAACGGCCGAAAGCGCGGCATCAAGAGGGGGGACATAGTCCACCGGTGATTTTTTACCGATTTTGATATTAGACGGCCATTCGACCGGCGCGAAATTGGCGATTTGATTAATTTGCTTAAGGTCGGTGATCCCGCAGTCTTCTAGATATCCGCGTGGGAACAGATGATGTTGCTCAAGCGCTGCCTTCGCCCCCGTTATCGCAGGATCGAGCATCGCCGAGATTTTGACCGGGCTATAAAGCGCCAATGCGTCAAGCATGATGAGCGCCGCCTGATAGGCAAAACGTGAAGGACTTCGTGCTGCGGAGGTTGCCAATTGGTTCGGTAGGGTGGTTGACCAATAATCGCCGGTCAGCGTCGTACTGCAAAGCTCTCGCAGTTTCCTTAAGAACGCCGACCCTACCGGCAGCTCTCGGACCATCGCTAGGTCGGATTCAAACCGGGTCTCGGGCGAATTCGTGTAGCGTCCAGTGAGCGCCGTCATGAAGAAGAACTCAGCGATTGCCTGGCGCATTTCCTCTTTCGGGATACTGTAATCTCTGACACCGATTAAGTAGAGCACGTAGCTGTAAATGATCGCCGTCTGTGAGCTGATCATTCTCTCACTTCGATAACCCGCTAGCGTCAGCGCGCCGAGAAAGTGATGCCAGTTGGCTAGGTTGAGGGCGGCTTTTTGTCCTTCACGCATCAGAGAAAACTGCTGATCGCGTTTTTCGGGATTATCGAGCCCTGTGTTTGCGTCGCGACCACGCAGTGCGCTGTAAACGTTTTCGAGCCGCGCTCGCCTCAGCGAGAGCCCGACTGTCGCGCGCAGCATCTGGTCGGGTGCTGGTTTGATGAAATGATTGAAGGGCGATGGTTGCCCATTCGACGGTCGGGTTGCTCGTAACGAGAAGTCTTCGAGATCAGCCCGTCCGTCGTCCCAAAAAACCGACATCAACGTCATGATGAAATCGGCCTGATTGAGCTTCTTGCCCTCTCCATTGATGCGCACGAATACGTCGGCGACGGTTTCCATGTCGACGGAAGCGATAAGTTCAAGCGCGACGAATTGGTATTGAGGGAGGTTATGAAGTCGGCTAAGGGAGTCCTCGATCCGGTCCAACTGGTCTTCCGTTAGTTCGCGTGTTTCAGCTAATTCAGCAATGAAGTTCTTCGCGAATGATAGAAGCTTTGCTCCGGGTCGCCAGATAACCGAGATGTCTGGGATATATGCTTTGTCCTTCCGGATCGCGGCGTCCGCAACGGCAAAACGTTCAGAGAGCGGACTAAAGGCAATTTCGATGCGCTCTCGCTTAAAATTCGCGCGCAATACCTCGGTGCCTTTCATAACAGCGTATAAAGCGGTTAACCTTTGCTGACCATCGACGATGGCAAGTTTCGGCACCGCCTTCTCGTTTTTTGTTCCGATACCTTTTAGACCACCATCAGCGCCAGTTTCCCAGAAGAGGAGGAAGCCGGCCGGGTACCCTCGGTAGAGAAGTCAAATAGATTGCGGACGTTGACGTTCGGCCAAACGAATGGCCGCTGCAACTCGGGAAGTCCGATCTTGCCGAGATCGATATCTTCAATAAGTGCGTTGACCGGCCAGTTTGTCGTTGTGAACAGCGCCACGGTTCTCCTGCTCCTCTTCGCACAAGCAGCGTTCGGTCTTTATGCCGGCTGTTCGTGCTGCCAACCCTCGGCGAACGGTACTCGGAATAGAGAGGACGGGCCAGAAGATCGCGTTAACGCGTACCTATGCTCGGTTCTGGGCATCTCTCTGCGGAGGTGAAAAGCGCCGTTCCGCAGTAAGATTAGGCATTGACCTAAGTGTTTCGCCCCGTCATAACTTAGGCATATGCCTAACCAAGAGCTTACCCGCGTCTTCCAGGCGCTGACCGACCCGACCCGCCTGGCGGTCCTTGAACGGCTGACCCGCGGCCCCGCCGCGGTCAGCGAACTCGCCCGGCCCTTCAAGATGGCCCTGCCCTCCTTTGTGCAGCACCTCGGGGTGCTGGAGGATTGCGGCCTCGTGCGCTCGAAGAAGGAGGGGCGCGTGCGGACCTACGCACTGGCGCCGCAAACGCTGACGCACAGCGGAACATTGGCTTTCGGCGCAGCGCGCCCATTGGGAACGCCGCCTCGATTCCCTCGACAATTTCCTGCAAACCCTCAAGGAGCAGGAGCCATGACCGGCACGATTACGCACCAACCCGATCCGAAACTCGACCTCGTGCTCGAGCGCATCGTCGATGTCGCGCCCAACCTGGTCTGGGCGGCATGGACCCGGCCGGAATACGTGAAAAAATGGTTCACTCCGGCGCCGTGGCAGACGGTCGATTGCGAGATCGACCTGCGCCCCGGCGGCATTTTCCGGTTCGTAATGCGCTCGCCGGAGGGACAGGAGTTCCCTAATGAGGGCTGCTACCTCGAGGTGATCGAAAACAAAAAGCTCGTCTGGACCGGCGCGCTCAAGCAGGGTTATCGCCCGCGCGAGCCTGTTATGGGCCGGAAGATGCGAACTGCCCGTTTCTCTTTACCGCGGTGATCCTGTTCGAGCCGCACGGCTCCGGCACGAAATACACCGCGATCGCGATCCACGGCGACGAAGAAGGCGCCAAAAAGCACGCGGATATGGGCTTTCACGAGGGTTGGGGCAAAGCCCTCGACCAACTCGTCGCGTTGGTGAAAAGCCTGTAAGTTCACCGCGTCGAAGGGGGTGGATGATGCCGGATTACCCAGATTTTCGAGGCCGGCGACGTCGTCCTGCAATCGGGGCTGACCTATCGCGGCGCGCGGCTCGCCTACAAGACCTATCGGCACGCTGAACGCCGACAAATCCAACGTCATCGTCTACCCGACCTCGTACGGGGCGCAGCATCCCGATCTCGAATGGCAGATCGCCGCCGGACAAGGCGCTCGACCCGACCAAATACTTCATCGTCATCATCAACAAGTTCGGCAACGGGCTGTCGTCGTCGCCGAGCAACACGCCGCCGCCCTTCGACCGCGGCCGCTACCCGCATTTCACGATGACCGACAATGTGCGGGTGCAGCAGCGGCTGCTGGCGGAGGTGTTCGGCGTCGAGCGGGTCAAGCTCGTCTACGGCTTCTCGATGGGGGCGCAGCAGGCGTTCCACTGGGGCGCGCTGTTCCCCGACCGGGTCGAGCGCATCGCGCCGATCTGCGGCTCGGCCAAGACCTCGCCGCATAATTTCGTCTTCCTCGAAGGGGTCAAGGCGGCGCTGACCGCCGACCCGGCCTGGCAGGATGGCTGGTTCGCGACGCCAGCCGGTGCGCGGCTTCCAGGCGATGGGCCGGGTCTATGCCGGCTGGGGGCTGTCAGCCAGGCCTTCTACCGCGAGGAGGTGTGGCGCAAGCTCGGCTTTTCCTCGCTCGAGGATTTCCTGGTCGGCGGCTGGGAGGGCGGTTTCCGCCGGCGCGACGCCAACGACCTGCTCGCCATGCTGTGGATGTGGCAGCACGCCGATATCAGCGCCAACGAGCTCTATGGCGGCGATCTCGGCAAGGCGCTCGGCGCGATCACGGCCGACGCGATCGTGATGCCGTGCGAGACCGACCTCTATTTCACCGTCGAGGACAACCGGCGCGAGGTCGCGCGCATGCCGCGCGCCGAGCTGCGCCCGATCCCGTCGATCTGGGGCCACCGCGCCGGCAACCCGGCGGTGAACCCGGAAGACGCCGAATTCATCGCAGACGCGACGCGCGAATTGCTGGCGCGCTGACACCCACAGGAGGAAACGATGGCCCGACTTCCCCACGATCACCAGCAAGATCAGGTCGCCGAGAAAGACCACGCGACCTTCGACTGCATCGTCGCCAGCCGCGGCGCGGTGGCGGGTCCGTTTACCGATGTTCATGCACTCGCCGGAGGTATCCGGCCGGGTGGCGCATCTCGGCGCCTATGTGCGCTTCGAAGGCTCGCTCGACATGCACGTGCGGGTGCTGGCGGCGATGACCGTCGCCCGCGAATTCGAGGCGCTTTATGTGTGGGGCGCGCAGACCGGCGGCGCCCGTCGCCAGGGCGTGCCCGAGACGACGATCACCGCGATCCGCGAAAACCGCTCCGACGGCATCCCGGCGGAAGACTTGCAGATCGTCGACTTCACCCGCGCAATTGCTGCGCAAACACCGGGCCGACGACGCCACCTTCAAGGCCATGCACCCCGCTTCGGCAACGACCAACTGGTCCAGCTGACCACCGCGATCGGCTACTACTCGCTGCTGTGCGATGACCGTTAACGCCTGCGAACTGGAAGCCGGTGCCGGCGCCGAAGTGCTGAAGGTGTAATGCTATCTTCGGTAGTGGCTGCCCGATAGCCGTTGCCCGGATGGTTCTGACGACTGATCTTGTCATCGACAATGCAAAGCGCTAGTAACGAACCTTCGTCACCGGCTCTCCGAAGGTAGAGAGTGGAAACAGGAGGCAAATTGCGATGGCGAGAAGCGTCGAAATCGAGCAATCTTTTGCTACTATAGAAGCGATGGCGGCAGCCGGTGGTGTATCGGTCCTGCTTATATTGAGCCGCCCTTCGTGAATCCCGCGGTCTGGGAGGTTGTCGGCGGCGGGCATTGGTGGCGGTATCGATCCGCGTACTCTGTCAGCCGAGGGCAAGACCGAACTGCACACCGAGTTGGGCGAGATCCTGTCCGGTGTCATGGGCAAGGTGAAAACCGGCGATCTCGGCGCTGCCCTGGTGGCGTCTCAGATCGCGGCGCGGCGCGCGGCGCTGCGGTAATCGCGGGCGAGGTTATGGGCGGGGCTATCGCCCGATAACCTTGTACCGGCGAGGGGGCGCGGTATCGTCTCGGGGAACGATGTTTCGGGAAGAAGATTATGCCTCGTCTCTGCGCCAATCTCGGGTTTCTGTTCCCCGACCTGCCGTTCCTCGACCGCTTCGAGGCAGCGGCGCAAGGCCGGCTTTACCGGTGTCGAATTCGCCTCGCCCTATGAATATCCGGCGGCGGAGTTGCGCTCGCGCCTCACCGCTAACGGGCTGACGCAGGTATTGATCAACAGCCCGCCGGGCAACCGCGCCGCCGGCGAGCGCGGCTTTGCCTGCGTCCCCGGACGCGGCGCCGATTTCCGCGACAGCGTCGAGCAGGCGTTCGAATACGCCGTCGCGCTCGGCTGCGAGCTGGTGCATGTGATGGCCGGGATGCCGCCCGCCGACGTGCCGCGCGACACCGCGCTGGCGCTCTACGCCGCCAACCTCGCCTGGGCCGGCGAACGGGCCTCTCCGCCGGGGTCAAACTGCTCATCGAGCCGCTCAACCCGCGCGACGTACCGGGTTATCTGCTCGCGCACGCAGGAAGCAGGGCGCAGCGATCGCCAACGCGATCGGGCGCGACCGGCTCGGCCTGCAATTCGACATCTATCATTGCCAGATCGCGCAGGGCGACGTGACGACGCGGCTCGCCGCGCTGATGCCGGCGATCGACCACATGCAACTCGCCGACGTGCCCGGCCGCCACGAGCCGGGCACCGGCGAAATCGGCTGGGAGTTCGTCTTCCGCCGCATCGACGAACTCGGCTACGCCGGCTGGATCGGCTGCGAATACGCCCCGCTCGGCGACACCGCCGCGGGCCTCGCGTGGCGGCAGCGTTACGGTGTCTGAAAACCGGGTAACTGTCATTGCGAGGAGCGAAGCGACGAAGCAATCTCGGGCGGAGGAGGCTCCTTCGGCACGAGATTGCTTCGCTCCGCTCGCAATGACAGACGAAGCTTCAGCCGCGCCCGATATACGGCATCTTGGTCGCCATCACGGTCATGAACTGCACGTTGGCGTCGAGCGGCAGGCTCGGCCATGTAGAGCGACGCCGTTGCGCGACGTCGTCGACGTCGATGCGGGCTTCGGCCTCGACCCGGCCGCTGGCCTGCAGGCGGCCGCGCGCGGTGTCCGCGTTGCGCGTGGTCGCGGCGTTGCCGATATCGATCTGGCCGCAGGCGATGTCGAATTCGCGGCCGTCGAGCGACAGCGACGCGGGTCAGGCCGGTCAGCGCGTGCTTGGTCGCGGCATAGGGCGCCGAGTTGCGCCGCGGCACATGCGCCGAGACCGAGCCGTTGTTGATGATGCGCCCGCCGCGCGGGTCCTGCGCCTTCATCATGCGGAAGGCGTGCTGCGCGCACAGGAACGAGCCGGTCAGGTTGACCGCGACGACATTCGGTCCATTGCTCGTAGGTCAGATCGTCGATCGGGATGTTGCGGGTGCTGATGCCGGCGTTGTTGAACAACAGGTCGATGCGGCCATAGGTCGTCTTCACCGTGTCGAACAGCGCGTCGATCGAGGCCGTGTCGCGACACGTCGGTCGGCACGACGAGCGTGCGCGGCGGCGGCGCCTGCGCCAGCGCCGCGGTCTCCTCGAGCATGTCGCGCCGGCGCCCGGCGAGCACCACGGTCCAGCCGGCGGCAAGCAGCTCGATGCGCCGTGGCGCGGCCGATGCCGCTGCCGGCGCCGGTGATGACGGCGATTTTTGTCGTTGCCATTGTGTTTCTCTCCCTCAAGCGAAAATGGGCCAGCCGCGTTGCTGATAGGCGCCGTCCCAGAACAGGTATTCGTACTGGGTCGAGCGGCGAAAGGCGGTCAGCATAGCCGCGCGGTCGGCCGCCGTCGCCTGCGCCGCGGCCCGATCGACGAGGTCGATGACCCTCTGCACCGCCTCGCCAAAGCCCGGCGCGGCATAGGTGTCGATCCAGGCGCGGTAGGGGTTGGGCGAGGCGGCGTCGCGGGTGATCGCGCCGGCGACATCCCAATAAATCCAGAAGCACGGCAGGATCGCCGCCATCAGCACCGCCCAGGGCTGCTGGTGCGCAGTGGCGAGAAGGAAGCTGGTATAGGCGAGGCAATCGGGCGCCGGCTCGGCGCGCAGCGGCAGCGGCGGCTTGCGGCATCGACACCGAACTCGGCGAGATAGCGGCCGTGCAAGGCCTGCTCGACGGCGATGGCTTCGGCCGCCGCGCCGCTCAGCCATTTTACCGTCGCTGCGTCCGGTGCCTTTGCGGCGGCGAGGGCCAGCACGCGGGCATATTCGCAGAGATAAAGCGCGTCCTGCGTGATGTAGAAACGAAAGCGCTCCGGCCGCAGCGTGCCGGTCGCCAGTTCGGTGTTAAACGGCGAGCGGTGGATCGCGGCGCGTAGCACGGCGGTGTCCTGCCAGGCCTCATCGGAAAACCGCATCATGTCCCCCTCTCAGATGCCCACAGCAAATCCGCATGGCGTCGCGGATTGGCTGCGAGCCGGGGATACCTATCTTAATCCCACACGCGATGCGCTATCGTCGCGCCTTCAACGCCCCCGGCAGCGATGCTGCGGCGGCAACCCGAAGCGGAGGGTTTTATGGACGGCTTGGCAGTGACCGATCTGAAAGGCGTCGTTGCGCCGATCAACTTTATCGAGCCGATGGCGGAAAAGCCGTATTCCTACAATTACGAGCCGCCACCGGGCGTGCCGGCCCGCAACACGCACGAGGAAACCCACGAGATCAAGGTGCTCGACGCGCGCGCGGTCAACGACCGGCTGTCGCTCGACCGTGAGGGTTTCGTGCTGCGGCGCGAGCCGACTGCCGCCACCGACCTCTATGACGAAAAGCAGATCACCGAAATCTACTACCCGGAATGCGAGCGGCTGATCAAGCAATACACCGGCGCGAGCCGCGTCGTCGTGTTCGACCACATCGTGCGCAACGCCGCACGCATGGCCAAGGGCAACGGGATCAAGGGCTATGCCGGCCGCGTCCATAACGACTACACCGCCTGGTCGGCGCCGCAGCGGGTGCGCGACCTGATGGGCGACGAGGCCGAGGAACTGCTCAAGCACCACTATGCCGAGATCAATTTGTGGCGACCGATCCGCGGCCCGCTGCTGCGCTCGCCGCTGGCCTTGTGCGACGCGACCACGCTGTCGGAGGAAAACCTCGTCGGTTCCGAGTTGCGCTACCCCGACCGCACCGGCGAAACCTACGCGGTGACCTATAACCCGGCGCAGCGCTGGTATTATTTCCCGAAGATGCAAGCGGACGAGATCGTGCTGATCCGCTGCTTCGACTCGGCGCAGCAAGGCGCGGCCCGCTTCTCGGCGCACGGCGCGTTCGACGACCCCACCACCCCCGACAACGCCCCGCCGCGCGAAAGCATCGAAACCCGCGCCCTGGTGTTCTTCTAGGCCTGCTCCGACGACCGGCTGCCGCCCTCGACGAGGGCGTGCAGCCGGCGCAAGCCGTCGTCGCGGATGCCGAGTTCGGCGAGGTGGCGCACCGTGTTCGCGAGGTAGTCGCGCCCGGTGCCGCGCCCGCCGGCGGCGTTGCCGACAATCTCCGCGACCCGTTCGAGCGATAACCGCCCGGCATAATCGGGATTGTCGCGGCGCACCGTGAAGGCATAGGCGGTGACCCCGCCCTGCGGCGTCATCGCCGCCACCCGCCGCATGTCATAGACCTGCCCGGCCATCTCGCGCGCCCAAAGCCGGTCGATCGCCGCCGCCAGATCATCGGACGGCAGGCGCAGCGCCAGACCGCGGCACGACCCGCCGCGATCGAGCCCCAGCACCAGCCCCGGCCGTTCCGGCGTGCCGCGGTAATCGCGTGAATAGAGGCAAAACCGCCGGTGAAACCCGTGCAGCAGGGCCGGCCGCGTCTCCGCGAACCCCATTTCCGGGTTCCACATCAGCGACCCGTAGGCAAACACCCAGACCGGCTCGACGCTGTCGCGCAACGCAACAATCGCCGCCGGCATCGGATCGACCGGCAGCGGCGAGACGTAGCTATGTGCGGGAAAATCGAGAACCGACATCGGCTCAACATAAATCCCTCGCCCGCACCGCGGGAGAGGGTGGATCGCCGCGTAGCGGCGAGACGGGTGAGGGTCGCGAAGCTGCACCACCCTCACCCGCCTCGCATTCGCTCGGCACCCTCTCCCGCGGTGCGAGAGAGGGAAGCAATCAGCCGTCCCACACCTGCTTCGGCATCGGCAGGTCGGTGAAGTCGGCGTCGGTCAGCGGACGGTCGGCGGCGATGCCGGCCATGTCGAGCAGCATGACCCATTGCCGCGTGTGCTGGCCGATATGCCAGGTGGCGCGTTCCATCACCTCATGCAGCTTTTGCCGACCGTAATAGGTCTCGACCTCGGCCTGCGCCTCTTTGTCAGGCGTCGCGGCCCACCAGTTCTCGACTGTCGCCTTCACCCGCGTGCCGTATTCGGCGAGCGCCGCGGTCGAGGCCATCTCTTCAGGATGCAGGACCTCGCCGGGCATGCCCTGGCTGAAATGCTTGCCGCCGGCGACCTCGGTGAAGGCCTCGCAAATGCGGAACATATGGTGCGCCAGCCTGCCGTAAGCGCGCGGTCGCCCGGGCGTCTCCTCGGTCAGCTTTTCGTCCGGCATTTGCGGGATCATCCGCAGTGCCGCGTCGATATACCGCTCCATCCGCTCGTGCAGCTGTGCCGGCGACAAAACCGGCCCGGCCTTTTCGTTGAGCTTCAGGAAAGCGACGACCTGCGCGATGTTCTGCGCAAACACGAATTCGTCGCCGCGCGACAGCACCGGGATCGAACGCGCCCCCAGGCGCGCCAATTCGGCCCGTCCCGCCGGGTCAGTCAGAATATTGATCGATTCGAACTCAATCCCACGGATCGAGAGAAACTCTTTAAGTCTCAGGCAGCTTGTTCAACCAGGCTGCCAGAATGCCTTCAGCGGTGGTGTCTCGGGCATCGCGTACATCCTCTTGTGGATAGCTCATCAGTACCTTCTGGGTAGAGGGTGCGTCAACCGCCGTCCCTTTCTCGACACGCCGCCGCTCGCTATATAACCCCGGCATGCGCCGCTCCACCCGCCTCGGGCTTTGGGCCCTTGCCGCCCTGCTGCTGGTTCTGGGCGGCGTCTATACCGTCTTCTGGTTTGTCGTGGCCGGCCGGCTTGAAGAGGGCGTCGCCGAGTGGGCGCAATCGATGCGGGCGCAGAATTTCGAGCTGTCGTGGCAGACGATGCGGGTCGGCGGATTTCCGTTGTCGTTTCGCGTCGAACTGAGCGACGCGCATGCTGCGCGCCACCGCCACCGTGCCGCCGGTCGAGGCTCAGATGAAGTCGCTATCCGCCGCCGCCCGCCCGTGGGATTTCCGGGTATGGCGGCTCGATGCACCGGAGGGCCTGAGCGTCTCGGCCGGACCGCCTGCGACGGCGCTGGCCCGGCTGACGGCGCGGGCCGCGAGCGGCAGCGTCGTCGTGCCGGACGAGGGCGGTGCCCGGATATGGCTCGGCCTCGACGATCCCGGCATCGATGCCGGGACGCACGTCGCGGCGCGACAGGCCGGCCTCTGGGTCAATTTGCCGACGCACCCGCCGAAATCGCACACCGAGCCGCTGGCCGGGGTCGCGATCGACCTGCGTGATCTGACCGTGCCCGCGGTGCCGCCGCCATTGCACAACCCGCTCGACGAGGTCGCGTTCGGCGTGACGCTGATGGGCGCGTTGCCGCCATTGCCGCCGCGCCGCGCCGCCGAGACCTGGCGCGACGATGGCGGCACGCTGGAACTCGACCATTTCGCGCTGCGTTGGGGCACGCTGGCGGTCAACGGTTCGGGCACGATCGCGCTCGACAACGAATTGCAGCCGACCGGCGCGTTTTCCGGCGGGGTCGCGGGCTATTCCGATCTGATGTCGGCGCTGGTCGCGGCGGGGCGGATGAAGGCCAACGACGCACGTTTGGCCGGGATGGCCCTGGCGATGCTGGCCAAACCGGGCGCCGACGGAAGGCCGGAAATCTCGACCTCGTTCACGATCCAGAACGGCGAGATGTTCCTCGGCCCGGCAAAGCTCGGCAAGGCGCCGCGCCTCCCGTGGTGACCGCAGGCGTTCGGCGAGGCTGACAGATGGCGTCCTCCGATTTCTCCCGCAAACTGCCGCAGCGCCTTGTGCTGGGCTGCGGGCAGCTAGCCGTCGCGATCGCGATCGCCTCGCTGATCGCGGTGATCAAGATCAAGGCCGACGCCGGAACGCAGCCGACCGCCGCCACCGGCTCCTATGTGTTCGCGGCCGACATCGACGGCACGATGCATTACATCACGTCCCTCCAGGACACCCTGCTGATGCTGGCGGTGCCGGGCCTTTGGGCCGGCATGCTCGCCACCTTCATCCTCGCGATCGCCTACAGTTCGCTGCGCCGCCGGGAAATCGAGCGCGCCGGGAAATAGAACCGGCCGTCATCGCGCACGTGGATGGGCGGCTTCGTAGACCGCGAGAAGCCGGTCGGTTTCGACCGAAGTGTAGCGCTGGGTGGTCGAGAGGCTGGCGTGGCCGAGAAGTTCCTGGATCGCGCGCAGATCGCCGCCGGCGCCCAGCAGATGCGTCGCGAAGCTGTGGCGCAGCGCGTGCGGCGTGGCGGTTTCCGGCAGGCCGAGCGTGTTGCGCAGCGATTTCATCTGGCGCTGCACAAGGCGCGGGTTGAGCGGGCCGCCGCGGGCGCCGACGAAGAGCGGACCGTCGGCGGATAGCAAATGCGGGCAGATCGCGAGGTAGTCGGTGATCGCCTCGCGGACCGCCGGCAGGACTGGAACGATGCGGTCTTTGCGGCCTTTGCCGGTGATCGCCAGCAAATCGCCTTGCGGCGCTTCGGAGCGCTTCAGCCCGAGCGCTTCGGAAATGCGCAGGCCGCAACCATAAAGCAATGTCAGCACTGCGACGTCGCGCGTTGCCTGCCACGCACTATCGACCAGCGCGGCAGGGGCCTCGATCATTTCGGCCGCGTCGCTGACCGATAGTGGCTTCGGCACGCTGTGCGGCAGTTTCGGGGCGCGCAAGACCGCCAGGGCGGTGTTCGAGGCGAGGCCGCGGCGATCGAGAAAGCGCACAAACCCGCGCACCACCGACAGGCCGCGAGCGATCGAACTGCGCTCGACCGTGGCGGCACGGAACGCCAGATAGGCACGGAAATCGGCAGGCAGCAGGGCGCCAAGGCGGGCGAGATCCGGCGGTTCGCCGAAATGCCCGGTCAGGAAATCGAGAAATACCGCGAGATCGCGGCCATAGGCGGCGATCGTGTGCGCCGAGGCCCGGCGCTCGCCGGTGAGCCATGCCGCCCAGAGGCCGATCGCGGCACGCAGATCATCGGCGGCGCTAAACCGCGCCAGCGGTATCGGCTCAGGAAGGGTCGGAAACACCTGGCTTTTCCCTCGCCCCCATCGGGGGAGAGGGTCGGGGTGAGGGGGCGGCCCCGGCTCGAACCTGGCCCAACAACCCTCACCCGTCTCGCCGCTGCCGCGGCGATCCACCCTCTCCCGCGGTGCGGGCGAGGGGAAAAGAGGCTCCCTCGCCCCCATCGGGGGAGAGGGCAGCAGCATTTAGTGTGCGGTCGGGCTGAGCCATTGCGCGATCGTGATGCCGAGCACGCGGGCGAGGAAGGTCAGGAGTTCGATGCCGAGGCCGGGGTGGAAGCGTCCCGCCTGGCGGGTGCCGATGCACAGGAGGCCGAGCGGCGATCCCCGGCCGAAACCGAGGCGCAGCAATGCCTGCGAGTGGACGAGACCGGCGGCGCTGCCGAACAGGGCCGGGTCACCCGGCTCATCGGCGCGCATCGCGGCCGGACGGTCGGCGCCGATCAGCCCGTCGATCGTGCCTTCGCTCAACAGGTGGATGCCGTGCCGTGCCAGCCTTCCGGCCGGCGCCGCGGTGCTTTCGACCGCGATCGTCACGATATCGACATCGAGCAACACGGCGAGGTCGGTCGTCACGGTCTGCAACAGCTGCTCGAAACTCGGGGCCGCGAGGATCGCGACGGCCGCCTTGTGCACCCGGCTCTGACTTGCCAGATTGCCCCGGCTGGCGGCGATCAGCGTGCGGTGTTCGACACTGAGGCGCGACAGGTCGCGGCGCAGCCGCTCGATCTGGAAATGCTGGAAATCGACAACCTGTTCGCCGACCTCCCGCGCCGGCCCGCGCAGCAGGCGCAATGCCTCGGGATGCAGATCGAGGAAATCTGGGTGGCGTTTGAGGTAGGCGAGGACCTCGCGGCTGGTGATATCGGGCGGCGGTTCGGCTGGCGTGGCCGGCGGCGCCGGGACGCGTCCGATATGCGGCTTGTCGCGCGGGCGATCGGCCACGGCGCCGCTACCTCGGCCCGAGGGGTGGCGAGCGCGGGCAGCGGAGAACGGAACACGACGTGATCATACGACAACACCTGCTACCTGAACCACGGCCGGCAAACTTTCTCGCGATACCTGTGAGCGACGGGCCAGGCCGCAAGTGAGTGTAGCGACGCCCGATAGCCGTGCCAACTGCCGCACCGATGCCGACCCGGCGGAGGAGCGCGGTGCCGGGCCGGCGGTGCGGGTCATGCTGCCCCTGCCGCTGCCCGAGCCGCTCGATTACCTGGCGCCGGACGGCATGGCGGTGCCCAAACCGGGCAGCTTTGTGCGGGTCACATTGGGGCCGCGCCGGGTGGTCGGGGTCGTGTGGGACGGGGAATCGGCCGGCGACGTACCAACGGCACGGTTGAAGCCGATCGTCGAAATGTTACCGACCCCGCCGCTGCAACCGGAACTGCGCCGCTTTATCGACCGGGTCGCCGCGTACACTCTGGCGCCGCCGGGAGCGGTGCTGCGGATGGCGATGAGCGTGCCCGACGCGCTGCTGCCGCCGGCCCCGCACCGGCTCTGCGCCGTGACGCCTGCCGGTCTCGCCGCGCTCGATGCCGCGACGCCGCTGACCGCGGCGCGGCGCCGGGTGCTGGAGACATTACGCGACGAGGGCGCCTGCGCCGCTGCCGAAGCGGCGCGGCGTGCCGAATGCGGCGTCGGCGTCGTGCGCGGACTGATCGGCGCTGGACTCGTCGGTGAGCAATTGGTGGCGGATGAGGCCCGCGCGCCGGCGGTGCAGTGGGATACCCCGGGACCGGCGCTGTCGCGCTGACCAGCAGGCCGCCGCCAGACGGCTGGTCTCGCAAACCGAGGCCGGCGGCTTTAGCGTCACGGTACTCGACGGCGTCACCGGCTCGGGCAAGACCGAGACGTATTTCACCGCGATCACCGCGGCCCTCGCGGCCGGCCGGCAGGTGCTCGTGCTGTTGCCGGAAATCGCCCTGGGCGCGCAATGGCTCGACCGTTTCCGGCGGCGCTTTGGCACCTTGCCGGTCGAATGGCATTCCGACATTTCCCAGGCGGCGCGGCGCCACGCCTGGCGCGCGGTGGCAAACGGCAGCGCCAGCGTCGTTGTCGGGGCGCGCTCGGCACTGTTTCTGCCGTTTCCCCGGCTCGGCCTGATCGTCGCCGATGAGGAGCACGACCCGTCCTACAAGCAGGATGACGGTGTCTGTTATCAGGCGCGCGACATGGCGGTGCTGCGGGCATCGCTGGCGCGGATACCGATCGTGCTGGCGTCGGCGACGCCGTCGCTGGAAACAGTCGTCAACATTGCCCGCGAGCGCTACGACCGGGTACATCTGCCGGGCCGCTATGCCGAGGCGGCACTGCCCGATATTTCGTTGATCGACATGCGCGGCCAGCGCCTCGAACCCGGGCGGTTCCTGTCGCCGCCGCTGGTCAAGGCGGTCGAGGACACCCTGGCGGCGGGCGAGCAGGTATTGCTGTTCCTCAACCGCCGGGGCTATGCGCCGCTGACCTCTGTGCCGCGCCTGCGGGCACCGGCTGCAATGCGCGAGCTGCACCGCCTGGCTGGTCGAGCACCGCTTTACCGGGCGGCTGCAATGCCATCATTGCGGCTATGGCATGCCGGTGCCGGCGGTGTGCCCGGAATGCCTCGCGGCCGGCACGCTGGTGCCATGCGGTCCCGGTGTCGAGCGGCTCAAGGAGGAGGTCGCGGCGCGGTTTCCGCAGGCGCGCACCGCGCTGATGGTCAGCGATCTGCTGACCGGCCCGCGCGCCGCCGCCGAACTCGCCGAGGCGATGACCGAGCACCGCTACGATGTGCTGATCGGCACCCAGATCGTCGCCAAGGGGCATCATTTTCCGATGCTGACCCTGGTCGGCGTGGTTGATGCCGATCTCGGCATGAACGGCGGCGATCTGCGCGCCGCCGAACGCACCTATCAGCTGCTGCACCAGGTCGCCGGCCGTGCCGGCCGCGCCGAGCGGCCAGGCAAGGTGCTGTTGCAGACCTATATGCCGGACCAGCCGGTGATGCGGGCGCTGGCGGCGGGCGACCGCGACGGGTTTCTCGAAGCCGAAGCCGCCTCGCGCCGTGCCGCCGGGCTGCCGCCATTTGGCCGGCTGGCCGCCTTGATCGTCAGCGCCGGCGACCCCGACACCGCCGATTTCACTGCCCGCGCCCTGTCGCGCGCCGCCCCGCAAATGCCGGGCCTTGTGGTGCTCGGCCCAGCGCCGGCGCCACTCGCCATCCTGCGCGGCCGGCACCGCCGCCGGTTTCTCGTAAAGGCCGAACGCTCGGTCAATTTGCAGGCGGCGCTGCGCGTATGGCTCGGCCATGTGCGCCTCACCGGCTCCGCCCGGCTGCAAGTTGATATCGACCCCTACGGGTTTCAGTAAAGGGCGCCAGCTTTCTCCTGCTGTCATTCCGGTGCTGTCATTCCGGGTTTGGCCCGTTGGGCCGCCCCGGAATGACAATTGGTGTTCACGGTGCTTGCAACGGGCGCAGGCGGCGGTAGGCGTAGCCGAGGCCGATCAGGGCGCCGCCGAGGCCCATGAACGACAGCGCGCGCAGCACGCCGCTCAGTTCCGCCATGTCAGAGAGGAACACCTTGGCGACCACCAGCGCGATGCCGATCAGCCCGGCGCGGCGCAGCCACTGGTTGCGCCACACCAGGCCCAGCGCCAGCGTCGTGCCGGCAAACGCCAGCCACGCGACGGAATAGGCATACCACTCCGCCTCGCTGCTGCCCCCGAACAGCGACACCTTGCCATTGAAGAAGTGGTTGATCTCCAGCGTCACCCACCAGAAGGCGAACAATGCCGCGAACACCCGCGCGATCGTCCGCAGCACCAGCCGCACGACCGGGCGCGACGGCATCAGCCAGGCGATCAGCGCGTACATCGCCGCGGGCAGCCCGTCAGCCCACAGCAGCGAGTCGAGGACGATCCAGTCACCGACCCGCACGCCGAAGATCAGCATGATCGGCTGCCACATCATCTTGGCGGCGGTCGCGGCGGCGGCGATGATCATGCCGCCCCAGAACAGCACCGGCCGCTGCCGCCATTCCGCCAGCGCGACGCATCCGGCCGCGAAGGCCAGCCACAGCGTGATCAACGCCCCAAACGTGGCGAAATCGTCGAGGACATGCGCGGTCAGCATGCTGAAGCTGGCGTGGATCACCTCCAGGGTCAGCAGGGCCAGCGAGAACAGCATGCCGCCGGCTTCGAGCACCCACACCAGCGCGTCGTCCTCGCGGCTGCCGAACAGGCGGGTCGCGGCGATAAACGCGGTGGCCGGCACGCCATAGCCATAGAGCAGCCAGTTGAACACTGGCGTCGGACCGAGCGGGTAGTCCAGCACATACGGGTTCAGCACCAGCCGCACCACGACGACCGACGCGACCCCGAATGCCAGCCAGCGCAACGGCTTGAGCCGGATTTTGCCTTCGATCCACCCCATCGCCGGCAGGTGCATCGCCAGCGCGACGGTCAGCCATGCGTCGGATAGGGCGAGGGTCGCGGCGAAAATCGTGCTGCCGAGCACGCCGACCGCATAGGCCGCCAGCGCAATCTCGTTTTCGCGCGACCCCGCGCGGCGGGAAGCGACTGTTGCCGCGGCGCCGAGTTCGAGCGCCGCCAGGGCGAGGGAGGCGAGGCTCCAGGCGATATCGAGTTCGAATTTCTGCAATCGCCAATAGGCGATCACCAGCACCAGCAGCGGCACCGACGCCGACAACGCCGCCCAGCGCCCCGGCCGCGCCACTTTCGGCAGCAGCAGATAGCTGCCGAGGCCGAGCAGCAGCGTGAAGATGACCGCAGCGATGGTGAAATCGGCGACATGGTCTGGCTCGACCCGGAACACCCACATCGCCATTTCCGGCGCCGGCAGCGGCAGGTGCCACGCCGCGAGCAGCGCCACCGCCAGCACGCCGGCCGGCGCGATCACATCGTCAATCGTGCTGTCATAATAGGCCAGCGCCAGCAGCGCGACGGCGGCGATCACCGCGGCGGCAAGGCTGGTCGTCGCAAAGCCGTCGACACAGGCCAGCACGAACAGCGTGAACCCGGTCGTCCAGGCGGCGGCGCGCACCAGCGCCCGAATGTTCGGACCGTCGATCATGCCGTCGAGGAACCCGATCCGCGGCACCCCGAAGCGGAAGGCGACAAACATCGCGAACTGCAGCAGCAGATAGACCGCGACCACCGGCGTTTCCGGCGCCGCAGCCGCCCCGAGCCACAGAACCGCCCAGCCGTAGCCGCCGGCCAGCGATAGCCACGCCAGCCACCCCCAGGCGCGATGCCGCAACACGGCCAGCGATCCGGCGGTTACCACCGTCAGATACGCGAACAAGGCAACCGCCTGCGGGTCGTTATCGCTGACGAGCGATGGCACGGCATAGGCGCCGACCAGCCCAAGCGCCGCCACCAGCGGCCCCTGCCGCAGCGATTGCGCCACCGTCGCGCCGCAGGTGAGGGCAAGCAGGATAAAGGCGATGCTGCCGGGCAGCAGATCGTACAGCCCGTAGGCAGCGTACAAGGCGGCGAAGACCATCGCCGAGCCGGCCGCCGCCAAGGCCTGCGGCACGTATGAGGGAAGGCTCGTCTCGTCCTCTTCGGCACGCTCCTGGCGGCGAACCCACTCGGCGCCGGCGGACAGCGCTATGCCGAGCAGCACCGCGAGCACCACCCGCACTGCCGGGGTCAAGAGCCCGTAATCGATCGACAGCTTGACCAGAAACGCCCCGCCCAGAGCCAGGGTCGCGCCCCCGAGCCACACCAGCCAGTGCTCGACCAGCACCTGCTCCCAGCCGCGCGCTTGCGGCGGGGGCGGCACTGGCGCCGCAAGTTCGTCGGGTTGCATCTCGGGAAGCGGCGGCATTTCCGCCGCGGCGGTTGCGTCGGGCACCACCGGGCCTGGCATGGCCTCGGCAGGAGGCGCAACGGCCGTCGGCCCCGCCGGCGTAAATCGCTCGGCCAGCCCGCCGACCCGATGGTCGAGCAAAGCAACCCGCGCGGTCAGCGCCGCCATGTCGCGCGCCAGCCGCCTTCCGGTGCGCCAGGCCCGCAGCGCCAGCGTCAGCGCGGCCACCGTCATCATCGCGAAGAAGGGGAAAAGATCGTCGGTATCCATTTGCGGCACCCCTGACACAAATTTCGCGCCCAAACCCGGCGGCCGAATGTTGCCAAAGGGTTGCATCGGCCGCGCGCCGCAACATATGATGAGTGAACGTTCACTTACAACAGGCAACAACAGCGTGCGCGGCCGCGAAACAACAGATGTCGCGAGCGCCGGGCCGAGGACCCGGGTCAGCGGTGCGCGTGCCAAGATCGAGACGGCCGCCATCGAGCTGTTCGCCGCCAAAGGGGTGGACGGCGTTTCGATCGGCGACATCGCCGGTCGCGCGGGCGTGTCGCAGGGCGCCCTCTACCGCCACTACCCGAGCAAGGAAGACCTCGCCTGGACGCTGTTTTCGACCGCGTACCTGCGCACCGGTGGCGAACTCGACGGCATCCGCGCCGACCGCACCGCTTTCGCGGCGCGCATCGCCGCGATGGTGGCGCATTTCGCCGCCCTCTATGACAGCGACCCGGCGCTGTTCCGCTTTATGCTGATCGTGCAGCACGATTTGCTGCCGCGCATCGCCGCGACCGACCGCACTCCGGTCGATGCCATCATCGATACGGTCGCCGACGCGGTCCGCTCAGGCGAAATCCTCGAGGTCAACCCTGCCGCCGCGACCGCCGCGATCATGGGCATCGTGTTGCAGACGGTCGTCTTCCACATCTACGGCCGGTTGCACGGCCCCCTATCGGCACGGGCGCCGAGCCTCGCCGCAGCCGCCCTCGCCGCGGTCGCGGTGCTGGGGCGCGGCTGACGCCCCAATAAGCCCCTCGCCCGGCCGTGATGCGCCTGCTTCAGACCGGCAAGGGGGCGTCCCGGGTCTCGCGGCCGAGGAACATCGCGAAGATGCTGAGCGCCGCAAAGCCGGTCATGATCGCCGCCGGCGTCGTAAAGCCGCCGAAAAACCCGACCATCAGCCCGGCCACCAAGGGTCCGGTGCTGGTGATGATGCGGCCGGTGCCGTTGCAGAACGCTACCGCCGTCGCCCTCACATGCGTCGGAAACAATTCCGGCAGGTATACCGCGTGCCCGGAAAAGACGCCGAGCACGAAGAACCCATAGATCGGCAGCAAATACGGGTAATAGGCGTAGCTGTGCAGCCCAAGATACAAGGTGAAGCCCAGCGCCATCGTGCCGAGGTTGTAGAAGATCACCGCCGGGCGCCGGCCGATCGCGTCGGCGATAAACCCAAAAAGCGCATAACCCAGGATGCCGCCAAAGCCCCACAGCATCATGCCATGGCTGACATAGGGGATCGCCGCCGCACCGGCGATGCCGTCAACCTCCAGCATTTCCCGCTGGATCGTCGGCAGCCAGATCACCGTCGTCCAGATCGCGAGTAGCGTACCGAGGCAGAACATCAGCCCCACCAAGGTGCTGCGGCGGTTTTCCGGGCTGAACAGCTGCAGCGGCACAAAGCGCAAAAACTCGGCGTCTTCGGGGTTGATCGTCTTGGCCGCCTTGGCCGCGCGGCGGCGCGCCCGCACCACCTCGAACCGTTCAGGCTCGACCATGCCGCGCCGCAGAAACGCCAGCAGCAACGCCGGAGCGATCCCGACGAAAAACACCCAGCGCCAGCCATAGGGCCCGACCAGCCCGTAGACCGAGCCGCCGATCAGGCTGCCGAAGGCGCCGCCGGTCATCATGATGCCCAGCATTCTTGCCCGGTTGCCTTCGGCGAAGGCTTCGGCCACCAGCGGAATGCCTACGATGATTTCGCCGCCGGTGCCAAGGCCGCCGAGAAAGCGGAAGATGCCGAGTTCCAGCGTCGAGTGCGAGAACCCCTGGCACGCGGTGAAGACGCTATAGATCAGAATGCTGATCGCCAGGGTGCGCACCCGCCCGATGTAATCGGCGAGCATGCCGAACAGAAACCCGCCAAACGCCCAGCCGAGCAGCCCGACCATGCTGATAATGCCGCCGACCCGTCCGATATCGGCGAGCGAGGGATTGCCGCCGAGCAACTCGGTCAAGGCCGGCTTCAGAACGATCGAGTAGAGGCCGAAATCGGTCGCATCAAGGGCCCAGCCGGCCCACACCACGAAAAATACGGTCCATTGATAACGCGTAAGGCCGCGCGCAAATCCGAAGCCGCTTTGGGCTGCGGTGCCGGTCTGCATGGCGTCTCCTCTCCTGGTTTTGGCGCCTTTGAGGCGCGGTTTTCGCGAACGCTGCCGCGCCGTCGGACGGTGCGGCTCGATCGCCGCACGATAGAGCGGCGCCGGCAACGCTGTCCATCTGTCACCACTGCCGGACCGCATCCGTGGCTGCGACTAAAAGGTCACCGGTAAACCGTTGGAACTGCGAACGCATTTCTGGTGAAGCCGGCGGTTGCACCAAATGGGGCAACTGTGTTACCAACCGCGCGGATTTCACGGGGCCGCGTGGCCCCGAGCGCGCTGTTGCGCCGAGATCCCCAACGCAACGAGTTGCGCGGCCGTTTGTCACGGCGCGCTGATTGGGGACCACGTTCCATTGGCTTCCGAAAGTGCAGGTGCGTCCGGCTTGGCTGAACGTTATGCGGCGGCGCTGTTCGATCTCGCCGACGATCGCCACGCGCTCGACGCCGTCGCCAACGATTTGCGCGAATTGCGCGCGATGCTGCGCGACAGCAGCGACCTGACGCGGCTGGTACGCAGTCCGGTGCTGACCCGCGAGCAGCAGGCCAGGGCGGTCGCCGCGGTGGCCGAGCAGGCCGGGCTGTCGCAATTGACCCGGGATTTTCTGGGCGTCGTCGCGCGCAACCGGCGGCTGTTCGCCGTGCCCGAGATGATCGCGGCCTATTTGCGACAGCTCGCGGCGCGGCGCGGCGAAGTCACCGCCGAGGTCACGGTCGCGCAGCCGCTTGACGAAACCCGCCACAATGCGCTGCTGGAACAATTGCGGCGCGCCGTCGGCAGCCGCGTCACGGTCGATGTCAAGGTCGATCCCAGCCTGCTTGGGGGTATGATCGTCAAGGTCGGCTCGCGGATGGTCGATGCGTCGCTGAGCAGCCGGCTGCAGCGCCTGCGCCTGGCGATGAAGGGTGTCGCTTGATTGCTTGATGCCGTCTCCCGCCACGGTGGGTATCCAGGGCCGCATGATGCGCCGGTTGCCCTGGCCCGCTCTCGCGGCGGCGGCCAGATGGGAAGGATGAGATGGAAATTCGTGCGGCGGAAATTTCGGCGATCCTGAAGCAGCAGATCGCCGGTTTCGGCAGCGAGGCCGATGTCGCGGAAGTCGGTCAGGTGCTGTCGATCGGCGACGGCATCGCGCGCGTCTTTGGCCTCGACAAGGTCCAGGCCGGCGAAATGGTCGAGTTCCCCAACGGGATGAAGGGCATGGCCCTCAATCTCGAAATCGACAATGTCGGCGTCGTGATCTTTGGCGACGACAGCGGCATCCGCGAAGGCGACACGGTCAAGCGTACCGGCGCGATCGTCGACGTGCCGGTCGGCCGCGGGCTGCTTGGCCGGGTGGTCGACGGGCTCGGCAACCCGATCGACGGCAAGGGGCCGCTGACCGACGTGACCCGCATCGCGCGTCGAGGTCAAGGCGCCCGGCATCATCCCGCGCAAATCGGTGCACGAGCCGGTGCAGACCGGCCTCAAGGCGATCGACGCGCTGGTGCCGATCGGCCGCGGCCAGCGCGAGCTGATCATCGGCGACCGCCAGACCGGCAAGACCGCGGTGGCGATCGACACCATCCTCAACCAGCGCCAGGTCAACGCCGGCACCGACGAATCGCGCAAGCTCTACTGCATCTATGTCGCGATCGGACAGAAGCGCTCGACCGTCGCGCAGATCGTCAAGACCTTGCAGGATTACGGCGCGATGGAATATTCGATCGTCGTCGCCGCCACCGCGTCGGAGCCGGCGCCGTTGCAGTTCCTCGCGCCCTATACCGGCTGCGCGATGGGCGAGTATTTCCGCGACAACGGCATGCACGCCCTGATGATCTACGACGATCTGTCGAAGCAGGCCGTCGCCTATCGCCAGATGTCGCTGTTGCTGCGCCGCCCGCCGGGCCGCGAAGCCTATCCGGGCGACGTGTTCTACCTGCATTCGCGGCTGCTCGAACGCGCCGCCAAGATGAATGACGATCACGGCGGCGGGTCGCTGACCGCGCTGCCGGTCATCGAAACGCAGGCCGGCGACGTTTCCGCCTATATCCCGACCAATGTGATCTCGATCACCGACGGGCAGATCTTCCTCGAAACCGACCTGTTCTATCGCGGCATCCGGCCGGCGATCAATGTCGGCCTGTCGGTCAGCCGGGTCGGGTCGGCGGCGCAGATCAAGGCGATGAAGCAGGTTGCCGGCCGCATCAAGCTCGAACTCGCGCAATACCGCGAGATGGCGGCTTTCTCGCAATTCGCCTCCGACCTCGACGCCTCGACCCAGCGTCTGCTGGCGCGTGGCTCGCGCCTGACCGAACTGCTGAAGCAGCCGCAATTCTCGCCGGTGCCGATCGAAGAGCAGGTGGTGTCGATCTTTGCCGGCACGCGCGGCTATCTCGACCGCGTCAACATCAACGATATCAGTCGCTTCGAACAGCAGATGCTCGGTGAACTGCGCGCCTCGCATCCGGAACTGCTCGCCGCGATCCGCGACGAGCGCGAAATCTCCGACGGACACCGAAAAGGGTCTCGCGGCGTTCCTCGATCACGTCGCCCAGACCTTCGCATAGCCAATGCTGATCACCATTTTTGCGACAGCTGGTGCAAACCTTTCCGCGGTCCGTGTTACTGGGTTCCGGGCCGGCCCCTTTGAGGCATCCCGGAATGACAGGCGCATAGACCATGCCCAGTCTGAAGGACCTGCGGGTCCGCATCCGCAGCGTGCGCTCGACGCAGAAGATCACCTCGGCGATGAAGATGGTTGCCGCGTCGCGGCTGCGCCGCGCCCAGGAACAGGCCGAGGCCGCGCGCCCCTATGCGCAGCGCATGGAGCGGGTGCTGGGCTCGCTGGCCGCGCGCATGGTCGGGATGGCCGGTGCACCGCCGCCTCCTCGCGCGGCACCGGCAGGGACGACGTGCATCTGCTGGTCGTCGCGACCTCGGATCGCGGTCTCGCCGGCGGCTTCAATGCGACGATCCTGCGCGAAGCGCGGCGCCGCATCCGCGAACTCGATAATGCCGGCAAGACCGTCAAAGTGCTGACCGTCGGCCGCAAGGGCCGCGACAGCCTGCGCCGCGACTACGGCCGGTTGATCCACGACAGTCTGACCGATATCGGCCGCCGCCGGGTGTCGTTTGACGAGGCTCGCGACATCGCCGACCGGATATTGGCGCTGTTCCAGGCCGGCGAGTTCGACGTCTGCTCGATCGTCTTCAACCGCTTCCGCTCGGCGATCACCCAGATCGTGACGGTCCAGCAGCTGATCCCGTTTGCCCCACCTTCCAGCGGAGCGACGCCCGCCGGTGCCGAAGCGGCCTCCGCCGGCCTGGCCGGCGCGGTCTACGAGTTCGAGCCGGACGAGGAGGAAATCCTCGCCGAATTGCTGCCCAACAACCTCGCGGTGCAGATTTATACCGCGTTGCTGGAAAACGCGGCGAGCGAGCAGGGCGCCCGCATGACCGCGATGGACAACGCGACCCGCAATGCCGGCGACATGATCGATCGGCTGACGATGAACTATAATCGCACGCGCCAGGCCGTGATCACCAAGGAGCTGATCGAGATCATCTCCGGCGCCGAAGCGCTGTAAGCCACCTGCAAATCACCTGTATTATCAGGCAAGGGTTATCCGAACATGGCACGAAACAACGTTGGCACGATCACCCAGGTCATCGGCGCGGTCGTCGATGTCCGCTTCGAGGGCGATCTGCCGTCGATCCTGAACGCGTTGAACGTTGACAATGGCGGCAACGCACGCTGGTGCTCGAAGTGGCGCAGCATCTCGGCGAGAACACCGTGCGCACGATCGCGATGGATACCACCGACGGGCTGGTGCGCGGCGCCGAGGCGGTCGATACCGGCGAGCCGATCATGATGCCGGTCGGGCCGGAGACACTGGGCCGCATCCTCAATGTCATCGGCCAGCCGGTCGATGAGCGCGGCCCGATCGTCACCAAGATGAAGTCGCCGATCCACAGGGAGGCGCCCGCCTTTATCGACCAGTCGACCGAGGCGGAAATCCTCGTCACCGGCATCAAGGTCGTCGATCTGCTGGCGCCTTACGCCAAGGGCGGCAAGGTCGGGCTGTTCGGTGGCGCCGGCGTCGGCAAGACCGTCATCATCATGGAATTGATCAACAATATCGCCAAGGCGCATGGCGGCTACTCGGTGTTCGCCGGTGTCGGCGAGCGCACCCGCGAAGGCAACGACCTCTATCACGAGATGATGGAGTCGGGCGTCATCGTGCCGGACGGTCCGGGGTCGAAGGCGGCGCTGGTCTACGGCCAGATGAACGAGCCGCCGGGCGCCCGCGCCCGCGTCGGCCTCTCGGGGCTGACCCTCGCCGAATACTTCCGCGACGAGGAAGGCCAGGACGTGCTGTTCTTCGTCGACAACATCTTCCGCTTTACCCAGGCCGGCTCGGAAGTGTCCGCGCTGCTCGGCCGCATCCCGTCGGCGGTCGGCTATCAGCCGACCCTCGCGACCGACATGGGCGCCTTGCAGGAGCGTATCACCACGACCAAGAAGGGCTCGATCACCTCGGTGCAGGCGATTTACGTGCCCGCCGACGATCTGACCGACCCGGCGCCGGCCACCTCGTTCGCGCATCTGGACGCGACGACGGTGCTGTCGCGCCAGATCGCCGAACTCGGCATCTACCCGGCGGTCGATCCGCTTGACTCGACCTCGCGCATGCTCGACCCGCGCGTCGTCGGCGACGACCATTATCAGGTCGCCCGCGATGTGCAGCGCGTGTTGCAGACGTACAAGTCGTTGCAGGACATCATCGCGATTCTTGGGATGGACGAATTGTCCGAAGAAGACAAATTGACCGTGGCGCGGGCCCGCAAAATCCAGCGCTTCCTGTCGCAGCCGTTCCACGTCGCCGAGGTGTTCACCGGCACGCCCGGAGTCCTCGTGAGCCTCGAAGACACGATCAAGGGCTTCAAGGGCATCGTCGCCGGCGAGTACGACGAAATGCCCGAGGCGGCGTTCTACATGGTCGGCACGATCGAGGAAGCGGTTGATAAGGCCCGCAAGATGGCGGCGGAGGCGGCGTACCTGAGTACCCCCACGCTGATGGCCGACCGCGTCCAATTCGAGCTGGTGACGCCGGAGCGCCTGCTTCGACTCTCGACCGATGGCTCGAGATGGTGGTGGTGCCCGGCACCGAGGGCAATTTCGGTGTGCTGCCGGGTCATGCGCCGCTGATCTCGACGATCCGTCCGGGCACGATCGACATCTACGAGAACCGCGTCATTACCGAGCGCATTTTCGTCGTCGGCGGCATCGCCGAGGTGACGCCGGAGCGCTGCACCGTGCTGGCCGACGAGGCAATGGCGCCGAACACGCTCGACCGCGCCGTGCTCGAAGCCGAGTTGCTGACGGTCGAAGGCAATCTGCCAAGCCTGCGCGACCAGGCCGCCCGCGCCACCGGCACCGACCGCGACCGCCTGTTCGCTGAACTGCGCCACCTCGAGCGCCAGCAAAGCGTTGCCCGCGCCAAATTGCAGGCAGTCGCCGTCGAAGCGGCGCACTGACCCCGCCCGGCTCTTGCCTTGGTGTATAATGCCAGCAGACACCGCATCCGGCGGGAGGCAGGCACGCATGGGCGGCTGGACGCTCGACGATATTCCATGGGACCGGTTTGACCGCAGCAGGCTCGATCCCGAACTGGTGCGCATCGTCAAGGCGGCGAGCCTCGTCGAGCAGAACGGCGCGGCCTACGCGCGTCACCTGTGCCTTGTATTTGCCGACGACCCCGAATTCCAGGCCACGGCGCGACGCTGGGGCGACGAGGAGGTGCAGCACGGCCAGGCCCTGGCGCGCTGGGCCGCGCTGGCCGATCCGGCGTTCGATTTCGCCGCCGCGTTCAGCCGGTTCCAGGCCGGTTATCACATCGATTTCGACTGCGACCGGTCGCGCCGCGGGTCGCGCGCCGGCGAGATGGTGGCGCGCTGCGTTGTCGAAATCGGCACCAGCTCCTACTACACGGCGATGCGCGAAGCGGCCGACGAGCCGGTCCTGCAGGAAATTTGCCGGCACATCGCGGCCGACGAATTGCGCCATTACCGGCTGTTCTACAAAAACCTCGACCGCTATGTGGCACGCGAGCGGCTTGGCCGATTCGGCCGGCTGCGCGTCGCCTTCGGGCGCATCCTCGAATCCGAGGACGATGAACTCGCCTACGCCTATTACGCCGCCAATGACGACGCGCAGCCCTATGACCGGCGCCGCTGCAACCGCGCCTATGCCCGGCGCGCCTATGCGCTCTACCGGCCGCACCATGTCGAGCGCGGTGTCGCGATGGCGCTGAAGGCGGTCGGGCTGACGCCGAACGGCCGGCTCAGCCTGATGGCCGGCCGCCTCGCCTGGCAGGCAATGCGCTACCGCGCGGCGCGGCTCGCGAAAACCGCCGCCTGAGCCCTCCGCGGGTCCTAATGCATCGCGTCTACGGCACGTTCTCTTCGGGGTAGACGCCCCAGATGTCGGTGCGGCGCATCCAGCCGGAGACGTCGTCGGTTTCGATGCGGCACCACGCGCCGCGGCATTCCGCGAGCTTGGCGAGGACGCCCGGTTCGGCCTTGGCGATCACCGCGGCCCCGGTATCAGGCGTGCGATAGATCGGGTGAGCGTCGCCATTCTTGACCACGGCAAACCGCTTTCCGGCCAGCATGTGCTCCTGCACCCAGCCGACCGTACCGTCCCAGCCGCGCACCTTGCGCCAATGATCGTATTGCTGGATCACCTCGAACGGCATGTCCCTTCGGACCAGCACCCATTCAATCGGGTACTGGTTGCCCGGTCCGGCCCGCAGGTTCACCTTCTCTGACCGCACACTGACAAAGCGCGGCACCTTGAGCGGCGTTTCGTCAGCCGCATTTGCCGCCCCCGGCAACAGTGCCAGGAGCGCCGCGACGGCCAATACCAGACCAGCCGGTTTCAAGAGCCTGCGCTCGACATCGCTGCGGGCCATGTTTCTCCCTCGGCCCCACGCATCAGGCGCTCAATGTAGCACGATCACCCGGTTGCAGTGGCCACCGCGTGCGTTCCGCAGGTCGGACAGTCGGCGTCCTTCGAGATGCCGATGCGATGAAACCGCACCCGCAGCGCGTCGTAGATCAACAGCGTACCGTCCAGGCTGTCGCCCAGGTCGAGCAGTTCCTTCAAGACTTCGACCGCCTGCAGCGTCCCCATCACGCCGGCGACCGCGCCAAGAATCCCGGCTTCCTCACAGCGCGGCACCATGTCGGGCGGCGGCGGATCGCGGAACAGGCAGCGATAACAGGGGTGCCCGGCTCCGAGATAGGGCCGGAAGGTCGACAACTGGCCCTCGAACGGCGACAGCGCCGCCGCGACCAGCGGCTTCTTCAACCGGAAGCACTCGTCGGTCAGAAGATAGCGGGTGGCAAAATTGTCGCTGCCATCGACGACAACGTCATACCGCCCGATCAGATCGGCGGCGTTGTCCGGCGCGAGGCGAATCGAATGGGTTTCGATGTGCACGCCGTCATTGATCCGGGCGAGCGTGGTGCGGGCGCTGTCGACTTTCAGGTCACCGACGCTGCCGGTCGCGTGCACGATCTGGCGTTGCAGGTTGGTCAGATCGACCCGGTCGTTATCGACGATGCCGATCGTCCCGACCCCGGCGGCCGTCAGATACAGGAGCAGCGGCGAGCCGAGGCCGCCGGCCCCGACCACCAGCACGCGCGAGGCCAACAGCTTTTCCTGCCCCTCCTCGCCGACCTCGTCGAGGATCAGGTGGCGGGCGTATCGCTGGAATTGCTCTTCGTTGAGTTCCATCGCATTTGCCTGGTTACAGACCCTCGAACAAAGCCGTCGTCAGATAGCGTTCGGCAAAGCTCGGCAGGATCACGACGATCATCTTGCCTGCCATTTCCGGCCGCGCCCCGACTTCGAGCGCCGCCGCCAGCGCCGCGCCCGAGGAAATGCCGACCGCGACCCCGTCGAGCTTTGCAACCGCCCTTGCCGTGCGGAACGCGGTGTCGTTGCCGATACGGATCACCTCGTCGATCAGCCCGGTGTCGAGAATGGCGGGAATGAAGCCGGCGCCGATGCCCTGGATCTTGTGCGAGCCCGGGCGGCCCGCCCGACAGCACCGCGCTATCCTCCGGCTCGACCGCGATCATCTTGAGGCCCGGCTTGCGCGCCTTCAGTACCGAGCCGACCCCGGTCAGGGTGCCGCCGGTGCCGACGCTGCTGACCACCACATCCACCGCGCCGCCGGTGTCCTTCCAGATTTCCTCGGCGGTCGTCACGCGATGGATTTCCGAGTTGGCGGCGTTCTCGAATTGCTGCGGCATGAAGGCATCGGGAAAGGTCGCGACGATCTCCTCGGCCCGCGCGATCGCGCCGTGCATGCCTTTTGCCGCCGGTGTCAGTTCAAGCTCGGCGCCGAGCAGCAGCAGCATCTTGCGCCGCTCCAGCGACATGCTGTCCGGCATTGTCAGGATCAGGCGATAGCCTTTGGCGGCGCAGACAAAGGCCAGTGCGATGCCGGTGTTGCCCGAGGTCGGCTCGACCAGCACGGTGCCTTCCCTGATCAGCCCGGCCTTTTCGCCCGCCTCGATCATCGCCCAGCCGATCCGGTCCTTGACCGAGGAGAGCGGGTTGAAGAATTCGCATTTGCCGAGGATGTCGGCCTTGACGCCGGCATCCGCCGAGAGGCGGCTCAGCCGCACCAGCGGCGTCGCGCCGATCGTGTCGAGTATGCTGTCGTAAACCCGGCCGCGAAATTCCCCCGTGCTCATTCAGCGCGTCTCCGTTGTAATTAAGCTGACATGTAGCGTTGGAGACTGGCTGCGACAACAACCCGAGCCGGCAAAGGGCGAAATGCCGGCGGAGTTCAGATCTCGAAAGCTCAGATCTCGAAATCGCCACCTTGCGAGGCGCGGCCTTCGATGCCGGCGCGGTGCGCCCGGCCGCAGAGGTCTTCGAGCGTCAGCGAGTTGAGCCGGCGCATCGTCTCTTCCTGCAATTCGAGCCAGAGCGGCCGCACGACTTCGTGACCGAGCGCACTGCCGGCCGGGTCGGTGATCGGGTCTTCGCCGGTCTCCAGATGGCGCACGGTGCGCACAATATCGCCGAGGCTGATGCGCCGCCGCTCCCGGCCGAGGCGATAGCCGCCGCTGGGACCGCGGATGCCGACCAGGATGCCTTCGCGCACCAGTTCCTGCAGTACCGGTTCGAGATAGCGTCGCGGGATGCCCTCGCGCTCGGTGATCTCGGCCGAGCGGACCGGAGCGGAGCCTCCGTTATAGGCGATATCGAGTACCGCCTCGATCGCGTACAGGAGCTTTTTCGTCAGCCGGATCATGATTTCCGTGCGGAGAGGCCCTCGGGGGGAAGGGCACGATCAGGAGTTTCGCTGTCCCGCCCGATTTGGACAAGCAGAAGCGACACCGGTCGAGCCAAACCCGCCCTGGTGACGCCCGCCGGTCGCGCTAAACGTGTCCACAACCGCGAATTCCGGGCGCGTCACACGCGTAAACACCAATTGGGCAATGCGGTCGCCCGGTCGGATCAGGATGCCGGCGGCGCCGTCATCCGGTATCGCCCGGGTGCGGTTCCACGCGGAGATGAACACCGTACCTTCATAATCGGCATCGATCAGCCCGACCGCATTGCCGAGCACCAGCCCCTCGCGGTGCCCGAGGCCCGAGCGCGGCAGCACCAGCGCACACCACTCGGGGTCGCCGATGCGAAACGCCATGCCGGTCGAAATCAGCACGGCCGCCGCCTGCGGCCTCACCAGCAGCGGCGCGTCGAGGCAGGCATGCAGGTCGAGCCCCGCGGCAAGGCTCGATCCGTAATGCGGAAAGCCCCAGCCCGGCAGGCGCGGGTCTAAAATCTTCAGCTCGACCTTGAGGGTCACGGTGGCTTCTCTCCGATCACCGCCCGACCGCCGGCTTTGCCGTGCGCTGGCCGGGTGTTGGCGGCGCGTCGAGCTGGGCCATGTTGGCCTTGGCGGCAGCTTCGGATTGGGTGCCGGGAGCGAGTTTGGCGACGCGGCTCCAGTCCTGGCGGGCGCCATCGACATCGCCGCGCAGCGCGCGAATGTTGCCGCGCTCCAACAGCCCCGGCACCGCGTCCGGGGCCAGTGATACGGCCTTGTCGGCATCGGCCTGGGCTGCATCGAGCTTGCCGAGCGCGCGATTGGCCGCGGCGCGGTAGACCAGCGCATCGACGCGTGACGGCGTCACCGCCAGCACCCGGTCGAGATCGGCGATGGCCTTGTCGTACCAACCCGCCGAGCCGGCGATTTCGGCGCGGTCGACCAGCAGTTCGGGATCGTCGGGACGGAAGTTCAACGCCGCGCTGTCCGTCGCGTAGGCGCGGCCGGGATTGCCGGCGAGCAGCCAGGCCTGCGCCGCCTGGCCCAGGACCTGGGCGCGCAGCGCGTTCGGCCCGTGCACCATCGCCTGCCCCAGCTTTTCGAAGCGGTCGGCGGCTTCCTTGTACTGTTTCAGCTCGAACAGCGCGGCGGCGAGGCAATGGTCGGCGGGGTGGCCGCCGCTCGCGGCCCTGCCATCCTTCGGCCAGCGTGCGGGCGGCGGCCGGATCGCGCTTGGTCAGCGTCATGCAGCGGTCATAGGTGGCGGCCGCTTCGTCGGCGTTCGAGGTCGGCCCCGGCGCTACAGGCGGTCGTGCGGCCGGGCGCGGTGCGGCCGATAGCGGTGGCCCGACCGGCTCCGCCTTTTCGGCGGCAAGACCCCGGCTCCCGGACAAAACCGCCGGCAGCGCAACTGCCAGCAGCGTAACGATCCGCCAGAAAATCATCGGAAAAATCCGCAAATTCGGCCCGGCAGCATATCACCACCGAGACTGAAGCCGGGCCCGGTTTGGTTCGACTCCGCGGTAATTTTCTCTACGATGTGCCGATAAATAAGGTGAAGCGGGAGCGCCGGTCTTTTGGCTTTTGAGCACATGCGCCGGTTTATCAGGCGTGGGCCCGTCAGCGGGTTCGACAACATCGCGCGGGCGTTCGCCAACCGCAACTACCGGGTCTATATCAGCGGCAACAGCATTTCCCTGACCGGGCTGTGGCTGCAGCGCGTCGCGGTCGGTTGGCTGGCCTGGACCCTGACCCATTCCGGCACCTGGCTCGGTCTCGTGTCGCTCGCTGATTTCATGCCGGCGCTGGTGCTGAGCCCGTTCGCCGGCGTGCTGGCCGACCGCCGCGACCGGGTGTGGATCATCCGCATCACCCAGCTTTGCGGCTGCGCCCAGGCGAGCCTGCTCGCGGTGCTGGTGTTCACCGACCTGATCACGATCCACATCCTGTTCATGCTGGTGCTGCTGCTCGGCATCGCCAGTTCGATCGCCCAGCCGGCCCGGCTCGCGCTGATCCCAAACCTGGTCGATCGCGCCTCGCTGGCGTCGGCCCTGGCGATCAATTCGATCGTCTTCAATCTGGCGCGGTTTATCGGGCCGGCGATCGCCGGGATCCTGATCGCCGGGGTTGGGATCGGCACCGCCTTTGCCGCCAATGCGCTGAGCTATATCGCGTTCCAGATCGCCCTGATGAATTTGCGCGACCTGCCGCCCCTGCCGACGGGACCGCGGCAGAACGCGATCCGCGCCTCGATCGAAGCCTATGCCTATGCCAGCCGGCATCCCGGCATCGGCCCGATGCTGCTGCTGTTTGCGGTCACGACGATCGGCACGCGCGGCTTTGTCGAGCTGTTTCCCGGTTTTGCCGACAGCGTGTTTGCCCGCGGACCGCAGGGCCTGTCGATGCTGACCTCGACGGTCGGGCTCGGTGCGATCTGCGGCGGCGCCTGGATGGTGTTCCGCCCGGCGGTGGCCGGGCTGGCGCGCTTCGTGCTGGCCGCGACGCTGATGATGTCGCTCGCGATCCTGGCCTTTACCGCGACCGATCAGTTCTACGTCGCGCTGCCTTGCGTTTTCGTCGCCGGTGCGGCGATGACGATCACCGGCACCGGTGCGCAAACCCTGATCCAGGCGGCGGTGGATAGCCGCATGCGCGGCCGGGTGATGGCGCTCTACGGCATGATTTTCCGGGCCGGGCCGGCGGTCGGCGCGGTGCTGGTCGGCACCGCCAGCGAGCATTTCGGCCTGCGCCTGCCTTTGGCGATCGGCGCCGGGGTCTCGGTGGTGTTCTGGCTGCTGACCCGGTTGCGCCACGAGGTGATCGCGACGTCGCTCGAACCGGCGGCGGCTGCCGCGGCGGAACGCAGTGCCTGAACGGCTGCTGTGTTTTGGCCTGGGCTACTCCGCCCGCACGTTGGCCGACCGGCTGCGCGCGGCTGGGTGGACCGTCAACGGAACCTCGCGCAACCCTGCACCCGACACCCCCTATCGCTTCGACCGCGAGCATAAGCTGCCGCCCGAAGCCTTCGCCGGCGTTACCCACATCCTGGTGTCGGTGCCGCCGGACCAGCAGGGCGACCCGGTCTACGACCAGCATCGCGACGACATCGCCGCGCTCGCTGGCCTGGAATGGCTGGGCTACCTCTCAACGAGCGGCGTTTATGGCGACCGCGCCGGCGGCTGGGTGGACGAGACCGCCGAGTTACGCCCGAGCGGTGAGCGCGGCCGGCGCCGCGTTTTGGCGGAAGCCGCGCTGGCTCGACCTCTACCGTCGGCACGGCGTGCCGGTGCATGTCTTCCGCCTTGCCGGCATCTACGGACCGGGGCGCAGCGCCTTCGACACCCTCCGTGCCGGAACCGCCCGGCGGATCGATAAGCCCGGCCAGGTTTTCTCCCGCATCCATGTCGAGGACATCGCGACGACGCTGATCGCCTCGATCGCGCGGCCACGCCCCGGCGCGGTCTACAATGTGTGCGACGACGAGCCGGCCGCCCCCGCCGCGGTCATTGCAGAAGCCGCCCGCCTGCTCCGCCTGCCGGTGCCGCCGCTGGTCCCGTTCAACGAAGCCGGGCTGTCGCCGATGGCACGCAGCTTTTACGACGACAACAAGCGGGTCTCGAACGTCCTGATCAAAAACGAGCTGGGCTTGAGGTTGCATCATCCGAATTACCGGGCCGGGCTGGCCGCGATCCTTGCGGCCGGCGGCTGATCGCCGATATTCTCCGGCCAATTCACACCAGCGCGAATCCGGGAGGAAGGCGTATGCCGGCTTACAACATACTTATTCTGGGGGCTTCCTACGGCTCGCTCCTGGCCACCAAGCTGCTGTTCGGCGGCCACAAGATCACGATGGTCTGCCTGCCGAACGAGGTCGAGGCATTCAACACCGACGGCGCGCATATCCGCATGCCGATCCGCGGCAGGGCACCGGTCGATATCGACTTGCGCAAGCTCCCCGGCAGCCTGCGCGCCGCCGGCACCGCTGATGTGAACCCGGCCGATTTTGACCTCGTCTGCCTGGCGATGCAGGAGCCGCAATACCGCTCGCCCGGTGTCCGCGAACTGCTCGACGCTGTGGCGAAGAGCAAGAAGCCGACGATGTCGATCATGAACATGCCGCCGCTCCCTTATCTGCGGCGCATCCCGGGCCTCAACGCCGACTCGCTGAAGCCCGCCTTCACCGACGCCAGTGTGTGGGACAATTTCACCCCCGGCCTCCTGACCTTGTGCAGTCCCGATCCGCAGGCGATCCGCCCGCCGGGCGAGAAGATCAATTTCCTGCTCGTCACGCTGCCGACGAACTTCAAGGCCGCGGCTTTTGACACGGCCGAGGCCACGGCGGTTCTGCACAATTTGAGCAAGGATGTGGACGCTGCCCGCTTCGACACACCCGAAGGCAAGATCGAGCTGCCGGTCAAGCTGCGGGTGCACGATTTGATTTTCGTACCGCTCGCCAAATGGGCGATGCTGCTGACCGGGAATTACCGCTGCGTCACCAAGGACAGCGCGGTTGACATCAAGGACGCGGTGCATGCCGACGTCGAAAAGTCGCGCTCGGTCTATAATTTCGTCTGCGAGGTCTGCGAAAAGCTCGGCGCGTCGCGCGACGATCTCGTGCCGTTCGAGAAATACGCTGCCGCCGCCAACGAGCTTGTGCGCCCGTCCTCGGCGGCCCGCGCGCTCAATAATGGCGTGCCAAACATCGAGCGCACCGACCGGCTCGTCCAGCTGATCGCGGCGCAATTCGGGATGAAGCACCCGGTCGTTGATGCGACCGTCGCCCAGGTCGATGCCCGCCTCGCCGCCAACCGCGCCAAAGCCGGCTGATCAAGCGGCCCCGAGCGGAGCCTCGCAAAGATTGTCATTGCGAGGAGCCGCGAGGCGACGAAGCAATCTCGACGGGCGGAGCCTCTATCTGCACGAGATTGCTTCGCGGAGCCTGTCCTCGGGCCGGCCGGAGGCCGGACCCGGCGCGATCGCAATGACGTAGACCAGCAGCGTATGAGCCGTGGCACGTGACGCGGAAGCGGCTTTCAGAAATCCAGGTCCGCGTAATGCGCCGGGGGCGGGGCACCCGGCACGTGGTCGGCGAGGATCGCGCGAAAACTCGGGCGCGACTTGATCCGCGCGTACCACTCCTTGGCCAGTTCGTGCGCTTCCCAGGGCACGTCGCCGAGATAGTCGAGGCTCGACAGATGCGCCGCGGCGGTGATGTCGGCGATCGAGAAATGGTCGCCGGCGAGCCAGCGCCGCCGCTCCACCAGATAGCCGATATAGTCGAGGTGATAGGGCAGATTGGCGTGGCCGGCGCGAATCGCCTGCGAACTCGGCTGCCCCTGGCCCTGATAGCGCCACATCATTTTCTGGCCGAGCAGGTTTTCCGTCACCTCGTTGTTCATCTTGATGTCGAACCACGATGACAGGCGGCGCACCTCGGCGCGGTCCACCGGGTTGATCCCGATCAGCAGCTTTTCGCGGTACTCCTCATCGAGATATTCGACGATCGCATCGGTGCCGGCGAACACCGCGCCATCCGATTCGATCAGCACCGGCACTTCGCAGGCCGGGTTCAGCGCGAGAAATTCAGGCCGCCGCTCCCAGGTCTTTTCGAGCTTCAGCGTGAATTCCAGGCTCTTTTCCGCGAGTACGACTCGCACCTTGCGCGCGAACGGCGACAGTGTGAGGTGGTAGAGAACCCGCATACCACCGATTGTATCGGCCCACACGCATGTTGAACATATCTGCGATGCGGTTGGCGTGGATTTCGAAGTGGGACCGCTACTCCGCCCGCTTGCGCGGCCCCATGAAGGCGGTGATGACGCCGTGCAGGGTGCGCAGTTCCTGCTCGGTGCAGTTGGCGCGCTGGAACAGGTTGCGCAGATTGCGGGTCATGCTCGGGCGCTTGTCTTCGTGGCGCAAAAAACCGCTATCGACCAGCGCCTCCTCGAAATGGTCGAAAAAGCGCAGCAACTCGACCTTGTTGGCCGGGCGGCTGTGGCCGGTATGCATGCTTTCGGGCGGCGAGTCGGTGCGCGCGGTGAACCACTCGTAGCCGATCAGCAGGACCGCCTGCGCCAGGTTCAGCGATGAAAACGCGGGGTTGAGCGGCACGCTCAGCACCGTGTCGGCGAGCGCGATATGGTCGTTGACGAGGCCGGTGCGTTCCGGCCCGAACAGCACGCCGCAGGCTTCGCCGGCCGCGATGAAACCGTGCATTTCTGCGGCGGCGGTGCGCGGCGTCACCTCGCGTTTGACCATGTAGCGGTCGCGCGCGGTCGAGGCATAGACATGCTGAAGGTCGCCGATCGCGGCCTCGACCGAGGGGTAGAGGCGCGCCTTGTCGAGCACCATGTCGGCACCGCTCGCCGCCGCCACCGCCTTGTCGCTGGGCCACCCGTCGCGCGGTTTGACGAGCCGCAGATCATCAAGCCCGCAATTCATCATTGCCCGCGCCGCGGTCCCGATATTCTGCCCAAGCTGCGGCTCCACCAGAATGACCGCCGGCCCCCCGGTAATCCCGTCGCGGCTATGGTTGGTCCCGGCCATCGCTTACTTCCCTCTCTCGCATTGCGGGAGAGGGTGGCTCGGCGCGTCAGCGGCGAGACGGGTGAGGGTCGCCGGGCCAAGGACGGTGCCCGTGGCCGCCCCCTCACCCCGGCCCTCTCCCCCGATGGGGGCGAGGGAGAAGTTTGTGATTCCAGCCACTAGGCGCTGCGCCACTCGGTGGTGCCGTCCGGGCGGTCTTCGAGGATGATGCCCTTGTCAGCTAATTCCGTGCGAATGCGGTCGGCGTCGGCTGAACCGACGTTCTTTACGGGCGAGAGCACGCGCGGCGATGCGCTCTTCGACAAATTGGTGAAACTCGCCAAGGACGATTTCAGAATCGCTACGATCCCCTAAAGACATACCTTCCACTTGTGCAGCGGTGATGGCAGCTGTCTCCGCTGCTTCGCGAAGGACTTGCTCCGGGTCTCTCGTGAGTAAGCCGAGCAAGCCGCCTGCTATACGCAACACCTCTTGCTCTGTTGCAGTATCGCCGGGCATTGATCGATGTAAGCGATTAAGTGGTCGCGCAATTGCTTTCAGGCGCTCGATGGCAAGATGCGCGTTCAAGTCGTCCTGAAGCGCGTTAAAACATGTATGCGACTTGACGCTCTACCTCTTCGCGATCCACCGCGCCCTCAGCGGGAAGTGAAAGCGCGCGGTAGAGCCGATCGAGCGTCTATTTCGCCTCCTGCAGGCGCTGATCGGTCCAGTCGAGCGGGTCGCGGTAATGTGTCGACAGAATCGCCAGGCGGATCACTTCGCCGGGGGCCTGGGTGCGGGCGTCGCGGACCGTGATGAAATTGCCGTCGGATTTCGCCATTTTGGCGCCGCCGACCGTCAGCATGCCGTTGTGCACCCAGTAGCGGGCGAACGGGTGGCCGTCATGGGCGCAGACGCTTTGCGCGATCTCGTTTTCGTGGTGCGGGAAGATCAGGTCGAGACCGCCGCCGTGGATGTCGAAGGTCGGCCCAAGGGTCTGTTCGCTCATCGCCGAGCATTCGATATGCCAGCCCGGCCGGCCGCGGCCCCACGGGCTGTCCCAGCCCGGCTGGTCCGGCGTCGAGGGTTTCCACAGCACGAAATCGCCGGGGGTTTTTCTTGTACGGCGCGACCTCGACGCGGGCGCCGGCGATCATGTCGGCCCGGCTGCGCCGCGACAGCGCGCCGTATTTGGCATAGGACGACACGTCGAACAGCGCGTGTCCCTCGGCGGCATAAGCATGACCCAAGGCGATCAGGCGCTCGATCAGCGCGATCATCTGCGCGATGTATTCGGTGGCGCGCGGCTCGATATCGGGTGGCAGATTGCCGAGCGCCGCCATGTCCTCGTGGAAGATCGCGGTCGTGCGCCTGGTCAGCGCCTCGATCGGCTCGCCGTTTTCGCGGGCGGCGGCCATGATCTTGTCTTCGACATCGGTGATGTTGCGGACATAGGTGACGTGCTCGGCGCCGTATTCATGGCGCAGCACCCGGTTCAGGAGGTCGAAGGCGACGACCGCGCGGGCGTTGCCGATGTGGGCGAGGTCGTAGACCGTCGGGCCGCAGACATACATCCGCACATTGTTCGGGTCGATCGGCTCGAACACCTCCTTGCGGCGGGTCAGCGAATTGTAGAGGACAAGCGGCATCGGGCGGGCGACCAATCGGGTTCGGGGCGGGTTCAGAGTGCGATCTGTACTAGATTGACCTATACCGGCTTATCGCAAGACCGCAAGTCGCCGTGCGATTGCAGGAAGCAGCAGGAAGACGCTGCGCGGCAGTGCGACCAGTTCACAAACCGTCGCGGCAACCGCCCCGACCCATGATCGTGCCGGGATTCCGGCAGTGCCGGAGACCGTCAGCCCGGCGAGGCGGAACACCAGGCGGGCGCGGAACAGATGCGTCCGGTGCGTCACCAGTACGATCCGCGTAACGCCATGTTCGCGCAGCAGGGCGGCGGTGTTCAGCGCGTTTTGCGCCGTGTTGCGCGATCGCGTCTCGCACAGCAGCGCTGCTTCCGGCACCTCCGCAGCCAGCGCCAGATCGCGCATCGCGACCGCCTCGGCAACCCCATCCACCGGGTTGCCGCCCGACAGCACGAGCAAGGGCGCGACGCCGGCCTTGGTCAGTTCGACGCCGAGTTCCACCCGCCGCCGCAATGCCGGGCTCGGCCGACCGTCGGTCAGGAACTCGGCACCCCAGAACGACGACGGCCTTTTCTTCCCTCTCCCGCATCGCGGGAGAGGGGATTAATTCTCCACCGTGATCGCGTCGGCGCCTTCGATGCGCTGGGCCAGCGCGGCGGCGAGGAAGCGGTCGATGTCGCCGTCGAGCACCGCGGACGGGTTGCCGCTTTCGACGCCGGTGCGCAGGTCTTTCACCATCTGGTAGGGCTGCAGCACGTAGGAGCGGATCTGGTGGCCCCAGCCGATATCGGTCTTGGTGGCGTTCATCGCATCGACCACCGCCTCGCGCTTCTGCAGCGCCAGCTCGTAAAGCCGGGCGCGCAGCATCCCCATCGCGTGCGCCCGGTTCTGGTGCTGCGAACGCTCGCTCTGGCACGCGACAACGACCGGATCGTCCCCCGGCAGCGTATAGGTGAGGCGCACCGCGCTGTCGGTCTTGTTGACGTGCTGTCCGCCCGCCCCGGAGGAGCGGTAAGTATCGACCCGCAGGTATTTGTCCTCGACCTCGACCTCGATCTTGTCGTCGATCACCGGGTAGATCCACGCCGAGGCAAAGCTGGTGTGGCGCCGCGCGGCCGAGTTCGAACGGCGAGATGCGCACCAGCCGGTGCACGCCGCTTTCGGTCTTCAGCCAGCCATAGGCGTCGGCGCCGTTGACCTTGATCGTCGCCGATTTGATGCCGGCGCCTTCGCCGGCGCTCTCCTCGAGCCACTCGATCTTGTAGTCGTGCTGCTCGGCCCAGCGGACATACATGCGCAGCAGCATCTCGGCCCAGTCCTGCGCCTCGGTGCCGCCGGCGCCGGCATGCACTTCGAGATAGCAGTCGTTGCCGTCGGCCTCGCCCGACAGCAGGCTTTCGACCTCGCGCCGCTGCGCCTCGTCGTGCAGCTTTTCGAGCTCGGCTTCGGCCTCCGTGACGATATCGGCGTCGCCCTCGGCTTCGCCGAGACCGATCAGCTCGACCGCCTCGTCGACCTCGCGCTCGATGCGGCGATAGCTTTCGATCGCCCGTTCGAGCCGGGTGCGCTCGCGCAGCACCTTCTGCGCTTCGCTCGGGTCATCCCATAGCTTGGGGTCTTCGGCGCGGGCGTTCAGTTCGGCGAGACGGCGGTTTGCGACATCCCAGTCAAAGATGCCTCCTCAGCAGCGCCAACGACTTATTGATGTCGTCGACGACCGCCTGCATTTCGGCACGCATGGTTCACTTCCTCTTTCACTCTATTGCGCATAAAGATAGGTCCGGGCGGCAGCTCAATACAGCCCGCCGGTGCCGCTGGCCGGGGCATCGCGGACCGGCATGCCCGCGCACGATGCAGGTGCTGCCGACCGCTTCCTCGCCGGGCACACTGCGCAGCCCACGTTCGCGGTCCTTGCCGGGTTCGGTGCCGGGTTTGTAGCCTTCGAGATGCCGCCTCGCCGCCGCCGGCCGGCATGCCGGTTGCCGGGTTGACCCGGTACATTCGCAGGCCCGGCGGGATGCGGAACTCCTTGGCCGGCGCGTCTTTCAGCGCGGCGATCATGAAGTCGCGGAAGACCGGCGCCGCGAGATGGCCGCCGGTCTCGTTGTCGCCGAGATTGACCGGCTCGTCATAGCCGATATAGACGCCGGCCGCGAGGTCGGGGCTGAACCCGACAAACCACGCATCCTGCCAGTCGTTGGTCGTGCCGGTCTTGCCGGCGATCGGCTTGCCGACCGCCTTGACCACGGTGGCGGTGCCGCGCTGCACGACGCCCTCCATCATCTGGACGATCTGGAAGGTGGCGAGCGGGTCGGCAATCTGCTCGCGGTTGTCGGGGATGGTCGGCACCGCCTGGTGGTTCCACTCGACGTTGGTGCAGGCGTCGCATGGCCGCTGGTCGGCGCGGAAGATTGTCTTGCCGTTGCGGTCCTGCACGCGGTCGATCAGCGTCGGGGTGATCCTCTTGCCGCCATTGTCGAGCATCGCGTAGGCCGCGGTATGGCGCAGCGGCGTGGTCTCGCCGGCGCCGAGCGACATCGCGTAGAGCGCGCGGCATGTGGTCCATGATGCCGAAAGCTCTCGACCGTCTGGCCGATCGCCTCCATGCCGACCATCGAGGCGAGCCGCGCCGCCACCGTATTCAGCGATAATTCCAGCGCGACGCGCAGCGGTGTCGGGCCGCGGAAGCTGCGGGTGCTGTAGTTCGCCGGCGTCCAGGCCGGCATGCCCGGCCCCTGGTGATCGAGATCGGCCCGTCATCGACCAGGGTCGACGGGGTGAAGCCGTGTTCCAGCGCGGTCAGGTAGACAAACGGCTTGATCGACGAGCCCGGCTGGCGCTTGGCCTGGGTCGCGCGGTTGAACTGGCTGAGTTCGAAGCTGAAACCGCCGCTCATCGCCATGCACCCGCCCGGTATGCGGGTCGATCGCGACCAGCGCGCCCGACACCTCGGGGATCTGGCACAAATTGTAGAGTGTCGCGGCGGTCGGCGACTTCGCTCCCGCGGGTTTGGCCGCATCGTCGGCCAGCGGCTCGACCAGCACCAGGTCGCCCGGCTTGACCACATCGGCGGCGTTGCGCGGAAAGGCGCCGAGCGTGCTGTCGTCGCGCAACGGCCGGGCCCATTGCATCTGGGCAAACGGAATGCGGCCGGTCTCGCCGCCTTTCAGCCCGATCGCGGCGCCGTCGCTTTCGGTGCGCAGGATCATCGCGAGCTGCCAGCCGACCGTCGCGGCGCCGGGCGGCAACGGCCTCGGCCTCGAGCCGGCGCGGCCAGTTGGGCCCGGGGTCGATATGCCCGACCGCGCCGCGCCAGCCGCCATGGCCGCGGTCATAGTTGATCAGCCCGTCGCGCAACGCCTTGTCGGCGGCGGCCTGCAGCCGGGTATCGAGGCTGGTGCGCACCGACATGCCGCCCTGGTAAAGCTGTCTTCTCGCCGTACCGCGCCAGCAGTTCGCGGCGGACTTCCTCGGCGAAATAGGGCGCGTTGACGATCTCGGCCTCCTCGCGGTGGTGCACGGTCACCGGCTCGGCCTTGGCGGCGGCGGCCTCGGCCGCGGTCGCGGCGCCGGTCCTCGACCATCTGGTCGAGCACGATGTCGCGGCGCGCCTTCGCGGCCTGCGGAAAGCGCACCGGATTATAGTTGTTGGGCGCTTTCGGCAGGGCGGCGAGGAACGCCGCTTCGCCGAGGGTCAACTCGTCGAGCGACTTGTTGAAATAGGTCAGCGCCGCCGCGACGACGCCGTAGGCGCCGGAGCCGAGATAGATCTCGTTGAGGTAGAGTTCGAGGATGCGGTCCTTCGGCAGCGCCTCGTCGATTCGCGTCGCGAGCAGGATCTCCTTGACCTTGCGCGCGACCGACAACTCGTTCGACAGCAGCATGTTCTTGGCGACCTGCTGGGTGATCGTCGAGGCGCCGACCGGCCGGCGGTTGCTGCGCCAGCGCCCGACATCGGTCAGCGCGGCGCGCAGCGATCGAGATCGGGTCGACGCCGTGGTGGCTGTAGAAATTCTTGTCCTCGGCCGACAGGAAGGCGTTGATCACCCGCTTCGGGATCGCGGCGATCGGCACGAAGACGCGCCGCTCGGTCGCGTATTCGGCCGAGCAGCCGGCCGTCGCCGGCATGCACGCGGGTCGTGATCGCCGGCTCGTAATGCGCCAGTTGCTGATAATCGGGCAGGTCGCGGCCGAAATGCCAGATCGTCAGCCCGATGAAGACGCCGCCGGCGATGACAGCCAGCAGCACGCAGACGAAAAGGAATCGGACCAGCTTGACCATGTTGCGCGCACCCGCGCCGGCTCCCCTTGCTTTGGCGCGGCGGCGCACCTTATGCGCCAACCCCGTGGCTAATCCAAGAGGGCTTTCCCAGGGCCTTATCCCTGGCGGATTTCCGCACCGCGCCACGCCGCTCCGCCCGTTATCGCACTGTTACGAAATCATTGTGGCGAGGGCAGTTACTCTATACATTGGGTAGATGCAAACTCCGCCTACTGGACGCGTCGTCCGGCGGTGTTGCGACGCAAACCCGCATCATCGGCAGCTTGCTTGCCGCCACGCCGGGGCGCAGCATCGGGCTTGCATAACGTATTAACCGAAGCCGCGCGTGCTTGCCGACGCGACGCTGATAAAAGATTCTGCGACGCCATGAGCGTAAATGCCGCCGGCCTCCTCCCCAATAGCCTTCCACACAGCACCGCGCCGCCGGTCCGCCTTAGCGCGGCCGCAGCGGCGCGCCTGGGAGTTTTGCCCGAATGGCAAAACGCATGCTTATCGATGCCGCCCACCCCGAGGAAACTCGGGTGGTGGTAATCAGTGGCAATCGTCTCGAAGAATTCGATTTCGAATCTTCCACAAAAAGACAAGTCAAAGGGAATATCTACCTTGCCAAGGTAACGCGGGTCGAGCCGTCGCTGCAGGCGGCGTTTGTCGATTACGGCGGCAACCGGCACGGGTTTCTCGCGTTCAGCGAAATCCACCCCGATTATTACCGCATTCCGGTCAGCGACCGGCGGGGCGAGGACGGTGAGCCCGAGCCCGACGACCGAGCCGCGAACGCCGATAATGGTGGCGAGGATGTCGGCGTGTCGCTCGCGGCGGCGCTTCCCGAGCCGGTCGCGGTCGCCGCGATAACCGATGACGATGCCCCGGACGACGAGCCTGAGGCGCCACTCGCCGAGGCCCGGGCCGAACCCGACTTGTACGATATCCCGGCCGAGGTGGCCTTCTCGGAATCGCGCGCCGACGACGCGGCTCCGGCGGCCGGGGAAACCGCGCCGATCGTCGCGGCAGCACCCGAGCCCGCGGCACCCGAACCACCCGTCGAAACCCGCGACACGATGGCTGCGCAGAGTGACGCAGCCCCCGAGCCGCCGCCGGAGTGCCGAGCCAGAAACCACCCCGGCGACGCTGGTCAGTTTCGGCGACGAGCCGGTCGAGATGCGGCAAAATCCGCCCGCGACTCCGTTCCGCATCACCGAAGAGGCCATGCTGGCGGTTGAGATCGGCGATCTGGTCGAGCCGGAGCAGCTGGTTTTCGAGCATTCTGGCTTGGGCACCCTGGCTCCGAGCATTCCAAATCCGAGCAGACCGAAGCCGAACAGGCTGAGGCCGAACCTGCTGAGGCCGAACACGCAGCCGAAGCGAGTGGCGATTCCGACGGCTTTTCCGTCGCGCCCGAAACCGTCGAGACGCTGGGCGGCGACGAAGTCGAGGATGTCGAGGAAGCCGATGCCGAACGGCGGCGCTTCCACCACTCAGCGCCACTACAAGATCCAGGAAGTCATCAAGCGCCGCCAGATCATGCTGGTGCAGGTCGCCAAGGAAGAGCGCGGCAACAAGGGCGCGGCGCTGACCACCTACCTGTCGCTGGCCGGCCGCTATTGCGTGCTGATGCCGAACACCAATCGCGGCGGCGGCGTGTCGCGCAAGATCACCAGCATCACCGACCGGCGCCGCCTCAAGGACATCCTCGAAGAGCTCGAAATTCCCGAGGGCATGGGGGTCATCGTCCGCACCGCCGGCGCCGAGCGCTCGAAGGCCGAGATCAAGCGCGATTACGAATACCTGCTGCGGCTGTGGAACGAAATCCGCGACCTGACGCTGCAATCGACCGCGCCGGCGCTGATCTACGAAGAAGGCAACCTGATCAAGCGGTCGATCCGCGACCTCTATACCCGCGACATCGAAGAGGTGCTGGTCGAGGGCGAGGAAGGCTACAAGACCGCCAAGGCGTTCATGCGGACGCTGATGCCGAGCCACGCCAAGCGGGTGCAGCCCTATCGCGATCCGCAGATCGGCCTGTTCCACCGCTTCCAGATCGAAAGCCAGATCGACGCGATCCATTCGCCGGTCGCGCAGCTTCGCTCCGGCGGCTATGTCGTGATCAACCAGACCGAGGCGCTGGTCGCGATCGACGTCAACTCCGGCCGCTCGACGCGCGAGCGCAACATCGAAGAAACCGCGCTGCGCACCAATCTCGAAGCGGCCGACGAGATCGCCCGGCAGTTGCGGTTGCGCGACCTCGCCGGGCTGATCGTCATCGACTTCATCGACATGGAGGAGCACCGCAACCAGGTCTCGGTCGAGCGCCGGCTGAAGGAGGCGCTGAAAAACGACCGGGCGCGCATCCAGGTCGGCCGCATCAGCCCGTTCGGGCTGCTGGAGATGTCGCGACAGCGGTTGCGGCCGTCGCTCGCCGAGACCTCGACCCAGCCCTGCCCGCATTGCGCCGGCACCGGATTTATCCGCTCGGTCGAATCGACCGCGCTTTATGTGCTGCGCTCGATCGAGGAAGAGGGCATCCGGCGGCGTTCGGCCGAAATCTGCATCTTTGTGCCGACCAATGTTGCGCTCTACATGCTCAACCAGAAGCGCGAATCGCTGAACCAGATCGAGGCGCGCTACGGCCTCAAGGTGCATGGTGGCGCAGGACGACGCGCTGATCCCGCCAGCCTTCCGGCTCGAGCGGCTGCGCGTCTTCGCCGCCGGCGAACTGCCGCCGGTGCGTCCGATCCAGGCGCCGACCATCATCGAGGACGACGACGAGGACTCGACAACGACGATGCCGCCGAGTTCGAACCGGAAACGGTCGATGCCGACGCCCAGGGTGAACCCCGGCACGAGCAGCGCGAACCCAACGGCGACAACAACGAGACCGAGGAAGAGCGCGGCCGTCGGCGCCGGCGCCGGCGTCGGCGGCGTCCCGACGAGGCCCGCGACGGGCGGGCGGCGCCGGCCGAGGCCGACGCCGATGCGGCGGAACCCGTCGAAGCTTCCGACGACGCGCCGCAGGAGGATGCCGGCGAGGCCGGGCGTGAGGCCGAGGGCGAACCGCAACGCCGCCGCCGCGGCCGCCGCGGCGGTCGGGTTCGGCCCCGGCGTGGAGCGGCCGCAGCCGACGGCGCTGTCGGCGCAGACGACGAAGTCGCCGAAGTCGCCGCGGCTTACATCGAGACGCCGGAATTCTCCGAGCCGGAAACCGTGTGGTCGCCCGAGCCTATCGCATGGGAAGACGAACCCGCCGCAACCGAGCCGGCAGCCTCTGTCGTTGAGACGGTTCCCATCTGGGACGTGACGCCGGCCGCACCGGCGGAGCATCATCCGCCGGCCACAATTGAGGCGCTGCCGCAACCGGCCCTGGCCGAAACCGCGCCGCCATCGGACCCGGAACCTGAACCTTGGCCGGTGGCGATCGAGGCGCTGCCGGAACCGGCCGTCGCCGAAACCGCGCCGCCGCCGGAACCGGAGCCCTGGCCGGTGGCGATCGAGGCGCTGCCGGAACCGGCCATCGCCGACGCTGCGCCGGCGCCGCAACCGGTGCCGAGCGCCGAGGTGGAGCAGGGCGTCCCCTATGTCAGCGCGACCGAGCGCGTGCTGGAGGAAGCGGTCGCGACGGCGGATGCACCGACAGCATCCCACGAGCCGGTTCACCACCAGGCGCCGCCCGCGGCCCGCATCGACGATGACGTCCAGAGCGTGACCGAAAAGCCGAGCAACCCGCGCCGCGGCTGGTGGCAGCGCCTGATGCAGTCGTGAGCCCGGCGGCTGCGGCGGCTTCGCTGCAGCGGCCGGGGCTGTTGCGGCACGGGCTGCTGCGACGCTCGCCCCTAGCTTGTCACAATCGCCCCTTATGCCGGGCCGGACATGGGCGGGGGTGACAGCAGTGCGACGCAGAGGGGGCCGGTCCCTGTTGCTGGTCGCCGCGATGATTGCGGCGCTGGGCTCGATGGTGTTTTGCCCGATGGCGCCGGCCCTGGCGGCCGCGCCGACAGTGCTTCGCGACGCCGAAATTGAAAATGACATCCGCACGCTGGCGACGCCGGTATGGCGCGCCGCCGGGCTCGAACCCAGCACCGTCGGCATCTATCTGGTCCAAGACCCGCAGCTCAACTCGTTTGTCGCCGGCGGCGAGGCGATCTTTATCCACACCGGCCTGATCCTGCGGGCCGAGACGCCCAACCAGCTGATCGGCGTCATCGCGCATGAAAGCGGGCACATCACCGGCGGCCATGTGTTGCGCGCCAAGGAGGCGATGCGCAACGCCAGCATCGAGAACATCATCGCGATGGTGCTCGGCGCGGCGGTTTCGGTTGCCGGCCGCAATCCGGCGCCGATGCTCGGCGCCGCCGGGGTCGGCGAGCGCGCCTTCCTGCAATTCTCGATCGGGCAGGAGGCCACCGCCGACCATGCGGCGCTGAATTTTCTCGACCGGGCGTGCCAGTCGGCCCGCGGCCTGCTGAAGTTTTTTGAAATTCTGCAGCAGCGAGGAGATGCTTTCCGGCGATACCAGCCGCGACCCCTGGGGCCGCACCCATCCGCTGACCGCTCAACGGGTCGAATATGTCCGCGACCATGTGAACAGCGCGCGCTGTTCAAGCGTGTGGATTCACCGCAATCGGTCGAGCTATTGAAGCTGATCAAGGCCAAGCTGCGCGCCTATATCGACCCGCCGTCATCGACTCTCGCGGCCTATCCGGAAAGCGACAATTCGGTGCCGGCGCGCTATGCCCGGGCCATGGCCTATTATAAAATTCCGAACCTTGACAAGGCATTGCCGGCGATCGATGGGCTGATCAAGGATTTTCCGAACAACCCGTATTACCGGGAACTGAAAGGCCAGATGCTGTTTGAAAACGGCCGCGTCCGCGATGCCGTGCGTCCCTACGAGGATGCGGTGCGGCTCGCCTCCGGTTCGGCGCTGCTGCGCATCGAACTGTCGCAGGTCTATATCGAGACCGGCGACGCTGCGCTCAACAAGCGCGCGATTGCCTATCTCAACGATGCCAGCCGCGACGAAGGCCGTGACAGCCAGGTGTGGCATTTCCTCGCTGTCGCCTATGGGCGAGACAACCAGTTCGGCATGGCCGCGCTGTCGCTGGCCGAGGAAGCGCTGGCCAACGGCAAGAAGCGCGATGCGATGCAGCAATCCCAGCGGGCCAAGCAGCTTTTGGCGCGCAACTCGGTGGCTTATTCACGGGCCGAGGACATCAATCGCGAGGCCGAGCACATCGACAACAATTGAGGATGTGCGCGTCCGGTGCGTCGAAACGGAGTTTCAAGATCATGCGTGTGCTTTTCCGCGGCCTGACCGCGGTGCTTCTAGTGCTGGCCTGCTGCGTCGCGTCACGGCCTGCCGCGGCGGCCGATTTCAGCCCGGACCAGCGCAAGGAAATCGAGAAGATCATCGGGGAGTACCTCGCGAAGAACCCCGAGGTGCTGCTCGACGCCCTGCAGGCGGCCAAGGAAAAGCTGAAGAGCGAGGCGCATGACAAGGCGTCGGCGGCGCTGGTGACGCATAAGGCGCAGGTCTTCGATGACCCTGACGCGCCGACCGCCGGCAATCCGAAAGGCGATGTGGCGATCGTCGAGTTCTTCGACTACAGCTGCCCCTATTGTAAAATGGTCGAACCGTCGCTTGAAAAGCTGCTCGGCGAAGATCGCCAGTTGCGCATCGTTTACAAGGAATTTCCGGTGCTCGGCCCGGGCTCGACGGTCGCGGCCAAAGCTGCTCTCGCTTCCCGCAAGCAGGGCAAGTACGACGTCGTGCACCGCGCCCTGATGGGCTTCAAGGGCCATCTCGACGAAGCGGCGGTGTTCAAGACGATCGCCCCGCTCGGCCTCGACACCGCCCGGCTAAAGCGTGACATGGAGGCGCCGGAGGTCGAACGCATGCTGCAAGCCAATATCGACCTCGCCGACGCGCTCGACATCAACGGCACGCCCGGCTTTGTCATCGGCAACGAAATCATCCCGAGCGCCATCGGCATCGAGGACATGAAAAAGCTGATCGAAGCGGCCCGCAAAAAATAAGGGAAGGCGCTACGGTTTCGGCAGCTACGGTTTCGGCAGGCCGCTTTCGATTTCGACGGTGATCGCGGCGTCGGTCGGCCGGACCTGCGAGGGCCAGGTGCCGGCAAGCTGACCGTCGGGGCCGATCAGGTATTTGTGGAAGTTCCAGCGCGGCGCGCCGCCTTCGCCGAGCTGGCGGCGACCCAGCGGTAGAACGGGTGGGCGGCGGCGCCGACCACCCGGTACTTCTCGGTCAGCGGGAAATCGACCTGGTAGTTGGTCTCGCAGAACTGCTTGATCTCGGCCGCGGTGCCCGGCTCCTGCTGGCCGAAATCGTTGGACGGCACGCCGAGCACGACCAGCCCGCGTTCGCGATAGCGCTGCCACAGCGCTTCGAGATCGCTTGTATTGCGGCGTGTAGCCGCAAAACGACGCGGTGTTGACGACCAGCACCGGATGGCCGCGCCACGCCGCGAGCGGCAGTTTCGCGCCGTCGATCCCGGTGAATTCGAACTCGTAGGCGTCGCCTGTTTCCGCCTTGTCCGTCGCCATGTTGGCTCCTTTCGCCTGCCATGAGGTGACCGGCGCAGAGTCCGGCACACGCCGAGGATGATTGCCGCTGCGATACCGAAAAGCCGGTGCATCATCGTGCTCCGATTGCCCTTCGGGCGCCGGAATTCCGGTTGCGCGCCGCCGGACCATTCCCGGAGACTGCCGGCCAATTCTACAGGCTCGCGCGCGTATGCTGTTGTGGTTTTTGCTGAAGGGCGCGCTGGTCGGCATCATCATTGCCGTGCCGGTCGGACCGGTCGGCGTGCTGTGCGTGCGCCGCACCTTCATCCACGGCAGCGCTGCCGGGTTCTTTTCTGGACTGGGTGCCGCGAGCGCCGATGCGGTGTTCGGCATCATCGCCGCGAGTTCGGTCTTACGGTCGTCGCCGACTGGCTGCTCGGTTATGAGGACTGGCTGCGCGTCGTGGGTGGCCTGTACCTGCTTTATATCGGGATTTCCGCGCTGCGGGCCGATCCGCGACGAGGCGGCGAATTCGCAGCGTGACGCCGAGGGTCTGCTCGCCGATTTCGCGTCGACCTTCGCGCTGACCATCGCCAACCCGATCACGATCCTAGCCTTTCTCGCGATTTTCGCCGGCATCGGGTTGGCTGGCGAGCAGGCGACGATGGCGCGTGGCGGGGTTCTGGTCCTCGGCGTCTGGCTCGGATCGCTGCTGTGGTGGGGCGGGCTGACCTTTGGCGCCGGCCTCTGCGCGTCTCGCTGCGCCGCGACCATCTGGTTTGGATCAATCGCGGTTCTGGCGGCATATTGCTGCTGTCCGGCATCGGGCTGCTCGGCAGCGCGCTGCTCAAGCATTTCGGCTGAACTGCCTCATCAAGCGTCGCGAGGGACCCGATCGTGGTTTATCTGCCGCCTGCCTTCACCGAAACCCGGCCGGAAGTGCTGCTCGCGCATATCGAGCGCCATGATTTCGGCCTGCTCGTCAGCCACGGGACACAAGGGATGATCGCCAGCCAGATCCCGTTTCTGGTTGAGCAGCGCGACGGTCAACTCTACCTGCTCGGCCATCTGGCGCGGCAGAACCCGCAACTCGCCGATCTCGACGGCACCACCGAGACGCTGGCGATCTTCCAGGGGCCGCACGCCTATATCTCGCCAAGCTGGTACGAGGCCGGCCCGGCAGTGCCGACCTGGAATTACGCGACCGTGCACGCCTATGGCCCGGCCCGCCGGATCGCCGACGTGGAATGGCTCGCGACGCTGCTGCGCCGGCTGTCGGAACGCCACGAGGCGCGCGAGCCGGCCCCGCCGTGGCGGATGGATGACCAGCCGGCACCGTACATCGCCTCGATGCTCAACGGCATTGTCGGCATCGAAATCGCGGTCGAGCGGCTCGAAGGCAAGTTCAAGCTGAGCCAGAACCGCCCCGCCGGCGACCGCCCGCGTATCATCGCGGCGCTGGAAAGGCGCGACGGCGCCGAGTCTCAAGGGGTGGCGGCGTTGATGCGCCAGCGCTGAAACTTCCCTCTCCCGCAACGGGGGAGAGGGTGGATCGCCGCGGCAGCGGGCGAGACGGGTGAGGGTGTCGCAGCTTCACGACCCTCACCCGTCCGCGCGCTGTCGCCCGCGGCCACCCTCTCCGCGATGCGGGCGAGGGAAGTGCACGCCTCGATGCCCTTCCCGCAAAGACTTTCCGTGGTGTCGCCGGGGTTGTGATGTAAAACGGCCTCACATGGATCGGTCTGCCATATGAGCTGGTCGGGAAACGGGTCGGGCGGCGCCCGGCGCGGCTATCACCACGGCAATCTGCGCGAAGCGCTGGTCCAGGCGGCGCTCGATCTGATCGCCCGCAAGGGGCCGGGCGGCTTTACCTTTGCCGATGCGGCACGCTGGGCAGGGGTGAGTTCGGCGGCGCCCTACCGCCATTTCCGCGACCGCGACGCGCTGATGGCCGATGTTGCGCAGCGCGGGTTCGAACTGTTCGAGGAACGGCTGAAGCGGGCCTGGGACGAAGGCCGTCCGCAGCCAAACGTCGCCTTCGAAAATCTCGGGCGGGCCTATCTCGCCTTCGCACGCGATGAGCCGGCCTATTACTCGGCAATGTTCGAGGCCGGCATCGCGCTCGACAGCGAGCCCGGACTGCGCCAGGCCGCCGAGCGCGCGTTTGCGGTGTTGCGCCGGGCGTCGGAGGCGGTGTGCGCCGCATTACCGCCCGGAAAGCGCCCGCCGGCCCTGATGATGAGCCTCCATATCTGGGCCTTGTCGCACGGCATCGCCTCGCTGTTCGCACGCGGCGATCCCGGCCGCCGGCCTCTGCCGATGACGCCGGAGGAACTGCTCGAAGCAGGCGTGTTGGTGTACCTGCGGGGATTGACGGCTCCCGACGACAAATAACGCCGGCCGCGCCTCTTGACAGGTTTTGGGGCGCGAGCTTATGTGAATGTAAGTTACATTAACATGAGGGGTTGCGATGACGACGATCGCCGAACGCCTGGACGACATCGGCAAGCCGGCCTGGATCGGCCTGACCATCGTCAGCTTTATCATCTTCTGGCCCCTGGGTTTCATCGTTGTCGGCTATCTGATCGGGAGTGGTCGCGTCATGGGATGCTTTGCGTACGGAAACGGTGGGGATCGCTGGCAGCATCGGATGGAGCGGATGCAGCGCCGCATGGACAGGATGCAGGCCGCGGCCGACCGCTGGTGGGGCCCGCGGCCCGGCGGCTCCGGCAATTCGGGCGCCAGTAACGCCCGAAGCAATGCCGCTAGCGGCAACCACGCGTTTGACGAATACCGCGCCGAAACCTTGCGGCGGCTCGAAGAAGAGCAGCGCGAATTCCTCGACTTCCTGCAGCGCCTGCGCCACGCCAAGGACAAGGCCGAATTCGACCAGTTCATGTCCGAACGCCGCCGCCCCGACCCCGGCCAGCCGGCGGTGTAAAAGCGATGGGTGAGGGGCCGCAGACCCTCACCCGTCTCGCCGCTGATGCGGCGATCCACCCTCTCCCGCGGTGCAGGAGAGGGGAAAATAGGCTCCCTCGCCCCCATCGGGGGAGAGGGCTGGGGTGAGGGGGCGGCCGCGCCCTCGACTTCGGCCCAGCTACCCCCTCAGTTGCGCAGTTTTATCTAGGCCGCTGCGGCGGCTGCCACGTCGCCGATCAGCAGGCCGAGCGGGCTGGCGGAGATGTGCACGGTTGACGCCGTCGGGGATGCGGCCTTCGAGGATCTGCTGCGCCAGCGGGTTCTGCAATTCGCGCTGGATCACCCGCTTCAACGGCCGCGCGCCGTAGACCGGGTCGTAGCCCGTATCGGCGAGCCACGCGGCCGCCGCGGCGTCGATCTCGAGCGTGATCTTGCGGTCGGCCAGCAGCTTCTGCAGATGGCGCAGCTGGATCTCGACGATGCCGGTCATGTCGCCGCGCGACAGGCGGCGGAACAGCAGGATCTCGTCGAGCCGGTTGAGGAACTCCGGCCGGAACGCCGCCCGCACCGCCTCCATCACCTGCGGCCGCGCCTGTTCGATCTCGGCGCCGTCGGGCAGGCTGCGCCAGGGCCTCGCCGCCGAGGTTCGAGGTCAGCACGATCAGGGTGTTGCGGAAATCGACCGTGCGTCCCTGCCCGTCGGTCAGCCGGCCGTCGTCGAGCACCTGCAGCAGCACGTTGAACACGTCCGGATGGGCCTTTTCGACCTCGTCGAACAGGATCACCTGGTAGGGCCGGCGCCGCACCGCCTCGGTCAGCGCGCCGCCCTCGTCATAGCCGACATAGCCCGGCGGCGCGCCGATCAGCCGCGAGACCGAGTGCTTCTCCATGTATTCCGACATGTCGATGCGCACCATCGCGCTGTCGTCGTCGAACAGGAATTCGGCGAGCGCCTTGGTCAGCTCGGTCTTGCCGACGCCGGTCGGCCCGAGGAACAGGAACGAGCCGATCGGCCGGTTCGGGTCCTGCAACCCGGCGCGGGCGCGGCGGATCGCGTTCGACACGGCGACCACCGCCTCGTCCTGGCCGATCACCCGGCGGCGCAGATTGTCCTCCATGCTGCAGCAGCTTCTCGCGCTCGCCCTCGAAGCATCTTGTCGACCGGCATGCCGGTCCAGCGCGACACGACCCCGGCGATGTGCTCGGCGGTCACCGCCTCTTCGAGCATGCGGCCCTTTTCGGCGCCTTCGGCGTCCTTGAGCTTGCGTTCGAGCTCGGGGATCGACGCCGTAGGTCAATTCGCCGGCGCGCGCCCAGTCGCCGCGGCGCTGCGCCTGATCGAGTTCGGCGCGCGCCTGGTCGAGCTGCTCCTTGAGCTTCTGGGCGTCGGCGAGCTTGCTCTTCTCGGCCTGCCATTGGGCGGTCAGTTCGGCCGAGCGCTGCTCCAGCTCTTCGAGTTCCTTGACCAGCTTTTCGCAGCCGGTCCTGCGAGGCCGCATCGGGCTCCTTTTTCAGCGCCTCGCGCTCGATCTTGAGCTGCATGATGCGGCGGTCGAGTTCGTCGATCTCCTCCGGCTTCGAATCGACCTCCATGCGCAGCCGCGCGGCCGCCTCGTCCATCAGGTCGATCGCCTTGTCGGGCAGGAAGCGGTCGGTGATGTAGCGGTGCGACAGGGTCGCCGCCGCGACGATCGCGCCGTCGGTGATGCGCACGCCGTGGTGCACCTCGTATTTCTCCTTGATGCCGCGCAGGATCGAGATCGTGTCCTCGACCGACGGCTCGCTGACGAAGACCGGCTGGAAGCGCCGCGCCAGCGCCGCATCCTTCTCGATGTGCTTGCGGTATTCGTCGAGCGTCGTCGCGCCGACGCAATGCAGTTCGCCGCGCGCCAGGGCCGGTTTCAGCATGTTGGAGGCGTCCATCGCGCCTTCCGCCTTGCCGGCGCCGACCAGCGTGTGCAACTCGTCGATAAAGAGGATGATCTCGCCCGCCGCCGCGGTGATCTCGCTGAGCACCGCCTTCAGCCGCTCCTCGAACTCGCCGCGATACTTGGCGCCGGCGACCAGCGCGCCGAGGTCGAGCGCCAGCAGCCGCTTGTCCTTCAGGCTCTCCGGCACGTCGCCGTTGACGATGCGCAGCGCCAGGCCCTCGACGATCGCGGTCTTGCCGACGCCGGGTTCGCCGATCAGCACGGGGTTGTTCTTGGTGCGGCGCGACAGCACCTGGATCGTGCGGCGGATTTCCTCGTCGCGGCCGATCACCGGATCGAGCTTGCCTTCGCGCGCCGCCTCGGTCAGGTCGCGGGCATATTTCTTCAGCGCGTCATAGCCGTCCTCGGCCGAGGCGCTTTCCGCCTTGCGGCCCTTGCGCACCTGCTCGATCGCGGCGTTGAGGTTTTGCGGCGGTAACCCGGCCGGCCGACAAGGCCTTGCCCGACGGCGTATCCGTCGCCATCGTCAGCGCCAGCAGCAGCGCTCGACCGTGACATAGCTGTCGCCGGCCTTCTCGGCGATCTTCTCGGCCTGGTCGAACACGCGCGCCAGCTCCGGCGCCATATAGACCTGCCCGGCGCCGCTGCCCTCGACCTTGGGCTGCTTGTTAAGTTCGGCCTCGACCGCGGCAAGCACCATCTTGGCGTCGCCGCCGGCGGCGTTGATCAGATTGGCGCAGAGGCCTTCCTTATCTTCCAGCAGCACCTTCAACAGGTGCTCGGGCGACAGCCGCTGGTGCCCGCTGCGCAGCGCCAGATTTTGCGCCGATTGGATAAAGCCCTTCGAACGCTCGGTATATTTCTCGAGATCCATGGTAGTGCCCTCCCGATGAACCGGCCACAGCGCCCCTGATCAGGCGGCCTCCGCGACCTTTCACTGGGCTATATGGTGTGGCTCTTCAGCAACACAACCAATAACGATGCACTGCGACGAGCGGCGGCGGCAGTGCGCTAAGCAATGTCGTGTTCGGGCAGCGGCACCAGTTGGATGCGGTTTTTGCCGGCGGTGAGCGCGAGTTCGCCGTGTTTGAGAGCGAGGGCGTCCTTGCCGAATACGTCGCGGCGCCAGCCGGAGAGGGCGCGCACCGTGGCCTCATCGTCGGCGGCGATGGCTTCGAGGTCGTCGGCCGAGGCGACGAGTTTCTGCGCCACCTGATAATCCTCGCAGCGCTGTTTCAGAAGGACGCGCAGCAATTCGATCAGCGGGCCGATGCCGGGTGGCGGTTCCGGCCTGGCGGCGATCGCGGGAGGCGGGTTCGGGTCGGCAAGGCCGATGGTGATCGCCTCCAGGATTTCACTGCCGAGCTTGCCTTCGGCGATACCCTTGCCGAGGCTGCGGGTGCGGGCGAGGCCCTCGATCGTCTTTGGCGCGTGGGCGGCGATTTCCAGCACGGCCTCGTCGCGCATGATCCGGCCGCGCGGCAGGTCGCGCTGCTGCGCCGCGGTTTCGCGCCACGCGGCCAACGCGCGCAGCACACCGAGGAATTTCTGGTCGGCGCGACCGCGCAGCCGAAATCGGTGCCACGCCTCGGCCGGCTCGCTGCGGTAGATCGCGGGATCGACGAGATCGGCCATCTCCTCGGCAAACCAGGCGGCGCGGCCGTTTTTCGCGAGAACCTGCTGCAGCCGCTCGTACACCGTGCGCAGATGCACGACATCGGCCAGTGCGTAGTGAATTTGCCGGTCGGTCAGCGGGCGGTGCGCCCAGTCGGTAAAGCGCGAGGCCTTGTCGAGCGAGGCGCCGGCAAGCCGCTTGACCAATGTCTCGTAGCTGACCGAATTGCCAAAGCCGCAGACCATCGCGGCCACTTGCGTGTCGAACGTGGATTCCGGCACCTGCCCGCACAACTGGAAGAAGATTTCCAGATCCTGCCGCGCCGCGTGAAACACCTTGAGGACCGTCGGATCGCACATCAGTGCCAGCAGCGGCGCGAGATCGATTCCCGGCGCCAGTGCGTCGATCGCCACCGCCGCGTCCGGTCCGGCGACCTGCACGACGCACAGGATCGGCCAGTACGTCCGCTCACGCATAAATTCGGTATCAACCGTGACGAATTCGGCGCCCTTCTGGCGTCCGCAAAATGCCGCGAGGGCTTCGGTATCAGTGATCAGTTCTGTCATTACCGGCGCTATACCGCGTTGTCGCCCGGAACGGAACGCTGATCACCGGTTTCCGGGCAGCAATGCGTCAGATGGCGGCAAATTGCGGAACGGCGGACGACGTTATGCCGCCCGCTGATACCAGAGGCGGCCATCCTTGATCGTCGTGCGGGTGACGAGGCGCTCCTTGGCGGTGACGGTGTTGCCGTCGCTGTCGGTCAGGCTCACATTCTCGTTGCGGCGCTCGATCAGCGCCAGGTCGGCATTGGCGCCCGGTTTCAGCGTGCCGACCGTGCCCTCGTAGCCGAGGATTTTGGCCGGCGCCGCGGTGGCCTTGGTGATCAGATCGTCGAGCGACATGCCGAAATGCAGCAGTTTCGTCATCGTCGTCATCAAATCCCACACCGGCCCCTTGGTGGCGCTGGTCAGCGTCAGGTCGGTCGAGATCGTGTCGGGCAGGAACCCCTGGTCGAGCGCCTTTTCGATCATCGGAAAGTTGAAATGGCTGCGGCCGTGGGCGCAGTCGAAGATGATGCCGTGGCGCTGTGCCTCGACGACCTCCTTCAGGATCAGCTGCTTCTCCTGGCCCATGATGCCGTGGGCGCGGCCGTGATAGCAGTGGGTAATGATGTCGCCGGGGATCATCTCGGCGAGGATGTCGGGTAGCGGGATCGGCGAATTGGTGATGTGGATCATCAGCGGCACCCCGGCCATCGCGGCGGTCTTGCGCGCCAGCTTGACCGGCTCGGTCGAGTATTCCCACACCAGGTTCGGGCCGTAGCGCAATTTGACGCCGATCGCGAGATCGGGGTTTTCGCTGATCGTGCGGGCGCAGCCTTCCGGGTCGGCATAGGGGAAATGCGACAGCTCCCCGCGCCGCGACGTGCCGACGATACCGATCGCCGACAGATTCACAAACGCCCGCACCCGGGTGCGCACCGCCGTGTCGATGATGTGGCGCAGGCCGGCGAAGGTCGCCGAGCCGGTGCTGCCGGCATCGCACATCGTCGTGACGCCGCTCTGGCTGCAGTAGTGGTCGGTTTGGCCGCCCATATCGTGCGAATTGACAAAGATATGCGCGTGGATATCAACGAGGCCGGGCGTCACCAGCAGGCCGCGGGCGCTGATCGTCTGACGCGCCTCGCTGGCCGGCAAAGACGCGCCGACCTCAACGATCTTGCCGCCGGCAATCCCGACATCGAGCGCGCCGCGCAACCCGGCGCCGGGGTCCAGCACCTCGCCGTGCTGCACCAGCAAATCGTATTTCATGTCACTCCCCCTCGAAGGCCCCGCCCCCACGAAGGCGAATGCGCGGGCCGCTGGCTGATCGTAAGGCTTATTTTCGCTCGACGAAGATCTGCTTGCAGTCGGCCGCGCCGGTATTCTCGGCCGAATGCCCGGCTGTGATCGGCGATGCGAAGGCGGTATCGGCCTTTCGCGTCCCCTCCCCGGTGACCTTGCCGGTGGCGTCGTACAGCTTGGTCGTGCAGTCGGTCACGTTGTAAACGACCGCCGGCAGCGGATGCGAATGCAGCTTATCGTGCACTCCCGTTTTGCGGATCGCCTCGATCACCCGAAAATGGTCATCCTCGAAAATGACCTTGTAGACGTCCGGATCGGCCTGGTAGGTCGGCGGCGCGTTCTGAGCCATCGCCGCCGAGCCGAGTGACAGGAGAGAGGCGGCGCCCAGAGCAAATGCGCCGAGCGCGAAGGTGCTTTTCCGGTTCATTGTTTCCCTTTCCGCAGGCGTCCGTGCCGGCCGCCCATTATCAAAGTAGTGTGATCAGCCCTTGATCCGCGGGCACAGCCGCAGCGCGTTTTCGCCGAGCAGCTTCTTGCGGGCGCTTTCCTTGAGGCGCGGACGGCCGGCGGCCTGCTCGACGCTTTCCGGCCAGGCGCTGTCGCCGTGCGGCCAGTCACTGGCGAACAGCCACATCTCTTCGCCGAGTTCCTCGATGCAGAATTCGAGCGAGCGCTCCCAGCTGTCGATGCCGTGGAAATAGCGGCCCTCGGCCAGCACGTCGCGCGGCATGCGCTTCAAATTCGGCACATGGCCCGGCGACATCAGGTAATGCGTGTCGAGCCGGTCGAGCGCCGCCGGGACCCAGCCGCCGCCAGTCTCGATGATCGCGGCACGCAGCCGCGGGAACAGCTCGAAGACCCCGCCGCCGATCAAGGCGCCCATCGCCGCCATGCCGGCCCACGGGTTGCGAGAACCCGTGCAGCAGGAACCAGGCGCCGTCGAGATCGAACGTGCCCGGCCCGTAAGGCGGCCGCGCCGTGCCGCCATGCGCCAGCAGCGGCAGGTCGAGCGACTGCGCCGCATCGTAGATCGGATGGAAATCGGGGTTGTCGAGCAGCCGCTTGCCCGGTCCCTGCGGCGATACATAGACGCCGACCAGGTTCGGGTCGCGCTCGGCCCAGTACTTGATCTCGGCGACGCCGCTTGTGATGTCGCGCATGTTGGCGACGATGGTCCATTTGAGGCGGGTCGGCGCCTGCTTGCAGAAATCGGCGACCCAGCGGTGATAGGCGCGGTAGAGCGCACTTTCAAAGCCGAGATCGCGCAGCGCGCAATAGCTCGACACATGCGTCGGGAACAGCACGCCGATATCGACGGAGGCCTTGTCCATGTCCTCGAGGCGCGCCTTGATGTCCCAGTTCACTTCCTGGCGGATCGGCGGCAGCGAATCCTTGCGGCCGGGCGGAAAGGCGACACGGCCATGCTCCATCTCGGAGCGGCCGGTCAGCCCGAAGGTGTCACGCACCCCAAGCGCGCGGCCGGTTTCAAGCTGCTCGACGATCGCCGTGCGGCTGCCGAACAGAGCATAGCGGTCGCCCTTTTTCTCCTGGTTGGCGACGGCCTCGCACAACAGCTGGTAGGGTTCGCGATAGGCCGGGTCGAGGTAGTCGAGATAGAACCGGTCGGCGCGCTCGCGGATATGCGCGTCCATATCAACGACAAGATGCCCGTTCCAGCTCATCGTATGCCTCCTCCCGTCGGGGTCTGTTTATAGCCTATACGTCCTTTGCGGCGCCGTCACGGAAAGGGCTCCCGGCGCACGTTGAACGCGATCGAAATGCGCGGCCCCTCGCCGCGATGCGGCAGCACGGCGTGCGGCACATAGCTCGGAAACAGCACCATCAATCCCGGTTCCGGCCTGAACAGCACATCGGAAGCCGAGAGTTCGGGGAAGAAGATGTTGGTGCGCGCCGGGTTGGGGTCGGAAAGGCGCAACGCGGTTCCCTCGGCGTCCGGCCGAGACTCGCCGTGATCGACGAAATAGACCCCCGACCAGGTCGCGCCCGGATGCGTGTGCATCTGGTTGAAATCGCCCCGCCGGTTGACGTTGGCCCAGGCGCTGAGCGTCCAGCTCGCAGGTTTTGGCGGGCGGCTGAACTCGGCGTAGAGGCGCAAGGTCGCCTCTTTCACCATGGCGTCCATGTGGCGGAGCAGATGCCGGCCGGCATCGCCGCAGAATTCGAGAGTGCCGGGTTCGGAGTGCCAGCCGCCGACATTCGTCAGCGCCGTGCCGGAGTGGCGGCCCTGATGGCTGAGAATGGCGGCGCGCAGCGGCGCGTTGAGCGCCGCCGCGTCGGCCCATTTGTGCGACAGGATGGGCGTCGCGAACAGGCCGCCAAAGCGCGCCCCTTCCAGTTCGCGCATCGGCGGCAGCGGCGACGCTAGGCGCGGCCGGCGATGCTCCCGGCGATGTTGTCGTGTCGCCTGGCGGCCGCCGCGGCCTTGGCGAAATCCGCTTCGCCGAAACCGTAGAGGCGGGCGCCGCCGGACAGGATCTTGCCGGCGATTTCGGGCGTGATGCTCGAATTGGTCATCACCCGGGTCGAAACGTCGGGGAAGCTCGAGTTGAAATGCGGGAAGTCGCTCGACACGCAGATGTTTTCGGCACCGCCCAGCAGTTCGACGACCGAGCCGACCTCGGCTCTCGCCGCTTTCGATCGCCGAGAAGCAGTTGCGCTTCCAGTATTCGAGCGGCGACAGCTTGAGATACGGCGCGTCGCTGTCGTGGTGCTGCCGCAAATCCCATTCGATGCGGCCCAAGCAGCCCCGGCACCCACCAGCTCTGCGCTTCGAGAAAGGCGACCCTGAGCCTAGGATAAAACTCGAAAATGCCGCCGAGCATCAGCGCGATCAGCGCCAGCTGCATCTCGGTCGAATGGCTCGCGACATGCCGCATGAAGCGGTTCTCGCCAAAGCGCGGCTCGATCGTCGAGTAGTAGGAGCCGGTGCCCTCGTGGAAGCACATCGGCACGCCGAATTCCTGCAGCATGGCCGTAAAGCGGATCCCAGTAATTCGAATGCCAGTACCGGCCGTTGAGATAATTGGGCCGCACGAACGCGCCGACCGCGCCGTATTCGTTGACGCAGCGATAGCAGTTCCTGGCAGGCCAGGTTGACGTCGTGCATCGGCAGCATCGCCGCCATCTTCAGCTGGTCGGGGCTGTGCTGGCAGAAATCGTGGAGCCAGTCGTTGTAGGCGCGGCAGATCGCGGCCGAGAATTGCGGGTCCATGTTGTCGCGCGCGAGGAACGACAGGCCCGGCGGTCGGGAACAGCACCGCGATGTCGATGCCTTCCATCGCCATGCCCATGACCTGCGACTCGGCGTCGTAGCCGCGCTCGACCGCGAACATCACATTGGTGTTGGCGCGTTTCGAGACCAGCGGGCCGCGGATGCGGTTGTATTGCGAGATGTTGCCGTCGTTGCTGGTCGGCGTGCCGTCGAAAAACCACAGCGGGCGGCCGCGCATGCCGGTCGAGCCGCCGTCGCTGCCGCCGCACCGACGAGGTGACGCGGATCTTGAACGCGGGGTCCAGATATTTGTCGAACAGGTCCATGCGGCTCCATGATGTGCATGTCGCAATCGACAAACCGATAGCCGTCTTTCATCGTCCGCTCCCCGCGCTATGAGTTGAGAGTGCAACGGTGCGATAAAATTCCCTGTCCCGCAATGCAGGAACCGCAGCGGGCCGGCTGGCCTAGGGGTCGGACAGCTCGTCTTTGTAAATTGCACCGCCCATCATCACGAGCTTGAGGGTCTGCTCCGGCCGGGCGAGCACCCGGATGTCGGCGAGCGGGTTGCCGTCCACCACGAGCAGATCGGCATAGGCGCCTGGCGCGACCGTGCCGAGCACGCCTTTCTGCATCATCAGATCGGCGTTTACCGCGGTTGCCGAGCGCAGAATATTGGCGGGCGTGTCGAGTTCGGCCCGCTGCTCGAACTCGCGCGGCTGCGATTTCTGCGCGTCGGAGCCCCACAAATCGGTACCGAGCGCGATCGGCACGCCGAATTCCCTGGCCCAGCCATAAACCTGTCTGCCGCGATCGATCGTCCGTTTGAGGTTGTCGACAATTGCCGGCGACAGGCCGGTTTCGCCGGCGCTTTCGATGCGCTGGGCCAGCGAGATGAAGGTCGGGTCGAGAAAGGCGCCAGCCTCGGCAAGCCGTCCCATCGTCTCGCGGCTCATGAAATTGCCGTGCTCGATCGAGCGCACGCCAGCGTCGAGACAGCGCCGCACCCCTTCGTCGCTGTAGACATGCGCCATCACATAGGTGCCGCGCGCCTCCGCCTCCTCGACAGCCGCGGCCAGTTCGGCGTGCGAGAACTCGTAGCGCGTCGGGTGGCCTTCGGCCGGGAAGACCACCCCGCCCGACGCGAAGACCTTGATCTGCGCCGCGCCCTTGCGCAGTTCCTCGCGCGCCGCTTCGCGGACCTTGTCGACGCCGTCGGTGATGACCGACATCACCGATAGCGGGCTGACATGGCCGCACGGGTCGGTCACCTCGATCGGCGTGCGGAAATCCGCGCCGCCGCCGGTGATCGTCAGCGCGCGGCCGGAATAGAACATGCGCGGCCCGATGATGGCGCCGGTCTTGAGCAGGTGTGCGATCGTGTAGTCGGCGCCGCCAGCCTCGCGGATCGTCGTAAACCCGGCCATCAGGCTGTTGCGCAGATAGGTCGCCGCCGCCATGACCAGATCGGCGGCGGGATAGCGCAGGTTCTTCCGGACTGAGCGAGAGCCCCGTGATATGGGCGTGGACATCGATCAGCCCCGGCATCACCGTCTTGCCGGCAACGTCAATCACCGTTGCGGCGCCGGGCTCGACCCGGTCGCGGGTCACCGCCGCGATGCGGTCGCCTTCGACGAGAATGTTGAACGACGGAAGCAGCGCGGTCTCGCCGTCAAAGACGACATTGGCGTTTCGGAACAGATAGCCCGGCATCGCTCTCCCCTGTTTCTGTGGGCATTGCGCACTGTCGAGCATCGCCCGGGAAACGGGACAGGCAAACAAAAACCGGCAGGACCGCCTTTGAGAAGACGATGCCTGCCGGTTGGGTTGGGCGCGACGCTTCGGCGACGGTCGCGCTGTCGATCAGCCGCCGATCCAGCGGCCGAGGATCGCCAGCAGCAGCAGCGCGACGATGTTGGTGATCTTGATCATCGGGTTGACGGCCGGGCCGGCGGTGTCCTTGTAGGGGTCGCCGACCGTGTCGCCGGTCACCGCGGCCTTGTGCGCCTCGGAGCCCTTGCCGCCGTGATGGCCTTCCTCGATGTATTTCTTGGCGTTGTCCCAGGCGCCGCCGCCCGAGGTCATCGAGATCGCGACGAACAGGCCGGTGACGATCGTGCCGAGCAGCATCGCGCCGAGCGCGCTGAACGCCGCCGCCTGGCCGGCGATCAGCCGCGATCACGAAAAACAGCACGATCGGCGCCAGCACCGGCAGCAGCGACGGGATGATCATCTCGCGGATCGCCGCCTTGGTCAGCATGTCGACGGCGCGGCCGTAATCGGGCTTGGCGGTGCCTTCCATGATGCCGGGGATCTCGCGGAACTGGCGCCGCACCTCGACGACGACCGAGCCGGCCGCGCGGCCGACCGCCGTCATGCCCATCGCGCCGAACAGATAGGGCAGCAGGCCGCCGAGGAACAGGCCGATCACGACGTACGGGTCCTGCAGCGCGAACTGCACGTCGAGCTTCGGGAAATAGTGCTTGCAGGTCCTCGGTATAGGCGGCGAACAGCACGAGCGAGGCGAGGCCGGCCGAGCCGATCGCATAGCCCTTGGTGACCGCCTTGGTGGTGTTGCCGACCGCGTCGAGCGCGTCGGTGGTGCGCCGCACCTCCGGCGGCAGGTCGGCCATCTCGGCGATGCCGCCGGCGTTGTCGGTGACCGGGCCGTAGGCGTCGAGCGCGACGATCATGCCGGCCAGCGCCAGCATCGTCGTCGCCGCGATCGCGATGCCGAACAGCCCGGCGAACAGGTACGACAGCGACGATGCCGACGCAGATCACGATGACCGGCAGGGCCGTCGCCTCCATCGAGATCGGCGAGGCCCTGGATCACGTTGGTGCCGTGCGCCGGTGGTCGAGGACTAGCGCGACGCTGCGCACCGGCCGGTATTCGGTCGAGGTGTAGTATTCGGTGATCCAGACGATCAGCCCGGTCACCGCCGAGCCCGACGAGCGCGCAGCACGAACAGACTGGCCGCCGGTCGATCGTGCCGCCGCCGATCATCGCCAGCGGCGTCGCTGAAGCCGACCAGCCAGCTGGATCACAGCGGCGATCGCGATGACCGACAGGATGCCGGTCGCGATCAGGCCCTTGTAGAGCGCCCGCATGATGCCGTTATCGGCGCCGAGCCGGACGAAGTACGTGCCGATCACCGAGGTGACGATGCACACGCGCGCCGATCACCAGCGGCAGCACCAGCATCGTGTCGCGCAGCGGCGCCGCGAAGAAGATCGCGGCCAGCAGCATCGTCGCGACGATCGTCACGACATAGGTCTCGAACAGATCGGCGGCCATGCCGGCGCAGTCGCCGACATTGTCGCCGACATTGTCGGCGATGACGGCCGGGTTGCGCGGGTCGTCCTCGGGGATGCCGGCCTCGACCTTGCCGACGAGGTCGGCGCCGACATCGGCGCCCTTGGTGAAGATGCCGCCGCCGAGCCGCGCGAAGATCGAGATCAGCGAGGCGCCGAAGCCGAGCGCCACCATCGCCTCGAGCACCGAGCGCAGATCGTCGGCCGGGGTGATCGCGCGCAGGATGAAGTAATAGATGCCGGCGCCGAGCAGCCCGAGCCCGACCACCAGCATGCCGGTGACCGCGCCGGCCCTGAAAGGCGATGTCGAGCCCGGCCGCCAAGCCCGCTGCGCGACGCCTGGGCGGTGCGCACATTGGCGCGCACCGACACGTTCATGCCGATATAGCCGGCCGCGCCCGACAGCACCGCGCCGATCAGGTAGCCGACCGCAACCTTCCACCCGAGCGTCGACGCCGAGGATGACCAGGATCACGACGCCGACGATCGCGATCGTGCGGTATTGCCGGTTCAGATAGGCGCTGGCGCCCAGCTGGACCGCGCCGGAAATCTCCTGCATGCGCGCGTTGCCGGCATTGGCCGCCAGCACGCTGCGGCTCGTCAGCACCCCGTAGACCAGCGCCAGCAAGCCGCAGACAATGACGAGAATATACGGCCGACGCCATTTATCCGTATCCTTGCAAGCCACGCGTGTAACAGCAAAACCTGCCCACGACCGCGCGCCCTGCGCGGCGGGGGCAGGTCAGGGCGCGAAACCATGCCAGAAGGCTTGTTTTTAGGCAACCGCCGGATGGAGTTGCGCGGTCGTTATGATCCGGCAAAGCGTGGCGTCGCGAGCGCGCTGCGCCAGCGCCACCACAAGACAAAAGCGGCGGCCACCACCACCGGCGGCATCACCGCGACCTGCACCATGCTCCACCCGACGCCCGACAGCAATGCGCCCGACGCAAAAGACGAGACCGCGACCGTGCCGAAAACCAGGAAGTCGTTGAGCGCCTGCACCTTGCCCTTTTCCTCCGGCGTATAGGTGCGGGTCAGCAGCGTGGTCGCGCCGACAAACAGGAAGTTCCAGCCGACCCCGAGCGCCACATTCGCGACCCAGAAATTGGCGACGGCGATACCTGCCAGGTTCACCCCGCAGCACGCAGCAACAGCGCCGCACCGGCCAGCAGAATGCGGATCACCCCGAAGCGCGCGATCAGATGCCCGGTCACAAAGCTCGGCGCGATACATGCCGAGCGCATGCCACTGGAGCACAAAGGCAGCATCGGTAAAGGCATAGCCGCAGCCGAGCATTGCGATCGGCGTCGCGGTCATCACCAGCGACATCACGCCATAGCCGACCATCGCGGCGATCACCGCGGTGATGAAGGTCGGCTGCGCCGCGATCTCGGCGAGCGGCCGGCCGCTGCGCCGTAACACCACCGGCGGCGGCTTTGGCAGATCGACAAAGCACAGCAGCAGCCGCCGCGGCAAAGCACAGTGCGATAATCACGATGTAGCAGCCGGCGAAGATCACTGGGGCGAACAGCTCGCTCGACCATTTCGCGGTCTCAGGGCCGAACACCGCCGATACGACGCCGCCGGCCAGCACCAGCGAGATCGCCTTCGAGCGGAATGCTTCGTCGGCGGCCTCCGAGGCGGCAAAGCGGTATTGCTGCGCGGTGCCGTTGTAGGTGCCGAGCAGGAAGGTGCCGACGCAGAACAGCGTGAAATCGGCCCGGAACACCGCGACGGCGGCGGTCGCCGCACCGGTCGCGCCAAGCGCGGCGCCGAGCCAGAAACCCGGCCGCCGCCCGATCCGCGCCATCAGCAGCGCCATCGGGATCGTCGCGGTCATCATGCCGGTCATCTGCACCGCGATCGGCAGCGTCGACAGCGCCTTGTCCGGTGCCAGCAGTGCTGCCGACGATCGACGCGGTGGTCGCGACGATGCTGCCGCCGGTCATCGCCAGCGCCTGACAGCCGCCAACAGCAAAACGGTGCGGCGGGCAGTCTGGGGTGCGGGCATGGCGGCGATGGCTCGGCGTCAGCGCTGCGGCCGCGGCGCGGTGCCCGGCAGCAGGCGGCGCCATCCGCCGCTATTCTCGCCGGCGGGCGGCAGCCGGCTTTCGGTCGTCCGGCGCAATTCGGTAATCGCAGCCGCCGCGTTTTGCAGCCCCACCCGCAGCGGCGCGAGCTGCGCCATCATCGCATCGCTGGCCGATTGCAGCGCGGCGAGCTGTGCCGCATTCGCCGCCAGCGCCTCGGTCAGTGCCGCAAAGCGCGGCTCGCTCGCAGCCAGGATCGACGCGGCGAGCCCCGCCAAGGCCCCTTCCGACGCTTTGATCATCGCGTTGAGCCGGGCGATCTCCTGATCGCGGGCGGCAAGCTGCTGGCGCGCGGCGTGATGCAGCAGCATGTCTTCGGTCGCCGGCGTGTAATTGGCCGGCGATCCGCTCTCGCCGCGGCGGATGTTGTAGGCATTGGCCAACTGGTCGGCGATCCGCCGCGTATTCGACCCGTCATCCGCGCCCTTGCGGAACACCAGCACGCAATCGTTCCAGCTATCCGCCTTGCGACGGGCGATGAACGATTTCATCAGCGAGGCGGCGCATCCCTGGCGGCGCGCCCAGGTCAACAGAGCCAGCCCGGAATCCGGGATAGAACCGCCAGTTGTCATAGGGGTAGCTGTGGTAGGCACCGTTCGACGGCGTGTTCAGGTACAGATACCCGCCCGTCCTGGTGACCCGCAGCATTTCGAGAAAGGTCACCCAGAACATCTGGTCGTGTTCGAGGCACGACGAGGCCAGCGTCGCGTCGAAATACTCCTCGGCAAAGGGCAGGACATGCGGGTCGGTCAGGACGATATCGACCCCCTCGCCGGCGGTCATATCGACGCCAACATAGGTGCTGCCGGGTGGGGCGCAGTCGCGCAGCGTGCCATTGACGTTCTGCGAGCCGACTTCGAGGATCAGGCAGGTCTGCTGACCGAAATAGGTCTCAAAAAACTGCCGGCCGATTTCGTAGGCGGTGTCGTGCATCGGACCCCGGCATCGCAGGACGCGGGGCGGCATCTAATCGACTTTTCGCGAACCGGTCAATTCGGCGGCAATCCGCTCAAAAATGCCGGTATCCAGCCTGTTCCACGGCCACTTCGGCGCCGGTCTCGTCGAGCGCGCGGACGCCTTGGCCCGCCTCGATCGTGCCGATCTGCGGTGATCGGCAGCGCCGAGTTCGGCCGACAGGCGCTCAATCGCCCGGTCGCCTCGGGCGGCGCGGTGAACAGCAATTCGTAATCGTCGCCGCCGGTCGCGAGACGCACCGGGAGGTCGGGCGAAGCGGCGACGAGCCGGCGGGCGGCGGCAGACAGCGGCAGCGCGTCGAGCCTCACGGTCGCGCCGACGCCGGAGGCCTCGCAGATATGGCCGAGATCGGCGAGCAGTCCGTCCGATACGTCGCTGCATCGCGTGCGCGATCCCGGCTAAGGCGCGGCCCCAGGGCGGTGCGCGGCTCCGGCAGCTGAAACCGCTGCACCAAGCGCGGCGCGGTCGGCGGCTGGCAGATCGGGGTGACCGCCGCGCAGGACCGCGAGGCCGAGAAAAGCGTCGCCGATCGTCCCGCTGACCCACACCCGGTCGCCCGGCTGCGCGCCGCTGCGGCGGATTTCGGCACCGGCGGCGACTTCGCCGATCGCGGTCAGGGACAGGGTCGGCGGGCCCGGGGTGGAGACCAAGTCGCCGCCGAGCAGATCGACACCGAAACAGTCGCTGGTCCTCCGCCAGACCGGCGGCAAAGCGCTCGACCCAATCGTCGCCGAACGACGCCGGCAGCGCCGTCGTCAGCAGGTAATGCAGCGGCCGCGCGCCCATCGCCGCGAGGTCCGACAGATTGACCCGCAGCAGCTTGCGGGCGACCAGATCGGGCGGGTCTTCCGGCAGGTAATGGACGCCGCACACCATCGCATCGACGGTCATCACCAGCCGATGCCCTGGCCGGCAATCGACCAGCGCCGCATCATCGCGCAATCCCAGCGCACCGGGCCCGGCCAGCGGCGCGAAAAACCGCCGGATCCGGCCAAATTCCCCGAGCGCTCTGCCATCAGCAGCCCGCTCGCTTCAAGAGGCACTTCTCGCCGCATTGCAGGATGAGAGGGCTTGATGTCAGTCAGCTCACCCTGGCGAGCATCGCTCCGGGCATCTCGAAGCCGCACGGGCACGGCACCCTCACAGTCGCGCGCGCAGGGCGCGGGCGAGGCGGTCGAGGACGCCGTTGGCGAGGCCCGGCTCGCTTGCCGGTGAAAAAGGCGTAGGCGATCGCGACGTATTCGCTGATCGTCACGCGCGGCGGGATGTCGGCGCGGTGCATCAATTCGTAGGCGCCGGCCTCGATAATCAGCCGCAGCAGCGTTTCGAGCCGCGACATCGGCCATTCGTCGCTGAGCGCGGCGGAGATCGCCTCGTCGATCCGCTCGCGGTCGGCCGGCGACGCCGCGCACGATATCGGCGAACAGCGCCTCGTCGGCCTCGCCATAGAGGTCGCCGTCGATCTCGCGGCCGAGCCGGTGGTGGATGAACTCGCCGATCACCGCATCGGCGCCGCGGCCGGGGTTCAGCTCAAGCTGATAGAGCGCCTGCACCGCGCCGAGCCGGGCGACACTGCGCCGCCGCGCGTTGCCGCCTCTGGCGCGGCTCGGTATTCTCCGTCGTCCCCGCAGCGGCCATTACTGGTTCCCGGCGAAGCGGCGTTGCAGTTCGATCAGCGCGAGGCAGGCGCGCACCGACTCGCCGCCCTTGTCGCGCCCGTCCGGAGCGGCGCGCACCAGCGCCTGCGCCTCGTTCTTGACGGTCAGGATGCCGTAGCCGACGCCAGCCCGTCGCGCACGCCCATATCCTGCAGCGCGCGCGCGGTCTCGGCGCAGATATGGTCGTAATGTGTCGTCTCGCCGCGGATCACGCAGCCGAGCGCGACAAACCCGTCGAACCGGCCCTTGGCCTTGGCGGCGAGCGCGATCGCCGGCGGGATCTCGAAGGCGCCGGGCACCGCCGACGACCTCGAAGGTCGCGCCGGCGGCGGCGGCGGCGCGCTCGGCGCCCTCGCGCAGCATCGCGGCGATATGCGCGTAATACGGCGCCTCGACGAGCAGCAGATGCGGGGCTCGGCGTCATCGCGGGGCCTGCTGCTTGAATGTCCGCGCGCGCGCTCCAGCAGCCGGGCGACATAGCGCGCGAGCGGATCGATTTCGAGGTTCATGCGCTGCCCCGGCCGGGCCGCGCCGAGGCTGGTATGGGCGAGCGTGTAGGGGATGATGTTGACGCCGAAACTGTCGGCCGCCGACCTCGTTGACCGTCAGGCTGATGCCGTCGAGCGCGACCGAGCCTTTCGAGGCGATAAACGGCATCAGCGCCGCCGGCGCCTCGATGACCAGCCGCACCGACTCGCCTTCCGGCCGCCGCTCGACGAGCCGCGCGACGCCATCGACATGGCCTGACACGATGTGGCCGCCGAGTTCGTCGCCGACCTTCAGCGCGCGTTCGAGGTTGACCGCGCGTGCCCTCGCTCCAGTCGCCGAGGGTCGAGCAGGCCAGCGTCTCGCCCGAAGCCTGCACCGTGAAGGCGCCGGCTTCGACCGCAACCACCGTCAGGCACACGCCGGAACAGGCGATCGAGGCGCCGAGCGTCGATGTCGGCGATGTCGTAGGCCGTCGCGATGCGTCAGTTCGAGCCCGTCGCCAGCTGGCGTCGCGCCGCAGCCGGCGCACCCGGCCGACATCGGTGATGATCCCGGTGAACATGGCCTAAAGCTAGGAGCGCCGCGCCGCGATTAGCCAGCGCCTTTCGCGCATGCGGTTGTCGGCGCGGATTGCTGTAAACGTCGAGACGACATCGTCGCCGAGGGTCTCGCCCGACAGCCGCTCGAAGCGCGGCATCCGCGCCAGCCGCGTCGAAACCGAGCGCGGCGACCGCCGGCACGCCGTCGCCGCCGAGCAGCAGCATGGCGCGTGAAACCAGACCAGGCGGTCCACCAGCCCGGCGCGAGCAAGGCCGCGGCGAGCCGGCCGCCGCCTTCGACCAGCAGCCGGGTCAGGCCGCGCTCGCCGAGACATCGCAGCACGTCGGCAAGATCGATCCGGCCGGCGGCATCGGGCTGCGCCACGATCATCTCGACCCCGGCGTCGCGCAGCGCCTGCTGGCGCGCCGGATCGCCCGAGCGCGGGCGTGACGATCCAGGTCGGGTCCTGCGCGTGCCCCGGCGATCAGCCGCGCGGTCAGCGGCACGCGCAGCCGGGCGTCGAGCGCGACCCGCACCGGCGAGCGGGCCTCCAGCCCCGGCAGGCGGCAGGTCAGTTCGGGATCGTCGGCGAGCACCGTGCCGGTGCCGACCAGGATCGCATCATGGGTGGCGCGCAGCAGTGGCGCGCGCTCGCGCGCCGCGGGGCCGGTGATCCAGCGGCTTTCGCCCGATGCGGTCGCGATGCGGCCGTCGAGCGAGGTCGCCAGTTTCAGCGTCACCAGCGGCCGGCCGGTCGCGCACGCGCTGGAAGAACCCGGCATTGATCTCGGCCGCCTCGGCGGCGCACAGCCCGCTCTCGACCGCGATGCCGGCCTCGCGCAGCCGCGCCAGCCCGCCGCCGGCGACGCGCGGATCGGGGTCCTCGATCGCGGCGACGACCCGGCTGACCCCGGCGGCGATCAGCGCATCGGCGCAGGGCGGCGTCCGGCCCCAATGGCGAGCACGGTTCGAGCGTGACATAGGCGGTGGCGCCGCGCGCCGCCGCGCCGGCGCGGGCCAGCGCCTCGGTCTCGGCATGCGGCCGGCCGCCGGGCTGGGTCCAGCCGCGCCCGACCACCCGGCCGTCCTTGACGATGACGCAGCCGACCGCCGGGTTCGGCCAGACATTGCCGAGCCCGCGCCGCGCCAGCCCCAGCGCCGCCCGCATCGCCGCAGGTCGTCGGCGGTCAGGAGCCTCGCATCCCAAATGGACCGCGGTCCCGGCCGAAGCCGGGACCATCGGCCGCTCGCGAGATCGGTTTCGCGGGCCCCGGCTTTCGCCGGGCTCGAGGCAGTGACGAGCCTCAATCGCCGTCGGCGGCGATGCGGCCGACGAACTCGCCGAAATCCTTGGCTTCGCGGAAATTGCGGTAGACCGAGGCAAAGCGGATATAGGCGACCTGATCGAGCGTCGACAGCGCCTCCATGACCAGTTCGCCGATCATGTCGCTCGGGAATGTCGGTCTCGCCCGAGCTTTCGAGCTGCCGCACCAGCGAGTTGATCATGCGCTCGACCCGCTCGGGCTCGACCGGCCGCTTGCGCAGCGCGACATAGATCGAGCGCGCGAGCTTGTCGCGGTCGAACGGCTCGCGCTGCGCGTTCTTCTTGACCACGGTCAGCTCGCGCAGCTGCACCCGCTCGAAGGTCGTGAAGCGGGCCGCGCAATTGCCGCAGAAGCGCCGCCGCCGGATCGCGCCGCGATCGTCGGTCGGGCGCGAATCCTTGACCTGGGTGTCATCCGCACCGCAGAACGGACAGCGCATCTTCCTCCTCCCCCTGTCCCAGGCCGGCGTCTCCCGATTGCGGGTAGATCGGGAAGCGGGCGCACAGCGTTCGCCGACCGCTTGGCGCACCCGCGCCTCGACCGCCGCGTCGCCGCCGGGCTGGTTGGCCAGGCCCGCAGCACCTCGCCGATCCACTCCCCGACCTGGCGGAATTCGGCCGGTCCCGAAGCCGCGCGTCGTCGCCGCCGGCGAGCCCAGGCGGATGCCGGAGGTCATCGTCGGCCGCTGCGGGTCGAACGGGATGCCGTTCTTGTTGCAGGTGATGCCGGCGCGCTCCAGCGCCTGCTCGGCGTCGCGCCCGGTCAGGCCGAGCGGCCGCAGATCGACCAGCATCAGATGCGTGTCGGTGCCGCCCGGAGACGATCGCCAGCCCGGCATCGACCAGCGTCGCGGCCAGCATCTGCGCGTTGTCGATGATCGGCGCGGGCATAGGCGGCAAAGCCCGGCTGCAACGCCTCGCCGAACGCCACCGCCTTGGCCGCGATGACATGCATCAGCGGACCGCCCTGCAAGCCCGGGGAACACCGCCGAATTGATCCGCTTGGCGATGTCGGGATCGTTGCACAGGATCATGCCGCCGCGCGGGCCGCGCAGCGTCTTGTGCGTCGTCGTCGTCACGACATGGGCGTGCGGCAACGGGCTCGGATGCACCCCGCCGGCGACCAGCCCGGCGAAATGCGCCATGTCGACCATCAGATAGGCGCCGACCTTGTCGGCGATCGCGCGAAACCGGGCGAAATCGATGATCCGGGGATAGGCGCTGCCGCCGGCGATGATCAGCTGCGGCTTGTGCTCCTCGGCCTGGCGCTCGACCTCGTCGAAATCGATGCGGGCGTCCTCGGCGCGCACGCCATAGCTGACCGCGTTGAACCACTTGCCCGACAGATTGGGCGGCGCGCCGTGCGTCAGGTGGCCGCCGGCCGCCAGCGACATGCCGAGCATCGTGTCGCCCGGCTTGACAGCAACGCCAGAAACACCGCCTGATTGGCCGGCGCGCCGGCATGCGGCTGCACATTGGCGAAGCCGCAATCGAACAGCCGCTTGGCGCGGTCGATCGCGAGCCGCTCGGCGATATCGACATATTCGCAGCCGCCGTAATACCGGCGGCCGGGATAGCCCTCGGCGTATTTGTTGGTCAGTACCGAGCCCTGTGCCTCGAGCACTGCGCGCGACACGATGTTTTCGCTGGCGATCAGTTCGATCTGGGTCTGCTCGCGGTCAAGCTCGCCGGCGATCGCGGCCGCCAGTTCCGGATCGGCGGTAGCGAGAGCGAGTCGCAGAAAAAACCGTATCCAGCCTTGCCGACGACGTAATAGCGGAGGAACTCGCCAGGACACACCTCGGGCGTCTGAAGCCGCGCGACGATCGCGCGAGATCGATCAAACCCTACCATATTTCGGGCACCCGCTGTCAGCCGGCTACCAGACATCGCGTTCCAGCTCTGGCATCCGACAGCATGCCGAGGCCGATGGCCCCAGGGAAAAAAAGCTTAAATAAAAATCAGATACACCCGACAGAAGGCGCGTTCGACCAACCAACGTTAGGCGCCTGTGACCGGTTTATTGCCCCCTCGCAAGTCGTAAGCCCAATGGGTTGTTTCTGATTACTGTCTTCCCCGGCAGCTTAGGTTGACACCATCATTTCGCTCTGCGATTGTGACGCTTGTCAGAATTCTGTGACGGACAGAGGAAGCACATGGCGGAGCCGACGGCGCCGAAGATGGCAGAAGACGAATTGCTGCGGATGACTGCGGAGGTCGTGTCGGCCTATGTCAGCAATAATACCTTGGCGACGGGCCAACTGGCCGACGTCATCCAGGCTGTCTACAACTCTCTGCGCGGTCTGGAGGGGCAGGTCGCCGAGCCGCCGTCGGAGCCGTTGAAGCCTGCCGTGCCGGTCCGCAAATCCGTCACGCCGGAATTCCTGATCTGCCTCGAAGACGGCAAAAAGCTGAAGATGCTGAAGCGGCATCTTCGCTCGACCTACAACCTGACGCCGGATGAATACCGCACCGAAATGGGGCCTGCCGCCGGACTATCCGATGGTCGCGCCGAAATACGCCGAGCAGCGTTCGGAATTCGCCAAGAAGATCGGTCTCGGGCGTGGCACCGGCCGCAACTCCGCCCGGGGCGCCGCCAAGAAATAAGCCTCAGCATTCCGGCGCCGGAATGGCAAAAGCCCCGCCGCCGGCGGGGCT
>CAVTUM010000029.1:0-38076 GCA_963737875.1 uncultured Alphaproteobacteria bacterium | reverse complement strand
CCTTTATGAAGCTGGTGGTCGATGCCAAGACCGACCGGGTGGTCGGTTGTCACATGCTTGGCCCCGACGCGCCGGAAATCATCCAGGGGGTGGCGATCGCGGTCAAATGCGGCGCCACCAAAAAGCAGTTTGACCAGACCATCGGGATTGATCCGAGCGCGGCCGAACAATTCGTCACGATGCGCGACAAGTACGTGGCGCCGATCAAGGTCGCCGCAGAGTAATCCCCAGACGCGGCGGCTCGCCGCAAGAGAGCCGCCGCGTGCGCTATCACCGCTCCAACCCACAGCCGCCCGGTCTCCGAGCCGCTGCTTCTGCATGATCAAAGCATCACTGAATTTGGGCGGACGCCTTTCCCTGCATTCGAAAATCGATCGACCGCGCCGAATCGCCATCGCCCCGATGTAACGAACATTCGTTGCAGTCTTCCTTTTTGGCATTGGCCGGTATCGCGCCGGCCACCAACCTTGGACTATGCTTCCACGCGCCTGCGGCCACGATGCATACCGCCTTGTACTACACCCCATACTTTGTGATACGCTCTGGCGCTTCGAATAGGGGGCGGAAATGGCTGCTGACGGCAAGTATCAAGGCGCCTATCCACATCTCGTCACGAAGATCATCGCCAGCTATGTATCGCATCACAATGTATCGCCGGAGCAGATCCCCGAATTGATCATCTCGGTGCACCGCACTATCGACAGCCTTGGCAAGCCCGCCGAGCCGGTGGGCGTGCTGACGCCGGCCGTGCCGGTGCGCCGCTCTGTGCAGCGCGACGCGGTCGTGTGTCTCGAATGCGGCTGGAAGGGCAAGATGTTGCGCCGCCATCTCAGTACCCGCCACGCCTGCCGGCGAGCAATATCTGAAGCGCTGGGGCCTGCCGACGACCACCCGCTGACCGCGCCGACCTATTCGGAGCAGCGCTCGACGCTGGCCAAGGAACTGGGCCTCGGCCGCGGCGGCCGGCAGGTGCCGCGGCAGCCCCGCTCCGAAACGCCGCCGCCGCCGCGGCCGGCCCCGCGGCAGCACCCGCGCCGCCACCGGCGGCTGATCAGCGGCGTGGCGATCAGCGGCGGTGGACGCCGTTTCGGTAACGATCGACATCCATCGGGATGTCGAAGCCTGGGGATGGATGGTTGTCAATCGCCTGCAGCGCAAAACCGACCCCGATCGCCCGCGGGCGCGGCGACAGCGCCGCCAGCGTGCGGTCGAAATAGCCGCCGCCATAGCCCAGCCGATAGCCGGCGCGGTCGAACCCGACGAGCGGCGCGAGCACGACCGACGGAATGACGATGTCGCGCTTTTCCGGCACCGGGATGTTCCACACGCCGTCGACCAGCGCCTCGCCCGGCCGCCAGGCGCGGTATTCGAGCGGCCCCTTCTTGTCGACGACGACCGGCAGGGCGACGCCCCGCCCGCCGGCGACCGCCCAGTCGATCAGCCTCGCGCGGGTCGAATTCGGCGCGAAACGGCCAGTACACCCCGAGGGTGCCGGGCGGCCGGCAATACGGCCTGCAATGCCGCGGCAATGCGCTCGCCCCATTGCCGCCGCGTCGCCGCCGGCAACTCTTTCCGCAACGCGATCAGCCGCTCGCGCTCGCCGCGGCGCCACAGGCGTAGCTCGACGCCCTCCATCGGCACGCCCTCCATCGGCAGTCGTCCCCGGACGCTTGCATACTTAGAACAGCCCGGTGATCCGGCCGTCCTCGTTCAGCGCGATGTTGTTGGCGGCGGGGACGCGCGGCAGGCCCGGCATCGTCATGATCTCGCCGCAGATCGCGACGACGAACTCGGCGCCGGCCGACAGACGCACCTCGCGGACCGGCAGGATGTGGTCGCTCGGCGCGCCCTTGGCGTTGGCGTCGGTCGAGAAGCTGTATTGCGTCTTCGCGATGCAGACCGGGAAATGGCCGAAGCCGTTCTTCTGCAATTCGGCGAGCCGGTCTCGACCGCGGCGTCGCAGGCGATGTCCTTGGCGCCGTAGATCTTCTGCGCGATCGTCCTGACCTTGTCGCGCAGCGGCATCTCGTCGGGATAGAGCAACTGGAATTTCGGCTCGCCGCGTGTCGACGACCTTGACGACGGCTTCGGCCAGCGGCGCCGCGCCTTCGCCGCCATTCGCCCAATGATCGGCGATCACCGCCTCGACGCCGTGCTGCGCGCATAGCTCCTTGAGCTTGGCGTGCTCGGCCTCGGTGTCGGCGCTGAAGCGGTTGACCGAGACCACCGCCGGCACGCCGAACTTGCAGGTTTTCGATATGCCGCGCGAGGTTGGCGAAGCCCGCCTCGAGCGCCGCGACATTCTCCGCGCGCAGCTGGTCGCGCGGCGACGCCGCCATGCATCTTGAGCGCGCGCACCGTCGCGACGACCACGCCGCATCCGGCTCCAGCCCGGCCTTGCGGCACTTGATGTCGATGAATTTCTCGGCGCCGAGATCGGCGCCGAACCCGGCTTCGGTGACGACGTAATCGGCGAGCTTCAACGCGGTCTTGGTCGCGATGACCGAGTTGCAGCCATGCGCGATGTTGGCGAACGGGCCGCCATGGATGAAGGCGGGGTTGTTCTCCAGCGTCTGCACCAGGTTGGGCGCCAGCGCGTCCTTGAGCAGCACGGCCATCGACGCCGGCCGCCTTGAGTCGCCGGCCCGCACCGGTTCGCGCGCCCGGGTCTGGGCGACGATGATGTTGCCGAGGCGCCGCTTCAGATCCTTGAGATCGGTCGACGAGGCAGAAGATCGCCATGACTTCCGAGGCGACGACGATGTCGAACCCGTCCTCGCGCGGGAAGCCGTTGGCGACGCCGCCGAGCGAATAGGCGATCGAGCGCAATGCCCGGTCGTTCATGTCGAGGCCGCGCCGCCAGGTGACGCGGCGCGGGTCGATGCCGAGCTCGTTGCCCCAGTAGATGTGGTTGTCGACCATCGCGGCGAGCAGGTTGTTGGCGGCGCCGATCGCGTGGAAATCGCCGGTGAAATGGAGGTTGATGTCCTCCATCGGCACGACCTGGGCATAGCCGCCGCCGGCCGCGCCGCCCTTCATGCCAAAGCTCGGCCCGAGGCTCGGCTCGCGCAGGCAGATGATCGCCTTCTTGCCGATATGGTTGAGCGCGTCGCCAAGGCCGACTGTCGTCGTCGTCTTGCCTTCGCCGGCCGGGGTCGGGGTGATCGCGGTGACGAGGATCAGCTTGCCGTCGGGCTGGTCCTTCAGCGAGTTGATGTAGTCGAGGGTGATCTTGGCCTTGTAGCGGCCATAGGGGGACACGGCTTCGTCGGGAATGCCGAGCTTCGCGGCGATTTCGCCGATCGGCCGCATCGTCGCGGCCTGGGCGATCTCGATGTCGGATTGTGGGTTTTTATGTTGGTCGGCTCCGCGCGCCACGGCAATTCTCCTCCACTAGAGCGTTGGCAGGGTCTTAGCCCCTCCGGGCCACAGGCTGCAACCGCTGTCGCCGCGACCTGGAGCCACGGCGGTCGCCAAGCAGCGGTTGTCAGCACGGGCGAACCGACGCAAATTCCCTCCGATCGCATCCACGATCGCAAAGGGGGGAACATGGCGCGGCCGATCGTTTATGGCCCGGCGGGCAGCACATACGTTTGGAGCGTGCGTCTGGCACTGGCCGAAAAGGGGGTGACGCACGAACTCGTGCATACGGATTTCGGCGAGCACCAGAAGGAGCCGCATCTGTCGCGGCACCCGTTCGCCAAGGTGCCGGCCTTTGAGCATGACGGGTTCGCGATGTACGAAACCCAGGCCATCCTGCGTTATATCGACGAGGGGTTTGCATCGGCGCCGTTGCAGCCGACCGACCTCCACGAATTCGCGCGGATGAACCAGATCATCGGCATCGTCGATGCCTATGGCTGGCCGTCGATCGCCGCCGGCATCCTGTTCAACCGCATGCTGGCACCGCGCATCGGCCTGCCGGTCGATGAGGCGGCGATCACCGCCGCCCTGCCCCGCGCCAAACTCTGCGTATCCGAGATCGCGCGGCTGATGGGCGACCATCAATTCCTCGCCGGCGAGCGCGTCAGCCTCGCCGATCTGATGGTCATTCCGCTGCTGTTCTATTTCGCCCGCGTGCCGGAAGGCGAAGCGCCGCTCGCCGAGCATCCGGGCTTGCAGGCGTGGATCAAGCGGATGGAGGGGCGACAGAGCTTTCAGGTAACGAAACCGCCGGGGGTCTGACCCGAAACCGCGTGACATCGCGCCACGATCGCGCGAGTTCTCGCGCCCGCAATTTGCCCGCCTCTCTTCCGCCGACAGGAGCCGCGCCATGCTCGAACAAGACGTCGTTGTCACTACCAAATACGGCAAGTGCCCATCGTTCGCCGTCTGCCCTGATGGCCCCGGCCCCTATCCCGGCATCATCTTCTACATGGACGCACCGGGCATCCGCGAAGAACTGCGCAACATGGCGCGGCGCATTGCCAAGCACGGGTATTTCTGCCTGCTGCCCGACATGTACTACCGGCTCGGTACGCTGCGCTTTGACGTGGCGCGCCGTGACGACAGCATGGCGCCGGTGTTCCTGCAGGCGATGAACAGCCTGAGCAACGCCAAGGTCATGGACGACACCGGCGGCTGGATCGGCTGGATGGATGCGCAGGACAAGTGCGCGCCGGGCCCGATGGGCTGTGTCGGCTATTGCATGAGCGGCATGCACATCACCAACGCAGCCGCGCTCTATCCGCACCGCATCGCCGCGGCGGCCTCGCTCTACGGCGTCGGCATCATCACCGACAAGGAAGATTCGCCGCACCTGCTGCTCGACCGGGTCAAGGGCGAGTTGTACTACGCCTTCGCCGAGACCGACCGCAGCGTATCGGCGCACATCCCCGGCGAGCTGAAGGACCTGCTGAAGAAGCACAAGATCAAGCACGACCTGAAAACCTTCGCGGGCACCGAACACGGTTTCGCCTTCCCCGAGCGTGCCATTTACAACACGCTCGCCGCCGAGGAGACCTGGGACAAGATGGTCGCGATGTGGGGCCGCACGCTGAAGGGCAAATAGCGCCACGGCACGGAGGCTCCGACCCATGAAACTTCGCTACAATCCTGCCTCGCCCTATGTCCGCAAGGTCATGGTGTGCGCCCATGAACTGGGCCTCGCCGACAAGATCGAACTCCTGACCACGGCGGTAAGCCCGGTGGAGGTCAACCCGACCCTGGCGGCGGAAAACCCGCTGATGAAGATCCGGCGCTGTCCACCGATGACGGGCAGGTGCTGTTCGATTCGCCGGTGATCTGCGAATACCTCGACAGCGTCGCCGGCGGCGACAAATTGTTCCCGCCGGCAACGCGCGCTGGGCCGCGCTGCGGCAGCAGGCGCTCGGCGACGGCATTCTCGACGCGCTGATCCTGTGCCGCTACGAGATCGCCGCGCGGCCGGAAGAAAAGCGCTATGCCGGCTGGACCGATGCGCAGTTGCGCAAGGCACATCAGGGCCTCGCGGCGCTGGAGAACGAGGATTTGTCGGGCGCGCGCACGATCGGCTCGGTGACGGCCGGCTGCACGCTCGGCTATCTCGATTTCCGCTTCCCGAATGACGGCTGGCGCAAGCGCCACGCGAACTCGCGGCGTGGTACGCCGAGGTCGAAAAGCTTCCGTCGATGCAGGCGACCAGGCCACCGGCGGGCTGAGAAAGTGCCGTAGTGCCGAGATGGGCTGAGCGCAGCGAAGCCCATCATCCTGCCCAACCAAAGGAAGCGATGGGCTTCGCTACGCTCAGCCCATCCTACGAGGACTTGGTAAGGGCGGTTGGGATCGCGGCAACCACGGTGTCGACCGCCAGGCGCTGCAAATCAGGCTCAATCAACACCCGCACCATCCGCCCGCGGGGCGCGCATTTGGCGGGGTCGGAGGCGCTCGAGAACAAGACGATGACCGGGCACCCGGCCGCCGCCGCGAGGTGACAGACGCCGGTGTCGTTACCGATGGTCAGGCGTGCGTGCTGGGCCAGCGCACCGAGCAGGCCGAGATCGGTGCGGCCGGTCAGATCGATCGCCTCCGGGCACGCTGCGCGGATCGCTGCGGCGAGCGGCTGTTCCGGCGGCGTGCCGACGATGACCGGCACAGAGCCACCCTTGACGAGCCAGTGGGCGAGGCTGCCAAGGGCTGACGCCGGCCAGCGCTTTTCGGGATGCTGCGGCGACGATCCGGGCACCAGCAGCACAAAATCCCGCCGCGCCAGTTCGGCTGGCAAGGGGCGGTCAAGCGGCGGCAATTCCGGCAACGGCGTCGGGTAGATGCCGGCCATCAGCAATTGCTCGGCCTGCTTATCAAGCGTGTGCTGGGCGTCGCGGCCGAGATTGGCGTGCGGGTGCGAGCAGCCGGGGGCGATGCCCGACCATTCCGGCATCCCCGGCCGCATCAACCACGAATACAGCGCCGACCGTTGCGAGGTTTGTAAATCGTATACCCGGTCGAAACCGCTCCGGCGCAGGCGCCGACGCAGCGCGATCCAACCGGCGACATCGAGTGTGGTTGGTCGTGCGTCGACGATGATGTCGTCGAACAGCCGCAATTCCTCGGCGAAGCCGGCGAGCGGCCGGGTGGTCAGCAGCGTGAGGCGGTCGCCGGCATGATGCCGGCGGATCGCGGCGATGGGTCCGAGCGCCTGGATAAAATCGCCGAAGGCGCTGAGCCGGATCACCAGCACCCGGCGTGGCCCTAACGCCGGAGTCACCAGCGCCTCGAATGCTGCAAAGACCTCGGCATGGGCCGCGATATCGGGGTTGCCGATCGCTTGTTCGATCGCCCCACGAAGCCGGCTTCCGGCGGGCAGCCGCTCGGGCTCGCTTGCAAGCCGGTAGCGGCGGTCCGGGCGCCGGGCCTGGGCCTGCTCATTCCAGGCAAAGAAATGGTGGAGCGGTGTGCCCGCCGGAAAATCCGCGGCAGACAGCAGCGTCATCGCTCGGAAACGCGCAACAGCGCGGCTTCAAGGCGGCGGGACTGGCCGAGCGCGCTGAACCGCTCGGCCGCGCGGAGCCGCGCCGCGGCGCCAAGGCGGTGCTGCAACGCCGTCTGGCGCACCAAGGTGTCGAGCGCCAGCGCCAGGGCTTCGGGGTCGCCGGGGGGCACCAAGAGGCCGGTGTTCCCATGCTCGACCGCTTCGGCAATCCCGGCATGGCGCGAGCCGATCACCGGCAGCCCTTCGGCCATTGCCTCGAAAATCACCGTCGGCAAGCCCTCGGAATCGCCGCCCGGCGCCGTAACGCTCGGCACGCACAAGGCGGCAGCGCCGCGCATCCAGCGGCGCACCTCGGCGTTCGGCAGCCAGCCGGGAAACTCCACGCGCCGGAGCCTCGTTGCCTGCTGGCGCAACGCCCCGGCTAGCGGCCCGTCGCCGATCAGCACAAGCCCGACATCGTCGAGCCGGCGCATCGCCTCGATCAGATAGGCGACGCCTTTCTTCTCGACAAAACGGCCGACGAATAGAACGTACGGCGCCTCGGCCGGCGGCTTTTCGACCGGGGTGAGACCGCGATTTCAACGCCTTGATGGATGACCTCGAGTTTGGCAGATGGGAAGCCCCGCGCCAGCAAGGTGTCACGAACGAACTCCGACACGCAGACGAACAGCGCCGCCTCGCGCTGCAATGCTTCAAGGCGGCGGGCATAGGTGCGCGGGATCAGGCGGCGGCGGTAATGCGTGTCCTTCGTTGCGTCGGCGCCATGGAACGTCACCACCAGCGGAATACCGAGTGCCCGCGCCAAGGGCAGCGCAAAGGCGCCGCCCGGCCCAAAATGCGCGTGGATCAGGCGCGGGTGAAGCGCGCGCAAATCAGGCTGTGGCGGCATGATTTCGGCATGGCGAAACAGGATGCGGTCGAGAGCGCCGAACGCTCCTGGTCGTCCCAGGCGGTACGCGTCGCCCGGCAGCAGGCTCACGCCAGCGTCCAGGTGATAGCCGAGCCATGTTGGCGCCAGATGTTCGAAGCCGGCGTAGAACCGGCTGAGGAACGACACCTCCGACAACGGTGCGAGCCGGTGTCGGTAGACCAGCAGCGTCTCCCTTCCCTCTCCCGCATCGCGGGAGTGGGTGGATCGCCGCGACAGCGGCGAGACGGGTGAGGGTCTCGGGAACTGATCCACCCTCACCCGTCCTCGGGCTGCGCCCTCGGCCACCCTCTCCCGCGATGCGGGAGAGGGCTCAGCAGCGCCTCGTAGGCTGCCGCGACATCGTCCCAGCTGAGGCCGCGCTGGGCCGCGAGCGCGGCGCGGTGCCAGCTTGTCCATAATCCATCGTCGCGCAGTGCGGCGATTGCGGCCTCCACGAACGCATCGTCGGTCGCGGCGACGCGCCCTGTCTGGCCGTCCACGAGCCGCTCGGCGACACTGCCGAGCGGCTTCACGACGACCGGCACGCCCATCGCCTGCGCCTCTGCCAGCGCGAGACAGAAGGTTTCCCCAGGGTCGCCGCGATATAGCATTGCCCGCGCCCCCGACAAAACCTCGGCTAGCGCCTCGCGGCCGACCGGGGCATGGCGATACACGCCATCGGCCCGCATCGCGTCGGCGCGCGCCAGGATGTTTTCCATCGCGGCGGAATGCCTGCCCGTGCCGCCATACACCGCCGGTCCGGCATAGACATGCAGTTCGGCCTGCGGCACCGCCGGCCTGATTTTAGCCGTCCACAAATCGAGCAGCCAGTCGAGGCCGCGTAGTGGGTTCGACGTGAAGATTGCGTGCGGCGGCGGTGGATCGCGTGGCTTGGCGTGGCGAAAAATGCCGAGCACGCCATAGGGGATGACCGTATGCCCGCCATCGATCAGCCAGCGCGGGATCGTGCTCGCGTGGTAGGTGCCGGTGGTCACGATCATCGGCCGGTACCACGCGAGGCGCCATGCGTTGCGCGGCTTTGCAAGATAGCGCGCCGGGTTGTGCAGCCAGAACAGACGGTGGCGCGATCGGGGCACCAGCCCCAACAGTGGCGCACCGCGATTGGCGATGTAGAGGTCACAATCGCCGGCCACGCTCCGCGGCAAGGGCGCCCATTCAACTTCGCGATGCCGCAGCGGGGCGGCGCAGCGGCTGTAGGCTTCGACCCGATGGCCGCGCGCCGCCAGGGCTTCGGCGAGAGCGACGAACGCGGTTTCGGCGCCGCCAAGCGGGCCGGCCTCGGCACTGCGGCCATCGAAGGCGATGCCGTCATCGGCCATCACCACATGCATGTTATTCGCGCTCAAGCCGTGCCTTGAGATAGGACAGGATCGGGTAGAGCCCGGCGCATAGCGCGATCAGAAATCCGTAGGGGCCTTCGCGATAACCGCGCCGCCCAACATAGCATTTCCAGAAGCGCGACGGGATGCGGCGCAAATTGCGGCCATAGCTGCCGATGTCGCCGCTGTCGCGCAAATCCGCCGCCCGCGCGGTGGTATAGCGATCGAGCCGGCGCAGCATCTCGGAGATGTTGCGATCAACATGATGCACCAGCCGCGCCTCCAATCGCGGGCCTTGCGTGCCGGTCAGCTTGACCGCCGGGTGCACCCGCTGGTCGCCCCAATGTTTGGCGCCGCGGCGGAACAGCCCGGCATGTGCCGAGCGCCCGAACGAAGCGCCCCAGCCCCACCGCACCAGCCGATCGCCGATGTAATTGTCGACCGGAATCAAATGCCAGTCCGCCGTGGAGTTCGCCACCACCGCGCCGATCTCGGCCGCCAGTTCCGGCGTCACGCGTTCGTCGGCATCGATTTCGAGCACCCAGTCGCCGCGGCAGGTCGCGATGCCGATGTTGCGGCGCTGCCCCTCGCGCTCCCACGCGCCCTCGACGATACGGTCGGTAAACCCGCACGCGACCTCAAACGAGCGATCTTCACACCGGTCCAGCACGACGACGATCTCGTCGGCGAAGGCCAGTCGCGCCAGACACTCGGCAAGCTGCGCCGCCTCGTTGCGCGCGACGACCAGTGCCGACAGGCGCGGCTCGCCGCCCACCGCGGCGGCGGCCTGTAACGAGGCGTCGGCGGTGACGGTCACTGCCCCTGTCACTGCCCTGCCCTCGCCCACCCGGCCGCCGCCTCACCCTGGGCGCGCAGCCACAGCCGGCGAGCCGCAGCCTCGGCGGCAGCGACCGACAGGCTGTCCATCAGTGTGTCGGTGGTCAGCGGGTCAAAGCCCGGCCCGAACATTTTTTCACGCGGCAATTCGGCCAGAACCACCTCGGTGCAATCACCCCACGGGGCATAGGTTTCGACCGGGCTCGGGCCGAACAGTCCGAGCGTCGGTGTGCCGGAGGCGGCCGCGATGTGCATCAGGCCAGTGTCGTTGCCGATAAACATCGCGCATCGGCGCAGCACCGCGGCGGCGGTCAGCAACTCGGTCCGCCCGACCAGATCGACGACCCGCTCCGGCGCGATCGCCGACAGCACCGGCGCCGCCTGGTCCCGCTCGTGCGCCCCCGCCAGCACGGCGATCCGCGCCCCCGCCAGCAAACCGCCGGGCGCCGTCAAACGCTGCGCCAACTCGGCAAAACGCTCGGCCCGCCACTGCTTGCCGCGCCAGTTGGCAGCCGGGCCGATCGCCAGCACCGGCCCGCCAGATGGCAGCAACGCGTCGGCGGCATGTTCGTGGCGTGGCATGGTCCACAAGGTCGGACTGGGCGGCGGGTCGAGATTGAACAGCCGTGCAAGCTGCCGCACGCGGTTCTCGGCGGCATCGCCCTTGGCCATGACGCGGCGCTCGCCGGCGCGCAGCATCCAGGCGATCGCCGAGCCGCGCAGATCGACCACGAGGTCCCACCGGCGCCGCACCGCGCTGGCGTACAACGCCAGCCAGTGCCGCGCCAGACGCCGCTTGCGCACGATCAACAGCCGTTCGAGCCCCGGCACCGCCTCGAACATTGGTGCCGCGACCGGCCCTGCCGCGATCGTCAGGCGCGCACCTGGGTAGCGGTCGATCAGGTAGGACAGCAGGCCGGTTGACAGCACCGCGTCGCCGATCCTGGTCGCGGTGACGAACAGGATATGGGGCGGATGGGTCATGTGACGCGCCGCCACGCATTGACGCTCAGACCCGCCAGTGCCAGCGTCGCCGCCGCCAGCACAGCGGCGGACCCGGCATAAAGCGCCATCGGCGCCACCGGCAGCACGATGCCCGCGAGCAATGGCCCGACGCCGGCGCCAAGGTCGCGCCATGTCGCCATGCGGGCAATCGCGATGACGCGGGACGCGCCGGGGTTTGCCGCGGCAGCGACCGGTGCCGATAACGGTGCCAGCATGCCGCGCAACAGCACGACCGCAACCACGCCGGTCCACAACGCTCCGGCGCTGATCGCGGCATAGGCGAAGGCCGAGGTGAGCGACAGCACAATCAGCAGCCGCAGCGCACCGAACCTCTCGGCCACCACGCCGCTCGGCGGCCCGAGCACGATTTCGGCGACATAGCGCAAGGCCAGGGCGCATCCGGCGGCGAGCGTCGCATCATTTGGCGAAGCCGCACGCGCCAGCACCGCCAGTCCGACCACGAAAACCCCATCGAGGGCCAGTCCCTGGACAAATGACCAGACATCGAGCGGCGTCGGCAATCTCAGGCGGCGCCCAAGCGTGACGACCGATTGGCCGCGCCCGCGCGGCACCCCAGCCGCCATCGGCAACGCCACCAGCGCGATCACCGCCAGCGCCATGAACACGATGCGCGGTCCGGCAAGCTGCGCCAGGACAGATCCAGCCAGCAGCCCGAGCATCGGTCCCGCCGCGATGATCGAGCGCGACCGGCCGCTACGACGCGCCGCGCTGCGTGCTTCGGCAGTCGCCAGGGTCTGCGTCGCGATGTTCATGGCCGCGAACGACAGACCCCATAACAGCCGTGCCGCCAGCAGCGCGACAACTCCCGACAGCACGGCATAGCCGAGCGTCGCACCAAACGCGCCAATTGCCGCCGCGATACAGGCCGTGCGCGGCCCGAAATGCTCATAGCCGCGCGCCACCCAGCCGTAACCGGCAATTCGCACCAGCCGGTTGGCGGCAAGCAGAAGGCCGGCTTCCGGCAGTGTCACGCCGAACGAATCGGCATAAAGCGGCAGGAGCAGGTAAAGAACCGTATCACCCGGCTGGGCCAGCGCCAGCGTCAGCGACGCCATTCGCGACGCCCGGTCGGCGGTCGCGGAGGAGACGCCGGAGGCAAACAGGGCCTCGCTGGTAGTACCGCCAATCATCTGATTTTGCCGCAAACCCCCTCGCAGCGCGCCGCAAGGCGACCCATAAATGATAGGCGCTCGCCAGACGATGTCATATCGCTTGCAGCAATGCCTCAGGAAACGCCAATGACCAATGCCAGCTTCGCCGTGTTGAACGACCGCGGGATACTCGCGGTGTCCGGCCCCGACCGCCGGGTATTTTTACAGGGTCTCGTTTCCAACGATGTCGAGAAGATTGCCGCAGACCGCGCCGTCTACGCGGCGCTGCTCACAGCCCAGGGCAAATATCTGCACGATTTCATCATGGTCGAGCGCGACGAGACGATCTGGTTCGATGCCGAGGCGGTGCGCCTCGCCGACCTGAAACGGCGGCTTTCCCTGTACCGGCTGCGGGCCAAGGTCGAACTGGCCGAACGCCCCGATCTGGCGCTGGCCGCGGTGTTCGGTGACAGCGCGCTGGCCGCTCTGGAGCTGCCTGACGAAGCCGGCAGCGCCCGACCATACAATGGCGGCGTCGTGTTCGCCGATCCACGGCTGGCTGCGCTCGGCGGCCGTGCCATTCTGGCGCGAGCGGAACTGCACCCGGCGTTGGCGGCCCTCGGCCTCGGCGAATCCGACCCCGAAGCCTATGACCGGCACCGCCTCGCCCTCGGCATCCCCGACGGCAGCCGCGACCTCGTGGTGGAAAAATCGATCCTGCTCGAATCGGGCTTCGACGAACTGCACGGTGTCGACTGGCAAAAGGGCTGTTACATCGGCCAGGAACTCACCGCCCGCACCAAATATCGCGGCCTGATAAAGAAACGCCTGTTCCCGGTGCGCATCGACGGCGATCCACCGGCGCCCGGCACCATCGTGACGCTGGACGGCCGCGACGCCGGAGAGCTGCGTTCAAGCCGCGACGGCCTCGGTCTTGCGTTGCTGCGACTCGATGCTATCGGCGGCGGGCGTTCTCTCGCCGCCGACGCCGCGACCCTCGTCCCCCTCCGCCCGGAATGGATGCGGGTGGAGGAGAGCAAGTAGCCAGCCGGTTAGCGCGTTATCCCCGTCGCCCCGGCGGGCACGTCATAGAACGCCAGCGTCATCGAGACGCTCGTGTAATAGCCCATCAACGTAATCACGTCGGTGATACCGACATGGCCGAGTGCCTCGACGGCACGGTCGTAAAGGCCTTGCGATACCCAACGCGAGTTGGTGAGGCTCATCGCCATCTCGTAGACGATTTGCTCGCGGGTGTCGGAAAACGATGTCGGCAGGCCGCAGATCAAGGCCTCGACCTTGTCGGCCGGCAGGCCGACCTCCTTGCCGCGCCGCTCGTGGGCATTGGTCGGGTAGGCGGAATGCCATTTGCTGTTGATGATGCAGACGGCGATCTCGCGCTCGCGTTCGGTCAACGAGTATTGGCCGGGGTGGAAGTGGCCGCCGGCCGGCCCGATCGCCTTCGCCAGCTTGGGGTTGTGCACCCAGATTTTGCGTGGGCCGCCCAGCGGGCCGCGCGTCTCAAGCAGCGCGCGATAGCCTTCCTGCTGCTCCGGCGTCATCTGGTCATAGGGAAGCTCGGCGTAGCGGCCGAAGGTCGGGGTGTCAGCCATGGGGCGATTTCCTCCTTTTGGTTTGATGGTCTGGTTTTAGATCTCGATCTGGCCGCCGAGTTCAACGACGCGGTTGGGCGGGATGCGGAAGAACTCGGTTGCGTCCAGGGCGAGGTTGCTCAACAGGATGAACAGCCGGTCACGCCAGCGCCGGAAGGCGCTATGCGCGGCGCGGGTGCGCAATCGCTCGCGCCCTATGATGAACGAGGTTTCCATCAGATTGACATGGAAGTGCTGCATCCGGCACTGCGCCAGGGCTCGCATGATGTTCGGCTGGTCCATAAAGCCGTACCGCACGCGTATTGTGTAAAAGCCCTTGCCGAGTTCGCTGATCTCGAGCCGGCGTTCGGCCGGGACGTGCGGCTCGTCCTCGGTATCGACCTGCATCAGCACGACGCGCTCGTGCAGCACCTTGTAGTGCTTCAGGGCATGCAACAGAGCGACCGGCACGTGCGTCAGGTCGCGGGTCAGGAAGATCGCGGTGCCGGGTACTCGGATCGAGCGGCCGGGGCTTTGCGTCTCGACAAAGAGTTGTATTGGCATCGCATCGCGGGCGCGTTCCTCGGCAAGGATGCGACGCCCCCGCCACCACGTGCCCATCACCGCGAACACCAGGGCCGCGACCACGATCGGGAACCAGCCGCCTTCCGCGATCTTCAGCATGTTGGCGCAGATGAAGGTCAGATCGAACACCGCGAACGTGCCGAACACCGCGATGGCGAGCAGCGTGCTCCAGCCCTGGCTGCGCATGTAGAGAAAGGCGAGGACCGTCGTGATGCCCATCATGCCGCTGACCGCGATGCCGTAGGCGGCGCCGAGATTGTCGGAGCTTTGGAAGCCCAGCACCAGGATGATGACGGCGATCAGCAGCCCGGCGTTGATGCGCGGCACGTAAACCTGCCCGATCTCGGTCTCCGAGGTATGCAGCACCTGGAGGCGCGGCAGGTAGCCGAGCTGGATCGCCTGCCGGGTGATCGAGAACGCGCCGGAGATCACCGCCTGCGACGCGATGATTGTCGCGATCGACGCGAGGATCACCAGGGGCAGCAGGGCCCAGCTTGGCGCAAGGCGGTAGAACGGGTTCTCGACCGCCGCCGGGTTGTTGAGCAACTCGGCGCCCTGACCGAAATAGTTGAGGATCAGCGCCGGAAAGACGATGGCATACCAGGCCCGGCGCAACGGGCTGCGCCCGAAATGCCCCATATCGGCGTAGAGCGCCTCGGTGCCGGTAACCGCCAGGAACACCGCGCCCAGCATCAGAAAGCCGCGCGCCGGCGCATTCGCGACGACGCTGAACCCGTAGAGCGGGTTCAGCGCGAGCAGAACCCGCGGCTGCTGTACGATCCCGGTGAGACCGAGCACCGCCAGCACCGCGAACCATAGCAGCATGATCGGGCCGAACAGCCCGCCGATCACCGCGGTGCCTCGCCGCTGCACCAGGAACAGCACGGTCAACAGCAGCAGCGCAATCGGAACCACATAGGGCGTAAAAAGCGGCGTCACGATCTTGAGCCCCTCGACCGCGCTCAGCACCGAAATCGCCGGCGTAATGACCCCATCGCCGTAGAACAGCGCGGCGCCGATCAGCCCAGCCGCCATGATCCACAAATAGCGCCGGCTGCCGCGCTTGGTCGTGCGCAGGACCAGCGCGGTCAGCGCCAAAAGGCCGCCTTCACCCCGGTTGTCGGCCCGCATGATGACCGCGACATACTTTACGGTGACGATCAGCACCAGGGCCCAGACGATCAGCGATAGCGCTCCGAGGATGGCGCCTTCGCTCAGGTCGCCGAAATCGACCAGCGACTGGCGCACCGCGTATAGCGGCGAGGTGCCGATATCGCCGTAGACGATGCCGAGTGCACCGATCGTCAGGCTGTGTCGCAGCCCGGGTGTCGCGGGCGTGTCAGCCGATAAAGCTGCACTGCGTGGCATTGTTAGCTCCTGACCCGTGCGACATCTCGGGCCCTGGCGGTAGAGGCGTCCGAGGGGGTGCTAAATCTCGACCTGGCCGCCGAGTTCGACAATCCGGTTGACCGGAATGTGGAAGAACTCGGTGGCGTCGAGGGCGAGGTTCGTCAACAGGATGAACAGATGCTTCAACGGCGACAGCAGGCCCCCTTTGCCCTTCGAGATGACCTTCTCGCGCCCGACGAAAAACGAGGTTTCCATCAGGTTGAAGCGAAATCCGCCGACCCGGCACAGCGCCAGCGCGCGCGGAATGTCCGGCTCTTCGAGAAAGCCGTAGCGGATCGTCACGGTGTGGAAATTCTTGTCGAGATGATGGATTTCGAGCCGGTCCGCCTCCGGCAGGCGCGGCACGTCCTCGGTCTTTACCGTCATCAGCACGTTGCGTTCGTGCAGCACCTTGTTGTGCTTCATGTTGTGCAGCAGCGCCGCCGGTACGTTGTCGATCCGTGCCGACATGTAGACGGCGGTGCCCGGCACCCGCGCCGGCCGCTCGGGACTGAGGTTTTCCAGCAACACGGCGAGCGGCAGGGCGCCGCTGGCGCGCCGCTCCGCGAGCCGGGCGCGGCCCCACATCCAGGCAGTCATAATCGTGCAGGCCGCGATGGCGATCGTCAGCGGAAACCAGCCGCCTTCGCCCAGCTTGAACAGGTTGGCGCCGAAGAACGACAGATCGACCGTCGCGAACAGCGCAAAGAGCGGCACGAGCTTCCACAGCGGCCAGCGCGCGCCGTAGAGCAGATAAGTGAAGCCGAGGATCGTATCGACCGTCATCGTGCCGGTGACCGCGATGCCATAGGCGGAACCCAGCGCATCTGACGAGCGGAAACCGAGCACTGTCGCCAGCACCGCGACCAGCAGGATGTTGTTGATCGCCGGCACATAGACCTGCCCCATCTCCTGCTCGGAGGTGTGGCGCACCTGCATGCGAGGCAGATAGCCGAGCTGCACCGCCTGCCGGGTCAGTGAGAAGGCGCCTGAAATCACCGCCTGCGAGGCGATAACCGTCGCGAACGACGCCAGGATCACCAGCGGAAACACCGCCCAGTCCGGCGCCAGCCGATAGAACGGGTTCTGCAAGGCGCCGGGATTGGTCAGCAACAGCGCACCCTGGCCAAAATAGTTCAGCAACAGGCAGGGAAACACAAAACGCAGCCAGGCCCGCCGGATCGGCGTTCGTCCGAAATGACCCATATCGGCGTAAAGCGCCTCGGCGCCGGTGACCGCCAGCACCACCGCGCCGAGCAGGAAGAAGCCAGTCTCCGGGTCGCGGACAACCAGTTCAATGCCGTAAAGCGGGTTGATCGCGGCAAGGATGATCGGGTGGTAGGCGATCTCCTTGATACCGAGAATACCGAGCGTGGCGAACCACACGATGATCACCGGGCCGAAAAACTGCCCGACCCGCCCGGTGCCACGCCGCTGCGCGACAAACAGTGCGGTCAGCAGGATCAGCGTCAGCGGCAGCACATAAGGCTGCAGTTCCGGGGTCTTGACCTCAAGCCCCTCGACCGCGCTCATCACCGAGATCGCCGGTGTCAGCACCCCGTCGCCATAGAACAACGACCCGCCGATCAGTCCGGCGAGCAAAATCCAGCGGTTACGACGCCCTGCCGTCGCCCGCAAGGCCAGCACGGTCAGCGCGAAGATGCCGCCTTCGCCGCGATTGTCGGCGCGCAGCAGAACCAGCACATATTTCAACGTTACGACGATCGTCAGCGCCCAGACGATCAGCGACAGCACGCCGAAAACCCGCGGCGCGGTCACCATCGACGCGTCGTGAAAGCATTGCCGGAACGCATAGAGCGGCGACGTGCCGATATCGCCATAGACGACGCCGAGCGCGGCGATTGTCAGGCTCTGTCGTGCCGATGCGCCATGAGGCCGCTCGCCGGAATTGGCGGCGGGCGTAGCGGTGCTGTCTGCCATGGCGGAGGCTCGGGTCCTCAGCGCAACTCTATGCCGGCGCGGTCACCCGAAGGCCCGGCCCGGGGATCAATCGTCATGGCCGCCAGACGTGTCATCTCATCCGGATCATCAAGACCAGGGGCACCGAATGCGGCATCTTGGATAAACCAATCAGCGAGCCGGACGATCCGACCCCAATCCGAATAGGTATACGGTGCCCTTCTTGGGCGGGCTGAGATTGCCCCTAGTCGTGGCCGCCGTCCAATGAATCTTATGCCGCGGGCGAGCGGCGCCGCCTGCGCGTTTCGGTTGGGACGCAATCGCCTGATATTGTTGGTGCGGATATAAGGACAATCGATATGAGCGACATGTCGTTTCGCTGCGGGATGCTGGTTTTCCCGAACCTGACCCAGCTCGACCTGACCGGCCCCTATGAAATTTTGGCGCGGCTGCCTGGCAGTGAGGTATTGCTGATCTGGAAGACGCGAGAGCCGGTACGCTCGGAGCACGGGCTGACCATCCTGCCGACCGCGACTTTCGATGATTGCGGACCGCTTGACCTCGTCCTCGTCCCGGGCGGCGGGGGCATCAACCCGCTGCTCGAAGATGCGGAGACGCTGGCCTTCCTGCGCCGCATTTCGGCGAGCGCGCGCTACACCGTCGGCATCTGCACCGGATCACTGGTGCTGGGTGCCGCCGGCCTGCTGCGGGGCCGCCGCGCCGGGACGCACTGGATGTCGCGCGACCTGCTGGCCGGGTTTGGTGCGATCCCGGTCGCCGAACGTATCGTCGTCGATGGCAACATCGTCACCGGCGGCGGCGTCACCGCCGGGATCGACGTGGCCTTGCGCGTCGCCGCCGAGATCGCCGGACAGCCCGTGGCCGAGGCGATCCAACTCGGCGTCGAGTACGACCCGCAGCCGCCCTTTACCGCCGGCTCGCCGGAAACCGCGCCGGCGGCGGTGCTCGCCGACGTCCTGGCGCGCGGCACCACCCGCCAGCGCGACCGCGCCGAGCGGGCCGCCCGCGCAGCGGCGGCCCGGCAGTGATCAACTTCGATCCCGAGGCGGTCCGCGCCTTCGAGCATGCCGGGTGGCAGGGGGCGGCCGGCGATTACAACGCCACCTTCGCACGGGCAAGCGGGCAGTTCGCCGAGGCATTGCTGGACGCGGCGGCAGCTTTGGCAGGGCAGCAGCTGCTCGATGTCTGCTGCGGCACCGGGCTGGTCACCGCCGCTGCGGCGACGCGAGGCCTGACGGCGACCGGTGTCGATTTCTCGCCGGCGATGCTCGCCGAGGCCCGGAGCGTCCACCCGCAACTGGTGTTTGACGAAGGCGATGCCGAAGCGTTGCCCTACCCCGACCGGAGCTTCGACGCGGTCGTGTCGAATTTCGGGATGCACCACGTGCCGCGCCCCGAGCAGGCGACCGCGGAGGCGGCGCGGGTCTTGCGCCCGGGCGGGCGTTTCGCGTTCACCGCCTGGGCGGTGCCGACGGAAAACATCGCGTGGCACCTGCTGTTCGAGGCGATCCGGGCGCACGGGGATATTCAGGCCGCGCAGGCACCACCTTCCGGCGGCAATCTCGGGAGCGAGGCAGCGGTACGGCGATTGCTGGATGATGGGGGGTTTGCCGAAGCGCATGTCGGAACGGTGCGGCGCGAATGGAGGGTGGCGCAGCCTGCCGACATCGTTCGTGCGCTGGCGCGCGGTACGGTACGCACCGCGGCGCTGATCGCGGCGCAAGAGCCCGGCGCGATCAGCGCCATCGAGACCGCGGTTGCCGACGCCGCGGCGCCGTACCACCGCGAAAGGGACGGGTACGCCGTGCCGATCGTTGCCGTCCTTGGCTGCGGCATTAAGCAGCAGGGATAGCCGGCGACGAGCCATCGCACCATCCTGTGCACCGCTCGGGCGATCTAGTCCTAAAGTTGCGGTTATGCTACTCCTTAGAGCTATCCAAGGGGAGGTGGGCAGCGATGGCGAAAACAGCGCTGAATGAGTTGCAGGAACAGATCGAGGCGGTGCGGCTCGAGGCCTACGCGGCGGGTTACGCGGCAGCGATGCAGGCGATCCGCGATTTCCTCGCCAATGCCGCGCCACCCGCCGCCGGCGAGTCCGCTTCGCCGTCGCCACGGCGTGGCCGCCCGGCGAAAATTCCGTCGGCGACATTCTCGATAAGCCCGCGCACGGCACGCGCGCCGGCAAAATCGAGCCGGGTATCGGCGCGACCGCAGCGCGGCACCAATGCGCGCCTGATCGAGGAGATTTTGCATTCGAGCGCGCCGCGTGCGTTGCGGCCGGCGGAAATCCGCACCGCCTTGCGCCGCGACAAGGGGGTCGCGATGGCCTTCACCTCGATCCGCCACGCACTCGGCCAACTCGAAGCGCGCCGCAGCGTCGAGCAGATCACCGAGAGCAAGACCTGGCGCTACCGCGACGGTGCCGCTGCCGCCTCAGCCTCCGCCAACTGACCCTGCGCCGACCTGACCCTGCGCCGACCTGACCCTGCGCGTGCGTCAGGCCGCTTGGGCAACCTGACGCGGGCGGTAGATCGCGATGTGCTCGACGTGCGCCAGCGGAATGCTGTCGTCAGCGATGACGAGCGTATCGATTTCGACGAACAGATGTCCTTTGTGCTCGTAATTTCTGGTGATCCGGGCGCGCGCCGATAACCTGCTGCCGACCGCGGCAGCGGCGAAATGCCGGATCTTGCTGCCGACATGGATCCACGGGCCGAGCGCGACATTGCGGCTCAGCACGAAATTGCAGGCGCGCAGCAGATCGCGTGGGTGCAGGACGCTCTCCCTGGCATAGATTTCGGCCGTTTCGTGCGCGTCGGCGAGATAGCGCGCCGCCATCTCCGGTGTCACCGGGTAGGGGTCGAGGCCGAGCCAATCGTCGGCCACCAGCGACTGGAAATCGGCAGGCGGCCGCTGCCCGCGCTGCGCCACCTTGCGGAAGATTTCAAGCGACGGCGGTGTCGGGCGCGCCTCGGGCAGTGCGGCATGCCCGGCAGCGCAAATTTCGCCGCGGCTTTCGACTGTGATGTCGATGCCGTCGCCCGCTTCGGTGGCGGTGACGACGGCGTCGTCACCATCATAGACCGGCTTGAAAAAGCGGCACTCGGCGGTGCCACGCTCAAGCCAGGCGCGGCCCCAGTGCATCACCGGCAGGTGCGACATGTAGCCGTAGACATCGACACCAGGCACCAGCCCGCCGCTGAACCCGAACCGCTGCGCCGTGGCGTTGTCGTGGATCTTGTTCTCGGAATCATGCGCGGTGTTGAAGGCGGAGACCCGGTAGGGGGCGAGAGCCGCTTCGGTCATGTTGTCTCCTCTCAAACGCGATGGTGAACCCAGATGTTGGGCTCAACATACACGGCGTGGTCCTGCTCGCACGATACCGCGATCGGCGACAGGGCGCCGGGCACCTCGACCATGCCGCTCTGGGTGAATGTCAGACCGGTCCAGTGCGACCATTCTGCGAGCGTGCCGGCGATCACCATGCTGCACGGCGCGATCTTGACGATCCGCCCGCCGGCCCGGATATGCGTCCGCAGCCAGGAATCGTGCGGCAGCCCGTCGCTGCGTTGGCGGGCAACATAGTCGGCGAACGGGGTTCGCGGCTCGCGATGCTTGTCGCTCGGCCGCACCGGCGCGTAGAGGTCGCCAAAACCGCGTGCCCAGGTATTGGCGATCAGCGCCTTCAACATCAGTTGCGATACGCCGCGCCCGCGATACGGCCCGAGCACGATGATTTCCAGGGCGCTGACAACCGTGGCCCGGCGCCGCGCCCGCCAATCCGCGTCGGCCCAGCGGATCACCGCATCCCAGCCGCCTGACGGCAGCTCAACCGCGGCCGGGCGTGCCGTCGCGAAACGCGAACGGCACGCTGATCGCCCGCGCAACGACCCGCTCGGGGTCCTCGCGATCGACCGCCGCCAGAACGAAATCGAGATACCGGTCGAGCGCCGTGTCCGCGTAATACAGCGCCGCCACCGGGTCGTGCCGCATGAACTCCGGCACCGCCGCACCGAATTCCGCCGAAAAGCACTGTCGCCGCAACTCCGGCCGCTCGCGCAGCGTGAAGGTGGCGAGGCGGTCGGCTGGGAAGGTGGTGTGATGAACTGTCATTGCGAGCGCAGCGAAGCAATCTCGTGCCGGCAAGAGGCTACTCCGCCCGAGATTGCTTCGTCGCTTTGCTCCTCGCAATGACAACTGGTAGCGGGCGTTACTACTTATCCTTGTCGAGCACGGCCTGGACCTTGGCAGGATCGACGTCGAGCGGCGGGATGCCCGAGCGTTCGACCTGCAGCAGACTGGAGACCCGGCTGTCGCGATGGCCCCAGCCGCGGTTCATCGCCTCGGTCAGTTCCTCGAGCGCCAGGTTGGCGAGGCGCATCGGCACGCCGACCTCCTTGCCGAGCCCGACCGCCAGCGACACGTCCTTGTGCAGCAGGCGCAAGCGCGAAATCCGCCGGGTCGTATTTGCTGCTGAGGAATTTCGGCAGCCGGTCGAAAGTGCGCTGCCGGCCGGTCGCGCCCTGGCGCACCGCCTCCCACAATTCGAGCGGCTCGACACCGGCCTTGATGCCCATCGTCATCACCTCGGCGAGCGCGACGCCGACCATCGCCGTGGTGCAGTTGTGCACCAGCTTGGCGATCGTGCCCGCGCCGATCGGGCCGATATAAGCGGCCTGGTCCCCCATCGCGTCGAGCACGCGATTTGTAGCGGTTGTACTGCTGCTCGTCGCCGCCGACCCAGATCGCCATCTTGCCGCTGGCCGCACCGCCGGGGCCGCCGCTGACCGGCGAATCAAGCATGTAGAGGTTCTTTTCGGCGAAGGCGGCGTTGATCTTTTTGACTACCGCGACCGAATTGGTCGACATGTCGAACATCGCGGTATCCGGCTTCATGCCCTCGATCAGCCCGTTCGGGCCGAGCGCCACCGCCTCGACATCGGCCGGCACCGGCAGCGAGGTGAACACCGCCTCGACCTGCTCGGCGAGCGCCTTCGGGCTGTCGGCCCAGATCGCGCCGTTGGCGAGATAGGGCTCGGCCGCGGCCCGCCGCAAATCATGCACGACAAGCTGGTGCCCCGCCTTTTGCAGATTGGCGGCCATGCCCTTGCCCATCATGCCGAGCCCGATAAATCCGACTTTCATTCTTCTTCCTCCTGGTTGGTGTCATTGCGAGCAAAGCGAAGCAATCTCGCGCCGACGGAAGCCGACTCCGCCCGAGATTGCCGCAGCGCGCTGAGCGCGCCTCGCAATGACAGGAAAGGGGTCAGGCGTCGCGGTGGCGCAGCTGGTTGTTGACATGGCGGTCGCCAGCCAGCCAGCGGGTGAGTTCGCTGTGCGCGTCGGACCGGCGCATCGCGTCGATCTCAGCGACATCGGGCGGATCGCAGGTGAATTCGAGGATCATCCCGTCCGGCGTCAGCGTGTAGATCGATTTGCAATAGCCATGATCGGTCTCGCGGAATTTCTCGCCGGCGCGGTTGAGCCGGCCCTTCAATTCCGCATAGCTCGCGTCGCCGACCTTCAGCGCGATGTGGTAATGGCTGCCGACTTTTGGCGGTGCCTTCGCCTGCGTCAGTTCGTACATGTCCGCGTCGGCGAACTGGAAGAACGCGAGCGCCCCGCCATCAGCGAGCCCGAAAAACGTGTGGCAAAAATCGACCTCACGCCCGAGATCAGCTCGGTAGGTGCGCTCGCACCACGTCGCGACCAGCGGAATCCCGAGCACATCTTCGAGAAAACGCCGGTTGGCTTCGTGGTCTTTGACGACATAGGCGTTGTGGTGCAGCCGCAGCGGCAATTCTGACAACAGCTTCGCCTCGATCGGGGCGTTCCGTTCGATCGTATCCATCCGGCCCTCCCTTGAACTGCCGCCAGCATAGTTGCCGATGCTCAACCGCCGCAAGGCAACCCCATCGCATAAATCCGGTGATTTCCGCCAGAGACTACCGAGATGGACGGCCTTCGCCCGCGCGGTCTTGCCGCTTCTCGCGGACCGGACGCGCGCGCGTGAACTGCCGACAAGGCTTTGGCGGTTGCGCCGGCCTGTGGCACGCTTCCTGCCACATCGTCGCAAACCTCAGGAGAACCCCATGAGCCGCGCCCTTGACGGCATTCGCGTCATCGATTTTACCCATGACCAGGCCGGCCCTTCCTGTACCCAGATGCTGGCGTGGCTCGGCGCTGATGTTATCAAGATCGAACGGCCGCCCCATGGTGATCGGGCGCGCCGCCTGTGGAACAGCGACAACCCGAATGTCGACAGCTATTTCTTCCTGCTGCTCAACAGCTCCAAGCGCAGCACGGTCCTTAACCTGAAGACCGAGGAAGGCAAGGAAATCGCCCGACGCCTCGTGAAAGAGGCCGATGTCGTCGCCGAAAATCTCGGCCCCGGCGTCATGGAGCGGCTCGGGCTGGGTTACGAGGCGGTCAAGGAACTCAACCCGCGTGCCGTCTATGCTTCGGTAAAGGGGTTCGGCTCCTACGGCCCCTATAGCGGGTTCAAATGTTTTGAGCCGGTGGCGCAGGCGACATCGGGGGCGATGAGCGTCACCGGCGAGACCGACGGGCCGCCGATGGTCAACGGCGCCAATATCGGCGATTCCGGCACCGGCATGCATCTCGCGATCGCGATTCTCGCGGCGCTGGTGCAGCGCGGCACGACTGGCAGGGGCCAACTCGTCGAGGTGGCGATGCAGGAGGCGGTGCTGAACCTGACGCGGGTCAAATTCACCGGCACGCTGGCAACCGGCAAACCGCTCGGCCGCAGCGGCAACCGCTCGGCGACCGGCGGCTACTCTGACCTGATCCGCTGCGCCGGAAGCGGTTCAAACGACGGCGTCTACCTGATCATCCCGCCCGACAACGCCGAGATGTTCGCGGCGGTGGCGCAGGTCATCGGCCGCCCGGACCTCCTGACCGACGAACGCTTCAACAAGCCCCCGGCGCGGGCGCGCAACGCCGCGGCTCTGACCGAGATCATCGAGGGCTGGACCGGGCAGCGCGAAAAGCACGACGTCATGCAGGCGTTCGCCGGGAAAGGCATTCCCTGCGGCGCGGTGCTCGACACGGCGGAAGTGCTCGCCGACCCGCATCTGCGCGAGCGCGGCACGGTGTTCGACCTCGAACACCCGACGCGGGGCACCTATTCGATGATCGGCTGCCCGGTACGCCTCTCCGACTCGCCATTCGAGGCCTCCCCCGCGCCGTTGATGGGCGCCGACACCGAAGCCGTGCTGACCTCGCTGGCCGGCTACAGTGCACAAGAGGTCAAGGAACTGCGCGAGAAGGGCGTCATCTGAAGCGGCGTCCGATCAAGTTCTATCACGATCCGTTGTCGTCTCTGCGCAAAGCAGGGACCCACTTTTCAGCAACTCCCAAGCTGCCTGGTGGGTCCCTGCTTTGCAGGGCCGACAATTTTTGATGGGATGTGACTCCACTTGGCTGAATGCCGCTCTAAACGCCGCGCCGCTCAGTGGATGTCGGCCTGCTCCTTGAAGGCCTGGCGCAGAACGTCCACCGAGAAGCCGGGTTTTTTCGAGGCTTCGATGACAACGCGCTCGCGCCGGGTCAGCAGATCGACGGCGGCCGGAATTTTGTCGACGACATCGTAGGGCACGACGACCGCACCGTGGCGGTCGCAATGGATCACGTCGTTGGCCGACACCATCATGCCGAACACGCTGACCGTGCCGCCGAACTCGACGAGGTGGACATGCGCGTGGCTCGGCATGATCGAGCCGGCGAGCACCATGAAATTCGGCGCCATCGCGTCGAGATCGCGCACCGAGCCGTCGGTGATGACGCCGGCGCAGCCGAGCCCGGCATGCACATGCGTCTGCACCTCGCCCCAGAACGCGCCGAAGCCCGTATCGGGCGCGTCGATGTCCTGGATCACCGCGATGCTCGGCATCGGCTTTTCGGCGATATGCTCGTAATAGCCGAGCCGGATCGTGTTGGCGGCGTCGCGGTCGCGCGGATGCGGCTCGCGCGAGCGGATGAGCGCGGTCCGGGCAAACGCGACGATCGGCTTCATCTCGGGGAACGCGGCGACAACCGGACGGCGGGTAAAGCCGTAGGCGCGGCGTGCCGGTGCGACAACTTCGAGCGCGTTGCAGATCGTCGGGGTGTCCCAGGCGGTCAGAGCCTTCAGGCTGTCGAGGCTGGGGAAAGACGGCATCGGCGTATCTCCAATTTCTGGGGTTCGCGCGTCGCTTTAGGGGCAAGGCTGCCGGCCCGCAAGGTCTTTTCGGCCAGAGCTGTTTCGCGCATCATCGGCGCCTGCCGCTACAAGGACGCCGCCCATGAGAGCGCCTCGCCGGGCATGAACAATTTGCCGGAGTTCGGGCACGCTCGCCGCGCGGATTTTCTGCTGGCCGATAGCGTGGTGCATCTCAACCACGGCGGCTACGGTGCGACGCCCCGCGTCGTGCTCGCCGCGGCCCGGGAATGGCGCCGGCGGATGGAGGCGGACCCGACAACCTTCTTCCGCCGCGATCTGCTGCCCGGTTTGCGGCAGGCCGCCGATCGCGTCGCGGCGTTTCTGGGCGGAAGCGGCGGGGATTGGGCCTTTGTCGAAAACGCCACGGCCGGCCTCAACGCGATCATCGCATCGCTGCGGCTGCAGCCGGGCGATGAGTTGTTGTGCCTGTCGCAGGTCTACGGCGCGGTCGGGAACGCGCTGCGCTACCACGCCCAGCGCAGCGGCGCGCGCGTCGTGCCGGTTGAGGTGCCGGTGCCGTTCAGCGATCCGGAACCGCTGCTCCAGTCGATCGGCACCGCGATCGGGCCGCGGACGCGCCTCGCCTGCTTCGACCACATTCCCTCCGCCAGCGCCGCGGTTTTGCCGATCCGCGACATGGCGGCGCTATGCCACGCGCACGGCGTTCCCGTCGCGGTCGACGGCGCGCACGCGCCGGGGCAGATCGCGCTTGATGTGCCCGGGCTTGGCGTCGACTGGTATGTCGGGAACCTGCACAAATGGGCTTTTGCCGCGAAGGGCACCGGTGTCGTCTGGTGCGATCCGGAACGGCAGAACGAACTGCATCCCACCGCGATCTCATACGGGTTCGGCGAGGGTTTCATCGCCGAGTTCGATTACACCGGCACGCGCGACAACTCGCATTGGCTCGCCGTCCCGGCAGCGCTCGACTACATCGACGGGCTCGGGGCCGAGGCGATGCGTGTCCACAACGCCGCGCTGGCCGGGGAAGCCGCGGCGATGTTGTCGGAGGCCTGGGGCAGCGAAGCCGCGGCGGCACCCGAATTTCGCGGCGCCATGGTGTCGCTGCGCCTGCCGGGCAGCGGCGACCGCGACACCGCCCGCACGCTCGGTGCGCGGCTGCGCGACGAGCATCACATCACGGCAGGCGTCATGCTGCTGAACGAGGCGCTGTGGATCCGCGTCTCGGCACAAATCTATAACGATATCAGCGACTACCAGTGCCTTGCCAACATCGGCCGCATGCTGCGGGGCTAGACGGCCTTTCCGGTCAACAACAGACCGAGCGGCAAGGCGATCATAGCGAACATCACGATGATGGCGAAGATGCGCTCGGCGCAGCTCCAGCGCCGCCAATCGGCTACCCAGTCACGCATTGTTACCAACTCTCCGCGAAACCACGATCCCACCATGCTTCGAGAACGTGGCTAAAAGGTGATTTATGCCCTTGGCTTGCCGCGCCGTATGGGCGGCGCCATCTTGATTTGCATAACGGACCGCCCGGCGACTTGCCGCGCGGCCGATGCAGACGAGGGAGGTTCACCATGCCAGCCTACTTGATCCTCGCAAACTGGACCGACCAGGGAGCGCGCCAGGTCAGGGACTCACCAAAGCGGCTCGACGCTGCCAAAAAGGCACTGATCGAAATGGGCGGCGAGTTCAAATCGGTCTACATGACGCTCGGCGATTATGATCTGGTCGTTACCTACGAGGCGCCGGACGACGCGGTGGCGGCACGGTTTTCGCTGCTGCTGGGGCAACTCGGGTCGGTGCGCACGCGCACGCTGAAGGCGTTCCCCGAAGCCGCCTATCGCGAGATCGTCAACTCGCTGGGGTGATGTGCCGGCCCCGAGCGATCGCAGCCCCGTGCGATCGCAGCGCAGCCGACCAGACACCTTTAAGGGTGCGACATTCTGTCCTATCTTAAAAGCGACGGAGCGGCCGTGCGCGGCTGATCGACGGCCGCGGCTGCTGCCGGACTTGGAGGCACCGAATGAATGTCGAAACAATCCTGCGCCACAAGGGCAACTGGGTGGCGACAATCCGTCGCGATGCGACCGTCGCGGATGCGGTTGATCTGCTGAACCGCGAGCGGATCGGCGCCCTGGTCGTCAGTGACGATGGCGAGAGCGCCGACGGCATCCTGTCGGAGCGCGACATCGTCCGGGCGCTCGCCGAGCATGCCGACGAGTTGATGTCGCAGCCGGTCGGCGAGTTGATGAGCCGTGCGGTCTTTACCTGCGAACCCGGCGACAGCGTCGGCCAGTTGATGGAAGAGATGACCAGCCGCCGCATCCGGCATTTCCCGGTGCTGCGCGATGGCAGGCTATGCGGCATCGTCAGTATCGGCGACCTGGTGAAAAGCCGGCTCGACGAAATCGAGTTCGAGGCGGAGTTGATGCGCTCGTTCATCGCCGGCGCCTGACGTGGACGATGGTATCGCCGCCGGTGCGTAGCCGCACAGGCTACGCCGGATCGGCGTCGCGGTCGTTTTGCGACTCGCGGATTTGCCGCAGCAGGTCGCGGACGCCGCGGGCGGTTCGCAGCTTGCGTCCGATATCGGGCGCAAGGCGAAGATCGCCGGCGGCATCGAGAAAGCCGGCTTCCGTGTCGGGCGGCAACTCGCTCAGCACTTCGGCGAAGGCGCGAAAGATCGCCTCGACATCGCGCGCCTGAAGGTGCCGTTCCCTTGCCACCCTGCCCGCCTCCGCTCCGTCCGGTCGCTGCCCGGCAACCAGCTTAGTCGGAAGCGGCGGGCCGAACCAGCGGCTCAAAACAGCGCCAGTTGATCGCCGGCCTGCGGCGGCGGGCAAAAGCGCGATACGTCGAGCGCCTGCGTCGTGCGCGCGGCAAACCCCAGCCGGCGGCAGGCGCGGTCAAAACGCGCCGCCAGCATCTCGGCATAGGGGCCGCCGCCCGTCATCCGTTTCGACCACGCGGAATTGTAGATGCGCCCGCCATGGCATTGCGCGACCAGCGACAGCACATGCGCCGCCTTGTTCGGCGCGTGCTCCTCGAGCCATTCCTTGAACAGCGTCTTCAACTCGAGCGGCAGCCGCAGCAGCGTATACCCCGCCCAGCGCGCCCCGGCGGCATGGGCGCTCGCCAGAATCTCTTCCATCTCGCTGTCGTTCAGCGCCGGGATCATCGGCGCCGACAGCACGCCCGCGGGGACACCCACCTCGGCGAGCGCCGCGATGGTTTCGATGCGCCGTTCGGGCGTCGAGGCGCGCGGCTCCATCCGGCGCGCCAGATCGCGATCGAGCGTGGTCACCGAGACCGTCACCACCGCCAGCCTGGCGCGCGCCATATCGGCGAGAATGTCGATGTCTCGCTGCACCAGCGCCGATTTTGTGACGACCGTGACCGGATGGTTGAAATCCCGCAAAACCTCAAGAATTTCGCGGGTGACGCCGAGCTGGCGTTCGACCGGCTGGTACGGGTCGGTATTGCTGCCCAGGGCAATCGGCCGGCAGGTGTAGCCTTTCTTGCGCAATTCAACGCGCAACAGCGTCGCGGCTTGCGGCTTGTAAAAAAGGCGGGTCTCAAAATCGAGGCCGGGCGAGAGGCCGAGATAGGCGTGGCTCGGGCGCGCGTAGCAATAGATGCAACCGTGTTCACAGCCGCGATACGGGTTGATCGAGCGATCGAAACCGATATCGGGCGAATTGTTGCGGGCGATGATGGTCCGCGTGGCATCGACGCTCAAAATCGTCTTGAAGCGGTTGTCCTCGACCTCGCCGGTGTCCCAACCGTCGTCAAAAGCCTCGCGCTTCTCGACCTCAAAGCGCCCGGTATCGTTGCTGATGGCGCCGCGTCCCTTGCGCGCCTTGACCATGACCGACATATCCATAAACCGGATTATGAGTTCCCGCAGGGAACATTTCAAGAACAAAATGATGCTGTCGATCGTCATCCCGACACTGAACGCCGCAAGCGATCTATCAGCGACGCTGGCTGCACTGGCCGGCGCAAGGCCGGTCAGCGACATCGTCGTCGCCGACGGCGGCTCGGATGATGGCACCGCCAGTGTGGCGGTGGCGGCCGGCGCCCGGGTCGTCATCACACGGCGTGGCCGCGGGACCCAGCTTGCCGCCGGGGCCGATGCCGCAGCCAGTGCTTCCTGGCTGTTGTTTCTGCATGCCGATTGCCGTTTGCAGGCGGGATGGGACCGCGCTGTCGAGGCGTTCATCGCCGCGCCGGGTGCCGCCGACCGTGCGGGATACTTCGCGCTGGCCCTGGACGATCCGAGTGCCGCGGCGCGCCGCCTCGAAAAACTCGTCGCGTGGCGCTGCCGGGTCTTCGCGCTCCCCTATGGCGACCAGGGGTTGCTGATCTCGCGGGCGCTGTACGAAGCGGTGGGCGGGTTTGCGGCGATCCCGCTGATGGAGGACGTGGACATGGCGCGGCGTCTCCGGCGCCGCCGCCTCGCGCCGATCGGAGCGACCGCCTGCGCGTCGGCGCGGCGGTATCGGGCTGGCGGGTATGTCAGGCGGCCGTTGCGAAATCTCTTTTGCCTGTCCTTGTATTACGCCGGGCTGCCACCGGCCCGCATAGCCCGGCTTTACGGATGATCCCGCGGCATCTCGTGCTGTTCGCGCGGGTGCCACGGCTCGGGGTCGGCAAACGGCGCCTTGCACACGACATCGGTGATGTCACCGCGCTGCGCTTCGAGCGGACGATGCTGGCGCTGATGCTGCGGCGGCTGGCGCGTGACCGGCGCTGGAAGCTGCGCCTCGCGGTGACGCCCGAAGATGCCGCCCGGCGTGGAGTGTGGCATCACGGCATTCCGGTCATGCCACAAGGCGGCGACGATCTCGGCGTGCGCATGCGGCGCGCCCTCGCCGCCTGCCCCCCAGGACCGGCCGTGCTGATCGGGAGCGACATTCCGGCCCTGAACGCAAGTCACATCGCCGATGCCTTCCGCCGGCTCGGTCGGCATGACCTCGTCTTCGGGCCGACCGGGGATGGCGGTTTCTGGCTAGTCGGCGCGCGCCGCTCGCCAAATCTGCCGCCACTGTTCGGGCCGGTCCGCTGGTCTACCCCGCAGGCCCTGGCCGACACGCTGCACAACCTGCCGCCCCGCGTGTCCGTCGGCTTCGCCGCCCGTCTCGACGATGTCGATGACGGTGCCGCCTTTCACAAGGCGATGCGCCGACACAAATGTTGCGACTCCCCGGACGTTGAAAGAGGGGTTGCGGGTGACCGGCGCCGTCGGGATTCGTAAATTTCGCGCATTCAACCGCGTAGGATGGGCTGAGCGACGCGAAGCCCATCTTCTGCCTCGGGACGGGGTTGATGGGCTTCGCTACCGCTCAGCCCATCCTACGAGCTACCCCTGGTTCGTCATAATGATCGTGCCGCTCGCCGCGAACATGCCGCCGACGCCGTGGCAGACGGACAGCTTGGCGCCCGGCACCTGGGCCGGGGCGATGCCGCGCATCTGGCGGACGCTCTCCTGCAAGGCGTACATGCCGTACATGCCGGAATGCATGTAGCTGAGACCGCCGCCATTGGTGTTGAGGGGGAGTTTGCTGCCGATCGCGGTGTTGCGGTCCCAGATGAAGGACGCCGCCTCGCCGCGCTGGCAGAAGCCGAGGTCTTCGAGACCGTAAATCGGCAGGTGCGCGAAGGCATCGTAGATCATCAGGTGATCGACATCCTTGTGGGTGATGCCGGCCTCTTCGAAGGCCTTGGCACCGGATACCCGAAAGGCGCGCGACGAGGTGAAATCCTCCATCTGGCTCACCATCGGCGTCTCGACCGACTCGCCGGTGCCGAGCAGGTAGACCGGCTTGGTCGGGAAATCCTTGGCGCGGTCTGCGGTGGTCAGAATGAGGGCGCCGCCACCATCGGTCACCAGACAGCACATCAGCAGGCGGAATGGATAGGCGATCATCCGCGAGTTCAGCACGTCATCGACGTTGATCGGGTCCTTGAAGGTGGCGCGCGGGTTTTTCGCGGCCCACTCGCGCTGCACCACCGCGACCATCGCGAGCTGTTCCTGGGTCACGCCATAGGTCTTGAGGTAGCGCAGCACCGGGATTGTGAAGAGGGTCGGCGGCCCCATCGGGCCATAGGGGATTTCGAACTGGCCTTGCAGGCTGCCCGGCACGACCGGAGCACGACTGCGTGCAATGCCGGAACGGCCGCTCTCGCCATGGGTGATCAGGATCGTTTTGCACAGACCGCTTTCCAGCGCCGCGGCGGCATGGCGGACATGGATCATGAACGAGCAGCCGCCGACCGCGGTGCCGTCCACCCATTTCGGGGTGATGCCGAGATAATGCGCCAAGGTCACCGGGGTTTCGCCGGCGGTGGCGATGCCGTCGATATCCTTGGGCCCGAGGCCGCAATCCTTCATCGCGTTGAGCGCGGCATCGGCATGAAGGCCGATCTGCGACAAATTGGTGATGCGGCCAAGTTCAGTGGTTTCGGCGGCGCCGACGATGGCGATCGATTTCGGTTTCATGCTGGGTCGACCTTTCGCGATCGAAATTTCAACACCGTCATTGCGAGGAGCCGCAGGCGACGAAGCAATCTCGATGGGAGTGCACACCCGGCCCGAGATTGCTTCGTCGCTATCGCTCCTCGCAATGACAGCCCGTTGGAGGGCCGGTTGGGAGGGTGAGAGGGTCAGCCTTTGGCAGGGCGGAACAGGGGCAGGCTGATTTCGTCATCCATCTTTTCGAAGGCGACTTCGAGGGGCATGTCGAGCACCAGCGCCTCGGGGGTCTGCGGGCAATCGACGATGTTGGTCATCATGCGCGGCCCCTCGTCGAGTTCGACGACGGCGATTGCGTAAGGCGGGGTGAAGCCCGGCACCGGCCGGTGGTGGATCACGTAGCTGAAGAGCTTGCCGGTGCCGGCGGCGCGGAACACGCTGACACTGCGCGAGGCGCATTTCGGACAGAACGGGCGCGGCGGAAAATAGGTGTGCTGACAGAAATCGCAGCGCTGCAGGCGGATTTCGCCGGCGCGGGTGCCTTCCCAGAAATGCATGGTCTCCGGTGTCGGCTGCGGCCTTGGCCGCTGTCCTTCGGGCATTGCGCCACTCCCCCAATGTCTGTTGCGATCGGTTGATGCTGAATTAAGGTTGCTGCGCGCGGCGGCTTGCGGCAAACGGAATTTGCATTTCCGATCTTCTTCCCTGGAGGAGGCGCCGATGATCACCCCCGCTTACGTCCGCACGATGGCGGCCTACAACGCCGAGATGAACCGCCGGCTCTATGGCGCCGCCGACCGGCTGAGCGACGCAAGGCGGCGCGACGGCAAAGGCGCATTCTGGAGTTCGATCCACGGCACGCTGGTGCATATTCTGTGGGGCGATTTCCAGTGGATGAGCCGGTTCGACGGCTGGGAAAAGCCGGCGACACCGATCAAGGAAAGCGACCATTTCATCGACGGCTGGGACGAGTTGAAAGCGGCCCGCGACAGGGCCGACGCCGACATCACGCGCTGGGCCGCCACGGTCGATGATGCGTGGCTCGATATCGACCTGACCTGGTTCAGCGGCGCCGCCAACCGCGAAATCAGCGCACCGAAGCGGCTCTTGGTGACGCATTTCTTCAACCACCAGACCCATCACCGCGGCCAGGCGCATTCGCTGATCACTGCCGCGGGCGAGAAAACCGGGGATACCGACCTGTTTCTGGTTGTGCCGGAAATGATCGCGTAAGCGATTAGAGCGCAATCCGATCAAGTTCGATCACTACCCGTTGTCGTCCCGGCGCAAGCCGGGACCCATTTTTCAGCAACTCCTACACTGCCCGATGGGTCCCTGCTTGCGCAGGGACGACAATTATTTGGCGGGATGTGACTTCGTCTGGTCGAACGCCGCTCTCTAGCGGATGCCGGTTGTCTTGTGGGTTTGCAGGCTGAGCTGCCATTGCGGGTGGGCGAGGCAGAAGGCGATCGCCCATTCGGTGTTGCGGGAGCGGTCGGGGCCGTCCATCGGCTGTACCGCAAACCGGCGGAACGCGAGGCCGGCGAAGACGAGCGGGTCGAGCCCGCGCTGTGGCACGACGATTTTGAGTTCGTCGCCCTGCTCGACAACGACCGGATTTCCCGGCTTTCGGGCTGACGCAAACCCAGTCGAGCCCCGGCGGCACAGCGATTGTGCCATTGGTTTCGATCGCGATCTCGAAGCCGCGTTCGTGGAGCGCATCGATCAGCGGCGGGTCAAGCTGCAACAGCGGCTCGCCACCGGTACACACGACAAACCTTGCGCCCGCGCCCTCCGGCCATAGTGCGGCGATCCGGTCGGCCAGCACGGCGGCGCTGTCGTAGCGGCCGCCGTCGGTGCCATCCATGCCGACGAAATCGGTATCGCAGAAGGTGCAGGCGGCAGTGGCCCGGTCTTCCTCGCGGCCGGACCAGAGATTGCAGCCGGAGAACCGGCAGAACACCGCCGGCCGCCCGGTCTGCGCCCCCTCCCCTTGCAGGGTGTAGAAGATTTCCTTGACCGCGTAGCTCATCGGGCGCTCTGCGACACGAACCGCTCCCACCCGTTCTGCCGCAACTCGCAGGCCGGACAGGCGGCGCAGCCATAGCCCCATTCGTGGCGATGACTGCGGTCGCCCTGGTAGCAGCTGTGGGTATCCTCGCGGATCAGCTCGACCAGCGGCGCGCCGCCGAGGTCGCGCGCCAACTCCCAGGTCGCAGCCTTGTCGCGCCACATCAGCGGCGTATGGATCACGCACCGCGCCGCCATGCCGAGCGACAGCGTCGCCTGCAACGCCTTCAGCGTATCGTCGCGGCAATCGGGATAGCCGGAATAATCGGTCTCGCACATGCCGCCGACCATATGCCGCAGCCCACGGCGATAGCCCAGCGCCGCGGCGAAAGTGAAGAACAGCAGGTTGCGGCCGGGCACAAAAGTGTTCGGCAGCCCGCTCTGCTCGAACGCGATCGCGGTGTCGCGGGTCAGCGCGGTGTCGCTGATCTGGCCGAGCACGCCCAGGTCGATGACATGATCGGCACCAAGTTTGCCGGCCCATGCGGAAACTCGCGCCGCAGCCGCTCGGCGATTCGCCCGCGGCATTCCAGCTCGACCCGGTGCCGCTGGCCGTAATCGAAACCGATCGTCTCCACCGCGGCAAATCGGGCCAAGGCCCAGGCGAGGCAGGTCGTCGAATCCTGCCCGCCGGAAAACAGCACCAGGGCTGCGTCGGGTTGGGTGATCTGGCTCATGCGCGGACAATGCACCGGCTGCTATAATTTTTCGACCACTCCAGCGGAGCTGAAGATGCCCCGTGTCTGACCCCGGCGTGAACCCGTATCTCGCGCTCGGCGTGCGGCCGTTCATCAATTGCTGCAGCGTGCGCACGATGCATGGCGGCAGCCTGATGCTGCCGGAAGTGCGCGCCGCGATCGACGCGGCCTCGCGCCAGTTCGTCAACCTCGACGAGTTGATGGAGGCCGCCGGCAGGCGCATCGGCGAATTGACCGGCGCCGAATGGGGCATCGTCACCTGCGGCAGCGCCGCCGCGGTGGCGCTCGGCACCGCCGCCTGCGTCGCCGGCAACGACCCCGTCAAGATGCTGCGCCTGCCCTTTACCGACGGCATGGTCAACCGCGTCATCATCCCGACGAAGCAGCGCTTCGCCTATGACCAGGCGGTGCGGATGATCGGCTGCCACATCGTCGAGATCGACACCCGCGCCGAACTCGACAAGGCGCTGGAAGAGCCGGTCGCGATGGTCGTGCTGCTCGGCAAGCAGGAGCACCTGACCAGCGTGCGGCTCGAGGAGATCGCCTCGGTCGTCAAGCCGCGCGGCATCCCGATCATGGTCGATGCCGCTTCGGAACATATCGAGCGGCCGAGCCCGTGGCTGAAGCGCGGCGCCGACCTGGTGATCTACAGCGGCGGCAAGTTCCTGCGCGGGCCGCAGACCAGCGGGCTGCTGCTCGGCAACAAGCAGCTGGTGCAGGCGGCGTGGCGCAACGGCTCGCCGCATCAGGCGCTCGGCCGGCCGATGAAGGTGTCGAAGGAGGACATTATCGGCGTGCTGACCGCGCTCGAAATCTGGTTCGGAGAGCGCGACCCCGCGGCCGAGCGGCGCAAATGGGATGACGATCTTGCGGCGATCGCCGAGCGGCTCAGCGAGTTGGGCGGCGTCAGCAGCGAGGTGATGGAACCGCAGGGCGTCGACAAGGTGCCGCGGCTCAAGATCATCTGGGACCGCGCCCGCTACCCGCTCGACGGCCTCGCGCTGCGCAACCGGGTGCTCGACGGCGAGCCGCGCATCATGCTCGACGACAACTGCGGCACCGAGAATTCGATCGCGGTCGATCCGTTCCAGCTGCAGCCCGGCGAGGCCGGGCAGGTCGGCGACGCGGTCGTTGCGGCGCTGCGTGCCTCGCTGAGCAACCAGCCGGCGGCCGCGCGGGTCCCGGCGCTGGAGATCGCCGGCGAATGGGAATTGCGCGTCGATTTCCTGCAAGGCACCCGCACCCACCGCCTCGCGCTGAAGGCAGAACGGCCCCGACATCGCGGGGCACCAGCATTCGCCGCAATTCGACGGCCCGGTCGCCGGCACGCTCGACGCCGATGTGATCCGCTTTTCGTTCGGCGACCGCTACGAGGCGAGCACGACCTCGTACCGCTTCGAGGGCCGCGTCAGCGATGGCGCGATGGCCGGCACGGTCCTGCTCGGCGCCGCCAGCGACCAGAGCAGCGGCATCGTCAACCGCACCCAGTTCGGCGCCGGCGAATGGCAGGCCCGCCGCGTCGGTTGATCCGCATGGCCTTTCGTTGCGGGCCTGCGGGGACAGGGCCCCAATTCGCCTTGGCCGGAAGAGGGCATTGAGTCCCGTAGGATGGGCTGAGCGCAGCGAAGCCCATCAAAGCCGTTCATCCGGCAAGATGATGGGCTTCGCTGCGCTCAACCCATCCTTGTATCAGCTGGTGTGGTTAGACTGCGTGCGTTCCGTGAGGAATGGCCCGGTCCGGGAGGCCTCCCGGACCGGGCCGCCGATCGTCGGATCGTTGCCCATCCAAGCCTTTTCGGCTGTCGCGTAGCAGGATCGCGGTCGGCTCTTCATCGGACCCGAATGGTTGACGGAACCCTGGGTTCGCATTCAAGGAAGGGTCGAAGAAGATGGCCAAGTCTAACACCAGCAAGCCGGCGATCAGCAAGTCCGCGATCAGCAAGTCCGGCACCGCATCGCGGGCCCGCTGCGCCGGTATCGATACCGGCAAGGCCCGGCTGGATGTCGCGCTCGATGTCGCACTCGATGTCGCACTCGGGGGTGAGGATGGCGAGCGGTTACAGGTCGCCAACCATGCCGGCGGTCACGGCGAGCTGTCGACGTGGCTGCGGCGGCACCGCGTCAAACGGGTCGGGATCGAGGCGAGCGGCGGCTATGAGGGCGCGGTGGTGGCACAGCTGCGCCGCGACGGGTTTATCGTCATCGTCTTCCAGCCGGGGCAGGTGCGCGCCTATGCCCGCTTTGTGCTGCAGCGGGCGAAGAACGACCGCCTCGACGCCGCGCTGATCGCCCGGTGCACCGCCGCGGCCCGCACCATCCATGCCCCGCCCGACCCGCGGCTGGCGCCGCTGGCGGCGCAGCTGACGCTGCTCGACCAGCTCGGCGAGGATGTCGCCTGTGCCAAAACCCGCCGCGAGACCTGCCACGATCCCGAAATCAAGCAATACTGGAAAGCGGAGATCGCCCGGCTCAAGGCGGCCCGGCGCCAGGTCCTCAAGCGGCTCGACACGGCGATCCGCCATCACGCCGACCTCGCACAGCGGCTCGACCTGATCGCCAGCATTGACGGCATCGGGCTGGCGAGCGCCATCGCCATCCTGGTGCGCCTGCCGGAGATCGGCCGGGTCAGCCGCGAGGAGGCCGCCGCGCTGGCCGGGCTCGCGCCCTATGACGATGACAGCGGCGACCGCACCGGCCGGCGCCATATCGAGGGCGGCCGCGAACGCCTGCGCCACGCCCTCTATACCGCCGCCTTCGCCGCCGCCTTCCACTGGGCCGCCGCCTTCCACTGGCGCAACGAACCGCTCAAGGCCCGCTACAACCACCTGCGCACCGCCGGCAAGGCGCACAAGGTCGCGCTCATCGCCTGCGCCCGTAAACTGCTGACCTATGCCAACGCCGTCGTCGCCCGCGGCACCCCCTGGCACCCCCAACTCACCGCCGTCTAGCTCACCGCCGTCTAGCTCACCGCCGTCTAATCACCAACCGCCGAAATTCCTGCAGTTGCCCGACGTTTAGGGA
>CAVTUM010000028.1:0-63022 GCA_963737875.1 uncultured Alphaproteobacteria bacterium | reverse complement strand
CGTTTCCCTGGTGATCAACCGCGCCTAGGTGTTGGATGGTCATCGGGTTGGCGAATTCTGGCGGGGGCGCGGAATGTGGGAATCGTTCGAGCGACGGTACGCGACTGAGCATTATCTCGCCCCGTACATCCGGGGCCAGCGGCTGATCGAGCGGTTTATCGGCTGGCCCGCGGCTACGCGAGACGCGGCGGTCGGCGAAGAGCTGGGCCGACTGAGCTATTTCGATCTTCGCGGTCTCTATATCCGAACGGTGGAGCTCACCCCGGGTGCTCTTTCCGGCAACGACGTCAACGCCGATACCGAGCGCTGGCGCCCCGACCGCGAAACGCCTGCTCGCGCTGCGCGCGGCCGGCAGCGCCGCCCTGAACAGCAGCACCGCGAAGCGCAAGCAGCATCTGGCGACCCAGGACCTGGCCGCGGTCCGGGAGTCCGTGCAGATTGACGAGCGGATCGACCCGTCGCTCAAGGCGGCCGTCGCGGGTGACGGGACCGACGATGACGCCCGCCTGCTCACTTCCGCCGTCCGTGACTACCGGACCATCCTGGAAGCCGCCGAACTGTCCGAGGCCGGTCGGCATCTGCTCCACTGGAAGATCGGCACCGCGCTCGACGGCCTCGGCCTGGCCCCGCGCCACCACTCATCACGATGCCGAGGCCAAGGTCCATTTCACCGCCGCCGTGGCCGCGTTCACCGAGGCGGCGGAGGAGAACGCCGCTGCCGTCAGCCTCAGCCAACGGGAGGCGGCCGACGAGCGGCTGGTCCCGGACGCCGACGTCCGGCTCGAGCTGCTGCTGGCCGTTCGCCACACCATCGCGAGTCCGTCGCTGGAAAGATCCGGCGTCCTGGTCGGCCTGGCCGAGCTCGCCCAGGGGAACAGCGACGACTTCGAGGCGACTGGTCGGCTGAGCGACGCGATTGCCGAGTCTGCCCGGGCCTGTGTCCCCCATCCCTGGACCGGATGGCCTTGACCGCGCGGCCGAGACATGGATCGAGACCATTCCGCCGGGCGACGCTGAGGACTCAATGCACTTCTTGCGACAGTTCTCTGCCGTCGTCACCCTGCACCTCCGGGTTGGCGCGCCGCGGCTCGCGCTCACGCCCGACGACGCCCCCGGCGGGCAGGCGGAGCTTCGCCGGATGGCAGAGATCGCCATGGAGCAGCCTGCTCACGCCCAGGCGGTCGAGGCCCGGCTCGCGGCCGGCTCGGCCGCCCCCCGGTCGGCTGGCAGCCTGGCGGCCCTGCTCACAACGCGGCCGAGAACCTGGCGGTGATGGACATCGTCAGTAAGCTGCCCGAGCTCACCCAGAACGTCAAACCCGACACCCCGGAGACGGTGGCGCGATGGAGGCAGCTGGCCGACGACTGCATCACCCGCGCCCGCGCCCTGGGCGAGCCGATGACGCTGGCGCAGGCGCTGGACGCGGGGGCCCGGGTCAAGCTCGTCACCGGCGAGCCGGACGCCGCCATCGCCCTCTTCGAGGAGGAATACCGGCAGGCCATCGCAATCGGCGGCAAGTTCGCGACCGACCAGGCGATCATCGCGATGTCCAGCGTCGCCAAGACCCAGCTCGGCCAGGGCCTGAGCCGGGTCGCCGAGGCGTCGCAGGCGGCCGGGATCGTCATCGACTTGATCGAGCGCGACCGCTACCGGATCAGCGCCCCGTTCCAGCAGGCGGCGCTGCTCGCCGCGCACGCCGACGTCTTCGCGATCGGCGTGTTCAGCGCCTGGAAGAGCGGCGACTACGACACGATGCTGCAGCGGATGGAGCTGTCCAAGGCCAGGGCCTCGGTCCGGCGACTGTTCCTGGCCGGAACCGGGGACAGCGCCGAAATCGACCAGGAGCTGCGCACGCTGAACGACGCCATCCACCAGCTCAACTCCCCGGCCGCCGCGACAGGCCCGCCCGACGAGATAGATGGCCGGTTTATCAGCCATCCTCTCGGATCGCACCTATATAATCGTCGGTATCAAGATCACCTGTGAAATCGGGAACCGAGCCAAAGAACTGTTCAAATTCCTCACTCGACAGCATGCGGGCCTTATCGATGCGATCCACCTGAAGCTCAACAATCGCACGCGTCGCGCGATCAAATACCGTTTCTCCGGCGACATGTAACACGCTGGTGCGTTCACGCAGCGCGTCAACTACATCAGGGTAAAGCCGAATCGGATAAAAACAACTCACCAATGCGTCCGTAGCCAGCTCTCGAACTCGAAAGTACGGCCGCCTTACTTCTTTTTGCAACGAATGAATGATGCCTTGCACCGAACCGTAAGCCGGCACGGGCGTTTCAAGCTGGGCGCGCATCTCAGCGGTCTTGGCATAACTGATCCGGCGCCACTTCACGCGGCTTCGTTCACGCGCATAGATACCCAGGCCGATCACTTCATCTGGGTCAATCAGTGTCCCGAGGCGCGCGAATTCCAGAGCCGTCGCCTGCGACACCAATCCGTTCGCGCCTTCCGCCTCCGGATCATAGTCAGCGAGGAATTCGAGATTGCGATTGAACGCATCGACCTCGGCCGGGGTGATCTCCCCCTGGAATTCAGCGTCATAGCTGACCGAACCATTGCGAAAATTCACGGCAAGCCATTCGTCGGCTTTGCCAGCGATTTTGACATCAGTGGCCAGCAATCGCAGGAACTTCTCGGCTTGGCGGGATATGTCACCGAGCTTGCTCAAGGGCGCGCCGATGCGGCCCTTGTTCAACTCGAAGCGCACCTTAATCCTTGTCATCAGTCTGCCGCCCATATCATCGGCCGGGGATTTTACCCGGCCGATGAGTCCCGGTACAGAAGCCGTTTCCCGACGATGCCCGCGAGCGCCGTCTCGAAAGGATCCGGCTCGGCAGGGCCCGCCGCCGTCCGGGCCGCCGCCGAGCCGGTCATAGCACTAGCTCAAGGGGATACCGCCTTCAAGCAATCGTCGGGCGGCGGCGGTTCGGCGGCGGCGGGCGCGGGCGGTCGTCGCGCACCCTGCCGCGGCCGTTGCGATTACGGCGCCAGTTGGGCGCGGATTTCGCCGCCCTTGTTCTTGTCGGTGTGAATGTTGACATAACACTTGCCGCCCGACAGATCGGCGATCTGCGCGTCGGTCATCGTGCCCGAGCCCTGGATCGGGCTGGTCAGCGTTGTGCCGAGCGACACTGCGACGCCGGCATTAGCCCCCGCCGCCGCACCGCAATGGATGTGGCCGGCGGTCGGCGCCCCGCTCAGGCCGGAATAATCGACCCGCCAGGTAACCTGCTTGGTCGCCGTGTCGATATTGACCGCCGCACTGCCGGCCCCGGCGGTTTGCACCGGCGGAACTTCGGTGCCGCCGCTCAACGTGCCCTTATAGGCCGTCATCGCGGCGTTTGCCGCCGGCCCGATCGCAACGGCGGCGAGAAGCCCGAGTACGAGTGCTGATTTGCGCATGATGTCCTCCCTTGTTCCCTGCGGTCAGCCGGCCTGCCCTGCCGGCCTTGCGCAACAATGAAGCTCCGGCTCGATCAAAAGCAAGCCGCCCGGCGCGAGCTGCGGGATGAATGGGTACAAGATGCGCCGGTGCCGCGCAAACCATTGGCGCAACACGAAACCGTGAGCGGGATATCCCGGTATCGGGGTGGTATCTCCGACGACCCTCGCAGCATCGGGACGCATGTCGCGCGGACCCGGTTTCACCTATGCTGCGGCGGTGGGGAATTGGTGCTGACACCAGATGCACGGAGCAAGCCTCCCTTCGCTTGAAGGGTCGTCGCCGTCCGCCATGCGCAGCAGGCACGCCTACGGCGCCTGGACGCTCGGGATCATCGCGGCGGCCACCGCCGCCCGCCTGCTGTGGCTGGCGGTACAATCCGCCGGGCTCTACCCGGACGAAGCGCAATACTGGTTGTGGGCCCAGCATCCGGCCTTTGGCTACTACTCGAAGCCGCCGCTGGTGGCGTGGCTGATCGCCCTGACCACAGCGCTGGCGGGTGACAGCGAGTTTGCGATCCGCCTGTCGGCGCCGTTGATGCACGCCATTGCCGCCGGTTTTGTGTTCGGGATCGGCACCCGGCTCTATGATCGGCGCCTCGGGTTCTGGGCCGCCTTCGCCTATCTGACCCTGCCGGGCGTGTCGCTGTCGGCGATGATCATCTCGACCGATGCGGTCCTGCTGCCATGCTGGGCGGCGGCGCTCTACGCGTTCATCCGGGCGCGCGAACCGGGCGGCGGAAGATGGTGGCCCCTGGTCGGGATCGCCGCCAGCCTCGGCCTCTTGGCGAAATACGCAATGGCCTACTGGCTCGTATCGGCGCTCGGCTTTGTGCTGCTGGCGCCGGGCGAGCGGCGGCATGTGAAGCCGTTGCTCGGCGCGATTGCGCTCGCGGTGCTGATCTACCTACCGAATTTGGGGTGGAACTGGAGCCATGATTTCGTCAGCTACCGGCATGTCCGCGACAATGCCGGGGTCGGTCACAGCCTGATCCATCCCGCGGCGTTTCTCGAATTTTTCGCATCGCAGTTCGGCGTGATCGGGCCGCTGTTTTTCGCCGTATTGCTCGCGATTGTCGCCCGGCCGCGCTTCCTCAGGGAGCGCCGCGCGGCTCTGCTCGCTGCCTTTGCCCTGCCGAGCCTCGCAATGATGTTGTGCCTGAGCCTCGCATCACGGGCCGAGCCGAACTGGGCGGCGCCGGCCTATGTGTCGGGGATCGTGCTGGCGGTCGCCTGGCTGTTGCAGCGCGGCTGGCGGCGGTTTCTGGCGGCCTCGCTCGCGCTGAACATCGCCGCGGCGGTCGCGCTGTTCGGCGGGGTCGATGCGCTGGCGGCAATCGGGGTCGCGGTGCCGGCGAAACTGGATCCGCTGCACCGCCTGCGCGGCTGGAACGGGTTGGGGAAAGACGTGTCGGCCTTGCTCGCGGCGCATCCGGGCCTGACCTTGCTGGCGGATGACCGCGAGGTCCTGGCGGCGCTGATCTATTACGTCCGGCCGCACCCGTTTTCGGCGGTGGAGTGGAACCCGATCCCCGGGATCACCGACCATTTCCGGCTGACCAACAATATCGGCAACCATCGCGGCGAGGATTTCCTCGCCGTGACCGTGCACGAACTCGTTGACGAAATGCAGCGGGATTTCGCCGAGATCACGCCGCTGGCGACAATTGTTACGAACACCGGGCCGGGTGGCGGCACGACCTACCGCGTCTACCTTGCCCGCGATTTTCGCGGCGACGGCCGAACCGGCCGCTGATCTCGAACCGGCATCGCCCATTTATCGTCGCTCCCCCGCTAACATAGCCGTCATTCCGGGGCAGCCCGCAGGGCTGAACGCGGAACCCAAGACCACGGACGGTGGGAAATTAGGGTGACGACCGTGTTCTTGGGTCCCGGGTTCAGCCCTGCGGGCTGCCCCGGGATGACAGAAAAGGGGCGATTTCCTAAGCGGCTGGCGCCAGCGTGCCGCGCCGCAAATCGTGCGTATCCGCATAGCGGAGCTTGGTGTCGATCGTGCCGCCGTCGAGGCGGTTCAGCCGGAAGACATGCGTCTTCTGCTCGGCGCCGGCGAGGTGCATGACCCCGATCACCTCGTGCGGCGCATAGGGCTCGACAAACACGCCGCCGTTCCGGATCAAAGGCCGGCGGTGCGTCGCCCGGCATCCAGTTGCAGTAGGACGGCATGAAATTGACCGGCAGGTGCTCGGCGAAGATCACGTAGTTCAGCGCGGTCTGCGCCGCCGGGGTGAAGCGGGTGCGCTGCAGGATGCGATGGAGGACCCGCCGCCACGCCTCCCAATGCGGCGCATCGGCGTGAAGGGCGAAGACGCCGCTATTGACCATTGGGTTGCGCCCGAGCCGGTCGGCGATGCGCCAGCCGAACGCCTCGCGATAGCTTTTGTACGCGAGGTTCCAGCCGAACAGCTTGGGGCGCTTGTAGTGGCGCTTATAGGCGCGGTCGATCTCGGGCGTGATCGCCAGCTTCTCGCGGCCGGCGGCGGTGCAATACAGCTCGACAATCCGCCAATCCTGCAGCCAGGCATCGGCGTCGAGCCAGAAATACATGCTCGTAACCGGGAAAGTGCCGCGGCAGAAACGGCCGCGCGAACTCGGCCTGCAAGACGATCGGTGCCTTGTCGCGGCCGGGAAATTCGAGGTCCCAGCCGGGCCGCACGACATGTGTCACCTGCCCGGCCAGCCAGTCCCGCTGCTCGTCGGTCAGCCCGAGGTCGAAAATGCCGATCGGCACGTTGGGGCGCAAGCGCCCGCACCGACAGCACCGCATCGCTGCAACAGCGGGAAATAGCCGCTATCGGCGGCGCTGGCGATGACGAGATCTGTTCGTCCACTCGCCGCTGACCCGCAACGTCACGGCAGCAGCCGATAGCCGCCGGGCTCGGTGACGAGGATTTCGGCATGCGACGGGTCGCGCTCGATCTTGCGGCGCAGCCGGTACACATGGGTTTCCAGCGTGTGGGTCGTCACGCCGGCATTATAGCCCCAAACCTCGCCGAGCAACGTGTCGCGTCCGATGACCCGGCCGGCGCGGTAGAGAAATTTGAGGATCGCGGCCTCCTTCTCGGTCAGCCGCACCTTCTTGTAGCCGGCTCTGGTCGGTCATCAGCTTGGCGCTCGGGCGGAAGACTGTAGGGACCGATCGCAAGACCGTGTCGTCGCTGCAGCTCGCCCTGCCGCAGATGCGCCCGCAGCCGCGCCAGCAGCACGCTGAGCCGAAACGGCTTGGTGACATAGTCGTTGGCGCCGGCATCGAGGCCCAGCACCGTGTCGGCCTCGTTATCGGCCGCGGTCAGCATCACGATCGGCACGGTGACGCCGGCGCGGCGCATTGCGCGGCAGACCTCGCGCCCGTCCATGTCCGGCAGCCCGACATCGAGCAGCACGGCGTCGAACTCGCTCGTGCTTCATGCGCTCCAGCGCGGCGGCGGCGGTGTCGCATTGCAGGCTGGCAAATTCGGCATGCAGTTCGAGCTGCTCCGCCAGGGATTGGCGCAGCGCCGCGTCGTCATCGACGATCATGATCTTGCGAAGATTGCGCATGCCGCTCCCGGATCGGCCATTTGAGCTAAAGAATTTCGGCTGCCACAGGTGGCCTTGCGGCTCGCGGTTATTCGCGCGGCAACCGTAAAATCATCCCCTGTTCGCCATGATTTTACCGCAGCAATCTGATTTTACCGCAAATTCCCGATTTGTCGCACCCGTTGTACCGCCGGTTTCGGCTACACCCGCCCGGTCGCCCGGTTTAAGGTCGCGGCCGGCAGAACCGCTGCGGAGACGGTATTCGATGGATGCCTGGTTTCATTGCGAGAACCCGTACCCCTACGTCCCCGACGAGGTGCTCGACGCGACCAATTCGGTACGCGCCAGCCTGCCCAACCGCTATTGCGACCCCAAGGTCGCGGCCCGGCTGTTCGAGGAAACCCTTGACGAATACCTGCTGTGCGACGAACTCGGCCTCAACATCACATCGAGCGAGCACCATGCCGGGATCAACTGCCTCTATGGTGCCAGCCCGGTCATCCTCGGCATCGTCGCGCGCCAGACCAAGAACATCCGCCTTTTGAGCATGGGCACGCTGATCACGGTGCGCGACGACCCGGTGCGCGCCGCCGAGGAATACGCAACCGCGGATGTGATCTCGCGCGGCCGGTTGGAAATCGGCTTTGTCAAATCGGGCGGCACCGAGATGGCCTCGGGCAACGCCAACCCGATCGGCATCCGCGAGCGGTTCTGGGAGGCGGTCGACCTGATCGACAAGACGCTGACCACGCATGACGGGCCGTTTTCGTGGGAGGGCAAGCATTTTACGCATCGCCACGTCAACATCTGGCCGCGGCCCTATCAGCAGCCAAAGCCTCCGATGTGGGCCGCGACGTCGGACCCGGTCGATACCGCCGAACTCGGGCGGCGCGACATGGTCAACATCATGGTGATGCGCGGCGTCGATGTGACGAAGAAGGCCTGGGGCAGCTATCGCCAGGCGCGTGCCGAGGCCGGCATGCCAAAGGCGAAGACCGACCGTTTTGGCTATTCCGCCTTTGTCTATGTCGGCGACACTGACGAAGAAGGGGTGCAGGTCGGCAGCAAATTGCTGTGGTTCGTCAACACCAGCATGAAATCGGCGCCGCAATATGACAAGTTCCTGCCGGGCACGACACCGCCCGACATGGCGCCGCAACTCTACCGCGACCCGAACGCCGGCGGCAGCCTCGGGCGGCCGGGGCGCGGTTCAGCGCTCAACCGGCCCGGCGTCACCGCCGAAATGGCGATGGCGGGCGGCCGCATGTACGCCGGCAACCCTGACACCGTCTACAAGCAGATCATGGATTTTTACGAAAAGGTCGGCGGCTTTGGCCAGTTGATCATGGTCGGCAAGACCGGCCTCATCACCCATGAGGAAGCCGTCAAGAACATCACCCTTTTCTCGAAGGAAGTTCTGCCCCGGCTGCGTGAAATCAAAGCGGTAGAGGTGGAATAAGGCCGGACACCGGCCTTATTCTCCGAAGAGCGTCTATTCCTGGGTGGGGCCGACATCGTGGGCGACGCGGGTCACCTGCGGCAGCTTTTCGATGACCCGCTGCGTGACCAGGAACGTGAAATCGAGCGTTGCCAGACCGATCGCGATAACCACGAGCAGGACGTTCAAATCGCCCGCGAGCCGGTCCATCCGGCGCAGGATTTCGCGCATCGTGATACGGGTGTGTGGCGATAGGCGCTTCATCATAACGGGTCCCCAAATGGCCCAAATCGGTGGCCCAAGAAGTCTCGATCCGGAAAATGGGGACTTTTGCTGCATTGCACAATTAAAAGTGAGACAAGTCAGCCATGCATACCTTTCCTGCATGGCCGAACCCGCCGGAAAGCCGCGCTTAGCCTGCTTCTACGGGGAGTGCGACAAAGCGCGTGCTGCCTTCGCGCTCGACCCGCACCGGCACCTTTTTGCGGCCGGTCTTCTTCGCGGCGGCGACCAGCGGCGGCACGTCCTCGGGGTTGGCCACCGCCGCCGGCCCGACCGCGATCACGAGGTCGCCCGGCGCGCAGCCCCTGCGCCGCCGCCGGCGCTATTTGGCGGCACCTCGGTGATGACGACGCCCTTCACCCCTTCCGGCAGCGAGAACTGCTTGCGCAGTTCCGGGGTCGACTTTGGCGAGCTTGAGCCCGAAGCGCATCGATGGTGGGCGGCGGCTTCGGCTTTTCGGGCTCGGGCGGCGGCGGGGCCGGCCGGTTCGGGGTCGAGCGCCGCCGCCTTCAGTTCGACCTCGACCTCCTTGCCGTCGCGCCAGATCGTCAGCTTGACCTGCTTGTCGGGCGGCGTGTCGGCGACCAGCCGCGGCAGTTGCCGGCTGCGGTCGATCGGCTTGCCGTCATAGCTGAGGATCACGTCGCCCGGCTGCAATTTGGCCTGCGCCGCCGGGCTGCCGGGATCGATCGCGGCGATCATCGCGCCGCGGCTCTTGTCGAGCCCGATGCTCTCGGCGAGATCGTCGGTGACCGGCTGGATGCGGGCGCCGATCCAGCCGCGCTCGACCTTTCCGGTTGCCTTGAGCTGCTCGATGATCGGCTGCGCCAGCGCCGACGGGATCGCGAAGCCGATGCCGATCGACCCGCCTGACGGCGAATAGATCACCGTGTTGATGCCGATCACCTCGCCGGCGAGGTTGAACATCGGCCCGCCGGAATTGCCGCGGTTGATCGACGCATCGGTCTGCAGATAGTCGTCATAGGGGCTGGAATGGATGTCGCGCGCCGTCGCCGAGATGATCCCGGCGGTGACGGTGCCGCCGAGCCCGAACGGGTTGCCGATCGCCAGCACCCAGTCGCCGACCCGCGTCTTGCTCGGAATCCCCCCAGGAGGCGGCCGGCAGCGGCGTCTTCGGCTCGATCTTGAGCAGCGCCAGGTCGGTGACCGCGTCGCGCCCGATGACCTGTGCCTGCAAGGCCGTGTCGTCCGACAGTGTCACGGTGATCTGGTCGGCGTTGGCGATGACGTGGTTGTTGGTGACGATCAGCCCGGACGGGTCGATGATGAACCCCGACCCGAGCGAGGCGATGCGTGGCCCGGGCGTGCGCCGGGGCGCCCTTGTCGCCAAAGAAATCGCGGAACACCTCGTCGAGCGTATTGCCCGGCGAATTCTGCGGCGGCTCCGGCTGCGCCTTGGCCGCCGCCGGCGGTGGCGCGGTCTGGGTCGAGATGTTGACGACGACGCCGACCAGCCGCCCGGCCAGCTGGGCGAACACATCGGCAAACGGCACGTCGGCGCGGGCCGGTCGTGGCACTGCTGGAGCCTCCGGCGGCACCGGTTGCGCTGCCGGCGTCGCCGGCGCGGCCTGGTTCGGAGCCGGTGCAACCGGCTGTCGCGGGCGATGTGGTCGCTGCCGGCGGGGCGGCAGGCGGGGCTGAGCATTGCTGTCCGGGGCCGGCGGCGCCGCATTGCGCTGCGGCTGCGCTGCCGCAGGCGTCGCCAGCGAAAAAGCGCCAACGAAGCGGCGACGACCACGCCGCGTCGGCCAAAAACCCTCACCCCTGCTCCTCCTCGCGGCGCCCGGCGAGGCGCGGCCTGTGGATCGGGCCAGAGGCGCCGATCTAGCGCTGGCCTTTCCGCCACGGTCGATATGAAATGGCATCGCGAATGGCAAGGGCCAATCGGGCAGCACGACGTGAGGGAGATTCGCCTTTGGCAAGACTCCGCGACCGTGAGCGCGATCCGCGACGTATCTGCGCGGCTTGTTCGACGCGGCGCTGGCGGCGGCCGACCCGGCGCAGGCCGCTCACGGCGGCATCTGCCGGCAGCCGGTCGCCGGGCCGCACCGTCGTCGTCGGCGCCGGCAAGGCGTCGGCGGCGATGGCGCGCGCGTTCGAGCAGGCCTGGCCGGGCCGCTCTGCGAAGGCCTGGTCGTCACCCGGCACGGCCATGCCGTCCCCTGCGAGCGCATCGAGATCGTCGAGGCCAGCCATCCGGTGCCCGACCCGGCCGGTGCGGAGGCGGCGCGCGCGCATCCTCGACCTGGCGCGCGGGCTCGGGCCCGACGATCAGCTGGTCTGCCTGATCTCGGGCGGCGGCTCGGCGCTGCTGGCATTGCCGGCGCCCGGCCTCGACGCTGGCCGACAAGCAGGCGGTGACGCGCGCCCTGCTGCGCTCGCGGCGCGACGATCGGCGAGATCAACACGGTGCGCAAGCATCTGTCGGCGATCAAGGGCGGCCGGCTCGCCGCCGCCGCGGCACCGGCGCGGGTGGTGACGCTGGCGATCTCCGACGTGCCGGGCGACGACCCGGCGGTCATCGCCTCGGGCCCGACCGTGCCCGACCCGACCAGCTTCGCCGACGCCCGCGCCGGTGCTCGCGAAATACCGGCATCGACGAGCCGCCGGCCGTCATCGCCCACCTCGCCGCCGCGGCCGAGGAAACCCCGAAGCCCGGCGACCCGATCTTCGGCCGCACCCGCTACGCGATGATCGCCAGCCCGCAGCAGGCGCTCGCCGCCGCCGCCGACGCGGCCGTGGCCGCAGGGGATCACGCCGATCGTGCTGAGCGACCGCATCGAGGGCGAGGCGCGCGACGTCGCGGCGGTGCATGCGGCGATCGCGCTGCAGATCGCGCGCCGGGCAGTTCCGCGTCGGCAGCGCGACGTGTCATGCCCGCCGGCGGTGCTGCTGTCGGGCGGCGAGACCACGGTCACGGTGCGCGGCAACGGCCGCGGCGGGCGCAACAGCGAGTTCCTGCTGGCGCTGGCCGCGGCGCTCGACGGCGCGCCGGGCATCGCGGCACTGGCCTGCGACACCGACGGCATCGACGGAACCGAAGACAATGCCGGCGCGATTGTCTATCCGGATACGATCGCGCGCGCGGCAGCGCGGCGGGATCGCGATCAAGGAGGCGCTGGCGCAGAATGACGGCTACGGCTTTTTCGCCGCGCTCGGCGATCTCGTCGTCACCGGCCCGACCCTGACCAATGTCAACGATTTCCGCGCCATCCTCATCCTCCCGACCGCGCCTCGACCTGGCTGAGCGGACACGCGGCGGCAACCGGACGATGCGGCGGCAGCGCAGCGCCAAGATCGTCGCGACCCTCGGCCCGGCCAGCTCGAGCGCCGAGCGCATCCGCGCCCTGTTCGATGCCGGCGTCGATGTGTTCCGGCTCAATTTCAGCCACGGCACGCACGACCAGCATCGCGCCAGCTGTTCACCGATCATCCGCCAGGTCGAGGCCGATACCGGCCGGCCGATCGGCATCCTCGCCGATCTGCAGGGGCCGAAGCTGCGGCTCGGCAATTTCGCCGACGGCCAGGTCGAGCTCGTCGACCGGCGCGCCAGTTCCGCCTCGACCTCGATGCCGACGCCCGGCGACGCGCACGCGCGCGCCGCTGCCGCATCCCGAGATCTTCGCCGCGCTGCAGCCCGGCACCGACCTGCTGCTCGACGACGGCAAGGTGCGCCTCAGGGTCATCGATTGCGGCGCCGATTTCGCCGAGACCGAGGTGCGTCGTCGGCGGCACGCTGTCGGACCACAAGGGCGTCAACGTGCCGCATGTGGTGCTGCCGATCTCGGCGATGACCGACAAAGGACCGCGCCGACCTGTCGTTCGCGCTGGAGCACGGGCGTCGACTGGATCGCGCTGTCCTTCGTGCAGCGGCCCGACGATGTCGCCGAGGGCCGCAAGCTGATCGGCAACGCCGCCGGGCTGATGGTCAAGCTGGAGAAGCCGGCGGCGATCCGACCGGCTCGACGAGATCATCGACCTGGCCGACGCGCTGATGGTGGCGCGCGGCGACCTCGGCGTCGAGATGCCGCCCGAAGACGTGCCGATCGTGCAGAAGCAGATCATCCACGCCTGCCGCGTCGCCGGCAAGCCGGTCATCGTCGCGACCCAGATGCTCGAATCGATGATCACCGCGCCGACCCCGACCCGCGCCGAGGCCTCCGACGTCGCGACCGCGGTCTACGAGGGCGCCGACGCGGTGATGCTGTCGGCGGAAACCGCGGCCGGGCAATACCCGATCGAGGCGGTCGCGATGATGGACCGCATCGCCCGCCGGGTGCAGCAGGACCCGCTCTATTTCAGCGACGCTCGACGCCAGCCGCATGCCGCCCGAGCACACCAATTCCGACGCGATCAGCGCCGCCGCCTGTCAGGTCGCCGAGACCGTCGGCGCCGCCGCGATCGTGACCTTCACCAGTTCCGGCGCGACCGCGCTGCGCGCCGCGCGCGAGCGGCCCTCGGCGCCGATCCTGGCCCTCACCCCGAACCTCGCGACCGCGCGCCGCCTGGCGCTGTTCTGGGGCGCGCATTGCGTCCACCTCGCCGACATCACCAGCTTCAACGACATGGTGCAAAAGGCGGTGCGCACCGCCCATCGCGAGGAGATCGCCGGCTCCGGCCAGCGCGTCGTGATCACCGCCGGCGTGCCCGTTCGGCACCCCCGGCTCGACCAACGTCCTGCGGATCGCCTGGATCGACCGATAGCCCGACAGCCCGCTCTGGATGGTGGTGGTTGTCCTACGGCCACGCCACCTCGGGCGGCAGGACATCAGGATGGCTTCGACATTGCCGCCGGTGCGCAGGCCGAAGCGGGTGCCGCGGTCGTAGAGCAGGTTGAACTCGACATAGCGGCCGCGGCGCACCAGCTGATGTTGGCGTTGTTCCCCGGTCCAGGGCCGGTTCATGCGGGCCCGGACGATCGGCGGGTAGACGGCGAGAAACGCCTCGCCGACCGCCTGCACAAAGGCGAATTCGCGCTCCCGGTCGCCGGCGTCGAGATAATCGAAAAAGATGCCGCCGGCGCCGCGCGCCTCGCCGCGATGCGGCAGGAAGAAATACTCGTCGCACCATTTCTTGTACTGCGCATAACACTCGGGCTCGTAGCCGTCGCAGGCGCCCGCGAGCGCAGCGTGGAATTGTTCGGCCGCCGCCGGGTCGGGATAGATCGGGGTCAGGTCGGCGCCGCCGCCGAACCAGGCCTTGCCGGTGACGACGTGGCGGGTGTTCATGTGCACCGCCGGCACCAGCGGCGAGCGCAGATGCGCGACCAGCGAAATGCCGCTCGCCCAGAATTGCGGGTCTGGCCTCGGCGCCGGGGATTTCCTTGCGGAATTCCGGCGAGAACTCGCCGTGCACGGTCGATATGTTGACCCCGATTTTTTCGAACACCCGGCCGTGCATCAGCGCGATCGTGCCGCCGCCGCCGCCCGGCGCTCCCACGGCTTGCGGACGAAACGGCCGGCCGCCAGTGTTGTCGCGTCGGGGCCGGCATACGCGTCCTCGATCGCCTCGAACGCGGCGCAGATGCGGTCGCGCAACGCCGCGAACCAGGCAGCCGCCTGCCGTCTGCATGTCGGTTTCCGGGCCGCGCCGGCGTCGTCATCCATCAGGCAAGCCTCGCGTGCTCGTGCATTCTGGCGATATTGCCGAAGACCGGCGCGTTTGGTAATGCGCGTCGCGCCCTGGCGGGTCGGTGGAGCGGATATGAAGCAGCACCGCGTGGCGATCCTCGGCGGGTCGGGGTTTATCGGCCGCTACGTCGTCAAACGGCTGGCCGGGCGCGGCGACGTGCTGACCGTCGGCGGGCGCAACGCGGCCGACGCCAAATTCCTCAAGCTGAAAGGCGATGTCGGGCAGGTCGGGCTGGTCAACCTGTCGATCGACGACGAGAGGCTGCTGCCGGCCTTTGTCGCCGGCGCCGATACCGTCATCAATCTCGTCGGCATCCTCTCGCGAGAGCGGGGGCAGCGCTTCGACACGGCCGCATCATGTCGGGCCGGCGCGGCTCGCGCGGTTTGCGCGCGAGGCCGGAGCGGAGCGTTTTATCCATGTTTCGGCGATCGGCGCCGACGCGCGCTCGTCATCGGCCTACGCCCGCAGCAAGGCGGCCGGCGAAGAGGCGGTGCGTGACGCGTTTCCGACCGCGACGATCCTGCGCCCGTCGGTCGTGTTCGGGCCGGAAGACCGGTTCTTCAACAAGCTCGCGGCGATGGCGATGATCGTCGCCGGTCATGCCGCTGATCGGCGGCGGCCATACGCGGATGCAGCCGATCTATGTCGGCGATGTCGCCGACGCGGTCGTCCACTGCATCGACGATTCGACCACCGTCGGGCGCACCTACGAACTCGGCGGCCCGAAGGATCTATACGCTGCGCGAGTTGACCGAACTGACGCTGGCGGAAATCCACCGCAAGCGGCTCCTGATCGACCTGCCGTTCGGGCTGGCGACGATGCAGGCGCGGGTGCTCGGCCTGTTGCCGAACCCGCTGTTGACGCCGGATCAGGTGGAGTTGCTGAAAAGCGACAACGTGCCGTCATCCGGCGCGTTGACCCTGTCGGCGCTCGGCATTACCCCGACCCCGGTCGAAGCGATCCTGCCGACCTATCTCGACCGGTTCCGCCGGGGTGGTTGGTACGCCCGCGAACCGGCGGTCAGATAACGGAGTACCGATGTTCATTTTATCGCGCAGGCTGTTGCTCGCGGCAGCGGCGTTTCTCACGCTGGGAGGCACGGCAATGGCGGCTGACCTGGAAAACACGCTCTATCTCGACACCGGCTCGGGCGGGTCGTCATCGAATTGCGCCCCGATCTGGCGCCGGCGCATGTCGCCCAGATCAAGGAGCTGACGCGCCGCGGCTTTTACGACGGCGTGCCGTTCCATCGCGTGATCGACGGGTTTATGGCGCAGACCGGCGACCCCACCGGCACCGGCACCGGCGGCTCCGGCCATAAGCTCAAGGCCGAGTTCTCCAGCGAAAAGCATGTGCGCGGGATCGTGTCGATGGCCCGCGCCTCCGACCCGAACAGCGCTGACAGCCAGTTTTTCATCATGCTCGGCGCCGCCGCCCTCGCTCGATGGGCAATACACGGTGTGGGGCAAGGTGACGTCGGGGATGGACTTTATCGACAAGATCAAGAAGGGCGAGTCGTCGCGCAACGGCGTCGTCACCAACCCCGACAAGATCATCAAGATGCAGGTCGCGGCCGACGCCGATAAAGGCAAGTAGAGCCGGCCGCGCCAGACCATGAGCACGCCGTTCCGTTTCGAGCCGCTCGACCCGCCGCCCGAATGCGAGGCGCTGCGGGCCGAGGTGCGCGCGTTTATCGCCGACGAACTGGCGGCGGAGCGGTGGACGCCGAACAGCGATTTCGGCTCGCACCGCGCCGCCGATTTCAGCCGCCGCCTCGGCGCGCGCGGCTGGATCGGCATGACCTGGCCGAAGAAATACGGCGGCGGCGAGCGCAGCTTTCTCGAACGCTACATCGGTGACCGAGGAGTTGCTGGCGGCCGGTGCGCCGGTCGGCTGCCACTGGATCGCCGACCGGCAGAGCGGGCCGCTGCTATTGCGCTTTGGCACCGAGGCGCAGCGCGCGGAATTCCTGCCGGGAATCACGCGCGGCGAAATCTTTTTCAGATCGGCATGAGCGAGCCGGATTCCGGCTCCGACCTCGCCTCGATCCGCACCCGCGCGGCGCCGGTCAAGGGCGGCTACGAGGTGACCGGCGCCAAGGTGTGGACCAGCTACGCGCACGAGTCGCATTACGCGATCACGCTGGTGCGCACCGCGCCCGGTCGACACCAAGGACCGGCATGCCGGGCTGATCGCAACTGATCCTCGATCTGAAGGCGCCGGGCGTCACGATCCGGCCGATCCTCAACCTCGCCGGCGAGCACGATTTCAACGAGATCGTGCTCGACCAGCGTGTTCGTGCCGGGCGACCGGCTGGTCGGCAGCGAGGGCGATGGCTGGCAGCAGGTGACCAGCGAACTCGCCTTCGAGCGCAGCGGGCCGGAGCGGTTTCTCAGCTCGCATCAGGTGCTGCGCAATTTTGCTGATCGCGCCGGCGAGGCGGCCGACCCGGCGCCGACCGAGGCGCTCGGCCGGCATGGCGGCGCAATTGTGGACCTTGCGGCAGATGTCGTTCTCGGTCGCCGGCATGCTGCAGGCTGGCGAAACGCCCAACCTCGAAGCGGCGTTGGTCAAGGACCTCGGCAACGCGTTCGAGCGCGACGTGCCGGAGCGGGTCCGGCAGGTCGCGCCGCGCCGCCGCCGGCACGGCGGCGACCGGTTCGAGGCGGCGCTTGGCCGAGGCGGTGTTGCATTCGCCGTCCTGGACGTTGCGCGGCGGCACCCGCGAAATCCTGCGCGGCATCATCGCCCGCGGCCTCGGGTCTGCGCTAAGGGTCCCGGGGCGATGCGCGACACGATCCTCTACGACAGCGCGATGCGGCTGTTTGGCGACCATGTTACGCCGCAACTGCTCGCCGCCGCCGAAGACGGCACCTGGCCGGCCGCGCTGTGGCACGAGGTGACCGAGGCCGGCTATCTCGACGTGCTCGCCGACGGGCCGGCCGGCATGGTCGAGGCGGTGACGATCCTGCGCGCCGCCGGCCATCATGCCGCGCCGATCCCGCTGCCGAAACGATGCTGGCGCGCTGGCTGTGCGCCGCCGCGGGATTGACGCCGCCCGACGGCCCGCTGACGTCGCGCCGGTCGAACCCGGCGACCGGTTCGTCTGCCCTGCCGGCGCACGTGACCGGCCGGCGGGTTATGTGCCGTGGGGTCGCGACTGCCGACGGCGGTCGCGGTGCTGATCGGCGCGGCGCTTCGCGCTCGTGCCGCAAGGCGCGGCGCGGTTTCGAGCCGGGCACCAACCTCGCGGGCGAGCCGCGCGACCGCTCGCCGCCATCGAGGCAGGCGGCGCACCGGCGCGCGTTGCCGAACGATGTCGGCCGCCGATCGGGTGCTCGGCATCGGCGCGCTGATGCGGGCGGCGCAGATGGCGGGCGCGATGGAAGCCGCGCTCGATCTCGCGACGCGCTATGCCAACGACCGGGTGCAGTTCGGCCGGCCGATCGGCAAGTTTCAGGCGATCCAGCAGCAGCTGGCCCTGCTCGCCGAGGAGGCCGCGGCCTCGCTGGTCGCGGTCGAAAGCGCCGCGCAGCGCGTCGCCGAGGCGCGCCCGCTGCGCCGAGCTCGCGATCGCGGCGGCGAAAATCCGCGCCGGCGAGGCCGCCGGCAAGGTCGCCGACATCGCGCATCAGGTGCATGGCGCGATCGGCTTCACCGAGGAACACTCCTTGCATTACCTGACCCGCCGGCTGTGGTCGTGGCGCGACGAGTTCGGCGACGAAGCGCTATTGGGCGTCGGCGCTCGGCCGCCGTATCGCGGATCCGGGCGGCGCCGGTCTATGGCCGCTGATCACGGCACTGTAACGTCGCCACGGAAAGCCGGGGCGACAGAAAGAGGTTCCGATGTCGCAGCAGCATCACACCGTCGCATGCCGCCCGAACAATTGCCACTGGGGCTTTTTCGACGCCGGCGCTAAAGCCCGCCGTGACCGTCGCCTCAGGCGATACCGTCTCGCTCGATTGCGTCTCGGGCGGCCGCGACATCCTGCCGGACCGACCCGGCTTTCGAAATCCTCGCCGACCATCGCGCGATCCACGGCGCGCTGACGCCGCGGCTCGGCGCGCACATCATGACCGGCCCGGTCGCGGTCGAGGGCGCCGAGCCGGGCGATGTCTTGCAGATCGACATCCTGTCGATCGATGCCGCGGCAGAACTGGGGCTATACCCGCATCCGGCCGCTGGTCGGCACGCTGCCCGAGGATTTTCCGATCCACAAAATGTGGCACAGCGGCATCGACCGGCAGCGCAACGTCGCGACCCTGCCATGGGGTCTGGAGATCGACCTCGCGCCGTTTTTTGGCGTGATGGGGGTGGCGCCGCCGCCGGTCTACGGCGCGTGCAGCTCGATCCAGCCGCGCGAATTCGGCGGCAACATGGATTTGAAGGAACTGGTCGCCGGCTCGACCCTGTATCTGCCGGTGTGGGCACCGGGGGCGCTTGTTCTCGGTCGGCGACGGGCACGGCGTGCAGGGCGACGGCGAAGTCTGTATCACCGCGCTCGAAACCGCGCTCGCCGGCACCTTCCGCCTCACCGTGCGCAAGGACCTGAAATTCACCCTGCCGCGCGCCGAAACGCCAACCCACCACATCACGATGGCCTTCAACGAAGACCTCGACGATGCGGCGAAGGATGCGTTGCGGGCGATGATCGACCTGATCGGCGAGCGCCTCGGCCTGCCCGCGCGCCGACGCCTACATGTTCGCCAGCCTCGCGGTCGACATGCGGGTGACGCAGCTGGTCGACGGCAACAAGGGCATCCACGCGATGCTGTCGAAGCGCTACACCCCGACGGTGTAACCGGGTGTCCTACCCGCTGGAGGTGTCGGCGAGGGTGAGTTCTTCGGGGTGGGCGGCCGACGCCAGTTCGCCGAGGGGGACGCCGGGGACGGCTTTCGAGACGCGCAGAACCAGCGCGGATTTGACCTGGTTGACGTTGGGGGCGGAGGTCAGCTTTTCGCTGAGGAAATGCTGATAGCTGTCCCAGTCATGGGCGACGATCTTCAGCAGGAAATCGGTCTCGCCGGCCAGCATGTGCGCCTCGCGCACCTCCGGCCAGCCGGCGACCAGCATTTCGAACGCCTTGAGGTCGCTTTCGGCCTGGCTCGCCAGCCCGATCTGGGCAAAGACGGTGATGCCGAACCCCAATGCCTCGGGCATCAAATCGGCGTGGTAGCCGCGGATCAGCCCGGCCAGTTCGAGGGCGCGCACCCGCCTGAGGCACGGCGGCGGCGAAATGCCGACACGGCGCGCCAGCTCGAGATTGGTCATGCGGCCGTCGGACTGCAACAGCTGCAGAATATGCCGGTCGATATGGTCGAGCCTTGGCCCGCGCATGCAAAATCCCGTTCTGTGTCCGCAACCGGCACCCGAATGGGCGCAACAATAGGAATTTAACCCCGGCCGCGCAATTTTGTTGCGCGGCGGCGCGGCGCTTGCTGCTGCCGCGGGGTTTCCGTAAACCGGCGCATGGCCCCTCCCCCAAGAGATGCGCCGGCCGGGCCGAGCGTGTGGGTGTTACATGACGGCAAGCCCGGAATGGCGAGCCAGGCGCTCGGGCTGGCGGCGGTGACAGGATTTGCCTTCACCGAAAAACGCCTGACGGTGCGCCGGCCGTGGTGCTGGCTGCCGCCGCAATTGTGGCTCGCGCCGCTGTCGGCCGCCGCCGAGCCGCTGCTGCCGCCCTGGCCGGATCTGGTGATCGGCTGCGGCCGCAACGCCGCCGCGCCGGCGCTGGCGATCCGGCAGGCAAGCGGCGGGCGGACGGTCGCGGCGCAGGTGCAGGACCCGCGCGTCGGCCACGACGAATTTGACATGCTGGTGGTGCCGGAACATGACCGGCTGCGCGGCCCGCGTGTCGTCGTGACGCGCGGCGCGGTGCACGGCGTCACCGCCGAGCGGCTGGCCGCCGAACGGCGCCGGTTTCCGGCGCTGGAGGAGTTGCCGCGGCCGATCCTCGCGGTGCTGATCGGCGGAGCAAACCGGACCTACCGGCTCAACCTGCCGCGGCTCGGCGAGATTGCCGATGCGATTGCCGGCGCGGTTCGCGAAAGCGGGGGGTCGGCGGTCGTAACGCCGTCGCGGCGCACCGGTGCGGCAGGGCTGGCGCTGCTGCGCGAACGGCTCGCCGGGGTGCCGGGCCACATCTGGGATGGTGAAGGCGCCAACCCGTATTACGCCTATCTCGCGGTCGCCGACGCGGTGCTGGTGACCGCCGATTCGGTGTCGATGGTCAGCGAGGCGGCGGCGACCGGCAAGCCGGTGCATATCTTGATGCTGGAAGGCGGCGACGCCAAGTTCACCCGGTTTCACGATGCGATGCGTGCGGCCGGCGTCACCCGCCCGTTCACCGGACATATCGAAAGCTGGAGCTACCAGCCTCTCGACGACACGGCGCGGGCCGGCGCCGCGCTGCGCAACCTGGTGCTGGAGCGGATGGCGCGGCGCCAGGCATAAAATGGCCCGGCGTGCACGATGTCGCGGCGGCTGTCCGCCGCCCGGCGCCGGTGTAATATCCCCGCAACATGGCGCTGCGCATCGATACCTTTGACAATCTTCGCGGCGGCAACACGCTTTACAAGGCGCTGACCCACCCGCACGCGGCGGCGTCGGCGCGCGAGCTGCTGGCGGCCTTGTCGTGCGCAGGGCCGGTTGCGATCGCCGATCCGCACGGCGCGGCGGCCGGCTTTGCCGAGATTTACCCGCTCGATGGTCTCGATATCAGCGGCGTCTATGTGCAGGATGCGACGCGGGTCGGCAGCCTTGTGCTCGGCCATCGCGCCGGTCCGCTGACCCGGCTCGCCGACACCCAGGCCCGCGCGGTTTTCGTCGCCGCGTTCGATGCCGGCCGGATGATCGACTGGCTGCAACCCTATGTACCGGCCGGCGCGCCGGTATTCAGCCTCGACGCCATGCGGCTGCCCGAGGCGCGGCTGACCAACCATCGCGCCTATCTCGACCCGCTCAATTTCGCGACCAATTTCGCGCTGTTCCGCGATACCGCCGCGCTTCACACGCGGCTCGTTACGGCAAATTACTGGTCGGGGTATGGCTCGGCCGGCGTCACCTGCTGGCTGACGCTGTTCGATGGCGATGGTCGGGTCATCGCCGACTGGTCGGAGCGCTGCGACGACAGGGGCGGTGCGATCGCGATCGACAGCCGCGAGGTTCGCCACCGCTTTGGGCTCGGCGACTTCGCCGGCCAGTTGTTCATCCATGTCGCGGGCGCCGCCGGGCACGATGTCGTCAAATACGCGCTTGACACGTTCGGTGATGGCGACGCGGCGTTGTCGTGCACCCATGACGCCAATGCGTGGCCGTCCGACCGCTATGCCGGGCTGCCGGCGCCGGCGCCCGGCGAACGGGTGATCCTGTGGGTGCAGAACAGCCATCCGACGCCGATCCCGCCCGGCGCCATCGGGATCAACCCGATGGGCGATGAGCGGATCGTCGCGATCCCCGAGCCGATCGGGCCGTTCGCCAGCCGCGCGGTCGATGTCGCCGACCTGCTGCCGGAGTTGCGCTGGCCGCGGCAGATCGAAATCCGCGCCGGCAAGCATGTCGTGCGACCGCGCTATGAGGTCGTGACCAGCGAGCGGCGCCGCATCGCGCACGTCAATGTCGAGCGCGCCGATCTGCGGCCCGACCCGCATCTGCCAAAACTCGATCCGGCGCTCGGCAAGGGCTACCTGCTGCCGGCACCCATCCTGCCGCGCGGCGAGTGGGAAAGCCTGCTGCTGCCGACACCGATGGCCGAGTCGCAGCGCGACCTGCCGATCGCCGCCCTCGTCTATGATGCCGACGGGCGCGAGATCGCGCACCACAAATTCGGCCGGCTGCCGCGTGACCATGCCGTGGCATTACCGCTCGATACGCTGGCGGCGGCCGGCAACGCCTACGGCCATGTCGAGCTGGTCTACGATTTCGCAGCGGGTGGTGACGGCGACGGCTGGCTGCACGCGCTGTTCCGCTACCGCCACCGGCGCAGTTCACATGCCGCCGACAGCAGCTTTGGCGCGCACATCTTCAACACGCTGATGGTTTATCGCGACGAGCCGCAATCCTATGTCGGACGCCCGCCGGGCCTGTCGACCCGGCTGTTCCTGCGGCTCGGCGACGACGCGGCCTACGACACGTTCTGCCACCTGATCTATCCGGCCTCGGCGCCGTGGCGCGCCGCGAGCGCCACCGAAATCATCCTGTGCGATCGCGCCGGTAACGAAATCGCCCGCACCAATCTGGCGATTCCCTGTTCCGGCTCGCGATTGCTGCATTATCGAACGCTGTTCGATACTGTGACTCGCGCTCGCGCCGGGGGGGGGGCCTATGCGATCATTCGCGACCCGACCTGCCGATTGTTCGGCTATCACGGGCTGTTAGGGCAAGGCGGCGCGTTCAGCCTTGACCATATGTTTGGTTTCTAGGGTGTGTCTAAACCAATTAGCAGGCCGCCTTGCGTCGCACGCGGGCGAAAAGTGCTATATTAATTTGCTTAATTGAGCGGGAAGGCAGGATGCCGGAGCACCATCATAGCAAGGTCCTGATCATCGGGGCCGGCCCGGCCGGCTATACCGCGGCGATCTACACGGCGCGCGCCAACCTGCATCCGCTGATGGTGACCGGCATGCAGCCGGGCGGGCAGATGACGATCACCACCGATGTCGAGAATTATCCCGGGTTTGCCGATATCATCCAGGGCCCCTGGCTGATGGAGCAGATGCAGAAGCAGGCTGAGCATGTCGGCACCCGCATGATCATGGACGAGATCGTGTCGGTCGATTTCAGCCGCCGGCCCTTTACCGCGATCGGCGATTTCGGCGATCGCTATGCCGGCGACGTGGTGATCATCGCGACCGGCGCGCAGGCGCGCTGGCTCGGCATTCCGGGCGAAGACATGTTCCGCGGTTTTGGTGTATCGGCCTGTGCGACGTGCGACGGGTTTTTCTTTCGCGACCGGGAAGTCGTCGTGATCGGTGGCGGCAATACCGCGGTCGAAGAGGCGCTGTACCTGACCAATCATGCCAGCCGGGTGTTGCTGGTGCATCGCCGCAACGTGCTGCGGGCGGAAAAGATCCTGCAGGACCGGCTGTTCCGCAACCCGAAGATCGAGGTCGTGTGGGATAGCGTTGTCGAGGAAGTGGTCGGCATCGCCGAGCCGCCGGAAGTTACCGGCGTCAAATTGCGCAATGTCGAGACCGGCGCGGTGGTCGAGCGAGCCTGCGATGGCGTGTTTGTTGCGATTGGCCATACGCCGGTGACGGGGTTGTTCGCCGGGCAGTTGAAACTCGACGAGCAGGGCTACGTGCTGACTCACCCGGACTCGACTGCGACCGACATTCCCGGTGTCTTTGCCGCGGGCGACGTCAAGGACAAGGTGTATCGCCAGGCCGTCACGGCCGCCGGGCTCGGCTGTATGGCGGCGATCGAGGCGGAGAAGTTTCTCGCCGCGCGTGAGGACTCTGCGACGGCGCGTGCCGCCGAGTAGCGGGCGCAGCAGGGGAGCCGGGAAGGCAAGCAGATGGCGATGGATTGGGACAAGTTGCGGGTGTTTCACGCGGTTGCCGAGGCCGGCAGCTTCACCCATGCGGGCGAAGCGCTGAACCTCAGCCAGTCCGCGGTCAGCCGCCAGATCAGCGCGCTCGAGGAAAGCCTCAGCGTCCCGCTGTTTCACCGCCACGCGCGCGGGCTCATTCTGACCGAGCAGGGCGAGTTGCTGTTCCGCACAGCGCGCGAAGTGTTCGCCAAACTGGCGATGTCGGAAAGCCTGATCTCGGAATCGAAGGACCGGCCGAAGGGGCCGCTCAAGATCACGACGACCGTAGCGTTCGGTTCGATCTGGCTGACGCCGCGAATCCGCGAATTTCTTGACCTCTACCCCGAAATCCAGGTCAGCCTCGTGGTCGATGATTCCGAGCTGGACTTGTCGATGCGCGAGGCCGATGTCGCGATCCGCATGTCGCCGCCGCGCCAGCCTGACCTGATCCAGCGGCATTTGGTCAGCGTCAATGTGCACCTCTACGCCGCGCCGGATTACCTGAAGAAATACGGTACGCCACAGCGCGCCGAAGACCTCGACGATCATCGCCTGATCTCCTATGGCGAAGATGCGCGGCCGCCGGTGCCGGGGGTCAACTGGCTGCTCGAAAGCGGCGCCAAGCCGGGCCGCGATCGCCGCCCCATCCTGTCCGTCAACAACACCTACGGCATTCTGCGCGCGGTCAATAGCGGGCTGGGGCTCGCCTCGCTGCCCGATTTCGTTGCTGCCGAGCATTCCCAACTCGTGCGGGTGTTGCCGGAACTCCTCGGCCCGCCCAACGAAGCCTATTTCGTGTATCCTGAAGAGCTGCGCTCGTCGAAGCGGATCAGCGTGTTTCGCGATTTCCTGCTGCGCAAAGTCGCCGAAGGGCGCCTCAGCTAAAATCATCCCTGCTGGATTCAACCACTGCGGCGAGTTGCCGCAATAATATTGCGGGTCAATTAGCGTTGCGCTTTTTGCAGACGAGCCAAGCCGAATTCCCGTTGGTGAAATCAGTGATTAGCCGCGATATTCGGTCTTGCGCGATACTGTGTTGCGCATGAGTTTCCGAGGCCAATGGGTCTCAAAACGGTTTCCGGGACTTGCGCCCGGAAAGAGGGTCTACGGACCCTTACGTCTCCTAGACGTGAAGCCTCCCTGTTCAAACTTGGCCGGACCTTCGGGTTCGGCCAATTTCTTTTGGACAGCGATCAAGGCGTGGCAACGGCACTTCAACGAGACGCGCACTCACGCCGCCCTGGGCTGGCTGATCCGGAAATTTACCCTGGCTGCGCCCCCAAACGGCTGCCCATGAAGCCCGAAGGTTCACCTTCCGGCTGAACCGAAAATCGGGGACTGTCGGTTCGAGCCTCAAGTACCATTGAAGCTCGACCGCCATTTCGGGGCCGCCAATCGGGGATTTGGCAATGTTGAATAATGATGCGGTGATTTGCCGCTTTCCTGCCGGCGATCCGGCCCTGCGCACCGGGATCGGCAAAAAAACCGCGGACGGGATGATCCGGTTGGACGGCGAACCGGGCGTCGGCGTGTTCGGGCCTTATGTCGATCTGGAGGCCGGCGGCTGTACTGCCCGCGTGCTGTTCGACGGATCGAGCAAAGGCCGGGCGAGGGTCGAACTCTGTACCGAGGCCGGCGCACTGGTGGTCGCGTCGCGCACGCTCGACCTCGCCGCGCTCGCTGGTGGTGCTGCCGAACTGAGGACCGTCCTGCAGGCGCCGCTGACGATGTGCGAGGTGCGGCTATTTTGCGAGCGCGGCGTGCATGCGACGATATCCGCGGTCGAGATCAGGGCGGGCGGCTGCGACGGCTGCGCTCCGGGCGTCAAACTCGACGCCTATCTGCGATATTTTGCCCACCGCATCGCGCCGTTGGTGGAGGGCTGGGTTGGCGGCCACCTGCCGCTGCTGATGAGGGTGATCGCACCGGCTTTCGCCGAGCGCTCAATCGCCGGGCATATCGCCGAGATTGGCGTGCATCACGGCCTGTCGCTGTTCCTTTTCACCGCTTTGCGGCGTGGTGACGAGCGCTGTTTCGCGATCGATGTGTTCGATGACCAAAGCCTGAACATCGACCACTCCGGCTCCGGATCGCTGGCGATTTTTCGTTCCCACCTGGCAACCCTGCTGCCGCTGCAACAGCCGTTCGTCGAGGTGGTGCAGCGCGACAGTCTGGCCTTCTCGGTGCGCGAATTTACCGACCTGTTTGCGCCGAGGGGGATAAAGCTGTTTTCAGTCGATGGCGGGCACACGGTCGCGCATGTCTGCAATGATCTGGCGTTGGCGCAGGAGGTATTGGTCCCTGGCGGCATCGTCGCGCTGGACGATTTCTTCGGGCCGCATTGGCCGGGCGTGACCGAGGGCTTCTATCATTTTATGGCGACACGGAACCGACGCCTGAGGCCATTGCTGTTTTTCCAGAACAAATTGTTCCTGACCACGATCTCCGAACACGATTGGTGGCAGGAGCGTCTGTGGGCCGGGCTGGTGGCGGAACTCGGCGAAGACGATATGCGCGGCGGCGGGTGGAAATATGTCGACATTTCGGGGGTTCGAGTGTTGTCCCGCGCCTGACCGGAAACTGTGCGAGGGCTGTTTTTCCGGCGGGGCTTTTTGTTCCCCCCGACTGCGAAATGGCAGCTACAATGTCCGCGCGTGGCCCAGATCACGCCCAAGAAGAAAGCGCCCGAATGTCTGGAATAAAAAGGCTGTCTGGCCCGCGCAAGGCAAGTCAGCGCCGCAAAAAGCTCACCGTTCCGCCAACTTCAATTGCTCCGATCCACCGGGTGTGGGCTCCAGGTGAGCCGCTTCGCTGGAAGGAACGGGTCGGTGTTTTCCATCGTGACAGCGGCGATGGTCAGCATTCCGAAATCGTGATCGCAGATCGGATTTACCGGGCTCCGACGCGCGAGCTTACATAACCAAAGCGACCGCCTCCCGCTGCTGCGGAGGGCGCGGCTGGGGTCGGAGCCGGTATGTCAGGCCAATAGCGTCCGGGATGTGTGCTTTCGCGGTTCCGCTCGCGAGCCGCGTACCGGTTGCCAGCGTTCGCGCCCTCGCCCATCATGGCCAAAACAAAGCTGGTTTCTGGTCTTGAGAGGGATTACGCCGATGTCATAGGCCTCTCGCCGAACCTGCCGCCCGACAAGCAGCGCGAGATGCTGCGCCAGATGCTGACCATCCGCCGCTTCGAGGAGCGCGCCTCGGCCGATTACCTCGCCGGCAAGATCTACGGCGTCGTGCACTGCTACATCGGCGAGGAGGCGGTCGCCGTCGGCGTCTGTTCCGCGCTCGACCGCAGCGACCGGATCATCTCGACCCATCGCGGCCACGGCCACTGCATCGCCAAGGGCGCCGACCTCAACCGCATGATGGCCGAGCTTTACGGGCGGCAGACCGGCTACTGCAAGGGCAAGGGCGGCTCGATGCACATCGCCGATTTCGACATCGGCATGCTCGGCGCCAATGGCATCGTCGCGGGCGGGATTTCGATCATCACCGGCGCCGGCCTTGCGGCGCAGATGGAGGGCAAGGGCGGTGTCGCGGTCTCGTTCTTCGGCGACGGCGCCTCCAATGCCGGCCCGTTCCACGAGTGCCTCAACATCGCGGCGACCTGGAAACTGCCGATGCTCTACGTCTGCGAAAACAACATGTACGCGGCGCAGACCCCAGCCGCCGCGACGCATGCGCTGAGCGATGTGGCGGCACGCGCGGCCGGCTATGGCATCCCGGGTGTCGTGGTTGATGGCAACGACATCTTCGCGGTCTATCAGGCGGCTAACGCGCCGTGGAACGGGCGCGCGTCGGGCGGCGGCCCGACGCTGATCGAGTGCAAGACCTACCGCTGGCGCGCCCATACCGAGCGACGCGGGCAGGCCGATCCGCGCGACCGCGCCGAGGTCGAAGCGTGGCAGGGCCGAAGGACCCGATCGCGCTGATCGAGCGCCGGCTGAGCGAGCAGGGCGACCTCGACGATGCCGGGTTGCAGGCAATCGAGGGCGAGATCATGGGCGCTCTCGAAGCCGCCGTCGCCTTCGCCGAGGCCAGCCCGTTCCCCTTGCCGGAGCAGGCGACCGACGACGTGTTTGCGGTCTGACGCGGGGACCGAGACGATGCGAGAGCTGACCTACAACGAGGCCGCCCTCGAGGCCGTCGCCGAGGAGATGCGGCGCGACCCGAAGATTTTTTACATGTCGACCGACCCGATCGGACCGCTGCTCAAGGAGTTCGGCCACCAGCGGATCAAAGCGACGCCGATCACCGAAGCGGCGCTGACCGGCATGGCGATCGGCGCGGCCGGCTGCGGCTTCCGCCCGATCGTCGATTGGCGGCAGGTGACGTTCTGCTTTGTCGCGATGGACCAGATCGTCAACCAGGCCGCGAAGATCCACTACATGTTCGGCGGCCAGGTGACATTTCCCGATCCTCTATCGGGCGTCGGTCGGGGGCGGCGGCCAGGTGGCGGCGCAGCACTCGCAGTCGCCCTATTCGATGTTCATGAATGTCGCCGGCCTGAAGATGTTCCTGCCATCGACGCCCTACGACATGAAGGGGCTGTTGAAGACGGCGATCCGCGACAACAACCCGGTCATCTCGTTCGAGTTGAGCCGGCTGATGGGGCGCAAGGGACCGGTGCCGGAGGAGGACTACGCGATCCCGTTCGGCGTGCCGACGTCAAACGCGAGGGCAGCGACGTGACGGTCGTCGCGCTCGCCTGGCTGGTGCACGAGGCGCTCGCCGCAGCCGAGGAGCTCGCCAAAGAGGGGATCTCGGTCGAGGTCGTCGATCCGCGCACGCTGGTGCCGCTGGATACGGAGACGATCCGCAATTCGGTACGGAAAACCGGCCGGCTCGTCATCGCCGACGAGGCCGGGCCGACCGCCGGCTTTTCGGCGGAAATCGCCGCGATCGCCACCGAGGACGCCGCGACCTTCGCGCAGCCTGAAGGCGCCGGTGAAGCGGGTCTGTGCGCTGCAGGTGCCGATACCCTATAGCCCGATCCTCGAAAACCCCGTCTTCCCGGACCGCAAGCGGATCATCGCCGGGATCCGCGAGGTGCTCCAGGGACGCAGCAGGGCGGCAGCATAGGAAGGCGGCAGCATGCCCGCTCCGATCGTGCCCGCTCCGATCGTCATCGCCGACAGCATCACCCGCGTCGGGCCCGCGGAAGCCGCCGGCGCGGTCGTCGTCAACGCCTCGCATGGCGGCATCTATGCCGCCTATCTCGCGGCGAAGCTGCATGCCGCCGCGGCGATTTTCAACGATGCCGGCGTCGGCCGCGACCGCGCCGGGATCGGCGGGCTCGATTACCTCGAGGAATTCGGCATCGCCGCCGCGACCGTCGGTCATGACACGGCGCGGATCGGCGACGGCGCCGACATGATGGCGCGCGGCGTCATCACCCACGCGAACGGGCCGGCGCCGTCGCTTGGGGTCAGCCCCGGCCAATCGTGCCGCGACGCCGCCGCGCGGCTGCAACAGGCGCAGCAGACGCATCGCGCGCCGCCGGAAGCGCTGGAAGCGGCGTTCCTGCTGATCGCCGAAACGCCGCAGGTCTGGGCGCTCGACTCCGCTTCGCTGGTCCTGCCCGAGCACAAGGACGCGATCGTCGTCACCGGCTCGCATGGCGGGCTGCTCGGCGGCAGGCCGGAGACCGCGCTCAAATACGACGTGCGCGGCGCCCTCTACAACGATGCCGGGATCGGCAAGGACGAGGCCGGCATTTCGCGCCTGCCGGCGCTCGACGCCCGCGGCATCGCGGCGGCGACGGTCTCGGCGGCGAGCGCCCGCATCGGCGACGCGCGCTCGACCTACGAGGACGGCATCATCAGCCGGGTCAACGCGCGCGCCGCGGCGCTCGGCCTGCGCGAAGGCATCAGCGCCCGCGAATTCGTCGCCGGGCTGCGCCGCGCCCTCGCCGCATAGGGAGGAACCAATGACAGCTCGACGCTGCAAAACCGCCCGTCGGGCACGATGACCGGCGGGCGCGCGCTCGCCGAGATGCTGCGTCTTGTCCGGCGCCGGGCCGATGTTCGGCATGGGCGGGTTCCAGCTGCTGCCGTTCTACGACGCGGTCGGGCTGGTCGGCCTGAACCATCACCTGATCAACGACGAGCGCTGCGGCGCCTTCGCCGCGGACGCCTATGCCCGGGTCACCAACCGCCCCGGCATCTGCGACGGCACGCTCGGCCCCGGCGCCACCAACCTCGTCACCGGGCTCGTCGAGTCGCTGAACGGCGGCATCCCGATCGTCGCGATCGCCGGCGACACCAACCGCGCGCATTCCTGGAAGAACATGACCCAGGAATGCCGCCAGGTCGAAATCCTGAAGCCCGCGGTCAAGGAACTGATCCGCGTCGAGATGACCAGCCGCATCCCCGAACTGGTGCGCCGCGCCTTTGCGGTGGCGACCTCCGGCCGGCCTGGGCCGGTGCTGCTCGACGTGCCCGAGGACGTCGCGCACGGCATGCACGATTTCGCGCCCGAGGATTTCGTCGTCGACGAGGCGACGCTGAAGGCGCCGGCCCGCCGCATCCGCCCCGACCGCAGCCGATATCGAGCGCGCCGCGAAGCTGATCGCCAAGGCGAAACGGCCGCTGCTGCTGACCGGCGGCGGCATCCATCTGTCCGAAGCCTGGGACGCGCTGACCCGGTTTGCCGAGGCGCAGTCGATCCCGGTCGCGCACACGATGAGCGGCAAGGGCGGCATCGCCTGCACCAACCCGCTCAATGTCGGCCTGTTCGGCCGCTATTCGCGCATCGCCAACGATCTGATCGAGGCGTCGGATTGCCTGATCGTCGTCGGCTGCAAGCTCGGCGAGATCGCGACCAAGCGCTTCGCGCTGCCGCCGCCGCACATCCCGGTGATCCATCTCGACATCGTCGCCGAGGAGATCGGCCGCTGCATCCCGGCCGAGATCGCGCTGTGGGGCGATGCGCGCGCCGGGCTCGAAGACTTTGCCGAGGCGCTGTCGGACGGCGCCACGGCCGCCCGCGCGGCGCGGGCCGATTATGTCGCCGAGATCGCGCCGCGCATGAAGGCGTGGGAAGACGATGCCGCGCCGCGGCTCAATTCGCGCGACCGGCCGGTGCACATGGCGCGGCTCTGCCGCGAGCTGAACAAGACGCTGCCGGCGGATTCGATCCTCGTCGCCGATGGCGGGTTTGCCGGGCATTGGACCGGGCTGCTCTACGACACCAAGAAGGCGGGGCGGCATTTCATCCCGGATCGCGGCTTCGCCTCGATCGGCTACGGGCTGCCGGGCGGCATCGGCGCCGCGCTCGCCGCGCCCGACCGGCCGGTCGTCGCGATCAGCGGCGATGGCGGGTTCAACATGACGCTCGGCGAACTCGAGACCGCGCGCCGCATCGGCTGCGGCCTGACGGTGATCGTCGTCAACAACGCCGCCTCCGGCTACGTCAAGGCGTTGCAGCACGCGATGATGGGCGGCCGCTACCAGTCGGCCGACCTCGACGAGATGGATTACGCGGCGATCGCCCGCACGATGGGCTGCGGCGGCATTCGCGTCGAAGACCCCGAGGCGCTGTCTCCGGCGCTGCGCCAGGGCATGGAAGAACGCGACCGCCCGACCGTCATCGACGTCGTCGTCACCCGCGACCCGGCGCAGATGCTCCCCGCGGTCGACAACCGCACGGTGGAGATCAAGCAGGGCGATCGCGTCGCCTAACCGCCCGTCCCGGCGATCCGCATTTCGAGCGCCGCAGCCGTCAGGCAGCAGTTCAGACGGGCTGCTCCACCCGATCAAGCGGGTGGAGCAGCGACCGTTCAGGGGAAGCTTATTTCCCCATCGCGCGAGCGGCGATCGCCTTGTCGATCGCCTCCTTTACGGCAGACATGTTGAAGCTGGCGCCCGCCTGCATCGGCGGAAACTCGATCAGGGTTTGCGCGGCCTTGGCGACTTCCTGCTGGACGAACACGAAAGCGCCAGAACTCGTAGGCGAACCAGTTGTAGTAGGCGATCGAACCGTTGTCCTTGCCGTTGAACATGCCGGTGCGCTCGTACGGGTCGAGGCGCAGATTGACCAGGATCGGCCAGTCGACCTTCTCGGTGGCGCCGAGCCAGCCGCCGGGCTGGTCGGTGAAGCGATACTTGAAGTCGTCGATCCGCACCGCGGCCAGGGTGGTTTCCGTGAGATAGAAGATCTCGTGGCGCGCGGACGGTCCCTTGCCGGTGATCAGGTCGAGCTGGTTGTAGCCGTCGAGATGCACCTTGAAGGTCTGATCGCCGATCTTCTTGCCGGTCAGCAATTCGCTCACGATGTTCGGATTGCCGGCCGCGGCGACCAACGTCGGGAACCAATCGAGCCCGGAGACGATGCCGTTCTCGACCTTGCCGGCCGGCACCTTGCCGGGCCAGCGCACGATCGCCGGCACCCGGAAGCCGCCTTCGAGACCGGTGCCCTTGCCGCCGGCAAACGGCGTCTGCCCGCCATCCGGCCAGGTGAAGTTCTCGGCGCCGTTGTCGGTGGTGAACACGACGATGGTGTTGTCGTCGAGCCCGTTGGTCTTCAGATACGCCATCACGGAGCCGACGATGTCGTCGAGCTGCGCCATGCCGGCTTCCTGGATGCTCCAGCCGTTCTCCGAGCGTGCGCAGCGCCTCGTACTTTTCGGACAGATGCGTCACGACGTGCATGCGGGTCGGGTTGAGCCAGACGAAGAACGGCTTTTTGTCAGTGCGCGCCTTGTCGATGAACTTCAGCGTGAAGTCGAGGATCTCGTCGTCGACCGTCTCCATCCGCTTGGGATAGAGCGTCCCGGCGTCCTCGATCCGCTGCTTGCCGATCTTGCCCCAGCGCGGCTGTTCGGTCGGATCGTCGCGATCGGTCGCCCAGCGTGGACCATGTTGCGCGGGCCGACGACGTCCTTGAGCGCCTGCGGGTAGTTGCGATGCGACGGATCCTCCATCGCGTCCAGGTGGTAGAGATAGCCGAAGAATTCGTCGAAGCCGTGCACCGTCGGCAGGAACTTGTTGAGATCGCCGAGATGGTTCTTGCCGAACTGGCCGGTGGCGTAGCCCATGCACTTGAGCGCCTGCGCGATCGTGACCGCCTCGGTCGGGAATGCCCAGCGGCGAGCCCGCCTGGCCGACCGTCGTCAGGCCGGTGCGGATCGGCAGCTCGCCGGTGATGAAGTTCGCCCGGCCCGCCGTGCAGCTTGCCTCGGCGTAATAATCGGTGAAGCGCATGCCCTCGTTGGCCAGCTTGTCGAGATTGGGCGTCCTGCCGGCCATGACGCCTTGGTTGTAGGCGCCGATATTGGCCCAGCCGATATCGTCGCCCATGATGACGATGATATTCGGCGGCGGCGTCTGAGCCTGCAGCCCGACACCAAACGGCAACATGGCAAGCACCGCGGCCCACAGCATTCCGCGCAATTTCATCATCAGATGGCTCCTCAGCCGACGTGCTTTAATTCGCCGACTTCAGGGCGCCGCCGCGGCGCCCGACTGCAGTGGTCCCACCATAGGGCTGCGACATATAGTCGCTCAAGCGCTGCCTAGCAACCAAAGGTTCAACACTGGTTCAACACCTCGCGCTTGCGCCGGATCACAGGCCCATGCCAGCCGCCGCCGTGTCCGCCTGCTCAAGCGGTTGCGCCGTCTATCGCAGATGCGGTGTCGGCCGCGTGCCAAAACACACGAATTTCGCTGTCGCCGGCTTCCGGTGCCGCCGGCTTCCGATGCCGACGCATCGACGGCCTGGGTAGATTTCGTCCCTCCTGATGCCGTTGTCGGAACGGTAGGGTTTACCGGAGAGAGGGGACAACCCCATGATGACAACGGCTTCCCAAATTACGGTGCGCGTTGAACAACCGTCCCAGACCTCGCTGCGGGAGTTTTTTGCCGACATGCGGTCATGGCTCGATCACCGCGGCATCATCCCGGCAGGCTTCTGTGGCGTAACTGCAGGCGTGTTTGCTGCGCAATTTGACAACCAGCCAGATGCCATCCTTTTCGGGTGCCGGTTCGCGCCGACCTTACCGTCGCTGGTGATCGGCGGGGATCGAAAGCGGCATCCCCGCCCGCATGGGGGTTCTGCCGACCGGGAGGGCCCACCGCCAGACCAGATAGCCACGATCCGACGTATACTGGCTCCGGCGCTTGTACCGGTTGGTCCACCTTTCGGCGAGGGTTTGAGTAAGCGCGGACAGAGGGAATGTCGCTAGCACACCCGGTTCAGCCACGTGTCGGTCGCTCACGTGCATTCGTGTGCCGTTCCGTCATTTAGAGCGGGATTTGACCAAGTTTGATCGTCGATCAAACTTCCCTTCCCGCGGGCTTGACCCTGGTGGGTCCACGTCTTTATCGGCAAGCAACGCGGACCGAAGACGTAGATGCCCACGGATCAAATGTCCGTGGGCTGAAGGCCCACGGGTCAAGCCCGGCCAAAGCGAAATGGGGGAGCGGCCCACTTGGTCGAATGCCGCTCTGGAACCCGCCGGGCTCGCGAAAAAGTAGGGCGGACTGGCGGGAGAGCTGGTGCTGCCGGACAGGATTGAACTGTCGACCTCTCCCTTACCAAGGGAGTGCTCTACCACTGAGCTACGGCAGCGTGACGCGGCGGCACGGGATACACGAGGCTCCGCGGCTTGGCAAGGCGTGGCGGGGCAGCCGAGGGGCACCCAGGGGTCAATTGCCGGTGGCGGCGATCGTCAGGGCCGGGGTGTGGGGCTGCGATTGCGCGGCGAGGCAGACGCGGTCGCGGCCGCCTTCCTTGGCGTCGTAAAGGGCCCGGTCGGCCGCCTCCAGCAGCGCGGCGGCATCGCCAATGCCGCTTTCCGCGGTCAACGAGGCGACACCGAGGCTGATCGTGACGATTTTCGCTTCGTGGCCGGCATGCGGGATGGCGAGCGCCCGCACCGCGCACCGCGCCCGCTCCGCCATCGCGACAGCGCCGGAAGGAGGCGTGTTCGGCAACACGATCACCATCTCCTCGCCGCCATAGCGCGCCACCAGATCGCCGGGCCGGCCCGGCAGAATCTTCAATGCGCCGGCGACATCGCGCAGGCACGCATCGCCGGCCGGGTGGCCATAACGGTCATTGTACAATTTGAACTTGTCGACATCGATCATGATGAGGCTCAACACCGAACCGTCGCGCTGTGCCCGGCGGAATTCGGTGTCGAGCACCAGATCGAAATGGCGCCGGTTGGCGAGGCTGGTCAGTGCGTCCTCCCTGGCCAGCAATTCGAGGCGGCGATACGCCTCGGCCAGTTCGCCTTCCATTTCCTTGCGCCGGGTGACGTTGCGCGTCACGATGACAAACCCTTTGTCGTCGGCGAGGCGGCGCCGGTTGACCTCCACCCAGATCAGCCTGCCATCCTTGCGGAACACGCGGTAGGTGGCCTGCACATCGTCGGTGCGCGCCGCACTCGCCTCGCCGAACGCAGTTTCCCAAACGGCGCGGTCTTCGGGGTACAGAATATCGTCGGTGCGGTGGCCGAGCATCTCTTCGGGCGTGTAGCCAAGCAGGGTCTGGCTCGCCGGCGAGACATAGATGCGCTGCATGTCGGACCCGATCTGAATGATCAGATCAGTGGAGTTGTCGGTCAGCACGCGCAGCGTCGTGCTCGCCTTGTGGTACGCGTCCTCGAGCCGCTGGTGCTTGCGGATCTGCCGGGTCAGCCACATGCCGAGCGCCCCGAGCACCAGCACCAGCGCGCCGGTCCGCCACAGCCGGGCGCGCAACTCGGCACGCCACGGCGCCAGCACCTCGTCGCTGGCGAAGGCGACCGACACTGCCAGCGGGTATCCGTCGATATGGCGATAGCTGTTGAACCGGGTAACGCCGTCGGTGTTCGAGGTGATCTCGACATCGCCGTTGCGGTTCCGCGACAGGTAGTCGCGGAAGAACGACGATTTGTGCAGGTCGCGCCCGATATTGCGTGCCTCGAAGGGGCGTCGGACCAGCAGCGTGCCATCGATCTTGGCCAGCAGGATGGCGCCGTGCTTGCCGATGTTGAACGTGTCGTAGAACCGCTGGAAGTAATCGATGCTGATCCCGGCGACGACGATCCCGTCAAAGCTGCCGTCGGGCCGCTCGATCCGTCGCGAAAACGGAACCAGCCAGGCGCCGGAACCATCCTGCATCGGCGCCCCGATATAGGCGGCCGCCTCGGGGTGGGTACGGTGGTACTCGACATTGCCGCGGTCGAGCGTCTCGCAATCCTGCGGCCGCAGCGGCCGGCCGGCGGCCAGGCAGGCGCCGGTATCGTCGACAATCAGCCAGTTGACGAGCGACGGCACCATCGCGAGCCGCGCTGCCATGATCTTGCCCAGCTGTTGCAGGCTGGCCGGGCTGACGCCATCCATCTGCAGCCGGTTCACCACGCCGACAATGCTGGCGTCGGCGGTGCGGAAGATGTCTTCGGCGTGCTGGGTCAGTGAGCGCGCCAGATTCGAGGTTTCCTGGCGGGCGGCGGCGATCTCCTTTTGCCGCGCGTGGCTCAGATCAACGACGTCAAGCCCGACGATCACAAAGCAAACGAGTACCACAAAGGCCGCGGCCGCAAACTGGAGCGACCCCGCGTTGGCTTGCGGCCGCCACGACGGCCGGAAGAAAATCCTCCCCGGGTTCATGCACGACGATCCGTTGGGGACATCGGTAATGAACGTGCACTCGATCGCTTACGTTACCGCTCAGTGGTTATCGTACAGCTCTTATCCGAAGAGAGGCAAAACGATTGGACATAGCATACTGGCCGGCTGTGCTAGAGGATGACGCCTAAGGCAGCGAACTGGCGCCGGATCGCTAAAATATCCGCTCCCTCCGACAGGCGCACTGAGACAGGGTCTGAGCGAAGAATGCTGTTGGTAGCGTCGTAAGCCTCGGCAAGGGGCACGCCACAGTTTCGCAGCAACAGAGTGACCTCGGTCTTGTCCATGCCTTCACGCCAGCCCTTCAGCACGACAACGGGACCGCGTGACGTTGACGGGACGCGGGATTGTGCCAACTCTTCTGCCCGTCGAACGCCTTGCGCCGTAAATTCTGAGAGCGTCAACATTTCCTAATCTCCGCAGTATCTGGCACGCGAGCGACAGAATGCTCGTCCCCAATATGCCCAAACCCAAATTTCCCACGTGAGCGTCTTTAACGATCAGATCGTTCCCATCTCGGTAGATGAGCGCGATGATTGTGATCGTTCCCACGTCAGTAACCAGGTGAGCAATTACCACGCCATTATCAACGTCTTCGATGTCGATGAGGGTCGGCATTCGTTTATTTAACTAACCCTCCGACACCGAGTGGCGCTGCTACAGTGTCTGGAAGCGGGCGCGGGCGCCGCGTTCGATGCCGGCGGCGATCAGGCGGTCGATGTTGAACCGGTGGCGCAGCAATTCGAGGACGCGCAATTCCTCCTGCGATGCCTCTCCGTCGGCTGCCGCGACATCACAGGCAAGCGCATAAGCGGTTTCGCGCAGATTGGCCGGCAAGGCTTCCTTGATGTCGTCAAAGGCCTCGTCGAGAGCGGCGCCGTTGCTCAACAGGCGCATGCAGCTTTCCAGCACTTTTGGCAGGTTGTCCCGGTCGAAATCGCGGAATACCGGCAAATGCCCGACAATCTGGCCGATGATGTCGAGTTCGGAATCGGTCATGTCGCGATCCGCGGCCGAAACGATGACCATCGTGTAGACCAGCGCCCCATGAGGATCGAGCATCGCCGCACCTTCCCGGTAACCGCGCCGAAGAGTTGGCGTGGTGCGGCGCACAAACCAAAACCCCGCCGCCTCTGTCAAGGCTGCGCAATGGGTATCGGTTCCACCAGAAAGCGCGCCGTCGCCTCGATCGCCTCGACCAGGGGCAGCCGGAGCACCGGCACACCGGGCGGAAACGCCGCCAGCAGCCGCGACGGCAGGGCACGGTCGAGGATCACGAAGACACCGCGATCATCCGCCCGCCGCACCAGCCGCCCGTAAGCCTGGCGTAGTCGCAGCCGGGCGATGCGGTCGTCATACTGCGCGCCGCCGCACACCGCCTTGCGGGCGCGGTGCAGAATGTCGGGGCGCGGCCACGGCACCCGGTCGAACACGATGAGGCGCAGCGAGCGGCCTGGAACATCGACCCCGTCGCGCACCGCATCGGTGCCGAGCAGACAGGAATCCTCCTCGGCCCGAAAAATATCGACCAGCGTCGCGGTCGACATCGCATCGATATGTTGCGCCAGCAGCAGCAGGCCCTTGGCTTCGAGCACCGGCGCGATGCGCTCGTGCACGCCGCGCAGCCGCGCGATCGCGGTGAACAGGCCAAGCGCGCCGCCTTGCGAGGCGGCCATCAGCGCCGCGAAGGCAGCCGACACCTGTCCGATATCGTCGCGCGGAATATCGGTGACGATGAGGATGCGGGTCTGCGTCGCATAGTCGAACGGCGAAGCGATGCGGGCGGCTTGCGGGCTGTCCGTCAGATGGCGCAGCCCGGTCGCGGCCTCCGCCGCCTTCCAGGCGAGGTCGGCTTCCGGCTCGCCGTCGGTCAGAGTCGCCGATGTCACCACGACACCATGCGCCGGCTGCACGACGGCCTGGATAAACGGGATGCCGGGGTCGATCCAGTTGCGGCTGACCGCGACATCCATCTCCGCGCCCTCCAGCCGGTCGAGCGACAGAGATTCCACCGTTTCGGAGCGCGGGGGTTCGCCGAGATCGCGCAAGAGCGCGCTCCACGCGCCAAGCTGCATGTCGGCGCGACGGTCAAGCCCGCGCATCGTTGCGTCGAGCCGCTGGCGCATGGCGGGTTCCGGCGGGTTCTCGGGGTCTTCCAACTGGCGGCGCAGCGACGCCGACAGCCGGTGCAACGCCACGACCAGCCGGTCGAGGCCGGCGGCGAGCCGGGCCGCCGCCTCGACCAGCCCGTCGATCGGCGGCCGTGCCTCGGCCTCGATGCCATAGCCGGCATCGCCGTTGGCGGCGCGCGCCAGCACCTGCCGCCGCACCAGCGACAGAAAACTCTCGAACCCCGGCAGGCCGCGATCCTCGGCGACCCGCTGATGCCAGCCATCGGCCGGCAGCACGCGGGCCGCGACCAGCGCCTCGATCAGCGCCTGCCCGGCCTCTTCGTCGGCCTCGACGAGATCGCCGATGCGGCGCTGCAAGCCACGCGCCCGCGACCGGCCGGCCTCGGCGCCGAGCAGCCAGCGGCGCAATTCGCGCCCTTCCTGCCCCGACAGCCGCACCGAAAACGCCGCGTCCGCCGCTTCCAACAGGTGGTGCCCCTCGTCGAACACATAGCGGGTCGGCACGGTCGCGTCGTCGAGTCCGCCGAGCGCCGCCTGTGCCATCACCAGAGCGTGATTGGCGACGACCAGCCGGGCATGCCGCGCGGCGCGGATGTTCTTTTCGACAAAGCAGCGGCGGAAATGCGGGCAGGCCGAATGGATGCACTCGCCGCGCCGGTCGGCGAGGCCGTTGATCCGGCCGCGCCCGATCAATTCGGCGAGCCAACCGGGAAAATCGCCGGCCACCAGGTCGCCGGCGCCGGTCGCGGCGATCCAGCGCGCGATCAAGGTAAGCGGCGCGACCGTCTGCGCGCCGCGCGCCGCCGCGTCGCGCGCCGCCTCCTCGTAATTCAGCAGGCACAGGAAATTCTCGCGGCCTTTGCGGATCACGACGCGACGGCGCTTCTGCACCGGGTCAGGGTAGAGCCGGTCGAGTTCGCTGCCGATCTGGCTTTGCAGATTGCGGGTATAGGTCGAAATCCACACGGTCCCCTGGTTGCGCTCGGCCCACAGGCTGGCCGGCGCGATATAGCCCAGCGTCTTGCCGACCCCGGTGCCGGCCTCGGCGAGCACCGCCTGCGGCGCGTCCGGCTTGTCGCGCGGCGCGAAGGCAGCGGCGACCGCGGCGGCGTAGTCGCCTTGTTGCGGCCGGGCCTCGGCATCGCTGCCAAGCAGCGCGGCGAGGCGTTGCCGTGCGTCATCGCCGGACACCGGGGCGTTGCCGGGCGGCGGCGGCGGCGCCCGCTCCTGCCATTCGGTCAGGTTCTGCCACACCCGCAGCCCGGCGGCGCGCCGGGTCGTGCCCGGTTCGGCCGCGGGTAACGCCGCCACCACGGCCGGCCCCCAGGGCCAACCGACATGGTTGGCGGCCTCGGCCAGCGCGCGGGTTTCGAGGCCGGGTTCGGCCTGAAGCTGCTGCAGCAGAGCGCGGGCGGCAGTGACGAGCGTGACGCACCCTTCCGCCATGTTGCGCGGCGGGGTCAGGCCCAGCGCCACGGCGAGGCCGCGCGGCGTCGGCACGCAGAATTGCGCCGGGCGGACAAACGCGAACAACTCCAGCAGGTCGAGCGCAGCAAAGCCCGGCATGTCGAGCCGCCGCGCCACCGCCCGCGAGTGGCACAGCATCGGGGTCTCGTAATCGAGCCGGCCGCGCGCCTCGGCCAGCGACAGCGCCTCGATCTCGCCATCGGGGGTCAGCCAGATGATCTCGCGAAACCCCGCCACCAATGCCGGCGCCCGCGGCACCAGCACCTGCTCCGGCAGCACCGCCGTCACGCCCGCGCCCGCCGGGGCAGCGTTCGCCGGTTTCGTTCGCTGCGCTGGTTGCGGTATCGTGGGGGCCATGACACAGATGATCTACCACATGTGCCCCGCCGCAACATGGGAAGAGGCGGTCAAGGCCGGCCGGTACACCGGCACCGCCGATGACCAGCGCGATGGCTTTATCCACTTCTCGACGGCGAATCAGATCGCGGAGAGCGCCCGCCGGCATCGCGCCGGACAGGCGGGGCTGCTGCTGATCGGGGTGGGCGCCGACCGGCTCGGTGACCGGCTGCGCTGGGAGGCATCGCGGGGCGGCGATTTGTTCCCGCATGTCTACGGCGCATTGGCCCCGGCGGAGGCGGCGAGTGTCGAGCCGTTGCCGCTCGGGACGGACGGCGAGCATTTGTTTCCGCCGCTGTCGGACTGAGCCGGTCATTCGCCGGGTTCGCCGCGCGGCGCTTGCCGCCGTCCTGCTGGCGGTCCTCGCCTATGTCGGCCTCTGCGGATTTTTCGCCGCCAACGAGCGCTCGTTTGTGTTCCTGCCGATGTCGCGCGCCAGCACGTCGCCGCAACAGGCCGGTCTCAGCGGTATCGCCGAGATCACGGTGCCTACCGAAGACGGCGAGCGGCTTTATGGCTGGTGGGTGCCGCCAAAGCCGGGGCATGGCGCCGTCGTGCTGCTGACCGGCAAGGGTGTCGTGTTGTCGGATTATGCCGGGCAGATCGGCGATCTCGCGGCACAGGGTCTGGGCGTTCTCGGCATCGATTATCGCGGCAACGGCGCCTCGACCGGCAGCCCGAGCGAGGCCGGGCTGCGCGCCGACGCCCGCGCCGCCTTTGATTTCATCCACGCGAAGGCGCCCGAAGCGCGGATCGCGGTGATCGGCGAAAGCCTTGGCACCGGCATCGCGGTCGGTCTGGCGCGCGACCGCCCGGTTGCCGGCGTGCTGCTGAACTCGCCCTATGCGTCGATCGTGCGGTTTTTCGAGCAGCGCGGCCCGCCGCTGCCCTATCGCTGGCTGATGCGCGACCCGATCGACGCGGAAGCGATGATCCCCGGCATCCGTGCCCCCCTGCTGGTCCTGCACGCGACCGCCGACGACGCAATTCCGATCGCCGAAGCCCGCCGGCTCTACGCTGCCGCCCTGCAACCGAAGGAAATGATCGAGGTCCCGGACGTCAATCACGCCGAAACCTGGTTCGGCCCGACCCGCGACCGTGCAATCGCCGCATTGCTCGCGTGGACCACGCCGCCTTCGTAAGCGTCAGGCTTTGTGGCCGGTTACCGCGATCAGCGGATCGCTGACATCCTCGACCCATTCGGCCAGTTGATGGGTTGCGACCGCCGTAAACCCGGCGTTGCGCAGATACAGTTCGACGAGGCGGGCGTGGCCGGCATCGTCGAGGCCGCGCCAGACCGCGACCGCCTTGGTCCAGAAACAGCGGTTCGAAAAGCTGATCACTACCGAACCGCCTGGCCGCAGCACCCGCGTGACCTCGCGCAACACGGCGACCGGCTGCTCCAGATACTGAATCGAGACGCACATCGTCACAGCATCAACACTGGCGTCGGCCAGCGGCAAAGTCGGCTCGCGGTTGAGGTTCTGGACAAACCAGCGGCTGAGGCGCGGGTTGGCCGCCAGTTCCTCGGCGTTCATGCCGTGGCCGATGACCTCGCCGTATTCGATGTCGGGCGGCAGGTGGCTGACCCAGCTGCTCATCAGGTCGAGCAGCACGCCGCCTTCCGGCAGTGCGGTGCGGTAGAATTCGGTCAGCGCCGCGACAGCGCCGTCATCGATGTGATAGACCAGACGCGGCGGCTCGTAGAACCACTCGTCATCCTCGCGGTCGATCTTGTTGAAGGCGCCCGGCGCCAGCCCGAGCGGGTCGTTTCCGTCAGAGGCCATGCGGCGTCTCCTCAGCTCGGGTTATGCTGGCGACGGGAGGGCCCAGCTTCGACGCTCTTGATATCAGGGCAGGCCGCATAATCAATCTCGAAGAGGCGGCGAGCCGCAAGCCAACCTACCGGCTGACGGTGGCCGACGAAGCGGCGCAATCGCGGCTTGCTCGCCGCGCGCGCGGCGTGTTACTCCCGCGAACAGACCGTTTCCCGATCATTGCTGCCGGGAAGGACAGGCACGTCGTGTCAAGCGGGTGCGCGAATTGCAGTGAATTCATCTGCACTCTTAACCCGGGCGGCCGACCGATTGGGCGCTTGTCAATGGACGGTGACGCCGCTTACCGCTGAATTACCCTTGAGGACCACGCCATGCTCGTCGAACAGATTTGGACCGGCAATTCGGGGCGTAATTTCAATTATCTGGTCGCCTGCAGCGAGACCGGCGAGGCGCTGGCGATCGACCCGCTCGATTACGCAAAGTGCCTCGCCGCCGCCAAGGTCAAGGGCTGGAACATCACCCAGGTGCTCAACACGCACCACCATCACGACCACACCGGCGGCAACGACCAGGTGATTGGCGCAACGCACGCCAAATTGCTGGCGCATGCCAATGCCGGGGGCCAGATCGAGGGCATCGATCGCGGGCTGAAGGCCGGCGACACGATCAAGGTCGGCCGGACGGTCGAACTCGAATGCCTCGACACGCCGGGCCATACGATGTCGCATATCTGCGTGTTGGCGCATGGCGACACCCGCGCGCTGTTTAGCGGTGACACGCTGTTCAATGCCGGGGCCGGCAACTGCCACAATGGCGGCCACCCGAACGAGCTGTACAACACCTTTGCCAGCCAGTTGGCGAAACTGCCGGACAGCACGCTGATCTATCCCGGCCACGACTACATCGCCAACAATCTGCGCTTTACGCTCGACCGCGAGCCCGACAATGCGAAGGCCAAGGCGATGTTGCCCGGCATCGAAAAGCAGGACACCAACAAGCCGCTGGTCACGACGCTGGCGCTTGAAAGCGAGATCAACACGTTCTTCCGGCTGACCAGCCCGAGCGTCATCAAGCGGCTGCGCGAGGCCTTTCCCGATCTGCCGGAAAACCCGGATCAGCGCACCGTCTTCCTGCGCCTGCGCGAACTTCGCAATAAATGGTGACTGCGACCTAAGCTGTCATTGCGAGGAGCCGAAGGCGACGAAGTAATCTCGGCCAAAGGAGCCTCCTGCCGCCGAGATTGCTTCGTCGCTACGCTCCTCGCAATGACACATGAACTTGAAGGAGAGGGTGGAAATGGCCGGATATGATCGCAAAGCCGAGGATCTCGGCAACATCACGATGCTCGAACACGTCAATCTGCAGATCCCGGATCAGTCGCTCGCGACCTTGTTCTACATTCAGGGGCTGGGGCTGACGCGCGACCCCTATATGAATACCGGCCTCAACAACATGTGGGTCAATGTCGGCAAGAGCCAGTTTCATCTGCCGACCGGCGAGCCCTGGGTGCTGCGCGGTGCGATCGCGCTGATGACGCCGGACCGCGACGCGCTGTTAAAGCGGCTCGAAACCGTCGCCAAGCCGCTCGCCGACACCAAATTCGAGGTCACCGAGAACAACGATTACGTCGAGGTGATCTGCCCGTGGGGCAATGTGTTCAACATGCACACGCCGGACGAAACGCGGTTTGGCGCGGTCAATCTGGGTATGCCCTATCTCCAATTCGATGTCCCGACGGGAAGGCCAAAGGCATTGCGCGGTTCTACGACGAGATTTTCGGCGCACAGACCAAAATCGAGGGCAACGGCTCGGGCAAGACCGCGGTGATCAATGTCGGCTACGGGCAGGAACTGCGCTTCAAGGAGACCCGCGAGGCGCAAAACGCCTTATGACGGGCATCACATCCAGGTCTACGTGCAGGATTTCTCCGGCGGCTACCAGGAACTGCTGAAGCGCGACCTGCTGACCGAGGAAAGCAACGCCTATCAGTACCGCTGGGAGCACATCGTCGATCTCGACAGCAACGAGGTGCTGTTCGAGATCGAACACGAAATGCGCAGCATGACCCACCCGCTCTATGCGCGGCCCCTGGTCAACCGCAACCCGGCGCAGAGCCAGCAGAGCTATCAGATGGGCGGCGACGACTGGGATTGGGAAATCCGCCGCTCGAACCCGCGGCTCGACGTGCCGCAGCCGTCCGGGCCGAGCGCTGCGGCGTACCGCCAGCGCCGCGCCGCCCGCATGGCGCGGATGTAGGGCGTCAAATGGCCGTCGAAATCCCCTATCGCCGCGACATCGCCTTTGAGTACGGCAGGCTGGAGCCGATTGCGCCGGGTCTCCGCCGGATCGTCGCCAACAATCCCGGCCCGTTCACCTTCAAGGGCACCGGCACCTATGTCGATCGGCGAAGGCGAGGTCGCGGTGATCGATCCCGGCCCCGATCTCGCCGAGCACGTCGATGCGCTGATGGCAAGCCTCGCGGACGAGCAGGTGACGCATATCCTGGTCACCCACACCCATAACGACCATTCGCCGGCCGCCAAGGCGCTGAAGGAGGCGACCGGCGCCCCGACCTATGGTTTCGGCCCGCATGCCGGCGGCAGGCGCGGCGAACACCGGCGGCGAGAGGGCGGCGACTGGGATTTCACGCCCGATATCGTGGTCAGGGACGGCGACGGATCGACGGCGGCAAGTGGTCGGTCGAGGCGGTCCACACGCCCGGCCACACCTCGAACCATTTGTGCTTCGCCTGGCCCGATGCCGGCATCCTGTTCAGCGGCGACCATGTGATGGGCTGGTCGACCAGCGTCATCGCGCCGCCCGACGGCGACATGGCCGTCGTATATGGCCTCGCTCGACAAACTGCTGGCGCGGCGCGATGCGGTGTACTGGCCGACGCACGGCCCGGCGATCACCGAGCCGGCGCGCCATGTCCGCGCCTTTATCGCGCACCGCCGCGAGCGCGAGGCCGGCATCATCGATTGCCTGAAAGCCGGGCTGCGAGACGGTCGACGCGATCGTCGAGCGGCTCTATGTCGGGCTCAACCCGACGCTGCGCCGCGCCGCCGGCCGCTCGGTGCTGGCGCACCTGGTGGACCTGATCGGCCGCGACATCGTCGCAACCGATCGGAGCCGCCGATGGTTCGGGCGAACTATCCGGTTGCGCCACCTGCCGCGATCCGGGTAGCGGGACGGGAACGAATTCGCGTTTTTCGCGAGCAGACCGACACTCTGGCGCGAAAACGCCGCAGTCATCCGCCAACCGGCAGGGATGCCGAAATTGCCGCTTTAGTCGACGGATGCGGAAATGCTATGTGCAGGTTATTGTCGTGGTGCCGGTCAATTTCGGGAGAGACTCGTGGTCAAGATCGCTAAGCCGTTAATCGCAGGCGCTGCTCTGGCGGTACTCGCCGCCTGCGCACACGCGCAACCGCCGCCACCGCCGCCAATGGCGCCCGCGCCGATGGCTGCTCCCGCGCCTGCCGCCGGAAGAGCCGTATGTGGCCCCGGCCCCGCCGGCGCACCGCTATACGCACCACAAGCGGCGCAAGTCGTACAATCACGTGCACCACCACTACCACCATACGGTGCATCACCACCATCACCACCATGCGACTTCGTCGAGCGCCCCGCCGATGGCACCGGCGCCGATGGCCGCCCCGGCGCCGGCGCCGATGGCACCGCCGAGTGCAGGTGCAGGTCAAGGTGGTCCGCGGCCAAGCGGGCACTAATCCCGGCATCTTAAGGTGATCGAGGGCGCGGCCGGTTTGGCCGCGCCCTTTTCATTTGCGGGTCAGGAAAGGTGGCTTCAGGTATTGCGCGACGAAGTCACAATCGACAGACCGGGCATATGCTTCGGTCAGCCGTTGGTCACCGGCCCGGGCACCGGTTGCGGCAGGGGCCGGCCGCCGATGCTGCGCACCGGGCAGATGCACAGGCTCGTCGAGGTCATAAAGATCTCGTCGGCGGTCGCCGCGTCGTAGAGGTCGAGATCGGCCTCCCGGCACGGGATGCCGAGCTCGCCGCACAGGTTCGATCACGGTTTCGCGGCTGATCCCCGGCAACACGAAGCGTTCGCGCGGCGTCATCACCTCGCCGTCGCGCACCAGGAAGATGTTGCTGCCGATCCCCTCGGCGAGGTGGCCGCTGCGGTCGAGCAATACCGACCATGCCTCCGGGTCCTGCGCCTTGGCTTCGAGGTCGGCGATGATCAGGTTCAGGTAGTTGTGCGTCTTGGCGCGCGGGCTCAGCGCGTCGGGCGGCGATGCGCCGGGTCGGCGGCACGACGATGTCGATGCCGTCGCGGAACAGCCGGGCGCGCGCCTTCAGCGGCAGCGGGATGCACTCGACGATGACAGTCGGGCCGGTCTGCTCCCAGCCTTCGTCGCCGACCGCATCGACGCCGCGCGACACTCGCTGGCCGACCCAGTAATCGGTGTCCGGCGTCAGGAAATGCCGGTTGCGCTCCAGCACCTCCTCGCTGACCGCGACCATCTCGCCGGGCTGAGGCCGGGGTCGATCCGCAGATAGCGCAGCGAGCGGTAGAGCCGGTCGACATGCTCCTTGAGCTTGAACGGGCGGCCCTCGAAGGTGCGGGTCATGTCGAACGCGGCGTCGCCGTATTTGAAGCCGCGGTCGCGGAACGGCATCACCACCTCGCGCTCCGGCACGATCTTGCCGTTGAAATAGGCGACCCGGTAATTGGCGCGCTGGTCGCTCATGCCCCTACTCCCTCGGCCGGCACTCCCTGGAACAGTGATGCGCGGGTCTCGGCAAATTCCTCGACCGCGGCGATCAGCCTGTCGGCATCAGCCGTCGTCGAGCGCGATCGACAGGGCCATCATGCCGCGCTTGGCGAACCAGATGCCGCGCGCCAGCAGGTCGAAATAGAACAGGTCGAGCAGCCCGGCATGGCCCTTGGCGGCGTCGGCGGCGTTGCGGATCGGCACCCCGGTCATATGCACCCCGATCATCGAGCCGAGCCCGGTGAACTGCATCCCCAGCCCGCGCCGCTGCACGACCGCGTTGAGCCGCTCGCGCAACCCGTCGCCGAACTTGTTGAGGCTGCGGGCCAGTTCCGGCGTGTAGACCTCGGTCAACCCGACATAGCCGGCATTCATCGTCAGCACGTTGTTGTTGAACGTGCCGGCGTGCTGGAACCCGTCCTTGTTGGCGCGGGTCGAACCATTCCATCAAATCGGTCCGGCCGCCGAACGCGCCAAAGCTCATGCCGCCGCCGATATATTTGCCGAGCGTCGTCATGTCGGGCTTGATGTCGTGCACCTCCTGCAGCCGCCGGGCGCGAGGCGCGAGGTCATCACCTCGTCGAAAATCAGGATCGCGCCGGTTTCGCTCGCCAGCGCGCGCAGATCGGCGAGGAATTCGCGGGTCGCCGGGATGCAGCCGCTGCCGCCGAGCATCGGCTCGATCAGGATCGCCGCGAGGTCTCCTTTATGCGGCGCCACCAGCGCCCGCGCGCCCGCGATGTCGTTGTAGGTGCCGAGCAAGAATTCGAACGGCGCGTTGATGACGCTGCCCTTGCCGCGGAAATAAAACACGCCGCCGTGATAGCCGCCGGCAAACACCAGCACCTTGCTTGCGGCCGGTGATTGCGCAGCGCGGCGCTGACCGCCATCAGATTGGCCTCGGTGCCGCGAATTGGTGAACCGCACCAGGTCGATCGACGGGAAGCGGTCGCGGATCGCGCCGGCGAACCTCGCCTCGGCGGCGCCGTGCGCGCCGAAATTGATGCCGCCGTCGAGCGCTTCGTCGATCGCCTTGCGGATCGCCGGATGCGAATGCCCGATAGAGCCCGGCGGTGAATTCGCGACAGGAAATCGGCATATTCATGCCCGTCGGCATCCCACAGATGCGCGCCCTCGCCGCGCACCATCGTCAGCGGAAACGGTTCGGCATAGATCGCCGACCGGGTATTGCCCCCGGGCATCGCGGCGCAGGCCTCCTCGTATTGCGCCAGGCTCTTCGGGTTGCGCACGCGGTACAGCTCCTGCGCCTCGGCCAAGCGCCGCGTCGATGTCGATATTCGCGGGATGCGTCGTGTTCATATAAACCCCGTTTCGTTTTAATCTTTTCTACGGATGTCGGTCTCATTGGGGAGGTGTCGAGTAACAGATCTTAGATTAATGCGATTTGGCAAACAAAGACTTTGCCCAAGTTATAAAAGAAAAATCGGTTGTTATTGCCGCTACGAATAATATGACAAGAAGCGTAAATATTATATTACTGGTCACGCCAACCAAATTGCCGTTCCAAAATATTGGCCAGAAGTTTCCGAGATTTCCAATGGTATCTCTTATGGCGTTATTTTTTCCATTCTCGATCTCATCTCTAAGATACCAACGTGCAAAGGCGGCATACCAGGTTTCTGCATACATCTCCTTATCCCGAAAGTAACTTTCGGGCTTCGCTGCAAACCACTCTCTGACCTGATCTGCGGAAGGTGCTTCATCATTGTGCGTAATTCGATAATGATCGACCCAATCGATTCGATCGTGTTCGACTAAGGCATACGCGAAGAGAGCTATGGCATCCATATCCCCATCCGCATCAAAACCTCGCTTCTCTCGAAAAAATCGAAAAACGTCGTCTGAGGAAGAGAGAGGATTTATTTTTTCTTCGACGACGAATTGCTTGGTCTAGTTTTTGTAGTAGCGGTCGCTACCCGCGCCGCTTCCCGAACTCTGCTGCGAGTCTCTGGAAAGACTGCGGCCATCGCGACCTATTTTTTTCGCTGGGCCGTTACTCTTGTGCGATCCCGAGGAACCTTGGTGAAGTCATTGGAGTTGCCTATCTGAAACGACGGATCAACGAGCGTGCGCATCTGGTGACGATAGCTGAGTAAACACCAGCCTATCATTGTCAGCCGGCGTAGGCGCGGCGGCCGTGCTCGCGCAGCCACAGGCGGACGAGGTGGCGGCGGCTGGCGGGGTCGTCGTGATCCTCGAATTCGCTGCGGCTGTGGCCAAGCACGCGGTTGTTGACGAACTGCATCTGCCCCGGTCCGAGGTCGAAATCGGCCGATAATGTCTCGTCGTCGAACAGGTCGAGCAGGGCTGCGACCGCGGTTGCGCCTTCATTGTCGAGCGGTTCGGCCTTCAAGGCGTAGCCGCCGCGGATCTGGTGCGTGCTGTAGCGCGCGAGCACCTCGCCGGTGTCGGCCGTGAAGACCGGCGCGGAAAAGATCGGGCTGTCATCCGGGTGGTATTCGCGTTGCCGGTCGAACCAGAACGGACGGTAAAGGCGCTGCAAACTGTCCGGGTGGCGTTCGAGCAGCGCGTTGTGCAGCGCGTGAAAGCTCGAGACGCGGCTGTGCCCGCCGCTTTTCGCCGGCTTCAGGCACAGCAGCGAAACATGCTCCGGCGGGGTCGTGTTGTAGGCATTGTCGGTGTGGAACTTAATCTCGATATTGGTCTGATCCGGCCGCACGCCCGACCCCGGCAAAGCCTTGCGCCCGGTATCGAGCACGTCGTAGATCAGCGTACCGTCGAGCTTTTGCGCCACCGGACGGGCGACCATCGCGGCGAGCAGCCAGTACACCGCCGTCGCGGCCTCGCCATCAAGTTCATCGACCGGCAGCCGGTCGACGATCGCAAACCGCACCCCGTGGTTCAGGATGCGGCGCACCTCGGCCATCGCGGCGCGGCACGCCGGCCAGGCGAAATCCTCGGGCCGCCGGACAATCGTGGGCAGCGGAAATTCGCGCAACTCGTCGGCGACCCGGCGGATTTCATCGAGACAGGCGGGCGAGAGGCGAATGCAGTAATCTTCCGGGCACAGATCGGCGCGCCGCCACGCGCTCGGCCCGGCAATCGGCCGCATCGATGTTGTCATCTCTGAGTAGCTCGCGCTGTCGGTCAACGATCTCGTCCTTGCGGGGTTACCGACACCGATAAGACTATGACCGCATCGGTGCCGCAAGCACTTGGACAAGAGGGAACACGCATGGATGCGCTTGCCAGAATCAAGGAACGGATGCCGCCATTTGCGGCGCTGATGGGCGTCGAGTTCATCTCGCTGGAGCCGGAGCGGGTCGTCGCCGAACTGGACGTCCGTCCGGAGCTATGCAACGGCACGCGCGGCGTTCTGCACGGCGGCGCAATCATGGCATTTGCCGATACGCTCGGCGCCACCGGGACGGTTATCAACCTGCCCGAGGGCGGCCGCACGGCAACCCTCGAGAGCAAGACCAATTTCATTTCCGGCGCGCCGGTCGGCAGCCGCGTCACCGGGGAGTCGACGCCGCTGCACCGCGGCCGGCGCACAATGGTATGGCAGACCCGCATCACCACCGCCGATGGCAAACTCGTCGCCGTGGTGACTCAGACGCAGATGGTCTTGTAGCCGGTTGATTGCCGCGCGCTACGAGGCGCCGAGGCTGAGCGAGGCGCTTTGGTGGAGGATCTGCGCCGACCCGTCCCAGATCATCCGCAACGCCACGAAGGTGACGATGCCGAGGCCGACCCACGAAATCCAAAACAGACGCTCGAGCAGCCGCGCGATATAGGTCGAGGCGATCCCCATCAGCGCCACCGACAGCACCAGCCCGACCACCAGAATCCACGGGTCCGACTGGGTACGCGCCACGCCGGCGACGGCGATGACGTTGTCGAACGACATCGACAGATCGGCCAGCACGATCATCCACATCGCCTGCGCCGGGGTCTTGGCGCGGCGGCGCGGCGGTGGGACCTCGCCGCCGGCGGTCACCGGCACATGCCGCGCATCGCATAATTCGCGATACATCTTCCACGACACCCACAACAGCAGGACGCCGCCGGCAAAGGTCAGGCCGATGATCGCCAACAGGTGCATCGTCAGCGCGGCGAACAGGATGCGCAGCACCGTCGCCGCGGCAATACCCATCACGATCACACGGCGGCGATGATGCGCAGGCAGCCCCGCGGCGGCCATGCCGACGACGATGGCGTTGTCGCCGGCCAGCACGACGTCGATGATGACCACCGAGACGAGGGCACTGGCCTGGTTGAGAGTCATCAACAGCACGAAGGCGAGATAAGCACGAACATGGGAATCGTCGAGGCTAAAGCGATGACGATCTTGGTGGGGCCACGACGTTCCCGGGGTAACGCATGGCGGTTGAGCCTGTTCTATGCCGCAAGCTTTCTGGTAGTGGGCGTGCAGTTGCCGTTCTGGCCGGTGTGGCTGGCCGGCCGGGGGTTCGACCCGCGACAGATCGCAGCGGTCTTCGCCGCCGCGATCTGGGCCAAGGTTTTCGCGACACCGCTACTCGGCGCGCTGGCCGACCGGTTCGGACGGCGGCGGGCGGTCATGATCGGACTTGCCGCCACTGCCTGCGCCGCTTATGCCGGGTTGTGGGCGGTCGCCGGCTTCTGGCTGCTGCTGGCGATCAACCTGGTCGCCGGCATGGCGCAGTCGGCGCTGATGCCGCTCGGCGACAGCATCACGTTGGCGGCGGTACGCGACGAGGGCCTCGATTACGGCCGGGTCCGGGTCTGGGGGTCGGTCAGTTTTATCGTGGCGGCGGTTGGGAGCGGCCTCGCCCTGGCGGCCTATCCGCACGCAGAAGGCCTCGACAACCAGGTGCTGCTGCTCGTGCTGGCGGCGTCGGGCGTGCTGCTCGCGGCCTGCATTGGGATGCCGCCGGCGATCGGAGCCGCGTCGGTGCGGCGGCTGCGCTGGGGCGAACTCGGCCGTTTTGCGGCGGACCCGCGCTTCTGGGTGTTTGTCGTCAGCGCCGCGGCGCTGCAATCGTCGCATCAGCTGTATTACGGGTTCGGGACGCTCTATTGGCGCCAGCTCGGGTTTTCCGACACGGTCATCGGTGTGCTTTGGGCCGAAGGGGTCGTCGCCGAGATCGCCCTGTTCTGGTACAGCGCCCCGCTCGTCGTGCGCTTCGGGCCGCTCGGCTTGATGGGGCTCGGGGGCGCCGCCGGCATTCTGCGCTGGAGCCTGATGGGCGTCCTGCCCGGTCTCGGAGCCGCCGCGGTGTTGCAGCTGCTGCATGCCGCGACCTTTGGCGCCGCCCATCTCGGGGCGATGCACTTCATGGCGCGCAGCGTGCCGCCGAGCGCCGCGGCCAGCGCGCAATCGCTTTATTCCGCGCTGTCGGCCGGGTTTGGCAGCGGCCTCGTGATGCTGGTGGCCGGTGCGCTCTATGCCAATTGGGGCGGCGGCGCCTATCCGTTCATGGCGCTGTTGTCGGCCGCGGGGTTGGGCGGCGTTCTCGTGCTGCGGCGGATGGCTGGCTAGATGACGATCTCGCGGGCCAGCCCCCGCACATCGACCTCGAAATCGAGCCCCAGGACGGGCGGCCGGGCGTAATGCCAGGTCAGCCCGCCCGCGGCGGCGCCGCGGCGCACGACCTCGTCGGCCATGCAGCCATGGATGTCGAAGACCGTGTAGGCCTGGGTCTCGGTGACATCGGCCCACCCGAACCCGAGCGCGCCCATCCGGCGCTCCATGACGCCCATCACAAAGCTCACCTTTTCGCGCATGCCGTCGGCGGTCTGGTCGCCCAGGCGGACGATGCGTTCGCTGTAATTGCCGGTGTCTTCGTGGGCCTCGCCGCTTCCAGCCACGACAAAGCTCGGCCGGCCCGCGCCCGCCACGGTGTAGCTGAACGCGTAAAACGACGGGGTGCCGGGCGGGTCGATCTCGGGACAGACGTTCGAGCGTGCCACCGGGTTGACCTCGTCATGGAAGATGCCCCAGGCGGCGAGGCGCTGGACGTAGGCACGATTGAAGGCGATGAAACCGGCATCGGTGAATTGCGCCGGCGAGCGCAATTCACCGGCGCAGAACGCGGTCGTCGGGCGCCCGAGCCGCGCCAGGTGTGCCTCGATTGCGGCGAATCCGTCGGCCAGCGGCACCGGCCGTGCGAAACGCGCCCGCTCGATCACGAACCCCGGCTCGGCCGCGACACCGCCGGAATACTGAAATTGGCCGGGGATGAACCGGTAGCCCCCGGCGTTAAACAATTGCGTACCCGGCATTCTGGCAGCTCCTTCGGCTTCGGCCGCGACCGGACCGTTCGTCACCAACCTTAGCGGGGTTCAGCGGATCGGACGATGCGGAATTGGAGGCGCTGCCGGTTGTCGCAGCGCCCGCAAAATAGGCAGGTCACATCAGGTCACATGCACGTGCGTTGTAATCTGGTCGCCGACGAGTTACACTTTCGCCGGCCTAGGGGGATTCGAGATGACAATCGAACGGATGCTGACCGAGGAAATGCCGGTCCGGGTGCCGCTGGCCTCAATGGTGGCGGTCCCTTTACGGACGGCCCCTCTGCCGGAGACGCCTGTCCTGGACGAAGCCGGAATGGAATTTACAAATTTCCGTCCGAAACTGCGGTGCTCGGCGAGGCTGCGACCCGGTGGGGCGCCAAATCCGACCGCCGTGGCCCCGGCATTGCAGGACGCGGTCGAGGCACAAGAATCAGCTGCGATCAATCGAATGACTTCGCTCACCCGACCTTCACCGATGTTGTGGCGCCGCCGCACCGCGTCGACGGTGGTTTCATGGACGGTGGTTTCATGGACGGCGGTTTCATGGACGGCGGTTTGGTGATTGCGCCCGGAATGCCGGTTTGCTGGCAAAATACCAAAATCGGGTGCTCGACCTCTCCCAAGGAGCATAATAGCACCCGGTCGCGCGTCTGTTGTCTGCGCGTTGTTGTTGATAACGATCTTGCCTACTGTCGTATTCAACAGACGTCGAATTTGTCGGAAGGTGTCGAATGAAGCATGTATCTTCTCCGCAGCTTGCTTATTTCCTCTGTTGCCTGTAGTTTGACCATCGGGGCGAACGCATTCCGTTCATCACTTAGCAAATAGACGGGAGAGATGGGAGCATCGACGATCGTCGTCGCACGGGAAGACTTGTCAATTCCGGGGGCCGTGGAAGCGGAAGACGGGAGCGGGGCAAGTGTGGCCGACACCGAGACCCGGTTCTTTAATGTCCTTCGTCAATATAATCCCGATGTGGTCGTTCTCGACCTGACGAGCTCGCTGGGCTTCGGGATCCAGACAATCCTCAAAATCAGACGGCGGAGCAGTGTGCCGGTGTTGGTCGTATGCCAAACCGAAGATGCTCAGATGCGCGAGTATTGCCTGGCCGGCGCTGCTGAATGCATGACGACGCCGGTTGACATCATGGCCTTGAACCAGACGGTTCAGAAAATCATTCAGCTCTCAAGAGACTCCGAGGCGCCAGCGCTTGCCGAGGCGGCCCAGGCGCAGCCGATTTCCTTCTCCGACATGACGCTTTTGCCGCACGAGAACACGCTGACCGGCCCGGACGGAGCGAGCATTAAGCTGACAACGTCGGAAAACCGGGTGCTGCTGTATTTTGTTAGCAACCCTTGGATGCTGTGCACCCGCGACGCGTTGGCCGAAGCTCTCTACGGTCGCCATCGACCGAATAGCGATCGCGCCGTTGACGTTATCGTCACGCGGTTGCGCAAGAAGATCGCGTCCCTTGGATGTCTTCCGGCGCAGCGGGTGATCAAGACGGAGTTTCGCCGAGGCTATGTCTTTGTTGCCGAGGTTTCGATGGGAACGCCGGCCGTCATGCGTCAAGCGGAGCCTGTGCTCCGCGCGCGCAGCGCTTGAGACGGACAGCGCTTGAGACGGATGGCGCCACGGTCGCACACTGGCGTCTGGCCTGATCGCGGCTCCGCGGCTTAATCTCCAGACGGCCATGATGAGACGGTGCAACGCGTGACGCTAGTCCTGAACGATCCCTCGCCCGGTGCTCAGCCGGATGACCGTAGTGCCGTAACAGGCTCGCTGCTCGACAGCCTGATTATCGTGGCACGGTTCCGCACGGTGCATCTTTCGAAAGAGCAGGTGATCCGCGATCACCAGATTACCGGCGATGATGTTTCGCTGACCGAGGCCCTGCGGATTGCCTACGCAGCCGGGTTGCGCGCCAGAGCGACGACATTGCGATGGGGCGACTTGTTCAAAATGGGCGAGGCGCTCCCTGCGATTGTGCAGTTGCGCAATGGCGGGGCGATGGTGCTGATGCGGGCCGAAGCCCACATGCCCGGGTGGCCCCCGGTCGTCGTGCTGCGCGATCCAAATGGCAATGAGGAAGCGCCGCTGCTCCTCGACGAGGAGCGGTTCAACGCCGTTTGGGACGGCGAAGTCATTCTGATCAAGCGCGATTATCGGCTGCGCGACGAAGACCGCCCGTTCGGCGTCGGGTGGATCGTCGGGCAATTGCTGCACGACAGGCGTGTCTCGGGTGATCTTGCGATCTGCGCCATCCTGATGGGGATCCTCGCGCTGGGCCCGGTCATGTTCTGGCGCGTCATGGTCGACCGGGTCATGTACTACGGCAGCATGAACACCTTTACGATGATCTGCGTGGCCTTTGGGGTTCTGCTGATCTTCGAAACGACATTCGGCCACTTGCGCCGCTATCTCATCGCATTCGTGTCGGCTCGAGTTGATGCCAAGGCGTGGACGTTCATCTTCAACAAAGTCCTGAATCTTCCGATTGAATATTTTGAGAGAACGCCAACCGGCGTAATCCTTCACGATGTTTATGAATTCCAGCGAATCCGTGGGTTTCTCACCGGGCAGGTGTTTGGAACCGTGCTGGATTCGTTTGTGTTGGTGGTATTTTTGCCCATCATGTTCATGTTCAGCGCGATCATGACAGCCTGCGTCCTCGCGATTTGCCTGCTGATGTGTCTCTGGCTGATCGTGATGCTGCCGACCATCCGCCGCAAAGTCGGCGCCGCGATCGCTGCCGAAACGGAGCGGGGCACCCACCTCGTCGAGGCGATTCATGGTATTCGAGCGATTAAGTCGCTCGCGCTGGATGCCCGGCAGCGCCATCAATGGGATGTCCTCGTTGCCAAGGTCGTCGAGACGCGGTTCGACGAAGGCTGTACGTCGAATATCGTGCAAACCGTCGTGCATCCGCTCCAGGTGCTGATGACGAGCGGGGTCATCGCCATCGCGGTCTATCTTGCGCTGGTCAACCACGACATGATGTACCTGGGCGCGATCTTTGCGTTCATGATCATGACGCAGCGCGTAACGATGCCGATCGTTCAGGCGGCGCAGGCGATCGTGCAGATCGACGAAGCCCGCAGCGCGATCGCTCGAGTGCAGCACGATCGTCAACTCTGCAGCCGGAGCAGGGCCGATCCGGCCATGGCGTCCGGACACCGTTTATTGGCCGGATCGAATTCAACGAAGTGATGTTCCGTTATCCGGGCGCGACATCGCCGGCGCTCGACAGGGTGTCCTTCGCGATCCCGGAAGGCAGCATCTTCGGAATCGTCGGCCGCAGCGGCTCGGGCAAGACGACGGTGACGCGCCTGATGCAGGCGCTGCACAGCAATTACCAGGGTCTGATCAAGATTGACGGCAACGACTTGCGCGAGATCGATGTCGATCATTTGCGCTCGAATCTCGGCGTCGTGCTGCAGGAGAATTTCCTGTTCCGCGGCACGATCCGCGAGACGATCTCGGCAGCCAAGCCGCGACGCGACGTTCGAGGAGATCGTCGAAGCCGCGCGGCTGGCCGGCGCCGAGGAATTCATCGAGCGGCTGCCGGCGGGCTACGAGACCTTCATTCAGGAGGGATCGACCAACCTGTCCGGCGGCCAGCGCCAGCGGCTCGCGATCGCCCGCGCCCTGATCGGCAATCCCGCGCATTCTGATGCTCGACGAGGCGACCAGCGCGCTCGACGCGGATAGCGAAGCCATCGTCAACGCCAATCTGATGCGCATCGCCCAGGGGCGCACCCTGATCATCATTTCGCATCGGCTGTCGGCGCTGGTCGCGGCGGACCGATCCTCGTGCTCGAACGCGGCGAGGTCTACGATATCGGGACGCACGAGCAGCTTCTCGAACGCTGCGATATCTACGCCGGGCTTTGGCACCTGCAGCATCGGCATTTGGAAAACAGGTCCACGACCGCATGAGATCATTCCGCTCCGGCCAAACGCAGCGCAATGAGGAGAGCACCGGACAAGATCATCCGGCTGTTCCAATCGGAAACGTCGGAGATCGTCGAGGCGCCCGAACCCGCCGGCGTCAGAGCTACCGTTTACGTTCTAGCGGCACTCCTGGTCGCTGTGATCGCCGGGTCGCTGGTGACCCGGCTTGACCGCGTCATCCAGCAGTTCTGCCGCGCAGATCATTACCGTTCAGCCGACGGTGGTGTTGCAGGCCCTCGATCCCTCGATCATCAAGACGATCGATGTCCGGGAGGGGCAGCAGGTAAAGGCCGGCGACGTGCTGGCGACGCTCGATCCTACATTTGCCACGGCCGATGTCGATGCGCTTAAAGTCCAGATCGCCAGATTGACGCGCAGATCGCGCGTTGCGAAGCCGAGCTGGCCGAGCCGCCCCTACGACCCCGCGGCGACCGCCGATCCAGCGGCTTCCCAATACAATCAGCTGCAGAAATCCTATTATGCGCAGCGCAAGGCTCAGTACGACGCGCAGATGCGCTCGTATGACGAACAAATCGCGCAGCTCACCGCGACGACCGTGAAACTGCGCAACGACGAGGCCCGCTATGGCGACCGCGTCAAGCTCGCCAGGGAAGTCGAGCAGATGCGCGCGACTCTCGCCGCCGCGCAAGTGGGCAGCCGCCTCAACCTGTTGGCGGCGACCGATCAGAAAACCGAACTGCTGCGCAACGTCGAATACGACCACAACGCACTCATCGAGGCGCAGCATCAGGTTGAGGCCACCACCTCGACCCGGAACGCCTTTGCCCAGCAATGGCTCGGCCAGACCAGTCAGGAACTGGTTACCGCCCGCAACGCAACGGGATGCCGCGGCGCAGCAGCTCGAAAAAGCGACCAGACACAAGGATCTGGTGCGGCTGGCTGCCAGCGAAGACTCGGTCGTCCTGCAAATGGCGAAATTGTCGGTCGGCTCGGTGCTGAAGGAAGGCGACCCGCTGCTGTTCCTGGCGCCCCTGCGGTCGCCTGTCGAAGTCGAGGCGCGCATCAACGACGCGCGATGTCGGCTTTATGCGCGCCGGCGATCCGGTGACGATGAAGCTCGACGCGTTCAACTACGTCGAGCACGGCATGGTCGACGGCACCGTGCGCTGGATCAGCGAGGGCGCCTTTACGGTCGACGACAACAACAGCCCGGTCCAACGAGCCGTATTACAAAGTCCGCATCGCGGTCACCCGGGTACGACCTGCACAACCTGCCCGACAGGCTTCCGGCTTATTCCCGGGCATGACGCTGACCGCGGATGTTCATATCGGCACCCGGTCGCTGCTGATGTACCTGATCAGCGGTGCCCTGCGCGGGGCCAACGAGGCAATGCGGGAGCCCTGAGGATTGACTGTCAACACAGCACCCCGCTCCGCTTCGGCCATCCGCCTGGTCACGAACGGAGTGGCCCTGGCTTCTCGCCACGACTTCGTCAAGGCGGTCCGCGAGTTTCGCAAGGCTGCCGACGACGGCGACGCCGAAGGCCAATACCAGATCGGCATGCTTTACGCGCGAGGCCAGGGTGTCGTTCGCAGCTTTGGCGACGCCATGACCTGGTTCAGCCGGGCGGCCGAACAGGGGCATGCCGAAGCGCAGTATCAGCTCGGTCTTGGCTATCTGCACGGTGGCCAGGCAGACGACTGGACGACAAACTGGTTCAACCGCGCGGCCGCCCAGGACCAGGAGGCGGCAGAGCGCAACCGGGTGCTGTTTTTCCCAAACGGCATTGCGCTGGAGGCCGACCACGGGGCGGCATTGCGCTGGTGTCGCGAAGCCGCGGAGCAGGGGCTGCCGCATGCCATGGCAAACCTGGCCTTGATGTATGCTCGCGGCCTCGGCGGCGATACCGATTATCAGGAAGCAAAGCGCTGGTACCTCGCCGCGGCCGAGCACGGGCTGCGCGGCCGCCGAACTTGGGCTTGGCGTCATCTACGCGAATGGCTACGGGGTTGAGATCGATCTGCCGCTCGCGGCAGCGCTGGTACGAGAAATCGGCGGCCAAGGGAAACACCGACGCGCAGGTCGCGCTGGCCCTGATGTGCGACGCCGGACAAGGCGTCGAGCGGGATTCGGCGCGCGCGGCGGCGCTGTTCAAACAGGCTGCGGACCTGGGACACCCGCGCGCCTGCTACCACCTCGCGATGCACCTGCTGGAGGGCGAAGGCATCGCCAGAAAACCTCGTTCTGGCGGAGACGTACCTGCGGCAGGCGGCGCGCGCGAAATACGTCCCGGCAATGCTGTTTCTGGCGCGCCTGCACGGTACTGGGGCGGGAGCGGCGCCGAGCCAGGTCGAGGCGGCGTTGTGGTATCGCTCGGCGGCGGATGCCGGCGACGCAGAAGCGCAATTTGCCCTGGGCGCGATGTTTGCCCGCGGCGATGGCGTCCCGAAACGGCTCGATGATGCGGCACGCTGGTTTGAGCGCGCCGCCGAGCAGGGCCATATGTCGGCGCAGTTCAATATAGCGATCTTCTACTACAACGGCACCGGGGTCGCTGCCGACCGCGCGACGGCTGCGGCGTGGTATACACGTGCCGCCGAACACGGCATGACGATGGCGCAGACCAAACTGGGTCAGCTTTATCTTGCGGGAGACGGTGTGCCGCAGGATATGGCGCGGGCGCTCGACTGGCTGCGGCGTGCCGCAGACGCCGGCGACAGCGAGGCCGAGACCGTGCTGGCGACGATGTACTTGCGCGGCGGCGGCGTCGAGCGCGATCCCGTGGCGGCCGAGCAGCTGCTGCGGCGCGCGGGCGATCGCGGCTATGGACCGGCGATGTTGCAGCTTGGGCATTTTTATGCCGAGGACCACGGTGCCGGAAAGAACCAGGCCGAAGCGATCCGCTGCTATCTGGCCGCAGCCGAGGCGGGCGTCGTCCCGGCACAGCTGATCGTTGCTCACGGCATGCTGGTTGGCAGCTGGGGTGCCCGTGACCTGCAAACCGCCGCCCTGTGGTTTCGCCGGGCGGCAGAGGCCGGACATGCCGCGGCGCAATTCCAGCTCGGTGTGATGTATTGCACCGGAGAAGGGGTGGCGCGGGACCTTGCCGAGGGAACCGCCTGGTATCGCCGCGCAGCGCAGCAAGGCGACCGCGCTGCACAATACAATGTCGCGGTCATGCTGATCCGCGGTGATGGTGTCACCCGCGACGTCGAGCAGGCGCTTCTCTGGTACGAAAAAGCCGCGGCCCAGGGAATGCCCGAAGCGCAGCTGGCGCTGGGTGATATTCACTCCATGGGGGTCGGCGTGCCGCCGAACCCGGATACGGCGCGCGTCTGGTACGAGGCCGCTGCCGTGCAAGGAAACCCCACAGCTCACGCCAAGCTTGCCGCCTTGCGCGGGCCGCGGCTGGTGGCCGATCCGAGCCCGCTGCCGGCGCGCTCAGTCTCGTAAAACAGCGACAAGTTCTGCCGGGCGGCGCACGCCCTAGCAGCCCGACACAACGGGTGGTGGATGTGGTCGACCTGTAACGTTTCGTAGCAAGTTGAAACATCTTAGCGTCATTCGTCGCAAGACTCGCCCTGCTGCATAGCGGTAAGTTGCGCGCTGCCCGGGTCCCCGGGCGCGCACATTTGATTTCTCGAATAACGTTAGGCGGCTCAGATGGCATCAGTACCTGGCTCATTCCTGATTTTCGATAAGCCCGCGGGTGACGCGCGGCCAATCAATCTGGTTTTGACGCCAGATGGCACGGGGGCGTCAACCCTCGCCGGTGCTTTCAATATCGAGATTTTCACCTCAGTTGCCGGCGCCGCCGGAACGGGGTTTGACGCCAGCGCCTTCATCCAGGGCGCGGTGAAGAATCTGCCGAACGAGGTCCGGGCGGGAAGCATCATCTCCACCGAGCAGATGTTGACTGGCGCCTTCCAGATAACCGACGTGACCGGCGGCGAAACGATCGTCGGCGGCAACGCTGCCAACCAGTCGATCCTTGGTGCGGCGGCCGACACGATCATCGGCGGCAGCGCGGGCGGCTTTACCGTCAACGCAATGAGCGGCAAGCAGACAATCATCCAGGGCACCGGCGCTAACGCCGCGCTCTTCGGTGGTATCAGCGACATCATTCTGCCGAGCACGACTGCCGCACCGAGCACGGCGTCCGGGCAAATCGTCGGCGCGGCAAACATGCAGATCGGCCTGAATGCGGCCGGCAACTACACGATCACCAGCGGAACCGGCACTACGATCACCGGTGCGGGCAGCGCAGCCAACGTCGACATCATCGGCTCCAAAGGCGATCTGATCAACCTGACGGGGTTGACCGGCAATGCCAGCCTGACCGGCGCAAATGGCGGAGATACCCTCGTCGGCGGCAACGGCACCAATCTCTTCATCGGCGCGACCGGCGACTCGATCGTTGGTGCCGGTACGTCCCAGATCATTGCTCTGGCGAGCGGCGAAACGATCGTTGCTGGTGCAGCCGGCGCCGAGACGGTAAATAGCGGCGGCGGCAACGTCATCAAAGCGAATGCCGGCAACGCGACACTCGCGATCGCGCCCGGCAAGGGCGACGTTATAGACCTGACCGGAAACACGGGTTCGGTCGGCATCAACGCAACGGTCAACGGCGCGACCAATGCCACGATTACCGCGGGCAGCGGCAGCACCACGCTGATCGGCGCGGCCGGCGACTCGCTGATCGGCGGATCGGGTGGCACGGAACAGATCATCGCCAACCTCGCCACCGGCATCTCGGTGGTGGTTGGCTCCGGTGGATCGGAGACAGTGGCGAGCGGTGGCGGCAACACATTCAGCGCTCTCGCCGGCAACGCCTCGGTCATGATCAACGCCGGCAAGAATGATGCGATCAACCTGACCGGCAACACCGGGGCCGAAAACATCATCGGTGGTGTCGGTACAAAGGTTACGCTCGGAAGCGGGCTGGGTCAGATCGATGGGACGGCTGGCGCCGTCGCGATGACTATTGGCTCGGCCAACGCCTCGATCACCGGCTCCGGATCGACCGTGACGGGCGGTGATACCGTTGTCGCGGTGGGCCCGGGCAACGTTAACTTCAACCTCGGCAATCCTGGGGTGGGCGGCATCAATACCGGCCGCGACTTCATCGACCTGTCGCAGTCGAGTGGAACGGTCAACCAGCTGAATTTGTTCAGCAACGGCAGCCCGATCCCGTCGCAAAATGTCCAGTTCACGACGATCAACGATACGGTTCTCGCGGGTACGGGCAAAGACTCGATCTTCGCTGGTCCAGGTGACTCGATCGGTGTGGGTACAGCGACAAGCGCTGGTGGCTCGCATCTGTGGGACCATTCGTCAACGACGGTGTCCGGCGCGATCGCGTTTGGTACCGACGACAGTGTGGCGGCCTCGTCAAGCGCGAGTGTCACGGTCACCAACTTCCACGTTGGGACGGATTATCTGTTCTATCAGCACGAGGGCAAGGCAACCTCGGACGGTATTGTCGCCGCCTCGACGCCGACGACCGTGGGCGGTCAGGCCAGCGTGTTGCTGCACCTGCCGGACGGAACGTCAATGACCATGTTGGGCGTCACTCAGGCGCAACTCCAGACAGCCAACCTCGCCGGAACCCTCTTCAAGTAAGACAGATCGTGTCGGCCGGCTCCATAAAGCCGACCGCCACGCTTTCGCGAAAGCGATACGGCGCGCACCCACGGTTGCGCGCCGTTATTTTTTGCGCATGTCTTGTCGTAATTCCAACGGGCTGGCATATGGCGGCGTGACACCGCGAGTGGCGTCAGATTGGGAAGAATCCCGATTGCTCGG
>CAVTUM010000027.1:0-25331 GCA_963737875.1 uncultured Alphaproteobacteria bacterium | reverse complement strand
CGCTTCGCGTAGCGGTTTTTCTTTTTTGTAGTGTCGGGCCGCCGCGCTTCGCGTAGCGGTTCTCTTTGTTCCGATGCAGGGTTCTGATGCCGGCGGCTTCCGCCATCGCGGAAGCCGCTTTAGGATCGGAGCGTCCAGCAACTCGACAGGTTCCGATGACCGCTTCCTCTTCGATGCCGCTTTCTCGTTTCAAGGTGATCGATCTGACCCGGGTGCGCGCCGGCCCGACCTGCGTGCGGCAGCTCGCCGACTGGGGCGCCGACGTGATCAAGATCGAGGCGCCGGAGGGCGATGCCGGTCTGGGCGGCGAACGGCATGGCCCGGATTTTCAGAACCTGCATCGTAACAAACGCAGCCTGACGCTCAATCTGAAAGCGCCGGAAGGCGTGGAAATTCTGCAGCGGCTTGTCGAAAAGTCCGACGTTGTGGTGGAGAACTATCGGCCCGACGTGAAGTTCCGGCTCGGCGTCGATTATGAGTCGTTGAAGAAAATCAACAAACGGATTGTTTATGCCAGCATCTCGGGTTTTGGCCAGGATGGGCCGTACCGCGATCGTCCCGGTTTCGATCAGATCGCCCAGGGAATGGGCGGACTGATGTCTATCACGGGGTTGCCGGGGCAGGGGCCGGTGCGGGTCGGCATTCCGGTCGCCGATCTGACCGCCGGCATCTTCGCCGCGATGGGCATCCTGGTCGCGCTGCTGGAGCGCGAGCAGTCGGGGAGGGCCAATGGGTCACGAGTTCGCTGCTCGGCGCGCAGATCGCGATGCTCGACTTCCAGGCGGCGCGCTGGACGATCGCGCATGAGGTGCCGGAGCAGGCGGGCAACAACCATCCGACCAGCATTCCGACCGGCGTGTTCGCGACCGCGGACGGCCATATCAACATCGCCGCCGCCGGCAACGACATTTACAATCGTTGCTGCAAGGCACTGGGCGCGCCGCATCTGGCGACCGATCCCGTTCGCCACCGGCAAGTCGCGTCTGGACAATCGCGACATCCTGAACGAGGTGATCGAGGCGATCACACGCGGCAAGACCTCGGCCGAATGGATCGAGAAGTTGAACGCCGAGGGGGTGCCGTGCGGTCCGATTTATAAAATGAACGAGGTGTTTGCCGATCCGCAGGTGAAACATCTCGGCATCGCCCGGAAGGTCGCGCACAAAACGCTGGGCGATGTGGAGGTCATCGGTCAGGCGATCGAACTCAGCCGCACGCCGTGGTCGATCCGCTCCGCCACGCCCGGAGCCGGGCGAGCACACCGACGCGGTGCTGACCGAACTCGGCTATGGCGCGGCGGATATCGCGGCGTTGCGCCAGCGCAAAATTGTCTGACCTGAGGGATTGAAAATTGTCTGAGTGATCTCAGCAACTTGAATTCGGTTACGACAAGGGCATCCCCGTTTGCTGTCGTCCCTGCGAAAGTGTTGTGTCCCGGGAGATTGGTAAGGAGTTCGGCGGGTGCTTTGTATCCGAGGCATCGCAATCGGGTTCGATTGTAATCGTTGACGAAGGTATGGATGAAGGTGTTGCGCTCGGCGTGATTGTCGAAGCGGTTTTTGCCGGCGTTGGCGGTCGTTCGGGGATGGCTGTCCACACGAAAGCAGGGACGACAAGTTGGGGACAAGCGAACGGCTTCTCCGGCTCCGGCGCACTCGCCGCCACCAGCGGTACGACCAATCTGCGCCTTCCACAAACGCCGTAACAGGGTCACCGACACGGACCCTGTTACGGCGACGATGGACGGCTACCGCCGCCAGCCTATTCCTGCGCGTAGCGCCAGGGCGTTGCCGGCTGCGTGGCGGTCTCGTCGATCGTCCATTGCGGCAACGACAGGCCCGTCGCCGACATCGGTGAACACCATGCGCACGCGCGTGCCGATGCCGACCCGCTTGACCATGTCGGGCGGCGCCAGCTTGCCGTCCGGGGTGCACAGATTGCCGATCACCCGCAGCGCCTCGTCCGGCGGTCGGCTCGCCCTTCTGCGTGTCGAGATCGACCAGCAGGATCAGATACGGCGTCTTGCCGCGGAACGCCGGCTGGATGGCGTGGTGCACCTCGCTGTAGGAGTGCACCGCGCCCTTGCCCTCGACCTTCTTCCAGGTCGAATTCGCGGCGTCATGCACCACGGGCACGCCGTGGTCGGCGGATAGCGCAGCCGGCCGCACTCCGTCGCAGGCCTGCAGGTGAAAATCGTGCGCCGCGCAATGCTTGAAGTACTCGATGTTCTCGACATCGAGATCGTCGATGTGCAGCGCCATGCCCGAGATAGTCGCCGTCGATGCCTGGCATCGTTCTGTCTCCCTTTACCAGCCCTTGCGCATGACCATCGACGACGCGGTCGCCGGGTTGGCCCAGCCGAGATTGGCGCTGACCTCGACATCCTTGACCTGGCGGCAGCCGCCTTCGCTTGTAGTCGTAGGTGTGCTGGCGCTTGCCGTCGGCGCCGATCGGGCAGGAATCGTCGACGTCGTGGCGCAGTTGCCGCATGTTCTCGATCACCATGTTCATGCCGTGGGTGTAGCCCTCGCACAGATGGCCGCCCGAGGTGTTGTTCGGCCGCTTGCCGCCGAGCGTGATCGTGCCGTCCGACTGACGTACTGGCCGCCCTCGCCCTTCTTGCAGAACCCGTAATCCTCGAGCTGCAGCATCGTCGTGAAGGTGAAGGCGTCGTAGGAGCCGGTGATGTCGACATCCTCCGGCCCGACCCCGGCATTCGGCCACAGGATCTCCTCGGCGTAATACCCGGCGACGGTCGAGATCGGCCCGTGCTGGTAGTGCATGTCGAGGCGCGGCTTGTAGCAGCGCCCGACGACGCCGCGGATCAGCACCAGCGGCTGCTTCATGTCCTTGGCGCGCTCGGCGCGAGGTGACGATGACGCAGGTGCGTTGTCGGTCTCGACGCAGCAATCGAGCAGGTGCAGCGGCTTGCAGATAAAGCGGCTGCTGATCACGTCCTCGACCGTAAAGCGCTGCTTGTAATAGGCCTTCGGGTTGTTCGAGGCGTGGCGCGAGTGGAACATCTTCGACATGCGCCACCTGCTCCGGCGTCGTGCCGTAATCGTACATGTGGCGCATAAAGGTCGGGGCAAAGCTCTGCCCGGCGCTCTGCCAGCCATAGGCGCGGTTGTGCAGCATGTCGCCGCCGACCGGCGCCGCCGAGCGCGCGCCGGTGCCGCCGATGCGCACCTGCGAAAACCCGTTCATCGCGCGGAAGATCGCGACGCACTTGCACAGGCCGGCCTCGATGATGCCGATCGCGATGCCGATCAGCGCCTCGGTCGACGAGCCGCCGCCGACGCACATCCATGTAGAAATTGAGCCGCATGCCGAGATCGCCGGCGATAAACGTCGCCGAGGTCGAGTTGCCGCCCGAATAGTCGAGCATGCCGTCGACATCGCCGGGCTTCAGCCCGGCATCGAGGATCGCGTTGCGCACCGCCCAGGTGCCGAGCGCCCGCGTCGTGATGCCGGAGCCGCGGGTGTAGGTGGTCTCGCCCACCCCGACGATCGCGTATTTGTCGCGCAGGTATTTCGGCGTGGTGCCGTCAACCTCTTGTCGCGGTAGCGGCATGCGTTCGTCCCTCCTGTTTCCCGATGGCTGCCTGATCTGCAGCCTAAAGCGGCACCATGCCCATCCAGAACATCGTGCTGCCGGCGACCGTGACGTCGTATTTGCGCACGAATGTCAGCTTGCCGTCATCCCCGATGCGGAAGGTCGACAGTCCGGCCGGCACCTCCTTGACCGCATCGCCGTCGCGCACATTGACCGGCAGGTTGTGTTCGGCGACCAGCATGCGCCCGCTCGGGTCGATGTGGAAGGTGCGCGGGTGGATGCTTTTGCGTTTCGATATGCTGGATCGGCGTCGGCTCGCCGGTGGACTGGTTGATCGCGTAGACGACGATGCTGTTCTCGCCGCCCTTGAACACCTTTTTGCCCTGATACTCGACGGTCTCCTCGGCGCGATTGGCGCCGTAGAGAAACCGGCCGTTCGGATGCACATGCACCGTGCCGGCGGCCTGCCGCGCCCGGATATTGCCCGGCTCGGCCAGCGTCTCCGCCCGGAAGGCGATGTCCGGTTTGAGGCGGCCTTTCTCCATCAGATACGTGTACATCTTGTTCTGCGTCTCGATCGAGACGTACATCCACGGCTTGGTCGGGTGAAAATCGAGATGGCGCGGCCCGAAATCCTTGCCGCCATCGGGCGCGATCGACACCTCGTCGGTCAGCACGCCCGTCCTTGTAGTCGAAGACTTTGAGGGCGCCGGGGTCTTCCGGCTTGGTCGGTGTGCCCTCATTGCCGCGGGTGACCAGGATCACCATGCCGATTGTCGGGGGTGACCCGCACCTGATGCGCGAAGATGCCGGTATCGATCGATCCCGGTCTGCTTCACCTCCTCGCCCGGCGTGAAATCCTTGTTGATGCGATAGACCCGCACCGCGGCCGGATTGTTGAACGCGACCAGGATATTTTCCGACGGAATGTCCAGGGTGAGATGGAGCGGCCGGGTCGGCAGCGCGGATCGACGCACCGTGCATTTTGAGCGGCGCCGGTCGCCGGATCGATCGCCAGCGCGGTGACGAGATGATCGGTTTTCGGCTCCCTGACATAGCCCGGCGCGTTGTTGCTGCTCGCGACGTAAAGGTAGCGGTGCGACTTGTGCGGCCAGGCGTATTGCACCCCGCCCGGCAAGGTGACGGTCTCGCGCTTGGTCAGTGTCGGCGTTGGCGACATCGACCTCGTAATGCGTCAGGTCGGCGCCGACATTGGCATAGAGCGCGACCTTGGCGGCGACCGACTGGGCAAATGACAGGCTCGGCATCAGCGGCGGTCATGGCGGCCGCCGACAGAAATGTCCTGCGGTTGAACATAGGCAATCCTCCCAGATCGGCCGATTGCTTCGGCGATATCGATTTTGCGGACCGGGTGATTTTCGATCCCGACCATTGGCTCCTTAGCCACGCCCATAAAACACGTCGTCATGGCCGGGCTTGACCCCGTGGGCCTTCAGCCCACGGACGATCGTGGGCATCCACGGGAGCCGGCACCGTTTTGCCGCTTTCGCGTGGATGGCCGGAATAAGTCCGGCCATGACGGAAGCTCTTCGGCTACCACAAGCGATAGAATTTCAGCGCGGTGTCGTGGAACATCTTGTTCTTCTCGTCATTCGAATAGTTCTCGGAGACGCGCTTGAACGCGTTCCACAAATTCGAATAGCTGCACATTCCCTTGTCGACCGGGAAGTTGCTTTCGAACATGCCGCGGTCGGGGCCGAACGCCTCGATGCAGGTTTCGAGATAGGGCTTCCAGGCCTTCGCCAGCATTTCCGACGACGGCGCCTTCTCGGTCTGGCCCATCTCGAAGCCCATCAGCGACGGCATGCCGAGCCCGCCGAGCTTGATGTAGACGTTTTCGTACTGGCCCAGCTTCATGATCTGGCTGCGCCACTCCTCGAAGACTTCCTTGCGCTTGCCGGCAAAGGGGCCGACCGCGAGCGCGCCGCCGATATGGTTCAGCACGATCTTGGTTTCGGGGAAGGCGGCGGCGAGGCTGATCAGATCGCCGAGCTGGGTGTGGAACATCCACGCCTCGAAGGTCAGGTTGAGCGGCGCCAGCGCGGCAAACCCCTCGCGCCATTTCGGGTTGACGTAGAGCCCCTCGCCCGAGCCGGAGGTGAACACGCGCAGGCGCTCATCGCTGTGCCAGGTCGCGCCGTTGCGAATGCCGCGGAACCGGCCGCCCGAGGCGACGATGTGCTGTTCGAGGATGCCCTTGGCGCGGCTGCCGACGCGGAAATCGACATTGCCGATGATGCCCGGCGCAGGCCCGCGTCGAGCCGTATTTGCCGCTTTCGCTCATCGCCGACACCCCGGCGACAAACGTCGTCTCGCCGAGCGAGCGCGTCTCCGCCGGCCCGTCGGCCCGGTACATCTCGCGGCATTCGAGAAACACCGTCGCGCGGATGTTGTGGCCGCTGCCGGTGTCTTCGATCAGATCGTGCAGCAGGTAGCGGCTGCCCGGCCGGTCCCACAAATGATGGTGCGGGTCGATGATCGGCCGGTCGGGCTCGAGCGCCGGCTCCTGGGTCGCGGCGAGCCAGTCCTTGCGGATCGGCAGATGGCGCTGCGGCGCCGAAGATTGCATGTGGTTTTCCTTCCGTGGAATAATTGGCCGCAACTCTGCCCCGGCAAAGGCACGTATGCCAACGGGTTTGTCCGCAACCCTTGTATCCGATTAAGGTAAGGCAATACTCCCTTACTTCCGCCAGTTGCGAGAGCACCGATGTCAACGCTCACCATCACCGCCAAAGGCCAGGTCACGCTGCGGAAGGAGCTGCTGCGGCATCTCGGCGTCGGCCCGGGCGAGAAGGTCGAAGTCGCGTTACTGCCTGGTGGACGCGCCGAATTGCGCCCCGCCGATCCCAAACGGACCGGTTCATTCGACGATTTCTTCGGTTGCCTGCATCGGCCTGGTACGAAACCGCTGACGATCGAGGAAATGAACGAAATCATCGCCGACGGATGGGCCGGCATCCGATGAGGATCGCGGCTGACACGAATATTCTCGTTCGCGCAGCTGTCAACGACGACCCGAACCAGGCACGCCAAGCCTTGGAGTTGTTGAACGAAGCTGAAACAGTTGCGCTGACGTTACCTGCTCTTTGCGAATTCGTCTGGGTGATCCGGCGCGGCTATCGCCAACCGGCGGGTGACGTCGCCAACGCCATCCGGCGGCTCATTGCACCCCAAACGGCAGTATTCGATCGCCTCGCGGTCGAGGCGGGGCTGGCAATGCTCGAGGCTGGCGGCGACTTCGCCGACGGCGTCATCGCATTCGAGGGGCGGCGGCTCGGAGGGCCGGTGTTCGCTAGCTTCGACCGCAAGGCCGTGGAGCTGGTCGCGACGGCTGGCGGCGAGACCCACCTGCTGAGTGATTAGACCTTCGCCAATATCCGCTCCTTGAAGGCGCGCATGTCGGCGATGACGGCGTCGGCGGTGGGCCGCTCGAAGTCGAAATCGAGGGCGGTGACCCCGAGATCGCCGAGGGCATGGATGTCGCCGATGATGTCGGCATCGCTGCCGCTGAACAGGCGGCGCTCGCCATCGCCGGCAAGCGGCGGCAGGTCGTTGCCATAGCGCTTGATGCGATAGGTCAGCGCGACCGCATCGCGCGGCCGGCCGGCATTTTCGGTGGCACGGCGCAGCCGCTCGATGCCCCCCTGATAGCGCGGCATGCTGTCGAGCGGATGGGCGTTGTTGGTGCCGATCGGATACCAGGCGTCGCCAAGCCTGGCGGCACGGCGCAGCGAGGGGCCGCTTTCGCCGCCAACCCAGATCGGCGGATGCGGCTTTTGCACCGGTTTCGGTTCGAGCAGCAGCCCGTCGTGATGCACGTATTTGCCCTCGATCCTCGGCTTCTTCTCGGTCCACAGCGTGCGGAACGCGGCGACATACTCATCGGTGACCGCGCCGCGATCGGCGAACGGGGTCGTCACGACCGAGTCGAACTCGGCCTTGAGCCAGCCGGCGCCGATCCCGACCGTCAGCCGCCCGCCCGGACAGCACGTCGATCGTCGCCAGCTGCTTCGCCGCCAGCACCGCCGGCCGGTGCGGCACCACCAGCACCGCCAGGACCAGTCGCAATTTCGAGGTGGTGCCCGCCAGCCACGCCGCCAGCGTCAGCATCTCGTGGCGATGCGCGCTGTCGATCGAATAGAACGCGCCGCTTTCGGAATAAGGGTAGCCGGGCTCAGCCATATCGGGCAGCACGACGTGGTCGGTCACGGTCAGATAGTCGAACCCGAGCGCTTCGCCCTCATGCGCGATCCGCAGCATGATGTCCGGCGCGCCAGCGCGCCGCTGTTCGGCAGGTTGAAACCGAATTGCATCTTCCTCTCCTCTCGCCCGCCTCACCCTGGGACTGATCCTACCCTAGCAGCAGTTTGCGACGTTTGGTCCAGCCGGCAATCGCGGGGTTGCCTGCGCCGGCCCGCCGTCTCTAAGATCGGGAAACAGGCTGGATCCACCAGCGAGGCACAGGAGCTACGCGTCTAGGCAGCCAACGTTTTAGGAAAAACGGGAGGAATGCCTTGACCGATATCTCCGCCACCGGCCCGCACGCCGTGCCTCGCGCCGGCGTCACCGGGCGGGAGGCCGCCGCGACCATCGCGGCCCGCATCGACCGACTGCCGAGCACGCGCTACATCTGGCATCTCGTGCTGCTGCTGTCGCTCGGCGGGTTTTTCGATGTGTTCGACAACGGGCTGATCGCCTACATCGCGCCCGGTCTGTTCGCGGCCAAGATATTCACCCCGACCACCGCCGGTTTCTTCGACGTCAACGGTTTTGCCAGCCTCATCGCCTCGACCTTTATCGGCATGTTCGTCGGCACGATGCTGTTCAGTTCGCTGTCGGACCTTTTCGGCCGGCGCACGATCTTCACCTTCGCCCTGGTGTGGTATTCCCTGGCGACGTTGATGATGGCGTTTCAGTCGACGCCGCTGGCGATAGATTTCTGGCGGTTTCTCGCCGGGTGCGGCATCGGCGTCGAGCTGATCACGGTCGACACCTACCTGTCCGAGCTGATGCCAAAGGACCGGCGCGGCCGGGCCTTTGCGTTCAACCAGTCGTTTCAGTTTCTTGCCTACCCAACGGTGGCGCTGTTGGCCTACGGGCTGATCCCGGTGTCTCCGTTCGGGGTCGAAGGCTGGCGCTGGGTCACGATCATCGCCGCGGCGGGGGCGATCGTTGTGTGGTGGATTCGGCTGTCACTGCCAAAATCGCCGCGCTGGCTGGCGATCCACGGCGATACCGCCCGGGCCGAGCAGATCACCGCGATGATCGAAGCCAGAGTTCAGGCCGAAAGCGGCCGCCCGCTGCCCATGCCGGAACGGCTGCCCGACGAGGTCGAGGCTGGACGCGGCGCCTGGGTCGAGATGTGGCAGCCGCCCTATCGTAACCGCTCGATCATGCTGATCATCTTCAACCTGTTGCAGTCGATCGGGTATTACGGCTTTGCGAGCTGGGTTCCGACGCTGCTGATCGCGCAAGGGATCACGATCACCAAGTCGCTGCTTTACACCTTTATCATCACGCTGGCGAACCCGACCGGGCCGTTGCTCGCCTCGATCATCGCCGACCGGATGGAGCGCAAATGGCAATTGGTCTGCGCCTGCGCCTCGCTGGCGGTGTTTGGCGTGGTCTTCTCGCAGATGACGACCGCCGTCGGCATCATCATCGTCGGCGTGTTCATCACCTTTTCGACCAGCAACCTGTCCTATTCGTTTCACGCCTATCAGGCCGAACTGTACCCGACCCGCATCCGCTCGCGTGCGATCGGCTTCACCTATGCCTGGAGCCGGTTCAGCACGATTTTCGTTGGCTTCATGGTGGCGTACTTCCTGCGCAATTACGGCACGATCGGGGTGTTTGCCTTTATCGCCGGCGCTATGATTGTGTGCTGTCTGGTGATCGGGATCATGGGGCCGGTCACCACCCGCCTGCGTCTGGAGCAGATATCGAAGTAGCCGGTCATTCCGGGCTCGGTTCTTTTGGCCCGGTAATGAGCAGGCGTTTGCGCCCTCTCCGCCTTGTCGGTGGAGAGGGCTCCTCCCTCAGGTCACGAACAATGGCCGGGGCGCCATTCGCCCCAGCGATTATGGTGCGGCGGCACCCAGTGCGCGTAGGGGCCGCAGCCGCCATGCACATAGTGGCGATAGGGCGGTGGTGCGTAATAGGGCCGGGGGGCGGCGATTGCCGTTCCGGCGCCGACCGCGCCACCGATGATCGCACCGGTCGCCGCGCCGCGTCCGCCACCGGCGATTGCCCCGATCGCGGCACCAACCCCGGCACCGGCGAGTCCGTTGCCGATGACCGACTGGGCATGACCGCTTTCCGGTACTGCCGTGAGCAGCGCCACCGCCACGGCACCGGCTGCCATCCACGAATTCATTGTCGTTCCTCACTCAATAACAAAGACCGTCACCGGAAAGAACGCGGCGAGGGCCAAGGTTGTTCCTCAACCGCCCGGTGCACTGCAGGGATTATTGGAGGGTCATGGCGGTGTCGCGGCCGCTCTGTCATCATCCGAGCGCATCTTTTGGGAGTAATTCGATGAGTTTGACACTCGAGGAAGCCAACCGCATTGTCGCCGGCGCGATCGACAAGGCGAAACAGCTCAACATCAAAATCAGCGCATCGGTGTGCGATGCCGGTGGGCGGCTGGTCGCGTTCGGGCGCATGGACAACGCGATCTGGGGCAGCACCTATGGCAGCCAGGGCAAGGCCGTCGCCTCGGCCGCGTTCGGCCGGCCGAGCGGCGACATGCAGGCCCGCGCCGACCAGCCGACGCCGCGCGGCATCGCCGCGGCCTCGGGCGGCGAGATGATCATGGGCCAGGGCGCCGTGCCGATCATCCGCGGCGGCATCGTCATCGGCGCCTGCGGCGTCGGCGGCGGCACCTCGCAGGAAGACGAAGACTGCGCCGCCGCCGGCGTCGCAAAACTGTAATTTCCCTCTCCCGCACCGCGGGAGAGGGTGGCTCGCCGCGAAAGCGGCGAGACGGGTGAGGGTCGCCAAGCCAGTTTCGGGCCGCCCCTTCAGAGTTCGTCGAGGCGTTTTGCCAGCTGATTCAGCTCCCAGCTGCGCGCGAGCGCAGCGGCGGTGCTCCAGTCTGGCGTCTGGTCGTCGAGCGGCGGAAGGGGCGCGGTTGCGTCCATTGTCGCGATGCGGCGGTAGAGCCGCAAGGCGTCAGCCTGTCCGGCGAAATGGCCGGCGGCGAGAGCGGCTTCGAGATCAGGGAATTTGCGCAGCAAGGTCGCCGCACCCTTCGGGCCCACCCCCTTGGCGCCCGGCAGCCGGTCGGAAGGATCGCCGCGCAAGGCGATAAAATCCGGCACCTGCCGCGGCTCGACCCCATAGCGCTCGCGGACTTCCGCCGGGCCGATGCGGGCCATCTCGCCGGCCTTGACCGGATGCAGGATCGTCGTCGTGTCCGACGCCAGCTGAAACGCGTCGCGATCGCCGCTCGCGACCAGCGCGGCGCCGCCCCGCCTCTCCTCCTCGGCTACCGCCGCGGCAAGAAAATCGTCGGCCTCGTAACCGGACGCCTTCGCGTAGGCGAAGCCGCAGGACGCCACGAATTGCGGCAGGATATCGAGCTGATCGACCAGTTCGTCGTCGAACACCCGGCCGCCCTGGTAGTCCGGAAACAACTCCTGCCGATAGGTCGGGACACCGAGCGTATCCCACCCGACCAGCACCGCGCGCGGCTGCTCGTCGTGATACAGCCGCAGTAGAAAATTGGCGAAACCGACAATCGCCCCGCCGCCGCCATTGCCCTTGCGCCGGATCGATTTCGGCAAGGCGTGGTAGGCGCGATGCGCGAACGAGTCGCCGTCGACGATTAGGAGTGGCCGGGGCACATGGCTTGGTCACGCATCCCTCGCGGTGCGAAAGGTCACCGAATAGCGTAGCTGTTCGGCGGCGGGAATGCTGTGTTCCCACTCGTCGCGGACCGGACCGCGCAGCAGATAGGCGGAGCGCGGCGCCAACGTGACGGCCATGCGCTCCCAGCCGTTCGCTCGCTTTCGCCGAAAGCGAAATCGGCAGGGTGTTCCAAATGAAACGCCGATAACGTCGCCAAAGACCGGGCGGTCGCGGTGCCAGCCGATCGCCGCCCCCGGCGTGTATTCCGTCACCAGCGCATGTTCGACACATGCCGCCGCGATGCCGGCAAAGGCGGCGGCTCGATCACGCAGCGGCAGCAGAAATTCGGGGATGCCTTCGGTCTGCCGCACCCGGTTGGTAGCGAAATCGTAGTGCAGCCCGAACGCAACGGTGCGGCGTTTGCCCAGGTAGCCGTGAAACTCGAATTCGCGGAAATCGAGATCACCAAAGCACGCGGTCAGTTCGGCTTCCTCCCCCGCCGTCATCAGTTCGGTGCGATAGGCGAACCCTTCCGGCGCCGCGGGCGGCTCTTCCAGCAAGCTCAGTTGAACAGCGCTCATCCCGATCGAAAATCCGAGCCGGAAAGTGGGTTGTCATTGCGAGGAGCGAAGCGACGAAGCAATCTCGGTGTGCCCCATGCGCGGCAGGTAAGCCGCAAAACGAATATGGGGCCGGACACCCCACAAGACAGGGAGGCAGCATGAGCGACGCAGCGACAGGACCGAGTGCCCTCGAACGGCCGGCCCTCGCCAACGAGCCCGGCGACTACTGGGGCAGTGACGCGATGGCGCTGATGCTGCGCGAACTCGACCTGCCCTATGTCGCGCTGAACCCCGGCGCCTCGTATCGCGGGCTGCACGACAGCCTCGTCAACCTGCTCGGCAACAGCGCGCCCCAGATGCTGCTGTGCCTGCACGAGGAGCACGCGATCGCGATGGCGCACGGCTATGCCAAGGTCACCGGCAAGCCGATGGGCGCGATCGTGCACAGCAATGTCGGGCTGATGCACGCGACGATGGCGATCTTCAACGCCTGGTGCGACCGCGTGCCGGTCTATGTGCTGGGCGCCACCGGGCCGGTCGATGCCGCGAAGCGGCGGCCATGGATCGACTGGATCCACACCGCGCAGGACCAGGGCGCGCTGGTTCGCAACTACACCAAATGGGACGATCAGCCGGCCTCCGTGCCGGCTGCCGCAGAGTTGCTGCTGCGCGCGTATAAAATGATGATGACCGCGCCGCGTGGCCCGGTTTACGTGTGCCTCGACGCCGCGTTGCAGGAAAGCCGCATCGGCGCCCTGCCGCCGCTGCCGGGCGCGGCGCGGTTTCGGCCGCCGGCCGCGGTCGCACCCGACCCGGCGGCTGCCGCCGAGGCGGCGGCGATGTTGAGCACAGCCGAGCGGCCGCTGATCCTCGTCGGCCGCTCCGCACGGGGCGACGCCGAGTGGCAGCGCCGGGTCAGGCTGGCGGAAATGACTCGGCGCGATCGTGCTGACTGACGCCAAAACCGGCGCCGCCTTTCCGTCGCAACATAAGCTGCACGGCCCGCCGGCCGGCAACAACCCGGGCCCCGACGCGTGTACGCTGATTCGCGAAGCCGATGTGATCCTGAGCCTCGACTGGGTCGATCTCGCTGGTGCGCTGAAGGCGGCGTGCGGCGACGCCCCGGTTGGCGCCAAGGTGATCCTCGCCTCGCTCGACCACCTGATCCACAACGGCTGGAGCATGGATTACCAGGGGCTGCCGCCGGTCGATCTGCACCTCGCGGTCGAGCCGGACATCGCGGTCGCCGCCCTTTTGCCGCTGATCAAGCCGCGCCAACCCGGCTGGGCCGGCCGCGAGCCGACCCCGCGCGCACCGTTGCCGACACCCGCCGGGGAGACGATCTCACCGTTGATGCTCCCCGCCGCGCTGCGCGAGGCGCTCGGCGGCCGCGCAACTTGCCTCGATCCGCAGCCCGCTCGCCTGGGCCGACAACACCTGGGACGTGGCGCACCCGATGGACGCGCTGGGCGGCGATGGCGGCGGCGGGATCGGCGGCGGCCCCGGCATGGCGGTCGGCGCGGCGCTGGCGCTGCGGGGCAGCGGCCGGCTGCCGGTCGCGGTGCTCGGCGACGGCGATTTCCTGATGGGTTGCACCGCGCTGTGGACCGCCACGCATTACCGCATTCCGCTGCTGGTCGTCGTCTCCAACAACAATTCCTTCTTCAACGACGAACTCCACCAGGACCGCATGGCGCGTCAGCGCAACCGACCGGTTGCCAATCGCTGGATCGGGCAGCGCATCGCCGACCCCGAACCCGATCTCGGCATGCTCGCCCGGGCCCAGGGCTGCGAGGGTTTCGGCCCGATTCGCCGCCCGGACGAACTGCCGCGCGCGTTACGGGCGGCGATCCAGTGCGTCGACGCGGGCGGCGTGGCAGTGGTCGATGTCCGGGTTGAGCCAGGCTATGCCGAAGGCACGCCTACCGTTGCCAGTCGTAGCACCGAAAGATGATCGTTAATTGTCCAAAACGCTGCGAAATGGGAAGGCAGCTGCGCGCTTATAATAGCAGTCGTGTGTTAAACAGAGGGAAGCGCTTATGCGCTCAGTAGTTGTGGCGTCGTTTACAGTAATCGCGTTGACCGCGCTGCCGATCGCGGCGCAGGCGGCCCCGACGGCGCTGTCGGGCCTTACAACGGCCGCACCGACGTCACAGATCATCCCGATCGCCGGGGGCTGCGGCCCGGGTTGGCACCCGCGATCCTGGCGCGACCGCTACGGCTATTGGCACCGCCGCTGCGTCCCGAACTACTATTAACCACACGCCCTCCCGCCCCTTTGACAAACGCCCGGACCGTTGTGGCCCGGGCGTTTTTCATTTCCGCATCCCTGGCTCCTGAGAGCCTAACCCACAATGAAATCAGGCATTTTCAATAAGGTAGACGCTTATGACATGATTTAATTTCGCATTCCCTGCGAAAGCAGGGACCCACCCTGCCGACCCACGAACGATTGCCCGGTGGGTCCCTGCTTTCGTAGGGAATGCAAAAAGGAACGCACGTTGTTCCGCAGCTGGCGGCATGTCACTGAAATCATGTCGTTCATTTTAAGTCAGGCTCTTAAGAAACGAAAAAGGCCTGCCGCGGCAGGCCTCTCGTTGCGGCGTCAGGCTCCGCAGGTTTACGGGAACACGATCTCCACCCGGCGGTTCTGCGGCTCGCGCACACCGTCAGCCGTCGGAACGCGGTTGTCGTTTTCGCCCCGGCCGCTGACCGCCATCTCGTTCCGCGGCACGCCGAGTTGGCTGAGCGCGTCAGCCACCGCGTTGGCGCGGCGTTCGGAGAGCCGCTGATTATAGCCCGGCGAACCCGAGCGGTCGGTATAGCCAGTCACCTGGATTTGCACCGGTGCGCCGGATTTGAACGCGTCGGCCGCCTGCTGGATAATCGCCATGCCTTCCCGGGTCACCGTCGCGCGGTCCCAATCAAAGAACACGAGGAAGGTGCGCTTTGATATCACCGCCGGAGCGGGCGGCAGCGGGGGCGGCGCGACCGCGGGCGCCATCGGCGGACCGAACCGGTACACCATACTCGCCATCAACGTGTGGTTGTTGTAGCCCGAGGTGTATTTGATGGCCGGCGCCGACGGCACCCGGAACGTCGCGTCGGTGGTCGCGAGATAGCGGTAATCCAGGTCGACCGCGACATTCGGCGTTACGTTGTAACGCAGACCGGCAATCGCCTGATAGCCGAACTCCCAGTCATTGTCGTTGAACAACTGCCCGACCCCGGCAACCTTGGCATGATCGATAATATCGACAGCGCCAATGCCGACGCCGATATGCGGCGTGATCGGCGTGCTGATGCCGAACTGGTTAAGGTTCACGTCATAAATGACGTTGGTCATGATGGCATGCGCTTCGCGGCTGCCGCTGACCCCGGGCAGATTGAAGCCGCCTGCCCTGATGCCGCTCAGGCCGTTATTGCGATAGTTGTATTCCTCTTCAAAGCGCCATGGCCCCCATTCGTAGCCGGCACGCGCGCCGACCGCATATCCTGAATCATAGCGCGACTTCGCCGACCCGATCCCGCTGATCTTGTCGGTCTGGTCCGGCAGGACGTTCCACCCGGCTTCACCGCCAACGTAGTATGTCTGCGCCTTCGCGCTACTTACAGTAATCAGCGTCGCCGCCGTAAGGCATGCGCCAGCGGCCAACGTGATCCGCGTCAACATCAGCTGTTCCCCTATGCATTCGCCAAACCTGAGAGCAATTGCTCGCGTCGGTATACGCCGGACACCGGGAAATGATCCCTGCCTGATTTTTAAATATGTCGGGGTCGATCGGTTTTTACAGATGAATTAAATCGTAAGTCGAAAGCCGCGGGAGCTAATACTTCCAAGCGGCGATTGAGCCCTCAGCGAGCGCCACAACCCTCAACGAACAGAGTCACGGTCTGGTTGAGCCAGATGTCCAACTCGGCCGGGCTGAACGGCGGACCAAGACCGAGGGCGCGCCGCCGCGGCCCGCTCACGACCATCATAATGAACTGCTCGGCGGCGAATTTGGTATCGAGCGGCCTGACTTCGCCGGTCGCGACGCAATGGTCGAGAAAACGGGCAATCCGCTCGACCCCGGCGACCGCGCCGAGTTCGTTCAAAATACGCGCCAGCCCCGGAAAGCGCGGTGCCTCGGCGATCACCATGCGGTGCAGCGCCAGCGCCTCGGGCGTCAGCGCCACTCCGATGATGTATTCGGCGGAACTCCGCAAGGTCTCGGCGAGGCTGAGGGTAACCAGCAGATTGGCGTCGAAAGGCGGCATCCAGCGCTCTATCAGGCGTCGCACCACCGCCTCGAACAGCACCTCCTTGCCGCGAAAGCGGTGATAGAAGGTGCGCTTGGAGATGCCGGCGCGTTTGGCGACGGCCTCGATGCTGGTGGCGCCAAACCCGTCTTTCAGGAACAGCGCGGTTGCCACATCGAGGATGCGGTCCGACAGCCGCGCCGATTCGACGCGCGACGGCCGCCCGCCGCGCCCGCGCAGCCGCGTCCGTCCCGATTCCTCCAACAACGCCGCTTCGCTCCCCTGCATGGCTCCCATGATTAGCCGGGCTTTTGCCAAACGCAACTCAACCGTTTCTTTCCTCGTGCAATGCACGGCTCGCTATGGGCTGGGAAGCGGCGGCGATCGACGCCATGATCCCGTTTCATCGCATCAATAAGGCCCCGTGGACATGAAAATAGACCTGAGCGGCAAGCGCGCTGTCGTTACCGGCGGCAGTCGGGGGATCGGCCGGGCCATTGCGCTGGCTTTCGCCGAGGCTGGCGCCTCGGTATCGGTGTGCGCCCGCGGCGCCGACGGGCTCGCACCGGTGCGTGACGCGGTCGCAGCCTTGGGTGTCAAGGCGCACGCGCAGGCCTGCGACGTCGCCGACGCAGCCGCGGTCGCCTCCTATATCGCCGCGGCGGCCGAGGCACTCGGCGGCATCGACATCCTGGTCAACAATGCCTCCGGCTTTGGCACAACCAATGACGAGGCCGGCTGGGCGCGCAGCATCGATGTCGATCTGCTCGGCACGGTGCGCGCGATCCGCGCCGCCCTGCCGTTTCTCGAACAGGCGGGCGCCGGCGCGATCATCAACATCTCGTCGATTTCCGGCATGGTCGCCTCGGCCCGCACTCCGCCCTACGGCGCGGTCAAGGCAGCGCTGATCGAATACACCCAGAGCGAGGCGGCGGCCCTGGCGCGCAAGGGCATCCGGGTCAATTGCGTCGCGCCCGGCTCGGTCGAATTTCCCGGCGGCAGCTGGGAAAAGCGCAAGACCGACAACCCGCGCCTCTACGATTCGATCCTGCGCAGCATCCCGTTCGGCCGCCTCGGCTATCCCGAGGAAATCGCCAACACCGTCGCCTTCCTCGCCTCGCCGCTGGCGAGTTGGATCACCGGCCAGACCATCGCCGTCGATGGCGGCCAATTGCTGTAATGAGGCGCGGGCGGAAACCGTGCGTCGAGATAGCTTCGTCGCTACGCTCCTCGCAATGACACCGTTCTTAAACGGCGCTGTCATTGCGAGCGCAGCGAAGCAATCTCGATCCAATGCTGGTGAGGCGGTTCAGCTCAAATGTCGAGAAACGCGGTTTCGTTTTCGCCCTGCATGACGATGTTGAAGCGGTAGACCGGCGGCTCGCCGGTTTCGCGATGGGCCAGCAGCGTGCCGCGCACCGCGGCATCGTCGATCGACGACAGCAGCGGGTCGCTGATGTTGGCGGGTTCGTCGGCGAAGTAGATGCGGGTGTAGAGGTGCTTCAGAAGGCCGCGGGCGAACAGCACCACGTTGATGTGCGGCGCCTGCAGACTGTTGCCGCGGCCGGGGACCGGGCCGGGCTTGATTGTGAGCAGGCGGAAAAATCCGTCGGCGTCGGTGGCAACGCGGCCGAAGCCGCGGAAATGCGGGTCGAGGGGTTTGTCCTCGCTGGTATCGTCGGGGTGGTTGTAGCGGCCAGCGGCATTGGCCTGCCAGATTTCAATCAGCGCGTCGGGAACCGGCATACCGTCGCCGTCAATGACATGGCCCTCGATGGCAATGCGCTGGCCTTGCGGATTGTCGGTGGTCAAGTCGCTCCATTCAACGCGGACCAGGCCGAGGTGGAAAAACGGCCCAACAGTCTGCGACGGGGTCGGGATCAGCTTATCGGTCATGCCTCAGCCCGGATCGACGGGCGTCGCGAGCCGGCCGCGCAGCACCAGATCAAAATGGTAGCCGAGCGCCCACTCCGCCTCGCTGAGGTTCGGGTCGTAATCCGATATCAGCCGCTCGCGCGCCTCGGCATCCGCGGTACTCTGATAGATCGGGTCGTAGGCGAGCAGCGGATCGCCGGGGAAATACATCTGAGTCACCAGCCGCGTCGCGAAACCGGGGCCAAACACGCCGAGATGAAGATGCGCCGGGCGCCAGGCATTCGGCTGGTTGCGCCAGGGATAGGCGCCGGGCTTGATCGTCAGAAAGCGGTATTCGCCACCCGGCCCGGTCACCACCTGTCCGACGCCGGTGAAATTCGGGTCGAGCGGCGCGTCGTGCTGATCGACCGGGTGGTGGTAGCGCCCGGCCGAGTTGCACTGCCACAATTCGAGCAGGGTGCCCGGCACCGGGTTGCCGTCCTCGTCGAGCACCCGCCCAGCCACGATGATGCGCTCGCCGAGCGGTTCGCCTTTGCATTGCCGTGTCAGGTCGGTCGCGTCGGGACCAGCCCAGCCGCCAGCAAACGACGGACCCGTCATTTCCGACAGCGTGTGGTCGAACCGGATCAGCGGGCGTTTGGGCGCCCGCTTCACCGTGCTGCCATAGTCCGGGTAGAGATACTCGGGCTGCGTTCCCGAGCGCGGCCGGGCGAAGGGCAACGGCTCCGGCATCAGTTCGGCATCCAGCTCAGCGAACGGATTTCGGTGAATTCGCGCTTCAGCTTGCTCCAGCTGTCGCCGGCGTCGCGGGTGGCATAAAGCTCGCCGTAATGGCTGCACGCGACGACGACACCGGGGTCGGCCGCGTGCGTCGCAAAGGCCCAGATCGGCGAATTGGGCTCGCCCGGCAGATCGAGCAATTGCCAACTGCGCCCGCCGTCGCCGGTGCGCTGGATCGCGCCGGTGGTGCCGACCGCGCCGTCGCCGGTGGCGACAAAGATTGTCGCCGGGTCATCCGCCTTTTGCGCGAGGCCGCGGCAATAGCGCAGGTGGAACTGATCGCGCACCTCCAGCCCCTGCCAGCTTTCACCGCGATCGTGGCTGGCGAAGATTTCGCCCGGCGTGCTGGTCAGCACCGTCGTGCCGCCGTTGACGGTTACCGCGATGTCGTGGATGTCGAGATCGTAGATGCCGCTGGTGATGCGGCTCCAGGTGTCGCCGCCATCGGTGCTGCGCCGCACGCCGTCGACTTCGATGCCGGCCCAGATCACCCGGTGGTCGGAAGGATCGACGGTCAGCGCGGTGACGCGCGGCACGCCGACATTGGGGCATTCCTCGACGATCTCGGCGGCGAGCTTTTTCCAGCTGCGGCCGGCATCGGTCGAGCGGAACAACGCCGCCGGGCGGGTGCCGGCGAAGATGATGTCGGGATCGACGGGATCGACCGCGATCTTCCACACCTCGAACCCGCCCGGCAGCCCTTCGAGCTTTTCGAAGCTCTGGGCGCCGTCGTGGCTGCGGTAAAGCCCGTCGCTGGCACCGATGAACAATGTCCGAGGTTCGCGCGGGTGTGTGCTCAGCCCGTAGATGCGCGCTTCGCCCGACAGCCCGCTGCCGACGCGCCGCCAGCCATCGCCGCCATCGGCACTAAGCCACGCTCCGCTGCCGACCGTGCCGATACAGATCGTAAAATTCCCGGCCATATCCCTGCTCCTCATTATTCAGCATTCAATCAGTTGTCATTCCGGGGCGGCCGGAAGGCCGAGCCCGGAATGACAGCTATTGTTTAGGGCCGAACTTAGTCGGTGCCTTCCCAGCCGGTGTGCGAGATGTCGATCACGACGCCGTCGGGGCCGGACCATTTCATCTCGAAATTGGCGTGGCCGCCGCCCGCCATCGCGGCATCGGCGCCATCCTTGCCGGAAAGGCGTTTCGCCTGGACGTTTTCCAGCTGGTCGCAAGCGCTGTCGAGATCATCGACCTCAAAGCCGAAATGGTGGATGCCGCTGAAATTCGGGCCGTGCGCGCCCATGTCGAGCGATTCTTCGCCCTTGTGGTTCAGGATCGCGAGGTTGATGTGCCCGTCCGACAGAAACACCGAGCCGTTCTTGCCGCGCCGCAATTCGGTGAGCCCGAAAGCCGATTTGTAGAACTCGGCGACTGAGCCGGGGTCCTTCGTCGTCAACGCGATATGTTTGATGCGTGCCATCTGCGCCTCCCTGTTAAGGTTCGAATTTCACCACAGAGGCACAGAGGACACGAAGAAGATTCTGTTTATCTCGGTGTCCTCACTGTCTCTGTGGTGCATCCTTTATCACCCGCCACACCCGTTCCGGCGTCGCCGGCATTTCGACATGTGTGACCCCGAATTCCGACAGCGCATCGACGACCGCGTTGATTACGACGCCGAGCGCCGGGGTGGTGCCGCCTTCGCCGCCCGGCCGGATGCCGAGCGGATGCGTCGGGGTCGGGACTTCGCTGAGTTCGGTGGTGAAAAACGGCACGCGTTCGGCACGCGGCATCGCGTAATCCATAAACGAACCGCTGAGGATTTGCCCGCTGTCGCGGTCGTAGACGACCTGCTCCCACAACGCCTGTCCGACCCCCTGCACGATGCCGCCATGCACCTGGCCGTGCACGATCATCGGGTTGACCGCCCGCCCGACATCGTCCACCGCGCTGTAGCGGATGATATCGACGACCCCGGTCTCGGGGTCGATCTCGACCTCGCAGACGTGGCAGCCATAGGGGAAGGCGGCGAGGTTGTTGGTCTCGTCGCTTTCGGCGCGCAGCCTGCCGCGCAAATCCTCGGGCAGGTCGTCGCGTTGCTCCGCCGCACGCGCGACATCGAAAATGCCGATCGACCGGTCGGTGCCTTTCACGCGAAACATGCCGCCGGTGAATTCGAGATCGGCCACCGCCGCCTCCAGCAACTGGCTGGCGATGCGCATGCCCTTTTCGATGACCTCGTTCGAGGCGTTCAGCATCACGACACTGCCGAGCCGCAATGCCCGCCCGGAATGCGCCCCACCGCCGACCGATACCCGGTCGGTATCGCCGGTGACGAGGCGCACGCTGTCGATCGGCACCCCGAGAAATTCGGTCATCAGCTGGGCAAAGCTGGTCTCGTGCCCCTGCCCTTGCGACACCGTGCCGATCACGACTTCGACAATGCCTTCCGGCAACACCGTCACCTCGGCCTTCTCGCGCGGCGCACCGGTCGCGGTATCGACGTAGTTGGCGACCCCGATGCCGCGGCACCTGCCACGCTGGCGTGCCGCGGCCTGACGCGCCGGAAAGCCGGTCCAGTCGCCGAGTTCGAGCACCCGTTCCATGCAGTCGTGGTACTTGCCGCTGTCGTAGACCATGCCGAACGGGTTGGTGTACGGCATCGCCGATTCCGGCACGAGGTTGCGGCGGCGCAAGGCGATGCGATCAATGCCGGTCTGCCGGGCCGCGAGGTCGATCAGCCTTTCCATGACGAACATCACTTCGGGCCGCCCGGAACTGCGATAGGGCCGCGTCGGCACGGTGTTGGTGATCGCGGCGCGGGCGCGAAAATGCACATGCGGCACATGGTAGATGCTCGACATGATCTCGACGCCCTTGTTGAGGGAGCCAAAGGCGATCGCATAGGCGCCCTGGTTGACCAGGTTCGACCCGCGCATCGCCAGGAAATTGCCTTGCGTGTCGAGCGCCAGTTCGGCGCTGACCGCGAGGTCGCGCGCCTGATAGTCGCACATAAAGGCTTCGCTGCGCTCGCAGGTCCATTTGACCGGCCGCCCGAGCCTCTTGGCCGCCCACACGACCAGCGCGAACTCGACATTGAACGAGCCGCGCGTGCCGAAATTGCCGCCGACATCGTGCATGACCATGCGCACCTGCTCGGTCGGCACGCCCAGCACCATCGCGAGATCGCGACGCGGGCTGACCGCGCCGCCAGCCCCGGCATGCAAGGTGTATTTGTCGGTTTCCGCGTCGTACACGCCGATCGCGGCGCGCGGCTCCATTGGCACGCCGGCGACGCGCTGCACCCAGGTGTCGAGATGTACGACATGCGCGGCGGTGGCGAAGACCGCCTCGGTGGCGGCGGCATCGCCGACCTCGCCGTCGAGGATGACGTTGGCGCGATCCTGCCGTGCGGCCCGCGCATCAGGCTCGGCCGCGTTCAACGCGTGTGGCACCGCCGGTAGCGGCTCGTAATCAATCTCGACCAATTCCGCGGCGTCCTTGGCCGCGGCGAGGCTGGTTGCGACCACCACCGCGACGATCTCGCCGACATGGCACACTTCCGGCCAGATGATCGGCATGTTCTGTGGCCGCGGCGGCGGCGAACCGTCCTTGTTCTTGATCGCGATGTCGGCCGGATGGTTGTTGCTGATATGCGGCATCGGGTTGAGCCCGTCCTGCCGCACCTCCTCCGCGGTGAGCACCGCCAGAACTCCCGGCGCGGCACGCGCCACCGTTGCGTCCAGCCGCCGGACCAGCGCATGCGCATGCGGCGAGCGCAGCATCACCGCATAGGCCTGCCCCGGCAGGTTCAGATCGTCGCTATACCGCCCCTGCCCCCGCAGCAGCCGCAAATCCTCGCGCCGCCGCACCGGCTGCCCGATCCCCGTCCCTGTCGGTGGCCCGTCCATCACGTCTCCAAATGATGGGCTTCGCTGCGCTCAGCCCATCCTACAAGATTCGAGCCTCGTAGGATGGGCTGAGCAACGCGAAGCCCATGCCGACCCTCACGCCGGGAACGACAGGAAACATTTGTCGGAAGCAAGGATATACGTCTCCATGTAATCCTGGATCACCGGCTTCTTGTCGAGCGCCTCCATCGCGCCGATCAGGCACATCCAGTTCAGCATTTCGTGCTGCCCGGAAAACTCCATTTCGGCCAGCGAGCGGTTGCGCCAGGTGCCGTAATCAGCCCGGCTGACCGCGTCGAACAGCACCCGGTCGCCGTCATGGTCGGGCCACAGCCAGCCGTTTTTCGGCGAGAGGAACGCATGCGACCAGCTCGACGACGCGATCAGCGCCACCCGGTACGGCGAGCGCGCCAATACCTCGGCCACCTTGGCGCCGACCTCCATGCAGCGCCACGGCGGCGGCGATGGCGGGTCTTCGCTCTCATCCGCCGGCCGCGGCGGTGCGAACAGATGCCCGAGCCCGCCTTTCGCGTGGATCAGGTTGCGGCCATAGCAGTTCACCGAAAACGGGATGACCGGATAGGGAAACCCCGTCCGGTCCCAATCGAGGTAGAGGAACGTGTTGGTAAAGGCGTGCGCCATCGGGTGGTGCAGCGGCTTGTAGGCGTAGGCCATGTCGATGCCGGCCTCGATCAGCCCGGTCGTCAGGTATTTCGCCGCCTCGCGATGACCTTTGAGCGGGAGGTTCCAGTCGCCCTTTTCGCCCCAGCGGTTCGGTTTGCCGCCGTTTCCGTTATGCCACGGCTGTAGAGAAATCTCGTCGTCATAGCCGGCGACGCAGAAGGCCGGCACGATGTCTTCCTTGAAATTCTCGTATTGATCGTCACCCCATACCAGCACGAGGTCGGGGTTGAAATCGTCGAGGATTTTGCGGATCGCGCGGAAATCGTTGCCGAAGCGCTCGCCACAGCGATTGGCCGCCGACCGCCCGTCATCATTGCCGAGTTCGGCGAGCAGTTCCTTTGGCCAGTTCGCCGGGTTCTTGCGTGAGTCTTCAACGTTGGGCGCCTCCAGAGTGCGCTTGAACACGCCGGTCAGCCCCTCGTTCGGCAGACACAGCGTCGGCCAATGCGTGACGCCCAGCCCCAGGATTTCCGCCATCGCCCGTTCCTCCCGTGTTCGATTCAGTTTTGTCTGACCGCTTTGTCTGGCCGCAGCCACCATGTCCGAAAAATCTAATTAGCGCATCGCCGCGGTCAAGGCGACAAGGTCGCGGCGATCGCGGTGACCAGCGGCTTCATGAAAAAACTGTCGCGCGGCATGATCGCGACGGTGAGCCCTTGCGCCGCCAGCGCCGCCGCAACGACCGGCCCGACCGCCGCAATCGGTGTCACCCGCAACGCCTCGCGCAGCCGCTCCTCGAGCCCGGCATTGGCGGCGGCCTCGAACAGTCGCGCGATCTGCGGCGTGCTGGTAAAGGCGATCGCATCGACTCGCCCGGCGGCCATATCGACGATCAGATAGAGGATCGTCTCGTCGCTGGCCGAGGCGATATAGGCATAGGGCAATACCGGGTCGGGGCGCGCGCCGGCCTTGTAGAGAAAATGCAGCAGGGTGGATGGCGCGTCGGGATAAAGCTGAAGCGCCACCCGGCGGTCGCGCAACTCGCCCTGTGACAGAGCCTCGACGATCCCCTCGGTGGTCGGCCGCTCGGCCCGCAGGCTCGGGTTGAGCCCGATTGCACGCAAGGCCTGGGCCGGTTTCGGTCCGCGCGTGATCGTGCGGACCTGCCCGAGCGCGGCGCGAAACGCCGGCTCGATCCCAGCCCGCTGCGCGAAACCGCACAGGCGGCGCAGCCCCTCGCCAGTCATCAGCACCAGATCGTCCGGCGGGTCGGCGATAAACCGCCGCAGCCACTCGACCACCGGCACGGCATCCGCCGCATCGACGATCGCGATCAGCGGGCAGCGCACCGTTTCGGCCCCTTGGGCTTCGAGCATCCCGCCGAGCCGGTCGAGTTCGCGGTGCTCCAGCACGGCGATGCGCCGGCCGGACAGCTTGTGTTCGTTCTGAGCGTCACTCATGGCGCAGAATGGCGCGAAGCATCGGGAGCGGAGCAATGATCAAGGGCATCAGCGCGGTTACCCTGGCGACGCATGACATGCGGCGAGCCGTGCAATTCTACCGCATCGCCGGGCTCTCCGTCATCTATGGCGGCGAGGACGCAGCGTTCACCAGCCTGCGCGCCGGCGACAATTACCTCAACCTGACCACCCAGCCGGCGGCGCGGCAATGGAGCTGGTGGGGCCGCCTGATTTTTTACGATTCCGACATCGACGGCCTGCACGCCCGCCTGCTGGCCGCCGGCTATCGCCCCGACAGCGAGCCACGTGACGCCACCTGGGGCGAGCGCTTTTTCCACATCACCGACCCCGACAGCCACGAACTCAGCTTCGCCTGGCCGCTGCGCCGCGACGACACACCCAATACAAGCGATTGATTTCCGCCGCGCCTACCGCTAGACCCTTGCCCGCCGCCACCCGCCTCCGTCCCCATCGTCTAGAGGCCTAGGACACCGCCCTT
>CAVTUM010000026.1:0-70931 GCA_963737875.1 uncultured Alphaproteobacteria bacterium | reverse complement strand
TTCCTGTCGATCCTGCTCGGCACCATCGCCGGCGGTATTGCCGTGGCGCTCGATTACGGCACCGAACTCGCCAGCGTCCTCCTGGTGATCTGCGCCGTCGGCGGGTTTCTCGCCAGCCTCGCTTTGCCGCGTGCCGCAGCGCCGTCGCCGGAATTGCGCATCAGCCGCAACCTCCTGACCGCGACAATCGGCATCCTGCGGCAGGCCCGCGAGCGCCGCGACGTCAAGCTGTCGATCCTCGGGAACTCGTGGTTCTGGCTGGTCGGCGCGGTGTTCCTGTCGCAGATACCGGCCTTTGCCCGCGACACGCTCGGCGCCGGCAGCGGCGTCGTGACGTTGTTCCTGGCGGCGTTTTCGATCGGGGTCGGCGTCGGCTCGGTGCTGTGCGGCAGGCTGATGCACGGCGAGGTCAGCGCCCGCTATGTGCCGCTGGCGGCGCTCGGCATGGCGTTCTTCTCGCTCGATCTCGCGATCGCCAGCGAAATGGCGACGCCGGCGGCGTCCGGCGAGTTGCTCGGCATCGTCGATTTCATGTCGCGCTTTGTCGGGTTGCGCATCTTCATCGACCTGCTGGCGATCGCGATCTCGGGCGGCTTCTATGTCGTGCCGCTCTACGCGATCATCCAGCAGCGCAGCGAAGAGGCGGCGCGCGCCCGCATCATCGCCGCCGGCAACATCATGAACGCGCTGTTCATGACCGTCGCCGCGCTGGTGACGGCGGCGCTGGTATGGTTCGGCCTCACGACGCCCGACCTGTACCTCGTGCTCGGCGTGATGAATGCCGGTGTCGCGTTGTGGATTTGCCGGCTGTTGCCGGAAGACACGTTGCGGATGTTCGCGCGCATCGTGTTGCGGCTCGCCTACCGGGTCGAGGTGAGGGGCCTCGAACACCTCGCGGCGGCTGGCGAGCGTGTCGTGATCGTGCCGAACCATGTGTCGTTTCTCGACGCCCCGCTGGTCGCGGCCTTCCTGCCGGGGCTGCCGATGTTCGCGATCGACACGGCACAGGCCAAGCGCTGGTGGATACGCCCGCTGCTCGCCGGCGCCGACGTCTACCCGATGGACCCGACCAAGCCGATGGCGACCAAGTCCTTGATCAAGGCGCTGCGCGAGGGGCGGCAATGCGTGATCTTCCCGGAAGGCCGCCTCAACGTCACCGGCGGTGCCCTGATGAAGGTGTATGACGGCCCCGCCCTGATCGCCGACAAGGCCGATGCGATGGTCTTGCCGGTGCGCATCGACGGGGTCGAGTTCACACCGTTTTCGCGGCTCGGCGGAAGGTTGCGGCGGCGCTGGTTCCCGAAGCTGACGGTCACGATATACGAGCCGCGCCGCCTTGCGATCCCGGACGGGCTGCGCGGTCGCGACCGGCGGCAGCGCGCCGGGCTGGTGCTCTACGACCTGATGTCCGAGGTCATGGCAAAGCGCGGCGACGATCCCGATCTGTTCAGCGCGCTGCTGGCGGCGCGGGCGGCACATGGCGGCAAGCGCCCGATCCTCGCCGATCCGGCGGCCGGCCCGCTCTCCTATGACCGGGTCGTCACCGCGAGCCTCGTGCTCGGGCGCCGCCTGTGTCGCGGCACCGCGCAGGGCGACGCGGTTGGCGTCATGGTGCCGAACTCGATCGGCGCGGCGCTCGCCTTTATCGGCCTGCAGGCAAACGGCCGGGTGCCGGCGATGCTCAACCACACGGCCGGCACCGACGCGGTATTGTCGGCCTGCCGCACCGCCGGGCTCCGCCGGGTCATCACATCGCGCCGGTTTATCGAGGCGGCAAAGCTGGAGAGCCTCACTGACCGCCTCGGCGGCGCGGTCGAACTGGTGTGGCTGGAGGATGTGCGGGCGCGTCTTGGGATCGCCGACAAGCTCTACGGCCTGTTCGCCTCGCGCTTCGCCGGGTTCCGGCATCGCCGGCTCGGCATCGCGCCAACCGATCCAGCGGCGATCCTGTTCACCTCGGGCTCCGAGGGCGCGCCGAAGGGCGTCGTGCTGAGCCACGCCAACCTGCTCTCCAACCAGCACCAGCTGGCGTCACGGGTCGATTTCAGTCCCGCCGACCAGGTGCTGAACGCGTTGCCGATGTTCCACAGCTTCGGCCTGACTGCCGGCTTTCTGCTGCCGCTGTTGTCGGGCGTGCGGGTGTTCCTCTACCCGTCGCCGCTGCATTATCGGATCGTGCCGGAGCTCGCCTACGGCATCGGCGCGACTCTGCTGTTCGGCACCGACACGTTTCTCGCCGGCTATGCCCGCGCCGCCAGCCCCTACGATTTCTACGCCTTGCGTTATGTCTTCGCCGGTGCCGAGGCGGTCCGCGAGGAGACCCGGCGGGTGTGGTCAGAGCGCTTCGGCAAGCGCATTCTCGAAGGCTATGGCGTGACCGAATGCTCGCCGGTCATCGCGGTCAACACGCCGATGCACTTCCAGGCCGGCACGGTCGGTCGCCTGCTGCCGCTGATCGAGCACCGGCTGGAACCGGTCGAGGGGATCGATGTCGGCGGCCGGCTGTTGCTGCGCGGGCCGAACGTGATGTCGGGCTATCTGCTGGCCGACCGGCCCGGCGAATTGACGCCACCGCAAGACGGCTGGCACGACACCGGCGACATCGTGCGCATCAGCGACGAGGGGTTTGTCACGATCGCCGGTCGCGCCAAACGCTTCGCAAAGCTGGCCGGCGAGATGGTGTCGCTCGCAATCAGCGAACGCATCGCCGCCGCCGCCTACCCGGAATTCCACCATGCCGTCGTCGCCTTACCCGACCCGCGCCGCGGCGAACGCCTCGTGCTGGTCACCGAGGCCCCCGACGTCAAACGCGACGCCATGGTCGAGGCCGCCCGCCGCGAAGGCCTCCCCGAAATCGCGATTCCGCGCGATGTCGCGATCGTCGGAATCCTGCCGCTGCTCGGCTCCGGCAAAACCGACTACCCCGCCGTCCACCGCCTCGCCGCCACGGCGGAAGCCGACCCCCGGGCGGAAAACGCCGGGGACGAAACCGAAGCGATCGCTGCGGGATAGATTCGCCTTGGGGTCGGCGTTATGCCAGCAGCACGCGTTTGCGTAGCACCGCAAGCAGTGCAGACGTATCAATCACGATCAGGTCGGCAATCCCTGTTCATCGTAGCCGATGATTTCATCGGCCGATCTGCCGTCTTGGTCCGGCAGGGCCGCGCAGCGCGCGCCAATTGCCAGGATGATGGCTGCCAGCCCCTTTTCCTCTCGGTGGCACCCCAGGCGCTCCAACCGCTCCACGGCGGCCCGATGGATGGCAGTCTCAACCGTCTCGCCCGTCGCCGCTGCAAGCTCGCGCACCGATTCCTCGGTTGCTGGGTCTTCAATCTTCAGAGCCATCCGCTCCCGTCCCGAAAAATTCTGCGTATGAAAATAGCAGCCGACGCATATCGCGCAAAGTGGGCCGGACATCTGACAGTGTTGCATTCGAGCGAGGCAATATGAACAGCGAGCGTCGCGGTCGGGCGTTCATCGACCTGGCGGCGCTCGGCGTCAACAGTCCGCGCAGCTATGCGGTGTCGTTGCTCGCGATCGTGTTGCTGCCCTCCGCGACCGCCGTGGTGCTGGCGTTTGTTGGCGAGGGGCTTGGAGCGGTTGCGCAATACCTGCCGATCGTCGTGGCCGGCATCGTCGCCTCGGGGGCCGTCGTCTGGAGTCATCGGCGGCCGGCGTTGTCGTTGGTGGCGCCGGATTTGCGCATCGATGTCAGGCGGCTGGCGATCGGGGTCGGCGTCGAGGTCGCGATCGTCGGCGCGCAGCTGATGCTGTTGCGTCTGGTAAGCGGCGCACCCTTGCGATTCGTGCCGACGCAGGCGTGGCCCCTGCTGGCGCTGACCCTCTGCCTGATCCCGTTGCAGGCGGCGAGCGAGGAAATCCTGTTTCGCGGATACCTGACTCAGGCCCTCGGACGCCTCCTATCGAGCCGCTGCGCGATCGCCGCACTTGTCGCCCTGGCGTTCGGGATACTGCACCTGACCGCCTACGGACCGCTGACGGTGGCCTATTTTGCGGTGCTGTCGTTGATCTACTCGCTCGTCTCGCTGCGCGACGACCGGCTTGAGCTGGCAATCGGCGGCCATGCCGGGATGAACGCCTGCGCCTTTGTCCTGGCCAATTCGTCGCTGGTGGCTGGTGCGATCGGCGGCGAGCCCTCCGGCGTGCAGTTCAACGCGGCGGCGCTCGCCGCCTTGCTGGTGCATGGCGCGTTGTTCTACGGCCTGACGCGGCTGCTCGTGCGGTTCTGCTGCCGGCCGCAAACCGGGTCTGACCTTCGTCCGACGCAGCCGCTGCGAGATTGTTCGCAGCTGCGAAATCCGCTAGTTTCACGAAGTCGTAACCATCCTTGAATCGCGGCGGCGCGCATGGTGCTCTGCCGCGATTTTGATTGCAGCAGAGCGTAGAAACCAACCTTGGCCGTTACCTCGTCGCCTCCCGCACCGCCGCCCGGCGGCCCCGACATCTCGACGGTCACGATCGAAGAGGAGATGCGGCGGTCGTACCTCGATTACGCGATGAGCGTGATCGTGTCCCGCGCGCTACCCGATGTGCGCGACGGGCTGAAACCGGTGCATCGCCGCATCCTCTATTCGATGCAGACGAACGGCAATGTGTGGAACCGCGGGTACGTCAAATCGGCCCGCGTCACCGGCGAGGTGATGGGCAAATACCACCCGCACGGTAACCAGGCGATCTACGACGCGATGGCGCGCATGGCGCAGAGTTTCTCGATGCGCCTGCCGCTAATCGACGGGCAGGGCAATTTCGGCTCGGACAGTGATCCGCCGGCGGCGGAACGCTACACCGAGGCACGACTGTCTCGTGCGGCCTCGACGTTGCTGGAGGATATCGACAAGGACACGGTCGATTTCCAGCCCAATTACGACGAGACGCTGGAAGAGCCGAAGGTCCTGCCGGCTGGGTTCCCGAACCTGCTGGTCAATGGCGCGCAGGGCATCGCCGTCGGCATGGCGACCAACATCCCGCCGCACAATCTCGGCGAGGTCATCGACGCCTGCTGCGCCTATCTCGACAACCGGGCGATCACGATCGCCGAACTGATGGAGTATGTGCCGGCGCCGGATTTCCCGACTGGCGGCATCATTATCGGTCGCGCCGGCACCCGCGCCGCCTACCAGACCGGGCGCGGCGCCATCGTATTGCGCGCCAAGCATCATATCGAGGAGGTGCGCAAGGAGCGCGACGCGATCGTCTTTACCGAGATGCCGTATCAGGTCAACGGCGAGACCTTGCAGAAGCGCATCGCCGAATGCGCTCGCGAAAAGCTCGTCGAAGGCATCGCCGACATGCGCGACGAGACCGATCGCGACGGCGTGCGGCTGGTCATCGAGCTGAAGCGCGATGCCGACGCCGAAATCGTCCTGAACCAGCTTTATCGCCACACCGCGCTACAGACCAGCTTCGGCGTCAACATGCTGGCGATCAATGGTGGCCGGCCGGAGCAGATGACGCTGCGCGACATCATCGTTGCCTTCATCGCGTTCCGCGAAGAGGTCATCACCCGGCGCACGACCTTCCTGCTGAACAAGGCGCGCGCAGCGGGCGCACATCCTGGTCGGCCTGCTGGTCGCGGTCGCCAATATCGACGAGATCATTACGCTGATCCGCGCCGCGCCCGATCCGGCGGCCGCCCGCGCCGGCCTGGTCGGACAGCGCTGGCCGGCCGGCGATATCGGGCCGCTGGTCGAGCTGGTCGGCGAGGAGGGCGGGGCGTTCGCGCCCGACGGCACCTACCAGCTGTCCGACGAGCAGGCCCGTGCGATCCTCGATCTGCGGCTGCAACGCCTGACCGGCCTCGAACGCGACAAGATCTCCGACGAAGTGAAGGAACTCGTCGAGGAGATCGCCGGCCATCTCGAAATCCTGCGCTCGCGCGAGCGGCTGATCGAGGTGCTGCGCGGCGAGTTGATCGCGATCAAGGACGCAGTTCGCCAACCCGCGCCGCACGACGATCGAGGACGTCGAGTTCGAGGCCGATATCGAGTCGCTGATCCAGCGCGAGGATATGGTCGTCACGGTCAGTCACGCCGGCTACATCAAGCGCGTGCCGCTGTCGACCTATCGCGCCCAGCGCCGCGGCGGTCGCGGTCGCGCCGGCATGGCGATCCGCGAAGAGGATTTCCTCAGCCAGGTCTTTGTCGCCTCGACCTTGGCGCCGATGCTGTTCTTCACCTCGCTGGGGCGGGTCTACAAGCTCAAGGTCTACAAGCTGCCGCTCGGCACGCCGCAGGCGCGCGGCCGGCCGATGGTCAATCTGCTGCCGCTGGGCGAGGGCGAGACGATCTCGACCGTCATGCCGCTGCCCGAGGACGAGGCGACATGGTCGGAGCTTACCGTGATGTTCGCCACCGCCGCCGGCTATGTCCGCCGCAACGCGCTCTCGGATTTCGGCGATGTCAGGGCCAACGGCAAGATCGCGATGAAATTCGAGGGCGAGGACGCCGACGACCGGCTGATCGCGGTCGCGACCTGCTCCGACAGCGACGACGTGCTGCTGGCGAGCCGCAACGCCAAGGCGATCCGCTTTCCGGCGGGGGAGGTGCGCGTCTTTACCGGCCGCAGCTCGGTCGGGGTACGCGGCATCCGGCTGCTCGGCGACGACAACGTCATTTCGATGTCGATCCTGCGGCACGAGGAAATCGCCTCGGGCACCCGCGACGCCTACATGAAGCTTGCCAACGAGCGCCGCCGCCAGAATGGCGAGGACGCCGACACCAATGGCGACGCCACCGCCGAACACCTGCCCGACCCGGAAGAGAGCGAAACCGACGCCGAGGCGGAAGCCGGCGAGACGGTGATCACCGAGGAAATGTTCGCCGATCTGGCGGCGCGCGAGGAATTTCTGCTCAGCGTCACCGAAAAGGGTTTCGGCGTCCGCAGCTCGGCCTACAACTACCGGATCACGCGGCGGGGCGGGCAGGGCATCAACAACATGGACCTGACGCGGCGCAGCGACTTCGTCGTCGCGGTCTTCCCGGTTGGCAACAATGACCAGATCATGCTGGTGACCGACGCTGGCATGGTGATCCGCTGCCCGGTACACGACATCCGCATCGCGCGCCGCGGCAGCCAGGGCGTCGGTGTGTTCCGGGTCAGCGAGGGTGAGCGCGTCGTTTCGGTCGCACGCCTCCCCGAATCCGACGATAACGGCAACGGCAGCGATGACGCCGACAGCCCCGAAGCGGGCGGTGAACAAGCCAATGACGGCGAGGGGGACCAGGCATGAACATCAAGCGCGTCGGGATCTACCCCGGCACCTTCGATCCGATCACCAATGGCCATAGCGACATCATCCGGCGCGCGCTGCATGTTGTCGACCATCTGGTTATCGGTGTCGCCCGCAACGACGGAAGGGCCCGCTGTTTTCGACCGACGAGCGCGTCGAGATTGTCCGCGACGAGGTTGGCTATCTCGAAAACGGCGGTGCCGACCGCATCGAGGTGCGCCCGTTCGAGAGCCTCCTGATGCATTTCGCCGAGTCGGTCGGGGCCGGTATCATCATCCGCGGCCTGCGCGCCGTGTCGGATTTCGAATACGAATTCCAGATGGCCGGTATGAACGCGCGGCTCAACCCGAAAATCGAGACCGTCTTCCTGATGGCCTCCGACCGCTACCAGTTCATCTCGTCGCGCTTTGTAAAGGAAATCGGCGCGCTCGGCGGCGACATCACGCATTTTGTCAGCCCGCGCGTCGCGACCCGCATGCAGCACCGCTTCGCCGGCGCCCGCGCCAAAGGCTGACGCCTCTCCGTTCCTGCGCATCGCGCGGCAATGGGCATCGGCCCAGGATGCCAATGGGGCTTGGCGTTAAAAGCGGTTATTCACCCCGGTGGCACACCGGCTTTGCGCAACCCTTCGATGAAGCGGTCGGCGACCTCGGGAGTAACGCCTCTGGGCATATCGCGCGACAGCGCGGTGATCGTCGGTTCCGCATGGGCCTCTCTCATCCGGCAGCAGCATTCACGCGCTTCTTCGTACCGGCCGAGGTGGCCGCATAGCGAGAGCTTGTAGCGCAGGGCCGGCAGCCCGGAATTTTCGCGCATCGCCGCTTCGGCCCAGCGTAGCCCGTCATCGTACCGACCCAGGGTCAAATGCGCGAGAGCCAGCGCCTCGCAGAATGCAAACATGGCGGGGTCGAACGGGCTGAGGCGGATCGCCTGCTCTGCCGAGAGGATCGCTTCTTCGGGCCGGTTGAGATAGGCCAGGATCAGCGCGCGATGCCCAAAGCCGAGGGCAAAATTAGGATTAAGGACGATCGCCCGGTCGAGCGCGGCGATCGCCGCCTCGTTGTCGCCGGCCAGCGTCGAGAGGGCCAAACCGGCTAAATCCAGCACCCAGGGATCATCCCCGCCAACAGCGATCGCCTGTCGTGCCATGCGGATACCCTCCTCGACATCGGGGCTGCCGTCCGAAACCCAATGCCGAGAGCGCCGCATCGTCTGGGACAAAGCGAGCCGCGCCATTGCCGGGGCATAGCCGGGGTCGATTGCCAGGGCCTGGCGTGCCAGCCGGACCGATTCGGCTACGCTTTCTTCGGTCCTATGGTTCACCTGCGCCTGAGCACGCAGGTAGAGGTCATAAGCGTCCAGGTTTTCGGTCGGCTTACGGCTGGCGCGCGCAATCTCGGCCAGGCGCAGCCTCGGCTCGATCGCCCCGACGACGGCGCTCGCGACCCGATCCTGCAGGTCGAACACGTCTTCAAGGGTGCCGTCGAAGCGTTCGGCCCAGATATGCGCGCCGGTTTCGGTGTCGATCAACTGACCGGCGATGCGCACCCGGTTCCCTGTCTTTCGCACTGAACCTTCGAGCAGGTAGCGCACCCCCAGTTCGTGGGCCGCCTGCTTTTGGTCTACGACGCCGCCTTTCCAAGGAAAGCTCGAATTGCGAGCGATCACGAAGAGCCAGGTAACGCGGGTGATCGCAGTCGTGATTTCCTCGACCATGCCGTCAACGAAGTATTCCTGCTCGGGATCGCCACTCAGGTTTTGGAATGGCACGACGGCGATTGACGGCTTATCGGGCGGCGCTATGCGGTCGGCGGCCGGCGCCGCTGTCTCGCACAGTTCGCCGGTCTCCGCGATGAAGCGGATGCCCTTCCGGATGAAGGTCCGAATGAAGCGCTGTGTTGTGCCATTGTCTCCCAAGGTTCGGCGCACTGAGTTGATGCGTGTCGTCAGCGCGGATTCCGAGATGATCCGACCGCCCCACACGGCGTCGATCACTTCATCCTTGCTGACGACCCGATCCCGGTTCAGCACCAGGAACGCCAACAAATCGAAGGCTTTTGGTTCAAGTTCGACCAGTTCATCGCGGTGCCGCAACTCGCGCCGCCTGATGTCGAGCCGGTGATCTCCAAACGCCAGAACCACGCTCGACCTCCCGCAACCTCCCCGCCCTAATTTTCATCAAATCATAAGCCCGCCGTAAGGCAGAAAGAAGCCCCCCGTAAAGCAGAAGACCGGTTTCCCGGGGCATTATCGAAGGCCATAAATCGGGAGAAGGTGACATGGGATTTCGGATCGCTGTAGCGATTGCGGTGCTGGCCGGCATGGGAGCCGGCGCATCATCGTGCAGGTGCTTCATGCGCAGGCGAAACCACCGGTTTACTTCATTGGCGAAATCGAGGTGACGAACCCAGAAGGATACGCGAAGGAGTACCTCCCAAAAGCCCGAGAGATCATCAAAGCGCATGGTGGTCAGTTGGTCGCGGCGGGAGGTGCTGCCGGGACCGGAAACCAGGTCATATCCGTCGATGGCGAGCCACCAAAACGGGTCGTCATCTATCGGTATCCGAGTGTGGATGCCGTTCATGCATGGCGGAATGATCCCGCTTACGAGGAGGTGCGAAAAACTGGCGAGAAATACGCCAAATACCGGACCTTCGCCGTCGAGGGCGTGGCACAATAAAGGTGCAAGCGACGATCGCCGCAGCGCGCGGCGATTGCGCCGACCGTCCGGCGTGCCTGCCTCGCTGACGGTAATGCCCGCGTGCAGCAACGCGTCGCAGCGCCTGCGCCCAGGGGGTAGAGTGCGGGCAACTCCTCCGCTAAAGTCGTTCCCTCGCGGCCGGGCTTTGCCCGGCTATCTCTTTTGCCGCCCCACGGGGTCCGCGAGCAGCTCGCGGATGCCACCTGTCGTGAATGACGGGAGGGGCGGTGCGCTGCCGTGTAGTTCCAGGGGATGCAGGAAGGCCGATGGCGGTTGTCGTAAGCCTCGCGACCTTCTTCATGACCCTGCTCGGCGGGCTCCTGGCGCTGCACCTGCACGACCGGCTGCACCTGATCCTCGGGTTCAGCGCCGGCGCGGTGATCGGCGTCGCGTTCTTCGACCTGATCCCCGAGGCGATCGAACTCGGCGGCCCGGCGCACACCCCGTCCTACATGCTCGGCCTCGTCGCGGCTGGGTTTGTCGCCTACATGATCCTCGACCGCACGATCGCGCCGCACGGCCACAAGGGCGTGCGCACCGAACGCCTGTGGCAGCGCGGTGCCCTCGGCGCCGGCAGCCTTGCGGTGCACAGCCTGTTCGACGGCTTTGCGATCGGTCTCGCCTTCAAGGTATCGGCGCCGGTCGGCGCGGTCGTCGCCGCGGCCGTGCTGGCGCATGATTTCTCCGATGGCGTCAATACCGTGGGCGTTGTGCTGAACCGCCACGGCGGCCGCCGCGCCGCGCTCGGCTGGCTCCTGATCGATGCGATCGCCCCGGTAATCGGCGCCGCCTCGACCGTGTTCCTCCAGGTCGAGGGCGACGTGCTCGCGACCTGCCTCGCGCTGATCGCCGGGTTTTTCATCTACATCTCGGCCGCCGACCTGCTCCCCGAGAGCTATCACGACCACCCGACCAGCGGCACCACCGCGATGACCATCCTCGGCATCGCCACCGTCTACATCGCCGTCCGCCTCGCGGAGGTCTGACCATGCCGGACTCCCGACGAAATCCCCCGCCTGCGCGACGCTTTCCGCCGAGTCTACGACGAGCAGCAATGGGGCGACGGTTCAGGGCCTGGATCGAGCCCGGCGAACACGATCGAGTACCGCGCCTTCGTCCAGCGCTTCATCGCGGCCAACGCGGTTCGCACGGTGACCGACCTCGGTTGCGGCGACTGGCAGTTCTCGCGTTTTGTCGATTGGTCGTCGGTGGATTATCTCGGGCTCGATGTCGTGCCCGAAATCGTCGAGCGCAACCGCGCGCAATTCTCCCAGCCCAACGTCCGGTTCGGCGTCCTGGCCGCGCTCGACGATCTGCCCGGCGGCGACCTGCTGCTGGCGAAGGAGGTGTTGCAGCACCTCCCCAACAGCACCATCGCCGAGTATCTCGCCGCCATTCGCCGCCGCTATCGCTTCGCGCTGCTGACCAATGCCATCGAACCGGAGGCGCAGGTCAACCACGACATCGATCCCGGCGGGTTTCGCCCGATCCGCTTGCAGGACCCGCCGTTCAGCGCCCCCGGTGCGGTCGTCTTTACCTATTTCCCGCAGTCGGGCAGCCATTTCTGGAAGAACACCGTCTTCCTGATCCTCGGCGCCTGAGAGGGTGGCACGGTGCTTTAACCCGACCGGAGCCGCTCTACGCGGCGATTTCGAGTTCCGTGGCGCGCGCGGCAATTCTCTCGTATGCGTTATCGGCGTCTGCAAGAGGATTATGTATGGCAATAAAGCGAGATAACCCGACGCTCAACAGGGCTTTCAGGTGCGCCCGCCCCCCTATATTTACCTCGGGGATCAACGGCGCTATCTCGTAAGAGTTGGTCGGGTAGAGGCGCTCGAATTCAGCAAAGTTGTCGAACACCTCGTAAGCCGCCTTTTCGCTGGCCACGAATGTCTCGGTGGCAACCCCCGCGGCCCATATTACTTCATGAGTATCCAAGACGATTTGTAGATACTCGATGGTCTCTGTGCCGGGCGGCGTGGACGGCGCAATGGACGTGCCGTTTACAAGATACTTTACTGGGAGCAGAGAGCCGTCGATCAAAAGGGCGTGGTCCGGCGAGAGATAAAGGTCCGTGCGCGGCGTGTGTCCGTCGATGCCAAAGCGCGAGAGACGGATTGGGGCGATGCTCGTGGGCCAGGTGGAACCCCTTTTCGTGTAGGTGCTGCGTCCGACCCATTTGATGGGCAGGGCTTCACCGCGCATCGTCGTAACCAGATCGCCGATCCGGAGATCTTCGATGCACACCTCACCCAGTGGGGTCCGGATTTGCGTACCTTTGAAGAAGCAGTTTGGCCCACCGTTGCCGCCCCCACCGCCCCCGCCACCACCGTGGCCGCCGAGGCCCAAGAGGCCAAGGAGATCACTGAGAATACCTGCCTTGGCAGGTGAAACGGTGGCTGATGACGAAAGGACTGCCGCCGCAAGACCTGCAGTCACAGCGGCTCTACCTGCCACCGCTCCCCAGGCAGCCAAAAAGTGCCGCCGGGCGGGATTCGTGAGTTGCCGTTCTTTTGCTCGTACCATGATCAACACACCTTGCTCGCTTCCGGTCAGGCGCTTAAAGACGACTAAATGTACATGCTTAACATTCTTGCGCGAACCTAACGGACAACAGGTAAATCGACCTTCACTCAGCGTTCAATCCAGCAAACGGACTTACCACTCTTGGGACTGGAACCAATTGGATTGTAATCCTATCGATCCTATCCTCCGCGTCTGTCGTGGAGAGAATCGCAACGCTGGCCCATAGAGCCGATTCTGCGGCTTTCCGCACCTTCGCGCGCAACTGAGCGCTTCGCGGCCTGCCACGGTTCCTCCGGGGATGGCGGGGCGGGTGATGGCTGCGGGTTCGCTTTATGAACAGGCAGGAAGGCGAGGTAAGGCCGGCCGTTTGCAAAGGGGTGGTCAGGCAATCCGGCCGGGCGGGCGGCGGGGTCGCGTAAGCGCGCCACATTGCTGGCAGAGCAATTGCTCGATAACGGCAACGGCGCGGCGGCATTGGCGCAAATGGTGCTGGAGCACCGTCCGTCCAGGCACGGTCACACTTTTTTCGTCATCCCCTTTCCGACGGGATGACGAAAAAAGGACGAACAGGTCTCAGCCTATCACGCTCATTGTCGGCTTTGTATGTATGCGTCCGCGAACGCCTGAGCAACCGGTAGGTTGGGGGCCGAGGTGCAGTAGCTGAGAGCCTCGGCGACGATGCTGGGCACCAGGGCCACATTGATTGTTCCGGCCCGCAGGCGCGACGCCTGATAGCCGACATAGAACATCGCGGCATCGTTACGATCGTCGGGCGACAGTGCCATGAAGGCACCACAGCTCGCCCTCCGGATGGCAACGATCCGGTCAGCCGGCACCGGAATGGCGGCCGGGGGCGGGGCAGCGGCCGCAACCGGCGGCGGAGGCGGTTCAGGGGCCGGCGGTGGCGGTTGTGTTGGCGCGCAGGCGAACAGCAGCCCCGATAACATCACTACTGCGGTTTTTCCGTTCATCGCGTTGCTCCCCGTCGCAAGACGACCTGCGTTTCAGCCCCGGCATCGTCGCCGCCAGTGGCGTCAGAGCACGACCTGATATACAAACGCGCGAGTTTCATCCACATAATTGATTGAGCGCGGTGGCAAGAGGGTGGTTAAAACCCTGGGGTGGGCATCGGCCCACGGGTTCGTCGGTGCCGGCGCTGCCCTGCGCGCGACGAGGCCGTGACCGGTGCCCCAGGCGGTCACCAGATTCAGCGAATGAGGCCACAGCGATGACCAAATGTCTGTTTTACATGGCGCCGATCGCCTTCGTCGGGCTGATCGCTACGGCAGCGCCCACCGCCCAGGCCGCATGGAACGGCGGCATGGGCCACAGCATCGCCGCAACGACGGCCGCGCAGACGGATAAGCCGCTGGTGCTTGCGCGCGGCGGTGGTGGTCGGGGTGGCGGTGGCGGTCGCGGCGGTGGCGGGTTCTCCGGCGGCGGTCGCGGCGGCGGCGGGTTTTCCGGCGGCGGTCGCGGCGGCGGCGGTTATGCCGGGGGCGGCCGAGGCGGCTATGCCGGAGGCGGTCGCGGCGGTTATGCCGGTGGTGGTTACGCCGGCGGCGGCCGCGGCGGGGGAAGCTGGGCCGGAGTCTCCGGCGGCAATCGCGGCAACTTCAACAACAACAACGTCAACGTTAACCGCAACGTCAACGTGAGCGGCGGCGGCTACGGCGGCGGCTACTATGGTGGATCGGGCTGGGGCGGTGTGGCGGCCGGTGTCGCCGCCGGGGCGGTCGTCGGCGCCGCGGCGTCCAGCGCCTACAATACGCCCTACTATGCGCCAGCGCCCTATTGCCCATACCCGACCTACCCGAACTGCGGTCTCTGACGAGGTCGGCCGGTGCGCGAAGCGGGGAGCCGCTGGGACGCCCTGACCGAGACCAGCGCCGGCACGCCGATGGGCGAACTCCTGCGCCGCTATTGGTGGCCGGTCGCCGGCAGCAGCGAACTCGACCGTCCCGGCACATTGGCGGTGCGGCTGCTCGGCGAAAACCTGGTGCTCTACAGGGACCTCGGCCACCGGCTCGGGCTGCTCGACCGGCATTGCCGGCATCGCCGCGCCGATCTCAGCTATGGCTATGTCGAGGCCTGCGGCCTGCGCTGCAACTATCACGGCTGGCTGTACGATGCCGACGGCAGCTGTCTGGCGCAGCCCTACGAGGATGTCGCGCATCCCGAGGCGCGGCTGCGTGATGAAATCCGCATCAAGGCGTACCCGGTCGCCGAGCTGGGCGGGCTGGTCTGGGCCTATCTCGGGCCGCCGCCAGCGCCCTTGGTGCCGGATTGGGAATTCTTTTCCTGGCCCAACGGCTTCCGCCAGATCGTCAAGGCCGAGATTCCGTGCAACTGGTTCCAGTGCCAGGAAAACTCGATCGACCCCGTGCATTTTGAATGGACGCACTCGAACTGGGGCGTCCGCCTCGCCGGCGCCACCGGCCCCTACGCGCCGCAGCACGTCAAGGTCGATTTCGGCGAATTCGACTACGGTTTCCAGTACAAGAGGGTACGCACCGACACGAACGAGGCCGACCCGCTATGGACGATCGGCAGGGTCTGCCTGTGGCCGGCGGCATTGTTCACCGGCAACCACATCGAATACCGCGTACCGGTCGATGACGAGAACACGCTCAGCATCACCTGGGCCTTCAACCGGGTGCCGCGCGAGCGCCAACCCTACGTCCAGAACAGCATCCCGACCTGGCAGGGGCCGATCATGGACCCGCGCACCGGCCGCTGGATCACCACCCACATCATGAACCAGGATTTCATCACCTGGGTCGGGCAGGGCCGCATCGCCGACCGCTCGCAGGAGTTTCTGGCGCCGAGCGATCGCGGCATCGTTATGATTCGCCGCCGTTTCCTGAACGATCTCGACGCCATCCAGGCGGGCAGGGAACCCAAGGCGGTCCTGCGCGACCCCGCCCTCAACCGTGCCATTCCGCTGCCGGTCGCCGAGCGCGAGGCCTTGGCCGAAGGCCAGACCCGTGCCGCGATGCTGCAGGACCCGGCGAGCCGCCGCAACTTGCAGGACTACATCTTCCAGACCGGCCAGCCGCCCGAGGTGCGCGACGCCTTTCTCGCGGCAATGGGCGTGACCGAAGCCGAGCTGCGCTAAGCCGCGCCAACCAACGCGAGGCCGCGGGCACGAAAGCCGCGGCGGTTGTCGTCGAGCGAGCGCAACAGCCGGTCCCGCGTGTCGTGGACGTGCGCGACCGCCTCCGACGCTGCCTGATCCGGCTGTTTGCGGCGGATGAAATCGAGGATGCGGCGGTGCTCGGCCCAGGCCTGCTCGCGGCCCGGCTCGGTCAATACCTCGAGCCAGCGTGGCCGTGACAGCCGGGTCATCACATCAGAAATCGCCCGCGCCAGAAACGGGTTGCCGGAGAGGCGGCCGATCTCGATGTGAAAATCGCTGCCGGCCTTGTGCCATTCCTCGCGCGGCACGCCCGGCCGGCAATGGTCGAGCATCTCGGCGATCGCCTCGATGTCCTCGGCCGACGCGCGCTCGCAGGCAAGCCGCACTGCCGTCGCCTCCAGCGACGCGCGAAATTCGGCGAGCAGCGCGATTTCGCCGAGATCAATCGGCGCGACGATCCAGCTGCGGCCGTCGCGGCACACCAGCCCTTCGCTTTCGAGCTTTAGCAGGGCGGCGCGCACCGGCGTGCGCGACGCGTTGAATTCGCGTTCCAGCAGCCGCTCGGTCAGCTTCTCGCCCGGTCCGAGGTCGAGCGACAGCACCTGCTCGCGCAGCCGGGTGTGGATATCGAGCATCTGCGACATAGCAGCCACCTCCTCGCCCGCGGTTGCGGACCGTCGCCTCTATTGGTATCCCAATTGGACTAAAATTGGTATCCCAATACGGTATCCCAAACATCGGAGAGCAGAACATGGGCGCGCTGACCTGGGCGTGGATCCCGATCACGATCGGGGCGGCGCTGGCGCAGACGCTGCGCAATGCCGCGCAACGGCATCTGACCGCTGAACTCGGCGCGCTCGGGGCGACGCTGGTGCGGTTTTTCTATGGCATGCCGTTCGCGGCCGTCTGGCTGTTGGTCGCCTGGCTGATCAGCGGCGCCGGCCCGCTGCCGGGCATCACCGCGCCGTTCCTGGGGTGGACGGTGGTCGCCTCGGTGAGCCAGATCGTCGCGACCGCTTTTCTACTGCGCTGCATGGAAGAGCGGAACTTCGCGCTCGGCGTCGCCTATGCGAAGACCGAGGTGATCCAGGTGGCGCTGTTCGGCTTTGTCCTGCTCGGCGATCACATCAGCTTTATCAGCGTCGTCGCGATCCTGGTCGCGACGACCGGGGTGGTGCTGGTGTCGCTGCCGTCGGGCAACCGCTCGCTCGGCGCGGTGCTGGCCGGCTGGACCTCGCGCGCGGCATTGCTCGGGCTGGCGTCGGGCGCGGCGTTCGGCATGGCGGCGGTTGGTTATCGCGGCGCGGCGCTGGCGTTGCAGACGCCGTCGATCGTGCTGGCTGCGGCATACTCGCTGGTCTGGGCGCAGACTTTTCAGACCCTCCTTCTCGGCGGCTATCTGGTGTGGGCCAACCGGCGGATTGTCGTCGCGGTGCTGCATGCGTGGCGGGTGTCGATGCTGGCCGGCGCGATGGGGGCGATCGGCTCGGCCTGCTGGTTCACCGCGATGGCGCTGGAGCCCGTCGCCAATGTCCGCACGCTGGGCCTGATCGAGCTGTATTTCACCTATGTCGTGTCGCGCAGGGTGTTCCGCGAAAAGCTCGGCGGCGCTGAACTCGCCGGCTTCCTGCTGCTTGCCGTCGGGCTGTTCGGCATCCTCGGTCAGCACTGACCGAGCCGGTCCGGTGATGCGGCGGACAACAACGAGGGCATCTGGGGCGAGTGATGGGACTTGAACCCACGACATCCAGATCTACACAAGCTTGGCCTGGGGCCACTTTTTGTGGTTGTTAGGGGATACTCCACATTACCGAAACACCTTGATAACTGCCGTTTTCTCGGTTAATTCAGTCTGAGTGTCAACACCCGAAAACACTCTCGTTTACCCGCTGGTGGTTGTTAGATGGTTGTTGGCGCTGACACCCAGAAAACGGGGCAGACACCCAGACGCCATGACATTCAGACTGACCAAAATGGTGGTAGAGGCCATCGCGCCAGGGCCTCGCGACAGCTACACCTGGGATGCGCAGCTCCCCGGCTTCGGTGTCAAAGTCACCCCGAAGGGTGCCCGCATCTACATCCTCAAATATCGCGCCAGCGGCAAGCAGCGATGGATGACGCTTGGCCGCCACGGCGAGATTACCGCCGAGCAGGCGCGCACCAAAGCGGTGCGGCTGCGCGGTGCTATCGCCGAAGGTATCGACCCGTCGCGCGTCCGTGACGATCGCGCCGCCGAGCCGACCATCGACGAGCTGGCCGACCGCTACCTGGCGGAACATGCCGAACCACACAAAAAGGCCAGCAGCGCCGAGGAAGACCGCCGCAACCTGATGCTGCACATCCGGCCGGCGCTCGGCGAGGTGAAAACCACCGACATCACCCGCCAGGACATCCTGCGGCTCCATCACAAGATGCGCGAGACGCCGACCGCGGCAAATCGCTCGCTGGCGCTGCTGCACAAGATGTTTGAACTGGCCGAAAGCTGGGGCATTCGGCCGGAAGCGAGCAATCCTTGCCGGCGCATCCAAAAATTCAAAGAGGTCGCGCGCGGCCGATTCCTCACGGCCGGTGAGATGCAGCGGCTCGGCGACGCGCTCGACAACGCCGCCGGCGAGCATCCGCACGGCATCGCGATCATCCGCCTATTGCTGCTGACCGGATGCCGGCGCAACGAAGTCCTTAGCCTCGAATGGTCGTTTGTCGATTTCGAGCACGCGTGTCTGCGTCTGCCCGATAGCAAGACCGGGGCGAAGGTGGTGCAGCTCGGGCCACCGGCGCTCGACCTGCTGGCGGGTCTCCCGCGTTTCACCGGTCCGTTTGTCTTCCCGGCGATGCGTGGGTCCAACCCGACACCGGGTCGCGCCCGACGCGTCGGACCAGGGCACTTTGTCGGGATCGAGCGCATCTGGTTTCGCGTCCGAGCCAGCGCCGGGCTCGACGACGTGCGGTTGCACGATCTCAGGCACAATTTCGCCAGCTGGAGCGTGTCAGGTGGTGCCACGCTGCACATGGTCGGCAGTTTGCTCGGCCATCGCCAGCCGTCGACGACCGCTCGTTACGCCCACCTCGCGCAGGCTCCGCAGCAAGCCGCTGCCGCTCGGGTATCGGGATCGCTCGCCGCGGCGCTCACCGGCAAGCCGGCGGCCGATGTGGTCGCGATCCGCCGGCGCCGCCGGGTGCCATGACGACAACGAAGCGGGATTTTTCCCACACCTTCGATTACGCGATCGCCATTTGGGAAAGCTATGGCAAGCGCGAGGGTATCGCCGCCATCGCGGCCTTCCTTCGCTCGCGGCACCGGTTGTCACCGGCCGACCGGGAATGGCTCGCATCGTATGTGGAAGGGTCAATACGGTTACCGCGTGGGAGGCCGCCTCTTAACTATCCGATGAGAATCTGGTTCACCGATGTTCATGTGGCGGCGAGCGAGGTGAGGTCGCTGGTATCGCGACGGGTCGCGGATGGGGAAAAGCGCCGCGGATTGAAGGCAAAGGTCATCGCGGAGGTCGTCCCACGGTTCTGTCCGGACGACATGGAATTCTCGGATTTCGAACAGAAATTGGTCACCTTACTGGCCCGATCGAGCCAGCCGAGGCGGAGATAATCAGCACGTAAATAGGGTATTTGTGGGTCGTCAAATCGCCCCGCGGAGGGTGGCATAGTTGCCTGCGTTGGCTTTCCTATACCGACGTGAGGCGCACGATGCCGGACGACGAATACGAAATCTTCCTCAGCCCCGACGAAGCGTCGGATCACTTGAGCCGAAGGGGGTTGCCGTACTCCCCGAAGACGCTGGCAAAATTGCGCTGTGTTGGTGGCGGCCCGATCTTCCGGCGCTTCGGGCGCAACATCAAATACACCCCAAGACGACTGGACGAGTTCGCACAGTCGAAGCTGTCGGGCGAACAGCTGTCGACGTCGCAAGCCGCGCCGTTACCGCAAGCCGCGCCCGCACCCCGAAGCCCTGGCCGCCCGCGCAAGGTCATCGATAACGGGTCCGGTGCGCCGCCGCGCGTGCCGATCGCCGCGGCGCCGTCCGGCAAATAACCGTGGGCCGCGTGATGCGAGGTCCACCCCCACGAAAAAGGCCCGGCAGGTCGCCATCCCGCCAGGGCCCATTCGTCGCCAGCCGTCAAACCAGCAAGGCCGAGAATAGCCTCGCCATTGCACCCAGTGCAACGTGGCTGTCGCGCGAGCAGGAAAATCGCCACCTCCGGGGCACCCCATGAGCGCGCGACCCGCCCGCGCCGGTCGCCAGCCGACCGCGGCCGCTAATTCCGATCAGCAGCCGGCGATGCGGCTCATCAGTTTCCGGCCCGTGATAACGGGCGCTTTGCGCGGTTACGCCAACGTCGAGTGGCGCGCGGCTGGCCTGATCTGGCTGGGCGTGGCGATCTTCGTCGGGGCGGACGGTAAAGGCTGGGCCAGTCTGCCCGCCGCGCCAGTGATCGACGCCGCCGGCCGCCATCACATCATCGACGGGAAAAAACAATATCGCGCCACGACGGAATGGCTCGACCGCGCGCGCAGCGACCAGTTTTCCGCGCAAGTCATCGCGCTCCTTCTGCACAAATACCCGCACGCGCTCGACGCCAGGGCGAGCGACCCGCTCGCCGACGACCGGCCGTTTCAGCCGTTCTTCGCCTCGCAGCTGGAAGGCTGGGTCCCGCCGTGACATCGGCGAGCCGGCCAGCCCGATATCGGTCCGTGCTGCAGGCACAGCTGCCGGTGCCGCGCGTGCGACCGCGGATCGATAGCCAGGCCCTCGTCGAGCTGGGCGCACCGGCGCCGGCAACCGTCGAACAGCAAATTGCCGCGTTTCTTGCCGGCGGCGGCACCATCACGCGCGGCCCGGCCCGGAGAGCCGGCGCGCCGACGATCGTGCGCCGCCGATGAAACGCCCTCCGGTCGACCAGAATGCCCGCCAGCGGCCGAAGGGCCGGCTCTACGCGCCGATCAGAACGCGGCGGGCGAAGAAGACCACGACACAGCAGGACATCGACCGCGTCGAGCAGAGCCGGAAGTCGCGGCAGCTCGCACGCGATCTGGACGACAGCGTTCGCGCGCTGCCACCCGCGCCAGCCGGTGGCCGCCCGCAACAACTGAGGAAGAGGAAGACAAACCAGGCTCTGTAACGGGGTTGCAACCGAGGCCTCGCTGCCCGAAGGGGCGCGGCATACCAGCTAGCCAGCGGACAAACCCCACGTTCTCTCCTCGTCGCGGAGAACGTCGCCACGCAAGAAACGCCCGGCCAGGGACCCGTCAGCCGAACGGTAGCCACCGTTGCGCGGGTTTATCCAAGCCGGAAATGACAGCACATTTGCGAGTGCCGTCGGGCAATGCGCCCGGCGAGGTGTTCGACCCCTGGGGAGACACGAGCGTAGACGACGGCTTCCACCCCGTCGTCTTGGGGACCGACTGGAAAGATGGATCAGCGTGGCGCCGGAGCCAGTTTTATTCGGCGTTGGGCCCTTTGCCGATTGTGCGGGCCGACAAGCGCTATGGGTTCCAGCCCGACAGGCGTGGTGCACCAGGATCGAACGAGGGAGTGCCGTCGGGGTCACGCCCGGCGAGGTGTTCATCCCTTTCGGCCGCAGATATGCGCGGAAAGAAACCCGGCGAAACTCACCCACAATGGTTTGGGGCCCCCGTTCCAGGCGATAGCTCGATCGGGGGCAACGAGTGTACCGGGCCTTTCCCTGGTGGCGTGCGGCGCCAGCGCTAAAAGCCCGCCTGGGCGAGAGGCGGCCTTAAAAGGGGAACGAGGTAATGCCGTCGGGCATCAAGCCCGGCGAGGTGTTTTTCGCTAAGGGATCGTGGTGGATGGCTTTGGCTTTAGTGCCAGCTGGGTTCAAACGAGGTTCGACCGACCCGGGAGTTCAACCGAGGTTCGACCAACTCCATAGCCGCCATTGGGTTTCACGCCAGCCGCAGGCCTTCGCTGCGCAGTCGCCGGGGGGTTCAACCGAGGTTCGACCGACCCCGTCTGTCGCTGGTTGTCGCGGGAAACAAGGTGTTTCAACGCATCGGATTTATCGCGCACGGCTTGCCGTGGCGCGCCGAGCGGCAAACGGCGATGACGGCCAAAACGGTCAGGCAACGGGATTTTTCCCAACGGGGGGTGGGCGCTTCTGTGCCTGCACCACGGCCAGCGCGAGCCGGGAGAGGCCGGTGCCAAGGGGCTTTGCATCGGTCGGTGCGCGCTGATCGGCGGCCGTCACCAAGCGGCGCCAAAGGAAGGCGCATAGGGGGGGCGCGGCCCGGCCGGTGTCCGGCATCGAGGTCGAGACGCGCGGCCCCGGCGACGTCCTGCCCGCAGGCTTGCCTGGCTGGCGCGGCGACGGCGGTGTGGGTGGCACCGACAGTGCCCCGCGCTGGCGCGGGGAAGACGGATGCCGGGGCACCGGCGCCCGGGTGCCTACCGCCAGCCCGTGGATGCAGCGCCCCCTATGTGCGCCTTCCTTCCTTCAAGCGGCTGCCGGTGAGGCTCCGGCCGGGGGGCGGGGTGCCGGCGTGACGCGGCTGGCCGGATTCTGTCCGGAGCGTGCCGAGGGCGAATTTTCGAGGAGGAGCGACGTCATGAAAAAAACCGACACCGGCGAATATCCGGTACACCCGCTCGCGGCGATTTTCCCACTGCTCGACGAGGCCGAGCTTGCCGACCTCGCGGCCGACATCAAGGCACACGGGCTGCGCTTCGCGATCATGCTCGACCACGCCGGCGAGGTTTTGATCGACGGCAGAAATCGCGCCGAGGCCTGTCGTCTTGCCGGCGTCGAGCCGCGCTTTGAGCGGCTCGACGCAGGACAAGACCCGGTCGCCTACATCTGGTCCGCCAACATCGCCCGCCGGCACCTGTCCAAAGGACAGATCGCGATGGCCGCTGCTCGGGTGCGCTCATTTAGTGAGCAGACGCAGCGGCAGGCCGCCAAGCTGAGCAAGGTCAGCATCGGGCGGATCGCGCAGGCCGACATTGTCCTGCAATTCGCGCCGGACCTTGCCGATGCCGTCGTGGCCGGCGCTACGCCGCTCAATGACGCCTACGAAGTCGCGAACCGGCGCAAGCAGGAAGGCTTGAGCACCGAGGCCAGGATGCGCCGCCTGCGCACCGCCGCGCCCGAGCTTGCCGATCTGGTGATCGAGGAACGGCTGACGCTCAAGGCGGCCGAGATCGAGGTCGAAGAACGCGCCGCGCAGGTCCGCCAGATCATCAATACCGGGCGCAATGCCGCGGAGGAGCTGGCACGGGTCAACAGTCGAATTTCCGACGTTTCGCACCCGCGGCGCTACGGCGCGAAGCTGATAACGCAGGAGATGGTCGACGCGGTGGCCGCTGCGGCCAAGCGCCTCGCGGAGTTATTCGCCGAACAGGAAAATCGCTGATGCACATGAAATTCACCCTGCGCCCCCGCCACCCTCACTTCCTCCGCCACTGGCGCGAGGATCGCGGCATTGCGCTGGCCGACATGGCGACGCTGCTGGGGGTGCCGGAGGCGACGCTGGCGGCGATCGAGGCCGGCGTGAAGGCCTACGACCAGCGCCACCTCGAAGGCTATGGCTTCGTCCTCGGGGTTGCGCCGGGGCTGCTGATCGCCGTGCCGCCGAGCGGCCCCGCCTGGGAGGGCTGGGACGATCTCAACAGCGACGCCCAGGCGCTCACGCGCCGCTGGCTCGCCGAAGCAACACAACTGCGTAACCGGCCGCAATAAACGCACCGCGACCGGTGCCAATGCGGGCATGAAAACGCACATTGCGCCAGCGCTTTGGACCTTCGTTAAATACCCGGTCAAGCCACTCGGTCTGCGCTTCGGGCGGCCCGTCGAAGGTGCCGGCGGCTGCCTCGTTCACATATGTGAACACTTCGGCAGCCTGCGCTTCAAAGGCTGCTTGCGTCGGGCTAAGCGGGATCGGCCGCATTAAATGCGCCGTCAGCCGCGCCGATAAACTAAAATACGCCGAGTGAACCAATACAACGGCTTCTCCCCGCGACAACGGGCCCGCGCGCTGCACTGGCTGAACCGCCAGTATGCCGCGGGGCGGCGCCAACGTCCGACGAAGTGCGACCTGTGCGGCCAGACGGAGGGCCTGATCGAGGCGCACTCCGAGGACTACAGCGAGCCCTTCGGCGCCCACATCGGCGCCGCCGCGGTCTGCTACCGCTGCCACATGGCGCTGCACTGCCGGCACAAGGCCCCGGAGGCCTGGGCGCGCTACCAGGCAGACATCGCAGCTGGCGTGCGGTTTGCCCCGTTCCTGACGCGCAACTGGTTCGCCTTCCGAGCCCAGCACCTCACGGCCTACAGCCCGGCGCTCAGCGGGTCGTCGAGGTAGAGGTCGCGCGCCATCTCGACGAACTTTTCACCCACGCCGTACAGCTTGGCGAAATAGGTGCGGGGGTCGCGGATCAGATCGCGCACTTTGCGCGATTTTAGGTCGTCGGGTTTTTGCCCCCGCTTAAGTATCTTCCCCGCGGCAGCCGCCCGCGACCACGCCCGCGCCGCCGCCATCGCGCGGTCGACAGGGGCCGACACCCCCGGTTGCTATTTTGGCTTTTTGCACACACACCCACACGATGCACATAAGGCTTTAACCCGCCCCATTATTTGCCCCCCCATCCTGCCGCCGGTGGCGCTGCTGCAGGCCAAGGGCTACGCTGCCCGCGAGCGCACGAGCCGCGGATCACCGATGACCGACGACCAGATCGCCAAGTTTGTCGCCACGGTAAACGACGCCATCGCCGACAGTGGCATGACGCCCGACGAAGTGGTTGGTGTCCTGGCTGGCATCTATGCCGAGGCCGCCACGGCGGCGCGGGGACCGGCGAAGGCGGCTGACGAATGTTGCTGGCCTTGCAGCTCGCACGTCGTGCCGGGCTTGCGCTTGACGCGAAGGCCTGCCTCGCGCCAACATCCTCACTGTCGCATTGAAGGGGCGCGAGGCGCGGGGTCCGCGTCGGAGCACCCCGCCGTCGCCAAGGGTCTTGGCGCGGAAGTGTCGACCGCTCTGATGAGCTGCCACGGGGGACCCGTGGGCTGCATTGGCAAACCAACGCGCGCCGGCTATCCGGCCGCCGTCGCCGTGCCATCGCCGGCGACGCTCGATGGAGCGAGCCAAATGGACCTGGAACACGAAGTTTCCGGCTTTAAGCATGATTTGATCAAGCTCACGGGGTCGATCAAAGACTTTATCGGCGAGCAAACGCGCGAGTTCGGCGGCATCCGCATCCGCCTCGACGAATTGGAACAGAAGGGCGCGCGCCGCCCGATTCCCGACAGCTACTTCGCCGGCGGCGCCGGCCGCGGCTCGCCGGGCGCCATCGTCGTCGCGAGCGAGGACTACAAGCGCTTCCTGCTGAATAAGCGCGGCACGACGTCAATCCCCATCGGCAGCATGTTCGCCGCGATCACGTCGATGCCGGGCGTGCCGGGCTCGGCAGCGGCGTTGGTGCCGCCGGACTACCGCCCGGACCCGGTGTTGCTACCCCAGCGGAAGATGACGATCCGTGACCTGCTGACGATCGGCCGCACCAGCAGCCGGTCGGTCGAGTACGCCCGGGAAACCCTTTTTACCAATAATGCCGGGCCGGTCGCCGAAGGCGCGGTGAAACCCGAGAGCGACATCCAGTTTGAGCCGGCGACCGCGCCGGTACGCAAGCTGGCGCATTTCGTGGTGGTGACGAAAGAGGCCCTCGACGACGGGCCGAGCTTGCAGTCGACCATCGACAGCACGCTGCGATACGGCCTGCAGTTCGTCGAGGAGCAACAACTCTTGTTCGGCGACGGGACCGGCGAAAACCTCTACGGCCTGGTGCCGCAGGCGACGGCCTTCGCCTCGCCCATCCCAGACCCGGCGCTCGTCACCATGCTCGACGTCCTCGCACAGGCCATCGCACAGAGCGAAGAAGCCGAGCTGCCCGCCAGCGGCATCGTGCTCAACAGCATGGACTGGCGCGTGATCTCGATGTTGAAGACGACGACCGGCGAATATCTCTCCGCCGGCCCGTTCCTCGCCGGCTCGCCGTCGCTGTGGAATTTGCCCGTCGTCAACACCAACAGCATGGCCCGGGGGCATTTCCTGGTCGGCGCCTTCGCCACGGCGGGGACGATCTACGATCGCGAGGACGCCGCGGTCCTGATCAGCACCGAGGACAATCAGAATTTCCGCGAAAAAAGGCGACGATTCTCGCCGAGGAGCGCCTGGCGCTCGCCGTGCGGCGTCCGGAAGCGCTGATCTATGGCGCCTTCCCCGGCGCGCCGCCGGTGACGTAACGAGCTGCGCCGGACGGGGGTCAGGATCGGTGAGAGGGCGCGCGGCCCGCCCGAAAACGGAAGGCTGGATGCCGTGACCCCCGGGCGGTCCCAAAAGGGGCCGTAGGCACGCGGTTCCAATCCGGTCACGGCCCGCATCTTCCACTGCCGGGCATCGGCGGCCGTCGAACGCGCCGGCGGCGGCGGTTACTACATATGTAGTGACCTCGGCGGCGGTGCCGCACCCGTTTACATCTGTAAACGGCCGCCTTCAGCTTGGCCTCACGCCAGCGCCAGCGCCTCGGCCGGGGTCGGTTTCTGCACCAGCGCCCCCTGTCGTTAATTGCGCTCTGTAAAAGTTGGGCCATCACCTGGTTATTGGGGGCGCTCCCCTCGCACTTTGGACCACCCGCCCCTGCCTGGCTTCACGCCAGCACCAACGCGCTGGCGGCCAGGCTGATCGGCACCTGGCGGTCCATCATGGCGAACAACACGCAGCAGCGGTCGCCGTCATCCAGGCGCGCGAGCTGACCGACATGGTTGCGCCAGTTTCCGCTGCTGACCCGGACGCGATCACCTGGTGCGAGGTCGAGCCGCCGCCGTCGGCCGTTGACCTCATCGAACTCGCCGCAGTCGCAGCGCTGCCGGATGTCGTCGACGATCTCGTCGCCGAGGAGGCGGGGTGGGCCCGCCGGGTAGCGCAGTATCCTCGCGACACCGGGCGCGGTGACGACCGACCGGTAATTGCCGGGCGGCATGTCGACGAACAGGTAGGTGGCGAACAGCGGGCGCTGGACGATCATGCCTGCGCCTCGGGTACGGATGCGGCGACCCGCGGCATCGATCAGCACGCCGCTGAGGCGGCGGCGATAGCGCGGCAGGAAGGTCTCGTAGCCCAGGCGTTCGAGCGCAGCCTCGGCGATATGCTCGCTCTCTCGGTTGCTCATCACCACGGCCCAGGCTGCCGGCATGCGCGATCTCCCGCCGAGGAAAGCGACCGCGACGATGACCGAACCGGCGCACAACCGCAAACCGCCAGCGCCTGATCGAGCGTGCGGACGCCCTGCATGACATCGGCCGCCAAATCGGCAGAATGGGTCAGCACCGCGCGGGCTTTTGATAGGCGCTCGCGAGAAACTGTTAGGTCACCTGACAGTTTCTTGCCGCGCCCGCCCTTTGCCGGCTCGGGGTAGATCATCGCGAGCGCCATTGCCGCCGGCGCCATCGCGGACAGCCGCCGCCAGCTCCTCGGAATAGCGCAGCACCTGCCGAGCCTCCTGAACTCGGCGCAGCGATAAAGACGCGGTTTCCGCGTCTTTCCTCGCCGGGTCGCCGGTTCCTTTCCCGTGCCCTGGCCGCCGGGGAACAGCATCGCGATCGACATCGCGCGCTCGCCCTTGGTGATGTCGCGGCACACCTTTGGGGTGCATCGGGCGGCTGTTGCGCGGCGTTAAAGTCGGCAGCGGCCGGGCGAAGCCGCTATCGACGGGTGATAGTCTCAACACACTTTGCGATAGGGATGAGGCTGTAGCCCGGCCGCACCCCGCGACGGTCGTGGACGCCGCCGCCCACCCTTACCCGCGGGGGCGACACGGACCTAGCCGAGTGGCCTGATATCGACAAAGACGCCGTCGGCATAGGACGAGAAATCGTCAGGGATGCGCGTCACCATAAGCGTCACATCCCCTGGCGGTACATAAATCGTGAAAGGTTTGCCGTACCAAATCCTGGTGGAAGTTTTTTTACGGAAACCTTTTTTGTGTACGGAACGTCCATCGGAGACGTGCCCTGTACGAGAAAAACTCCGGCCGGCACGGTCATCTCAAAGTCGAAATCAATCTCGCCGGTTGTCGCGTCAACAACGACTTGCCCCCGATATCGAGCGCCAGTCAGGTCGACGCCGACCAGGTCGGTGCCGGTCACCCTGAAAACGCCCATGCCCACGCCAATCGAACCGCAGTAGACGAATCCATAGACCGCGTCCATCGCTCGTCTTCTCCCTTTTCGCCGGTAATTTGGTTGTTAAATGGTTGTTAGAGGGGCTCTCTCTCGCCGATCCCGTCATCTAACTCATTGAAAAACTGGGGCGAGTGATGGGACTTGAACCCACGACATCCAGATCCACAATCTGGCGCTCTAACCACCTGAGCTACACCCGCCGCCATTGCTGGAGGTAGCGAATCGAGCGCGCAGCGTCAAGCTGGCGCTGCCGTAGGTGTCGGGTGGCAGCCATTCCCCGAATGCCTTTTTAGTGTCGCCTTTGCATCCCATCTTCGCTTCGATGAGCGAAGGGGTGGAGCCTTGGAACCGGCATGCGCTGCTGTCGCCGCGACAGATGGGCGAGGCCGACCGCCTGACGATCGCCGGCGGAGCGCCAGGCATCACGCTAGTGCCGGGCATCGTGCTGATGGAGAACGCCGGGCGCGCGGTGGCCGATGCGGTATCGCGGCGCTGGCCGATGCGGCCGATCGCGGTGCTGTGCGGACCGGGAAATAACGGCGGCGACGGCTTTGTCGCGGCGCGCATTCTGGCGGAGCGGGGCTGGCCGGTGCGCCTGTCATTGCTCGGCGAGCGGTCGGCGCTGAAGGGCGACGCGGCGCTCGCCGCCGAGCGCTGGACCGGGCCGGTCGAGCCTCTGGCGCCGAACAGCGCCGCTGGCGCCGGGCTCGTCATCGATGCGCTTTTCGGGGCTGGCCTGGCGCGGCCGATCGAAGGAACTTCCCGGGAGGTTATCGCCGGCCTCGATCAGGGCGGTGCGCCGGTGGTCGCGATTGACGTGCCGAGCGGGGTTGACGGGGCGACCGGCGAGGTACGCGGCATCGCGCCGCAGGCGGTGCTGACCGTAACCTTTTTTCGCCGCAAGCCGGGGCATCTGCTGCTGCCGGGGCGCGACTTGTGCGGTGAGATGCTGGTGGCGCCGATCGGCATTCAAGCGGCGGTGCTCGACCGGGTTCGGCCTGAGACCGCTGCCAATCACCCGGCATGGTGGCTGCGCGACTTTCCGTGGCCGGGCGCGACGAGCCACAAATACACAAGAGGCCACGCACTGATCGCCGGTGGTGCGGTGATGACCGGCGCCGCGCGGCTGGCGTCGCGGGCCGCGTCGCGGGTTGGGGCCGGGCTGGTGACGGTGGCGGCACCCGAACCCGCGTTTCCGGTGTATGCGGCGGCGTTAACCGGGATTCTGTGCATCCTGTTGGTGGCAACGATGATTTTGCCGGTTTGCTGGGTGACCGCAGGCGCAATGCGGCGCTGATCGGTCCGGGCGCCGGGGTCTCGGCCGAGACGCGCGGCAAGGTGCTGGCCGCACTAGCGGCGGGTAAACGCATGGTGCTCGATGCCGACGCGCTGACCGTCTTCGCCGATTCGCCGCCGGCGCTGTTCGCCGCGATCGCTGCACCGAACGTCCCGACCCCGATCATGACGCCGCACGAAGGCGAATTCGGCCGCCTGTTCCACTACTCCGGCGGCCGGCTCGATCGCGCCCGCGCCGCCGCCCGCGACAGCGGCGCCGTCGTGTTGCTGAAAGGCAGCGACACCATAATCGCGGCGCCCGACGGCCGCGCCGCGATCAATGAAAACGCGCCAGCCGAACTGGCGACCGCGGGTTCCGGGGATGTGCTGGCGGGCATCGCGGTCGGGCTGCTGGCGCAAGGTATGCCAGCCTTCGAGGCGGCGGCGGCGGCGGTATGGCTGCACGCCGAGGCGGCGCGCCAGGAGGGGCCTGGTCTCGTCGCCGAAGACCTGGTCGAGAGACTGCCGGAGGCCCTCGCAACGCTGAAGTCCGGTGCGGTAACAAAGCTGCGTGCGTCGGGATCAGGCGCGGCATAGTTTTGTTTGTCAGCTGACGTGACGTCAATCTGGAGAGTTTATGAGCGATCGTGCTCCTGCCGGTTTTCTCGATGGCGTTGTCGATCGCGCGCTGTCCAATCTGCGCGGCGCGTGGCGGGAAATCGCGGTGTCGGCCCGCGGTGTCCTGAGCGGTGCATTGCGTCCGGACTTGCCGGATGATGATGTCGGCCGCCTGCGGCGAGCAGATGTTGAGCTGTCTCGACGGCCGCGCCAGCGAGGTCGCGGCCCGCGCCAATGCGGCCGAACTCGGGCGCACTTATCTGACGCTGAATCCGGCGGGCCGCGAGCGTTTCCTGCGTCTGCTCGCCGACGAGTTCGACACCGATCCGCACGCGGTCGACGATGCCTGTGCCGCGGTCGCCGGTGCCGACGGTCCGGCGGAGCGGGCCGCCGCCGAGCGCGCCTTGCGCGCCGCATTGACGCCTCAGCGGGTCACATTATTGCGGCATTTCAACGCGTTGCCGGAAGGTGTGAAGTTTCTGGTTGATCGTCGTGCCGAATTGATCGCGCTGGCAGGCGGCGATCCGGCGCTGCGTGGCCTCGGTGATGATCTGCGCGATCTGCTCGCCAACTGGTTCGACATTGGCTTTCTCGAACTGCGGCGGATCACCTGGGATTCGCCGGCCGCGCTGCTCGAAAAGCTGATGGCATACGAGGCGGTTCATGAAATTCGCGGCTGGACCGATTTGAAGAACCGGCTCGAGGCGGATCGGCGCTGCTTTGCGTTTTTCCACCCGCGGATGCCGGACGAGCCGCTTGATCTTTGTCGAGGTCGCGCTGGTCAGCGGCATCGCCGGCAACATCCATGCACTGCTCGACGAGGCAGCGCCGATCGGCAACCCGCAAACCGCCGATACCGCGATCTTCTATTCGATCTCGAACTGCCAGCGCGGCCTCGCCGGTATCAGCTTTGGCGATTTCCTGATCAAGCGCGTCGTCGACGCGCTGGCAACCGAGTTGCCGCGGCTCAAGGCCCATTCGACGCTGTCGCCGATTCCCGGCTTCCGCGCCTGGCTCAAGGGCGAGGCCGAACGCGGCCGCCCGCTTTTGCTACCGGCTGAGGCGCGAGCCGTGGAGGGTGTGCGGGGCGAATCGCCGACGAGAAGACCGATGCCGTCCTGCTGCGGCTGCTCGATGTGCCTGGCTGGCACGAGGATGCGCGCATCGCGACGGTGCTGCGCGAGCCGCTGACCCGGCTGTGCGCCCGCTACCTGCTGCAGGAGCGGGCCCGATCGGGCCGGGCGCTCGACCCGGTGGCGCATTTCCATCTCAGCAACGGCGCCCGCATCGAGCGGCTGAACTGGCTTGGCGATGTATCGCCCAAGGGCTTGCAGCAATCTGCCGGGATGATGGTCAACTACCTCTACCGGCTCGCCGACATCGAGGCCAACCACGAGGCCTACCGCGACGATCGCAAGGTCGCCGCGGCCTCTGCGGTTCGCAGTCTCGCGCGCGGCGCCTGACCGGGACGGTCCGGCGACGCAGCGGTTGGCTATGTTTCCGGTCGATGACTATGCTAGAACGCGCCGCCGTCGGCCGGAAGACGCGCAGGGCGCCGCCGAGCAGCGGCTGCGCGGGCGTGGCGAAACTGGCAGACGCACTGGATTTAGGTTCCAGCGATGAAAATCGTGGGGGTTCGAATCCCCCCGCCCGCACCAGCGCCCGAACCGTTCGATGACGAGATGGATGTGAGCACTCTGCGATGAACGTGACCGAGACCAGCGCCGACGGGCTGAAGCGCGAATTCACGATCGTGGTTCCGGCCAGCGAGGTCGAAGACCAGATCACCAAGCGGCTCGGCGAGATCGGCCGGTCGGTCCGCATCCCGGGCTTCCGGCCGGGCAAGGTGCCGCTGCAGCTGTTGCGCAAGCGCTACGGCCCGGCGGTGCGCGGCGAAGTGCTCGAAAGCACGGTCAACGACAGCTCGGCCGAGGCGATCCGCGAGCACAATCTGCGCCCCGCCCTGCCGCCGCAGGTCGAGATCGTGTCGGCCGACGGAAGGCGCCGACCTCGAATACAAGATTTCGCTCGAAGTGCTGCCCGACATGCCGGAGCCAGATTTTTCGGCTCTGAAGCTTGAAAAGCTGGTCGCGGAGATCCCCGACGAAGATATCGACAAGGCGGTCGAGCGCTTCGCCGAAAAGCAGCCGCAAGGCCGAGAACGGTCGATCGACCGGCGGCGAGCGGCGACATCCTCGTCGCCGACATGGTCGGCCACATCGGCGACGAGGAACTCCCCGGCAGCCGCGGCGAAGGCCGGCAGATCGAACTGGGGGCCGAGGGATTGCTGCCGGGCTTTACCGACCAGCTGACCGGCGCCAGCGCCGGCGACGAGCGCAAGGTGACGCGTCACCTTCCCGGAGGATTACGGCAACGCCGACATGGCCGGCAAGGAAGGCGTCTTCGACGTCACCGTCAAGGAGGTGCAGCGAACGCCAGCCGCCGGTCCTCGACGATGAACTGGCGAAGGCCGTCGGGCTTGAAACCCTCGACGAGCTGCGCCAGGAAATCCGCCAGCGGCATGCAGCGCGATTATGATGGCGTGACGCGGCCAGCGCCTGAAGCGCGCGCTGCTTGATAAATTGTCGGAGCAATACGATTTCCCGGTGCCGCCCGGCATGGTGGAGATGGAGTTCCAGTCGATCTGGAACCAGTACGAAGGCGAACGCGAGCGGCGCAAGGAAATGGAAGCGCAGACCGCGGGCGGCGGGGCGCCAGAGAACGGGGGAGAGCCGGTGGAGCCGGAAGCGATCGACGCCGCCGCGATTATCGCCCCCGAGGAAACCGCGCTGGAAGGCGCTTCCGACATGTCACCGGCGCATACCGAAACCTCGGCGACCAGCGAAATCTCGCTGCACCACACCCATCCGCATTCGGACGCCGAGCAGCCGATCGACGGCTCGGCGGTGGTCGCGCCGGAGGAGACGGCGCTCGAAGGTGCGTCCGACGTCGCGCCGGCCGATGACGGGCAAGACGAGGAAGAAGCCAAGGCCGAATTCCGCCGGATCGCCGAACGCCGCGTTCGCCTGGGGCTCCTCCTTGCCGAAGTCGGACGGAACAACAATATCACCGTGGGCCAGGATGAGCTTAATCAAGCATTGGCCCAGGAGGCACGTCGCCACCCCGGATACGAGCGTCAGGTGATCGATTACTATCGGCAGAACCAGGATGCGCTGAACAACCTGCGCGCGCCCCTGTTCGAGGAAAAGGTCGTCGATTTTATCGTTGAGCTGGCCAAGCCCGAGGAGCGCCGTGTCGCGCCGCAGGAGTTGCTTGCTGGCGGCGAGGCGGACGGTGAAACCGTCGCGCCGACGTAGACTAACACCAGATTCGCGCGCCGTCGCGGCGCGAAGGGTCCGAGGAGACCAAAATGGCCGACGTTTTTGAGCAGTACATGAACAATCTGGTGCCGATGGTGGTCGAGCAGACCAACCGCGGCGAACGGGCCTATGACATCTATTCGCGCCTGCTGAAGGAGCGGATCATTTTTCTCGTCGGGCCGATCCATGACGCAGTGTCGAGTCTGATATGCGCTCAGCTCCTGTTCCTCGAAGCCGAGAACCCGAACAAGGACATTGCGTTCTACATCAACTCGCCGGGCGGCGTCGTGACCTCGAGCCTCGCGATGTACGACACGATGCAGTACATCCGCTCGCCGGTGTCGACCGTGTGCATTGGGCAGGCGGCTTCGGCCGGTTCGCTGTTGCTGTGCGCCGGCGCCAAGGGCAAGCGCTTTTCGCTGCCCAATTCACGAATCATGATCCATCAGCCGTCGGGCGGAGCCCAGGGCCAGGCCACCGACATCGAAATCCAGGCGCGCGAGATTCTGGCGCTGCGGGCGCGCCTCAATGAGATTTACGTCAAACATACCGGCCAGACGCTGGAAGCGATCCAGCACGCGCTGGAGCGCGACAAGTTTCTGTCGCCCGTGGAGGCGAAGGAGTTTGGGCTGATCGACGAGGTCGTCGAATCCCGCCCGGGACGCGACGAGGAGCGCGGTTTCCGCGCCTGAGCCTAGGCCTTTCGGGTCTCAGCGGATTTATCTGGTTGTTGATCCGCCGGGACGACTTATACTTTCTTACCCGTGCCGGGAGTTTCGGCCCGGCGCCGGGTGCTGGCCTGGCGGGATTTCCCGCCGGTGCCCGGTCATGGAGTGGCGATGACAAAGTCCAGCGGTAGCGACTCGAAAAACACGCTGTACTGCTCCTTTTGCGGCAAGAGCCAGCACGAGGTGCGGAAGCTGATCGCGGGTCCGACCGTCTTCATCTGCGACGAATGCGTCGAGCTTTGCATGGATATCATCCGTGAGGAGCACAAGACGACGCTGGTCAAGTCGCGCGATGGCGTGCCGGGGCCGCGCGACATATGTCGCGTGCTTGACGATTACGTGATTGGCCAGGACCACGCAAAGCGCGTGCTGTCAGTCGCAGTGCACAACCACTACAAGCGTCTTGCGCACCAGTCGAAGAGCAACGACGTCGAGCTTGCCAAGTCGAACATTCTGCTCGTTGGCCCGACGGGATCGGGCAAGACGTTGCTGGCCCAAACGCTCGCCCGCATCATCGACGTGCCGTTCACGATGGCGGATGCGACGACGCTGACTGAGGCGGGCTATGTCGGCGAGGATGTCGAGAACATCATCCTCAAGCTGCTGCAGGCTGCCGATTACAACGTCGAGCGGGCACAGCGCGGCATCGTCTATATCGACGAGGTCGACAAGATTTCGCGCAAATCCGACAATCCGTCGATCACCCGCGACGTGTCGGGCGAGGGCGTACAGCAGGCTCTCCTGAAGATCATGGAGGGCACGATCGCCTCGGTGCCGCCGCAGGGCGGCCGCAAGCACCCGCAGCAGGAATTCCTGCAGGTCGATACGACCAACATCCTGTTCGTGTGCGGCGGGGCGTTTTCCGGTCTTGAAAAGCTCATCGCGCAGCGGCGGCAGGGCACCTCGATCGGCTTCGGCGCCGAAGTCCGCGGCCCCGACGAGCGGAAGACCGGCGAGATCCTGAAGGACCTCGAACCGGAGGATCTGCTTGAAATTCGGGCTGATCCCCGAATTTGTCGGTCGGCTTCCGGTCGTCGCGACGCTCGACGATCTCGACGAAGACGCGCTGGTCGATATCCTGACGAAGCCGAAGAACGCACTGGTCAAGCAGTACCAGCGCCTGTTCGAGATGGAGGATGTCCGCCTTGAACTCGCCGAGGAAGCGCTACGCGGCATCGCACAAAAGGCGATCGCTTCGCAAGACCGGTGCCCGCGGGCTGCGCTCGATCATGGAATCGATCCTGCTAGAACTCGATGTTCGAACTGCCGAGCCTCGCCGGTGTCAGCGAGATCGTGATCAATCGAGAGGTGGTCGAGGGGCGGGCGAAGCCACTTCACATCTATTCGGATCGCCGGGGCGACGTCGGCGCTGGCGATTGAGGCGGGCGCTGCGCGCGCCTGCGGCATGCGTGCTCGAACCTTGACGGTCGGGTGCGGGAGGCCAACCTAAACACGGCTTTGTCCACCGGCCCTCGCCTTTGCCGGCGAGCGGCTCCTGGCGAAAAAAGAGGTCCTATGTTCGAAACCGCGCGCGCTGCCCTCTATCCGGTCCTGCCACTCCGCGACATCGTGGTGTTCCCGCACATGATCGTGCCGCTCTTCGTCGGCCGCGAAAAATCAGTGCGGGCTCTCGAAGACGTGATGAAGGACGATAAGCAAATCCTGCTCGTCACGCAGAAGAACGCCGCTCAGGACGATCCGTCGACCTCCGACATCTACACGATCGGTACGATTGGTACGGTTCTGCAGTTGTTGAAGCTGCCGGATGGCACCGTCAAGGTGCTGGTCGAAGGTGGTCAACGCGCCCGTATCCTGCGCTTTGCCGAAAACGAGGCGTTCTTCCAGGCTCACGCAGAAGTGATCGCCGAGAAGTCGACCGGCAACTCCGAGATCGAGGCGCTCGGCCGCACTGTCGTCACGCAGTTCGAACAGTATATCAAACTGAATAAGAAGATCCCGCCCGAGGTACTGGTGTCGATCAACCAGATCGAAGACCCGGGAAAGCTGGCCGATACGGTCGCGTCGCACCTGACCCTGAAAATTCCCGAGAAGCAGGAGCTTCTCGAAACCGAAACCGTGTCCGAGCGCCTGGAAAAAGTGTTCGGCTACATGGAAGGCGAGATCGGCGTCCTGCAGGTCGAAAAGCGCATCCGCAACCGCGTCAAGCGGCAGATGGAGAAGACCCAGCGCGAGTATTACCTCAACGAACAGCTCAAGGCGATCCAGAAGGAATTGGGCGAAGGCGAGGACGGCAAGGACGAGATGGCCGAACTCGAGGACAAGATCAACAAGACCAAGTTCACCAAGGAAGCCCACGACAAGGCGATGGCGGAGCTGAAAAAGCTCCGCAGCATGAGCCCGATGTCGGCCGAGGCGACTGTCGTGCGCAACTATCTCGACTGGCTGCTGTCGATCCCGTGGCAGAAGCGCAGCAAGGTCAAGCGTGACATCAAAGGCGCCGAAAAGGTACTCAATGCCGACCATTTCGGGCTGGAGAAGGTCAAGGAGCGTATCCTTGAATACCTCGCGGTCCAGCAGCGCGTGCGCAAGATGAAGGGCCCGATCCTGTGTCTGGTCGGCCCGCCGGGCGTCGGCAAGACCTCGCTCGGCAAGTCGGTGGCGCGCGCCACCGGGCGCAGCTTTGTACGCATGTCGCTCGGCGGCGTGCGGGACGAAGCGGAGATTCGTGGTCACCGCCGGACCTATATCGGGTCGATGCCCGGCAAGGTGATCCAGGGCATGAAGAAGGCGAAGTCGTCGAACCCGCTCTTCCTGCTCGATGAGGTTGACAAGCTCGGCGCCGATTGGCGCGGCGACCCGTCCTCGGCCCTGCTCGAGGTGCTCGATCCGGAGCAGAACTCCACCTTCGACGACCACTACCTCGAGGTCGATTACGATCTGTCGGACGTGCTGTTCATCACCACGGCCAACACGCTGCGCATGCCGCAGCCGCTGATGGACCGCATGGAGATCATCCGGCTGCCCGGCTACACCGAGGACGAGAAGGTCGAGATCGCCAAGCGCCATCTGATCCCGAAGCAGATCAAGGCGCATGGCCTGAGCAAGGCCGAGTGGAGTATCGGTGACGATGCCCTGCGCGACGTGATCCGCTACTACACGCGCGAAGCCGGGGTGCGGAACCTCGAGCGAGAACTCGCCAACCTGACCCGGAAGGCGATCAAGGACATTCTGATGAAGAAGTCCGCGCACATCACGGTGACGCGGCGCAACCTCGAAAAATACGCCGGTGTTCGCCGCTTCCGCTTTGGCGAGGCGGAGAGCGAGGACCTGGTCGGTGTCGTGACCGGTCTGGCATGGACCGAGGTTGGCGGCGAGTTGCTGACGATCGAGTTCGGTGACCGTGCCGGGCAAGGGCCGCGTCACCGCCACCGGCAAGCTCGGCGATGTCATGAAGGAGTTGGTCCAGGCGGCCGAGAGCTTCGTAAAGTCACGCAGCCAGGCCTATGGCATCAAGCCGACGATCTTCGAGCGCAAGGACATTCACGTGCACGTGCCGGAAGGCGCGACGCCAAAGGACGGGCCGTCGGCCGGTGTCGGCATGGTGACGACGATCGTGTCGATACTGACCGGTATTCCGGTCAGACGCGACCTCGCGATGACCGGCGAGATCACCCTGCGCGGTCGGGTATTGCCGATCGGCGGCCTCAAGGAAAAGTTGCTGGCGGCGTTGCGCGGCGGCCTCAAGACCGTCGTGATCCCGGCGGACAACGAGAAGGATCTCGCCGACATCCCGGACAATGTTAAACGCGGCCTCAAGATCGTCCCGGTGCGGACTGTAGACGAGGTGTTGGTGCATGCGCTGGTCCGCGACGCCGACGCCGATCGAATGGGACGACGACGCTGAAACGCAGGCGGTCATTCCCGCTAAAAGCGAAGAGCGGTCGGGTCTCCTAACGCATTGATGTATCTCATGCGCATTGCCGTGATCGCCGGGAGATTTCCCGGCGGTGACGGCAATGACTGGTAGCAATTGATAAAATGCGCGCGGGGGCGGGGCGTAGCGGCGTTGACCGGTCCGGGAGGGCGCTCTAAACTGCCCCCCACAAGTTATTAGGAACCGTTCGCAGAAATCGCTAGGGGGCTAACCACGTGAATAGAAACGAACTCGTCGACGCCGTTGCAAGTAAGGCCGACCTCACTAAATCGGCAGCGAACAAGGCAGTTGACGCGGTGTTCGATGCGATCACCGATGCTTTGAAGGAGGGAGGCGACGTTCGGCTCGTCGGATTTGGTACTTTCTCAGTAGCCGCACGTGCGGCATCGGAGGGCCGCAATCCTCGAACCGGCGAGAAGATCAAGATTGCTGCGTCAAAACAGGCGAAATTCAAGCCTGGTAAGCGGTTACGGGACGAACTGAACTAGCAGCGCGAACTTCGCGGCCTAACTGCCCGGAGCGTGCTAAGGGATCGTCGACGAAACGTCGCGGGCGATTAGCTCAGCTGGCAGAGCATCTCGTTTACACCGAGGGGGTCGGGGGTTCAAATCCCTCATCGCCCACCACCCCTCCTTTTCCAGGACGTAAAAAAAGAACACAGAGGGTGCGGGTAGCAGGCCGCACAGCCTAACGCAGTGCCGGCACCCCGCTCTCGCCGAGGTCCCAATAAATCCCGGCCATCACCTTCAGGGCTTCGCGCGCGACCGGCGCCAACATGTGCTCATTCGGCGCATGCTGCGAACACGAGGCATAGGAATGCGGCACCCACACTGTCGGCATTCCAAGGTCGTTGGCAAAGATGTCGTTGGGCAGCGAACCGCCGAGATTGGGCAGGATCGCCGGCGCCTTGCCGGTGGTTTCCCGGATCGAGCCGGCGGTCCAGCGCACCCAGGGATGATCCGGGTCGAGCCGCGTTGCTGGGAAATAAGCCTTGGCCCAGCGCTCCACCTTGACCATCCGAAGCCCTGAGCGTCGAGATGACGCCGCAGCGCGGGCAGGAAATTCTCGGGGTCGACACCAACGACAAAGCGGATCTGGCAGGTGGCCTTTGCCTTGGGCGGGATCGCGTTCACCGGGTTTTCCGGATTGCCGGTGGTGAAGGCGAGAATTTCAAAGCTGCACCAGCCGAACACTTTTTCGCTGGGTGACAAGCCGGGCTCACCCCAATCCGGGTCGATTTCCGGCGCGCCTTCGCCGCCCTCCACCTTGCAGTCGGCGAGCGCGACGCGAACCGAGTTTGGCAGATGCGTCGGCACCCAGTCGCGCACCCGGATCGCTCCCGTCGGAGTGGTAATCGTCGCCAGTGCGTGCGCCAGGATGATGCCGGGATTGGCAAGCAGCCCGCCCCAGTTGCCGGAATGATGCCCGCCGTCGCGCAGATCGACCGTCAGGTCGAAATTCATCGCGCCGCGCGCGCCGAGAAAAATCGTCGGGCGTTCCGGCGCAAGGCGCGGCCCATCCGAGGCGATCAGCACGTCGGCCTTCAGGCGGTCCTTGTACTGCCGGCAGACTTCCCGCAGTCCGGGCGAGCCGATCTCCTCACCGGTCTCGAACAGGAGCACGATGTTGAACCCGAGCTTCCCGCGCGTCTTCAGGACGCAGTCGAGCGCCGCCATGTTGATTGAATGCTGCCCCTTGTTGTCGGCGGTGCCGCGTCCGTAAAGCCGTTCGCCGACCTGCCGTAGCGCCCACGGCGACAGGCCCTCGTCGCCATTGCGGCTCCAGCCCGCGAATCACGTCCCCGTGGCCGTAGCCGAACACGGTTGTCGCAGCACCTTCCTCGCGCCGCTCGGCGATCAGCATCGGCCCGCCACGCACCGGGTTGTCGATGACCTCGCTGCGGAACCCGAGCTTCGCCAGGGACGGCGCGATCTCGTCGCTGAGATAGGCGTTGAGCACCGGCAGGCTGCCCTCGACCTGGCTCTCGGTCGGGATCGCGACGCGGCGCCCGAGGTCTGTGGCAAACCCGCCGTCGTCGAAATAGCGCTCGGCGGCGGCTATTGCAGCAGCACGGCTCATGTACATTCCCTTTCGATCCTCCCGGCATCGCATCGCGGGAGAGGGCGGCAGGGTAGCGAGGCGGCTGAAGATTGGCGAGCCCTGCGGCCCGCAACAGGGCTGTTCGTATTTGTTATTCGCGGTTTGTTATTCGCGGTTTGTTATTCCAGCGCGGGCCCAGGACCGGAACTTCCAGTCGGAAGATCAAGGTCATAGGGCGGGCGGTGCAGGGCGGCCGGAGAGATCGTGAAAATCTCGTAGCCGGTCGCGGTCACCCCGATCGTGTGTTCGAACTGGGCCGATAGCGACCGGTCCTTGGTGACGGCGGTCCAGCCGTCGCTCAACACCTTCACCTCATAGCGGCCGGCATTGATCATCGGCTCGACGGTAAAAAACATGCCTTCGAGCAAAACCGGCCCGTCCTGCGGGCTGCCGTAATGCAGGATCGACGGGGAATCGTGAAACACCCGGCCGACGCCATGCCCGCAAAAATCGCGCACGACCGAATAACGCAGCCCCTCGGCATAGCGCTGGATGGCATTACCGATCGCACCGACATGCACCCCGGGCCGCACCACGGCGATGCCGCGCATCATCGCCTCGTAGGTCGCATCGACCAGCTTCCTGGCCTTGATCGGAATGCGCTCGCCGACAAAGAACATGCGGCTGGTGTCACCGTGCCAGCCGTCGAGGATGGTCGTCACGTCGATATTCAGGATGTCGCCATCCGTCAGCCGGCGGTCGCCGGGAATGCCGTGGCACACGACATGATTGATCGAGGTGCAGATCGATTTCGGAAAGCCGCGATAATTCAGCGGCGCCGGGATCGCGTCGTGATCGACGATAAAGCCGTGGCACAACCGGTCGAGATCGCCGGTCGTGATCCCCGGTTGCACGTAGCGGCGTGATGAAGTCGAGCGTCGCGGCGGCCAGTTGGCCGGCCTGCCGCATGCCCTCGAACGCCTGGGCCCCGTGGATCTTGATCTGCCCGGCTCGCGGCGCACCGCGCGTCAGGTGCAGGCCTGCAAGCTGATCCTGCTGCATCATTCTATGCCCTTTGCTCGTCATGCCCGTCAGGTGATAATCCGATTCACCGGCGACGGGCAACAATCCGCGTGCCGCCTGGTTGAAGGTGGGAAGGCACGACGGCCATGACAATGCTCGCCGGCATGCCGCAGGTTGTGCCGGCCGGCGGCTTTGCCTATGAAGATTGACCGCCCGTAGCGCTTTCGAGGACGCGATGACCGAGGCCGACCCGGCACCCAACACCGTTACCGCCTGCGTCCTGATCATCGGCAACGAAATCCTGTCGGGTCGCACCCAGGACGCAAACCTCGCGTTTCTGGCGCAGGGTCTCAACGAAGTCGGGGTGCGATTGCGCGAGGCGCGCGTCATTCCCGATGACGCTGCGACGATCATCGCCACGGTCAACGAGGTGCGCGCGAAATTCGACTACGTTTTCACGACCGGCGGCATCGGCCCGACGCATGACGACATCACCTCCGCGTGCGTCGCCGAGGCGTTTGGCGTCAAGCTGATCATCCACCCCGAGGCGCGCCGGCATCCTCGAAAGCCATTACCCGCCGGGCGCGCTCAACGAGGCGCGGCTGCGCATGGCGATGGTGCCGGAGGGGGCATCGCTGCTGCTGAACCCGATCTCGCGCGCCCCGGGTTTCCGCGTCGAGAACGTGTTTGTCCTGCCGGGCGTGCCGCAGATCATGCAGGCGATCTTCAACGAACTGAAACACCAGCTGCGCGGCGGCGCGAAAATGCTGAGCCGCAACGTCAGCTGCACTCTCGGCGAAGGCGCCATCGCCAACGGTTTGAGCGCCTTGCAGGATCGCTATCCCGACCTCGAAATCGGCTCCTACCCATACTTCCGGCGTGCCGATTTCGGCGTCACCCTGGTCGTGCGCGGCACCGATCGCGACCGTATCGGCGCGGCGATCAACGAGCTGAACACCATGATCCGGGCACTCGGCGGTGATCCGCAGGAGGGTCTCGCGGAAGGCTGAGGACGCAATCCTCCCGGGGCGGCGCAAAGAGCTACATTCTGGTCACGGGTAAGGTACGGAAGCATGCCACCCCGGGCCGCGTAGACAGGCTTGGCCTCAAGGACGCCCGCGAGAAGGCTGGGACAATCCTGTGCGCGCGCGAAGAAGCCGACGCTGACCTGATCGCTGATGGTGTAGATTCCGAAAATCGCCAGACCGTTGCGGAGATCGGGGTCTGTCTTGAATATTTGCTGGGCGGCTTCAAGATAGAGACCATATCGGCCTGCGTCGGTTTCGTGCGCATTGGCCAAGTCCGCCGCTACAGATAAATCGTAATAAGCGCCGATCTTATAGGTACCGGCGTAATCGGAAGGGTTCTTCCCGAGCTGGTAGCCCAACTCGAGACCATGATCTACAATTAGGAAATCCGGCATGTCGATGACGACCCCGTCTCCTTCTGAGGCGCCGTTGCCGGTCAAATCGGACGGTGGTGCACCCACTCCCCTTTGGAGTTGCCGCCCCAGCTCAGCGGGCCGCCCGCTCCCGCCAACGATCGCCGATCGGTTCAGCGCCGGCTCCGGCTATTGCCTCTCCTCGTAACTCTCGTGGTCGCGGCGTTTGGAGCGGGCGCCGCGTGGCTGTTGTGGCAGAACTATATGGGGAAGCTCTGGACCCGCGACGGCACGGTAAGAGCAAACATAGTAACCCTGGCGCCTGATGTAGCGGGTCAGGTCGTGCAGCTGGCCGTGAAGGACAATCAATTCGTCCACAAGGGCGACCTTTTAATCAAGATCGATCCGCGCGATTGCCGGGTTGCTGTCGATGTCAGCAAAGCAGCGCTCAATCAAGCCGAAGCGGATTACCAAAACAAGCGGGTCGAGGCAGAGCGACGTGCCGCATTGACCAATTTGGCTACGACGCGCGAAGAGCAGCAAACTTATGCATCCACCACGGCGATGGCGGCGGCGGCCGTCGAGGAGCAAAAGGCCAACCTCGAACGGGCCAACGTCAATCTCGCGCGGACCGACCTTCGCTCTCCTGTGAACGGCTGGGTCACCAACCTCCTGCTCCGGCAAGGGGATTACACCACGATCGGCCAGACCACCCTGTCGCTCGTCGATGCGGATTCCTTCAGGGTAGACGGCTATTTCGAGGAAACGGCTCTCAAATCCATTCGCTACGGCGCCCCGGCGAAGATTTGGCTGCTTGGCTACCAGGAAATGCTGAAGGGCATGTCGACAGTGTGGCGCGCGGCACCGTCGTCTCCAACGTCATACCGGGAAGAGCGGGCTTGCCGCCGTCAACCCTATCTTCACCTGGGTGCGGCTCGCGCAGCGCATACCCGTGCGCGTGCACATCGACGAGATGCCGCCGGATGTCCGCCTCGTGATCGGCCTCACGGCGACCGTCGAAATCGAGCCGAAACCATAACGAAATCCACCCGCATTTCCGTCCCAGCTCGACGAACTGTTTCGACTGGATCACCCCTTTATTTCGTATTGGTTCCGCAGTCAAAGTATAATTTTTTTGTACGCGTGACAAATGGCGTTTGACTAATATTGTAAGTGTTTAAGTGATCGAAGGAGAGGTAAAAAACTTAGGATCGAGACGAGAGACAGCTCAAGGTTGTCAAGCATGGCGTCTCGTGGTGAAAGACTACAAAAAGCGTTGGAAGCACGCGGTATTCGCAAGCAGATGGCGCTTGCCGCCGAACTGAGTGTTGATGAGAGTGCTATCAGCCGATGGCAACGGAATGCAGGTCTCTCTCTGACGCATGCGGCCCGCCTGTGTGAAGTACTGGATATATCACTGGACTGGTTGATTTTAGGCCGAGGGGACATGGATCTCCATCGCCGCCCGGACGTAGCCACCGCACAAAGGAATATCGCGGATCAACTTTCATCCTTGCCGTCCCCCATTACCGAGGCGATTAGTAAGTTAACAGAAGTTATTTTAGCCGAACTATCCTGATATTTCAGCCGCTGTTTACTAAAATTATATCCTTCTTCTATGCGCTTGCGTCATGCGCAGGAGAAACGCACGCGGTTGCGCGTGGCGCAATCGAAACTGGGTTTCTATTCGATCTTTGTGGTGGATTATTAACGCGGCATTTCGCCTAGTCCCAGGGAGAATACAAATGATCTCGTATTCGGCGACCATCCAAATTGACGCGACGACGAGAGCGTTTCTTCAGGAAAAGGGGTATACGCTCTACCTCTTCAAAGGGATCAACGCGGGAAGTGGCGCGACGAGCACGGTATGGCTCACAATATCAGGGAACCAACTTTACGATCAGTCGTCGAACACCATCACATGGGAAGAGGAGTATTATATCGGAGAAGAAAGCAACGAAATACAAAATGGCGCTTCTGTATCTGGCACCAATCCGTATGTCAGCCCGACGGCCATCGTGTCCATCAGCCTGGGTGAAAATTACATTTTCCCAGGCACCGCATGGAACCCGCAATCAGTTGCGCAGCCGAATGAACAAGTGTTTACAATTCAAAATACTGAACAATCAATAAACAACTTTTATGTTTCTCAGAAAGTTATAACCGGCCCAGCCGATTATATCGTTGTTACGGAATTGCTCGGATCAGGGGGGCTTGGGACATTCGAGCCGATCGAGACCGTCGCGATGATATTGTCGACACAACCGTATTCTACGGGAACGATGATCACCGAGGCGTTTTCGCCGGGCGCTATCGTAACCTTGGCCGGCATTACCGCGGCCTCTCTTGCATACAATTTGAACAGCGGCTGGAGCGCATCCGCGGGTGAGCTAACGACGCTGGAACTCGGCAATCCTATATATAACTCCATGCTCACTGCAGCCGGCGCTTCGGTAGCGACGGTAGGGAGGTATCCCGGTGCCCCACTGGTAGCGTCGTTGCAAAATGGCAAAACGACGAAAAGCAAAAGCAAAATCTCCGGGGTTAAATTAACAGGAGTATCGGGGGTGCAATACTCTGCAACCACGACCGTAACTGTGCGGTGTGGAGACCAATATGCGTATATCACAATGACCGACCAGACAAACCGTACTGTTACCCTAGGAAACGGGATATACCACGTCACCAATAACTCCGGCGGCACTATCAATTACAACTGGATATAGACGCCAATAGCGTGATTTCGCCCGCATCGCCGCCGCCCTATCGTCGATTACGGTGCCGCGTGCCGATGCGGGCGAGGTTACCCCATGCCCGACGTGCCGCCACAAAGTACTCTTTCTTTGCCTACCTGCCGGGTTCCATTTCGAACCCAGCCTGGGCCAAGCTTCCTGCGAGTCGGTATGGAAGTGCAGCCGAATACAATAATAAGGCACAGCATCCTCGGCGAAGGAAGGCTGGTACAGTTGTTCTTTGTCGAGCGGCGCTACGCTGACGGAGTAGCGATAGTGGGTAAGCGAACTCGTCGATAAGCTGCTTTGCGGCATGGTTCTGATCTCCGATCGAGGCTGTCGGCTGGTTCAGGACTGGCTGCTTCGGGGCAAAACCGGCCAATGGCGCGCATGGGGACAGCGCAAGCCTCGAGCTGTGCGACTCACTCCATGAACGACGATAAGCAGCGAAATTGGCGGCATCGTAGACGGGCGAACGCCCCCCGTTCTGTCTCCACCAGGTGACGCTGCACATCGGCGACCGAGCGCATCCCAACGTCGAAGTCGGCTTCATGCCCTCGCTCTCTAAAACCGGGCACGGGCTTCTCGGGCAGTACGGTTTCTTTGACCTGTATCGCGTCACGTTCGATCTTCCGCACGCCGCGATCGAGCGACAGGAAATCAGGGTAGCCGATTATCGCAAGCCGTTGATAAGCTGCGGCAACCGGCCTGGTTGCGGACGTGGCGAAAAGGTAGACGCAGCAGACTTAAAATCTGCTTTTCCTAGGAAAGTGCGGGTTCGAAGTCGCCGTCCGCACCAAATTATACCAATAGGTTATGTGGGCCGTTCGGGTCACATCGGCAGCGAGCAGCCGCATCGTGGGCCCGGCTATGACGGTCTGTTCGATGTGTCGGTCGTGGTTACGGAAGCCGTATCCGGCAACTAACCATTTTGGTGGGGCGGACGAGACAAAATCTACCGACCCTGCACCTTATTCCCGGTGGCCGATTGACGTCATGTCACCTTATACGGCTGGCGACGGAATTTTTTCAGCGTCGCCGATGCGGTGCGCGGTGATTGAATTTTCCGCATCGCATCGGGAGATTGGCGATGAGAATCGCAAGGACTCTTTTCGTGGTCGCGGCACTTTCTGCAACGGGTACTCATGCTGCAAGTTTCGATTGCAAGAAGGCACTCACGCCGGCCGAAAAGATAATTTGCACCAACACCGGGCTGTCGGCGTTGGATGACCAGATGGCCGCGTTGTATGGCAGGGTCGCGGCGATCGTGCCCCGCGAGCAACTCCTGGCCGAACAGCGCGCTTGGGTTGCCGAACGTAACCACTGCACGACCAATACGTGCATCGTCGAATCCTACGAGCGTCGCATCGCACAGCTGAACTCATCCGCCCCGGTGCGGGTGACCCGCGAAAGCACGGAGCACGATGTTTCGGCCGGTTTGACGATCGGCGAGCCGCCGGGTCCAACCGATTCCAGGCAGATCATCGCCCGTCGGCTCTTTGTCAGCAGCATTCAATCGTCCGATTGGGATGATTGGCGAAGGCCGTGAAAATCGCGGCACTGTTGCTATCCCCGGAAGAGATCAAAGACTACCTGGTGCCGGGCAGTGCCCGGTGGGCCGGCGCGGACGAATTTCAGACCGCACGCACATTCCAACGCTTCGTCGCGGAATGGCGCGATCGGGTGCGCGACGAAACGGCGCGTTTTCCCATTCGGGTGGTCGACACGCAGGCGCTTGTGCTGAGCGCGTGGAACTCGCAGCAGCAAAATTTTACCCTGGGCAGGCGTCTGAGCCCTCCACGGGGCGAGCGTTTTATCACGCTGCCGCTGAGCCCGCCCCCGCATACCGTCTTGATGCCCCCGATGCCCTTTCGACTGGTGCTTGACCGCGACATGCCGATGTCGTTGCCCGCCGATGAGGCGCACGCCGAGGCCATCGTGGCCGAACTGCCGATGCGTGGGAGGGAAAAGGATCGCCAGGTTTACCTCCGCCGCGAATTGGAGATTACGGCGCCGCCGCGCTGGATACCGGCTCAGAACCGGTTTGACGTCGCGACGCGTGTTACCAGGATGGAATTGTTTGCAGACGCGGCCTTCACGAAATTGCTGCTCTCCGACGCCGATATTCGCAAGACCGACGTGTCATCCGCGATCGCGATCGTCGCGGTCAGGCCGCCATCCCAGATTTGGCTGGGCGACGACGAGACCCTCTTTCTGTTACGGGCGCGCGCGGGCCTGCTTAGCGATGGCGATTGGATTTCCGAGATGGAGCGCCGCCGTTCGCGGGACCGGGCCGCCCCTGCGGCCAATCAGCCGCCGCAGCCGCTTGCGTGGGGCCGTTTCTTTCCGCCCGACTACCCCTATGATTCGACCAACCAGCTATTCCCGCCCGAGCACGTTGCGGCATTCCAGGATTGGACGAAGCGGCGCGCGGAGTTGATACGCGCGGTGTGGACGAGCTTTTCGATCGCACTGCCGCCCGCGGCGGGGCTCGATCCCGTGGAATTGCCTCTTTGGAGGGCCAATTCGGGCACTCTTTCCCCGCAAGAACTCGGCATGTCGACCGTGCGCGGTTTGACCTTTCGCCTCGGCACCCAATCCCGACCTACATGATCCCCGTGCCGCTGGGCATCTACCAAACCCTCGATAATCCAGCCGCGTCTTCGCCGTCGTCGCGAGCGCTGCTGCGTTTGGAATTGAGCGAGGTGACGGGCACCCAGGGGTCTCAAGGCGGCTTGCAGCTCACCGTCGAACCGCAGGCGGTCCGCTCGTCCCATCGAATGCGTCCGCGAACGATATCCCTGCGCAAGAGTATCCGGTCACGGCGACGGGCATTGACCGTTCGGGTGCGCCGCAAGTGGCGGCGGCCGGCGCACCCCCGGCAACCGGCGGTCCCATCCCGTTTGATGCCGCGCTGACCGAATTGCTCGCGGCCGGTGCGGTTGGCGACCGCCTGTCACCGGAAGCGCTCGCCTATCTGGTGGTAAGGCGCTGGCAGCATGAAGCCGAGCCGGGCGGACGCCGGGTGGGCGTTTTTTCCGTGCCGGGGCTCAACGACTCCCCAGGAAGCGGCCGCGCTCGGGAAATCGTTTGTCGCGTGGGCCAAGACGGCGGCGCCGGCGGTGCCGGTGCAAACGGTGTTGTCGACCCCGATCGATCCGCAAGGGCCAGTCGAGGTCGTGGGGAAATGTGGCCTGCTTTCTGGAACCTCAGCCTCGCTGTCGAATGACAATCGCCAGGCCATGGCGTTCGGGTCGCAATGGGGCGATTGCGAACGACGCCGCAAAACCGCTCCCTTGCCGGCGGACGAGCAAAGATGTTCCGCGTTGGAAGCGGCGGGCAATTTGTCCGGCTTCCTGCGCCAGATGAGCTGCGGCCGACCCAGCAGCCTGCCGGGGATGACCTTTTCCGACCCCCTGACCATCGCCATCCGTTTCTCCAGCAGCCTGCCGGCCCCGGAGGTCGAACTCGGCACTCAGCGCAAGATGGCGGCGGAAATCGCCTTGCGGATCACGCGGGTGAATTTTTCGGCGCAGCCGCCACGGGCGACCGATGTCCTTCCTCCGGACGCGAAAAATCTGCTGCGGATCGCTGGTAATAGACCTGCCCAGCGGCGAGTTTGTGACCTTCGATGCCGATTTGATCGACGCTCGCTACATAGAAAACAGCCGTGAAATCGCTCGGATGAAACCCGACCCGGCCGCGACCGCGAGTGCGGTGCTGGCTTCGATCAAGGCGCTGTCGGCGGCCGCTTGGCCGTCGGGAACACCGCCCTTTTCCGCCGCCCTGTCGCCGCCGCTGCTGCCGCGGCACCGGCACCGCTGGCGCTCCCCAAAGTGCCATATGGCCCTGATTTTATCGGCGTCCGGCTTGGCATGTCATTCGACGAGGCCGAGCGCATCATTCGCGGACACATGAAAGTAGCGCACAAATTGGACCGTTTTGGAGCGCAGGACCAGGGCAGGCCCGATTGGACGCCCAGCTTCGGCAAGCTTTTCATTTCGGAGGACGGCCTCGAACTGATCGCCATCTTTGATCACCCGCCTGTGACGACCGGCCGGTCCTCGCAGCATGGCGCCGCGTTTACGTGCCGGGCCGATTTCTCGCCGCCGCAGATATTTACCGCAGCGAGGGATAAATACGGCAGCCGCCTTGAAGGGCCGAAGGATATGAATTCGGAAGCATCCAATTCTGGCACACCCCCGCCGGTAGGGCTTGCGCCTCGATGTACCAGTCTCGACCGACCGGGCGCCCGCTGGCCAGCTCTGGCGCGAAGATGGACGGCAGACATCGTTCCAGCCCGGTAACGAACCGATGTTCCCAAATCAACCGTCACAACCTGGAATGGTGCCGACGCCGGAGTTCGTCGAGCCTATGAATGATCCCCTGAACGACAGATATGCGCGGCTTAACGAGTGCGGCCCGTTTGTGACCCTGGAAATGCTGCAACCGCTCAACTCCGGGAGCCTGAAATACGGGTCTATTACGCTGACGCTCACCGACATAGGGCCCTATCTGGCGGCCTATCGCGACGTTGAAAAAACCCGACCGGTACGCTCCTCGACCACCAAATTCTGAAGCCCGGCCATCAGACGCGACCAATATAAGATGCCGCCAGCGGCATCACACCAGGAGACAGCGATGATCGACCTCTATGCGATGGGCAGCCCGAACGTCGTCAAGATCTATATCGCGCTCGAGGAAATGGGCCTCGCCTACAAGGTCCATCCGGTCGATGTGTTCGGCGAGGCGCAGTTCGCGCCGAGTTCCTGAAGCTCAACCCGAACGCCAAGGTGCCGGTCATCGTCGATCACGATGCCCGGCGGCAAGCCCTACACGGTGTTCGAGTCCGGCGCGATCCTGATCTATCTCGCCGAAAAGACCGGTCAGTTCCTCGCGAAGGACGGCCCCGCGCGCTACGACGCGCTGCAATGGATGATGGTCCAGATGACGCTGGTCGGCCCGATGTTCGGCCAGTTCGTCCATTTCATGCGGTTTGCGCCAAAGGGCAACGACTATTCGCTCGACCGCTACCGCACCCAGGCACGGCGCGCGCTGGACGTGCTCGAAGGCCGGCTTACCGCATGCCGTTCCTCGGCGGCGCGAGCTATTCGATCGCCGACATCGCCACCTTCCCGTGGACCCGCGTGCTCGGCGCACTTCTCGGCAAGGCGGCAGAGGCCAATTATCCCAAGGCTGATGGCCTGGGTTGCCGGCATTGCAGCCCGGCCCGCCGTGGCAAAGGCCCTCGCGGCGGTCGATGAGGTGCGGACCAGGACGACGCAGTTCGACCAGGCTGGCAGCGGCGCGATGGACCGACTGTTCGGCCGCGGCCAGCACACCGCCGCCGCCTGACCTCGAGCTAAACAGGGCGCCGGAACCCTCCGAAGGCTTATTCCGGCGCCCGCGCGAGGATCGCGTTCAGTGTCACCGCGCCGTTGAGCCCTGCCGGCGCGACATGCCCGCCATGGGCGATGCGGTTGCGCTGGGCGTCTTCCCAGTGGCGGCCATCGAAAAAGCGCGTCGGCTTCAGGTTCGGGCCGTCGATATCGTCGAGGCAACGCGCGTTGACGGTGATCTTGTCGGGCTGTGAGCGCGGTATGTAGAAGGCATTCATGCCGCAATGCGAGCAGAAGGTGTGCTGTGCCACGCCGGTGCCGAACGTGTAGACGGCTAGCGCCGTCTTGCCCCGCAACAGTTCAAAATCCTCGGGCATGACCGGCAGGTGCAGGATGCCCTTCTTGGTGCAGATGGTGCAGCTGCAATGCGACAGCAGCTCCAGATCGACCTTGGCGCGAAACCGCACCCGCCCGCAATGACACCCACCCTCACGCGTTTCCAACATCACCCGCCCTCCAGCAATCGATCGCTACGCTCAATCATATTGCCGGAACGGCCCGATCAACAGAGGCTGCGCGTAGACCCTAGCGTTGTCCGCCGGGCCGGAAGAACAGGGCCAGTTTCAGACTTTCGGCGATCCGTGCGGCCTTTTCGTCGAACCGCTCCGCGAGTTCCGCGTCAAAGATTTCGGCCGCGGTCTCGTGCCACAGTTGCAGCCAGCGGTCGAAAAACTGGGGCTCAAGCGGTTGCTTCATGTGAACCGCCATCGGGTTGCCCTTGTAGCGGCCGGTGGTCAGCATCACCGACGACCAGAAATCGCAGAGTTTGTGCAGATGCTCGTCCCAATTCTCGACGGCGGCGTTGAATACCGGCCCGAGTGTCGGATCGCGCCGCGCCTTGGCATAGAACCGGTCGACAAGGGCGGAGATGGCAGATTCGGTGATGGCGGTGGCGGACATGGCGATCCCCGGGAAATGTCTCCCACCGGGTTAGATGAAAACCGCGCCGGCCAATTGCCAGAAGGCAGCACGCCGCAGCGCCTCCGCGGCGGTCAGTTCGGGGCGGTCAGTTCAGCTTTGATTTGAGCTGTTGCAGCAGCGCGGCTGCCTGGTGGCGCGCACCGCCGTCCGGGGCGCGCAGGATGAATTGCTCGAGCGCCTGCGCCCCGGCCCGCAGATTGCCGAGCTGTGCGTGCAGCAGCCCGGATTCGCGCCACAGATCGGCCATGTCCGGCGCCAGCAGCAGCATCGTCTCGATGACCCGCAGGGCGCGTTCGGCCGCGCCGGATTGCAGCAGCCGCGATTTCAGGTTGTTCTGCAATCGCAGCAGCACATCGCGGTCGGCGACCGGCGCATAATGCTCGGGCGCCAGTTCGATCGCCTGCCCGGCCATCGCCTTCAGCAATTCGCGCAGCTTTACGGCGTCGCAAATCTGGCCGCCGTGAAACGGATCGACGATCAGCCGCTCCGGGCCTTGCGACAGGCGGATCAGGAAATGACCGGGAAAGCCGAGACCGACACTGTCCCAGCCCTGGGCCCGCGCCGCGTGCAGGTAGAGAATGCCAAGCGCCACCGGCAGGCCTTTGCGGCGGTCGATAACCCGCATCAAATTGGCATTTTGCAGATCGTCGTAGGTCAGTTCGTCACCGCTATAGCCGTGCTTCAGCAGGATGATGTCATTGAGCGCCAGAGCGCGCTCGGCGAGGTCGCCGGTGGCGCCGGCCTGACGGGCGACATCCTGCCCCAGGGCGATGAGGTGCTGGCGGTAGCGGCCAAGCCCGACCCGCGGCCGCTCAAATGAGGCGAGCGCCAGTGCCGCCTCGCCGATCGGCAGGACCGGGGAGGTGATCTCCGACAGTTCGCGCAGGAAGCGGGCGCATTCGTCGAGGTCGAATTTGTCGGGCAGTTCGCTCATCGGTCCATAGTCTACAACTTTTGCACCTCGATCGCGTCATGCGGCGCGCTTGGCATGCTCTGTGTCGGCGATATTGCCGCCGGTGCGCCGGGCACCGCTGCCACCGACGAGCCGCCGCGCAATTCGACATATGACACAACGCGCTTCACACCCGGTACATAGCGGGCGATCCGCGTCGCCAGGTCAAGCTCGGCCTGCGAGCGCGCCGAGCCGATCAGGTAGACCGACCCATTCGCGGTGTCGATCGTGTAGTTGACGGAGCGGATGTCTGGATCCGCCACCATCTCCGAGCGGATGCGTGTTGTAATCCAGGTGTCCTGTGCGTCGTTCCAGATGTCGTAGGGCGTCACCTCGACCTCGTTGTAGACGGTGCGCACATCATGCTCGCGCTGTGCGATCGCGCCGGCGGTGGCCTTCATCTGTGCATCGGGAAGCCGCCCGGTCAGCAGCACCCGCCCGTTATAGACGGTGGTTGTGACGCCGGCCTGCAGGTTCGGATTGGCGGCGACCATGTCCCGCTCGATATCGGTCTTGATCGTGAAATCGTCTGCAACGCCGTTGACGCCGCGTTCCTGCGCCGCGGCATAGCCGCCGCCGGCCGCCGCTCCGAGCCCGCCGACGACCAGCAGCCCGACGCAGCCCCCAAGCATCGTCGGCAGCAGCAGCGTCGCCGCAATCATCCCTACGCGAAACCTCGACATGATCCCCTCCCCCAAGGCGACAGTCTCGGCCACATTGTCGGTTTTTCGCGGGATTCCGCCAAGAGTCGGGCGCTGACGGGGATGACTTGCGGCCGGTCGAGTGGGGATTTGATGCGATTCTCGGGCGTTTCGGCCAGGGTTTGGGCGGCACGCGCGGTAATTCGGCCACATGGCCGGCTCAATCGTCCTGGCGCCAGGCGTCGGCCAGATGTCGAGGGAAGGCGCGCGGTGCGACAAGCATAACGTCGAATCGCACCGCCAACTCCGCCAGATCGGGGCGGGCAGAGAGGAACGACGCGGCGGCGCGGGTGATCCGGCGCCGCTGACGCCTCAGTAGAGCTTCGGCGGCGCTGGCGAAATCTCCGCGCGATTTGACCTCGATAACCGCCAGCACCCGGCCGCGGCGCGCCAGGATGTCGATTTCGCCGGACGGACAGCGCCACCCCGACGCGACGATGCGCCAGCCGCGCAGCCGCAAATGCCAGCGGCACAGCAATTCGGCGCGCTGGCCGCGCCGCCGCGCCCGCAACCGGCGCTCGCGGCTGGATGTATTCACGGCGTCTCCTGCTGCATCGCCAGCGCGCGCTCGTACAGAGCACGGCGCGGCATGCCGGTTGCGCTGGCCAGCAGAGCAACCGCATCCCGCAGGCTGTGCGCGTTGAGCAGGCCGCGCAGCCGATCGTCGATTTCGTCGGCCGCGATCGGCGCATCGGTGTCTGGTGGTCCGACGAGGACCACGACCTCGCCACGTGGCGCCCCGGCGACGCGGTAATGCCCCCTCAGCTCGCTGAGGCGGCCGCGCCGGATATCCTCGTGGCGCTTGGTCAACTCGCGCGCCACCGCGGCGTCGCGGTCGCCGAACACCTCGATCATGTCGTCGAGTGCTGCCGCCAGTCGTGACGGGCCCTCGAAAAACACCAGTGTCGAGGCAAGCCCGGTCCACGCCGAGAGCGCCTTGCACCGCGCCGCCGAGCGCGGCGGCAGAAACCCGGCGAACAGAAACGTATCGGGCGGCAGGCCGGATAGCAGCAGCGCGGTCAGCGCCGCCGACGGGCCGGGCGCCGTGGTGACCGGCAATCCCTCGGCCAGCGCCTCGCGCACCAGCTTGTAGCCAGGGTCCGAGACGAGCGGCGTCCCGGCATCCGACACCAGCGCCAGCCGGTCGCCGCGCCGCAATGCCGCGATAACCGCCGGCCGCACCCGGTCGGCATTATGGTCGTGATAGGCATCGAGCGGCTTGTCGATGCCGTAGCGTGCCAGCAACCGCGTCGTGACCCGCGTGTCCTCGCACAGGATGCGGTCGACGTTGCGCAGCACCCACAACGCACGCAGCGTGATGTCGCCGAGATTGCCGATAGGCGTCGCCACCAGGTGCAACCCCGGCGTGAGGGAATGCGCTGGCGACCAGTCGGCGGGGGCGGCCTCTACCGGAGGCGGAAGTTCGGTTGCCGGCACGCGCGGCAATTGCTGTCCGCCGGGTTTACTTGCTCTGATGCGATGGTTAGGGTCGCGCGCACTCGACCCCTGGCGGGAGGCCGTCCTTGTCGCGCTGGCGTGTTCCGCGTCTTGTTTCAACCCTGGTTGCTTTCGCGCTGTTGCTGGCGCTGACGGCGTGCGGCGGCGGGCGGAATGTAGCGGCACCGGTTGTTGCCCCGCAATCGCCGTTCGCTGGGCCGAAGATCGCGCCGCAGCCGAACGCCCCGCCCAACGGCGGCGGCGTTGTCAAGGTAGGGCTGCTGCTGCCGCTGTCCGGCCCCAATTCCGACCTCGGCAAGTCGATGCTCGAAGCAGCGCAACTGGCGCTGTTCACGACCGGTGGCGACAAGCTGACCCTGGTTCCCCGCGATACCGGCGGCACTACCGATGGCGCTGTCAACGCGGCTCGCTCTGCCTTGTCGGAAGGGGCGCAACTGATCCTCGGGCCGTTATTGGCCGCCGAGGTCGAGGCGGTGAAGCCGGTCGCGCGCGACGCCAGAGTCAATATGATCGCGTTCTCAACCGCGACCCAGCTGGCCGGCGGCAACGCCTTTCTGATGGGCTTCCTGCCGCGCCAGGAGGTGATGCGCGAAGTGTCGGTGGCGCATGACAAGGGCATGAGCCGCTTCGCCGCGTTGACGCCGCAATCGCCCTACGGGCATGTGATGGCCGACGCCCTGCGCGAGGTCAGCCGCCGCCGTCGGCGGTACGGTGGCCAAGATCGAGTATATCGATTCGCGCGCATCCGACCCGGGCAGCGCGGTTCAGCGGCTGATGTCGGCGGGGCCGGCGGCGTCATCCGCACCGGCCGGCGCCGGTATCGAGCCGCCGCCCGCCCCGGCGGCGAATGTCGGCTTCGACGCGCTGCTACTGCCGGAGGGCGGCGCGCAGCTGAAACAGATCGCACAACAGCTGCAGGCGGCCGGGCTCGATACGAGGCAGGTGCGGCTGCTCGGCAGCGGATTGTGGGACGATACCGCGATTAGCGGCGAACCAGCCTTATACGGCGGCTGGTTTGCCGCCTCGCCGCCGGACCAGCGGCGCGAGTTCGACGCGAAATTCCAATCGACCTATGGACACCCGGCTCCGCGGCTGGCCTCGCTCGCGTTTGACGCGGCGGCGCTTGCCGCCGTGCTGGCCAAGAATGGCGGCGCCGATCCTTTCACCCAGGAGGCGATCCTGAACCCCGGGGGATTTACCGGCGTCGACGGGCTGTTCCGTTTCACCCGCGACGGTCTCGTGCAGCGCGGCCTCGCGGTACTGGAGGTCGGGCCCGGCGGCAACAGTGTTGTCGTCCCGGCGCCGCAGAACTTCGCCGATTTCCCGTCGTGACCGGCTCAGCCCGCCAATAGCGCACCGAGCACGGCATTGAGCCGCTGCCGCCCGGCGGGAGTGGCGGCTAATCGATCGGAGTCGAGAGACAGGAAGCCGCCGTCGATCAGGCGCGGCAGCGAAGCGGCGAACAAATCTTCGACTGGCTGCCCGGCGAGCGCTTCGATGCGCCGGCGTGGCACGCCCTCGGCGAGGCGCAGCCCCATCATCAGCATCTCGCCGACCGCCTCGTCGGGGGTGATCGACGCCGCCTCGTCGACCGCCGAGCCGTTCTTTTCGACGGCGGTGAGCCATGCCTCGGGCGTGCGTCGCTGGCGGGTTGCGACTTTGCCGCCGTCACGCGTGAAGCGGCCATGCGCGCCGGGGCCGATTCCGAGATAATCCTGATACCGCCAGTAAGCGAGGTTGTGCCGGCATTCGGCGCCGGGGCGGGCGTGGTTGGAGATTTCGTAGGCCGGCAACCCGGCCGCCTCCATCCGCCGCTGCGTCGCCTCGAACAGGGCCGCGCCGGTGTCGTCGTCGGGCACCGTCAATTCGCCGCGCGCGGCGCGGGCGCCAAACCCGGTGCCTTCCTCGATCGTCAGTTGGTAGAGCGACAAATGCTCGCCCGCGAGCGTCAGCGCCTCGTCAAGTTCGCGCTCCCAGGCGGCAACGGTGTGGTCCGGGCGGGCGTAGATCAGGTCGAACGAGTAGCGGGGGAAGGTGTCGCGAGCCAGCCGGATGGCCGCAATCGCCTCGTCGCGGCCATGCGCCCGCCCGAGAAACCGCAACGCCTCCGGTTCGAGCGACTGCACGCCCAGCGACAACCGGTTGACCCCGGCCGCCGCGAACCCCGCGAACCGCTCCGCTTCCGCCGAATTGGGGTTGGCCTCCAGCGTGATTTCGAGATCGGGCGCCGTCGGCCACAATTCTCCGACCCGCGCGATCAGAGCCCCCGCGGTCTCCGGCGGCATCAGTGACGGCGTGCCGCCGCCAAAGAACACCGATGTTACCTCGCGCTCCGGCGCCAGCACGGCCTGACGTTCCAGATCAGTCAGCAATGCCACCGTCCAGCGCCCGGCATCGATACTGTCGCGGACATGGCTGTTGAAGTCACAATACGGACATTTAGAGCGGCAGAACGGCCAGTGAATGTATATGGCCAACGGTCCCATTCCCTCGCCCCCATCGGGGGAGAGGGTGGCCGAGGGCGAAGCCCGAGGTCGGGTGAGGGGGCGGCCACGGACGCTGTCTTCTGCCCGGCGACCCTCACCCGTCTCGCCGCTATCGCGGCGATCCACCCTCTCCCGCAATGCGGGAGAGGGAACGGAACGTACTCCCTCGCCCCCACCGGGGGAGAGGGTTGGGGTGAGGGGGCGGCCACGGGCTCCGCCGCTTGCCGGCACCCTCACCCGTCTCGCTTCGCTCGCCACTCTCTCCTGCAATGCGGGAGAGGGGATAATTCCGTTCTTCACAGGCATTCGGCCATCATCTTCGCGAAGGCACGGGCGCGGTGGCTGATGCGGTGTTTTTCGTCCGGGTCCATTTCGCCGAAGGTCTCGCTGTAGCCGTCCGGCACGAACATCGGGTCGTAGCCGAAGCCGCGGCCGCCGCGCGGCGGCCATACCAGCGACCCGTGCTCCTCGCCGCGGAACAGCGCCACCTCACCCTCCGGCCAGCACAACGCCAGCACCGCGACGAAATAGGCGCGCCGGTCGCCGTCGCCGAGTTCGCGCTGCACCCGCGCCATCGCGAGGGCGAAATCCTTGTCAGGCCCGGCCCAGCGCGCCGAATAGATGCCCGGCGCACCACCCAAGGCCGGCACCACCAGCCCGGAATCGTCGGCCAGCGCCACGATACCGCCGCGCTCCGCCGCGGCGCGCGCCTTCAGCTCGGCATTGGCCTCGAACGTGTCGCCGGTTTCGTCCGGTTCGGGCAGGCCGAGCGCCGCGGCGCCGAGCGTCTCGATGCCGTAGGGCGCCAGCAGCGCACGAATTTCGACAACCTTGCCGGGGTTGTGGCTGGCGATGACCAGCCGCTCGTCGGCGGCCAGACGGCGCGCCATCGTTCAGCCGAGACCGAGCGCGGCGCGCTGGAGGCGGGTCAATTCGGCGACACCGCTGCGCGCCAGCGCCAGCATCTGCGCGAAGGTTGCCTCGTCGAACGGCGCGCCCTCGGCGGTCGCCTGGATTTCGACGATGCCGCCGGTGCCGGTCAGCACGAAATTGGCGTCGGTCATTGCTTTCGAAATCCTCGGCGTAATCGAGGTCGAGCACCGCCATGTCCTCGAACACGCCGCAGGAGATCGCCGCGACGCTGTCGCGCATCGGCACCTGCGGCAGCGCGCCGGCCGCCACCAGCTTCGCCAGCGCCTGATAAAGCGCGACATAGCTGCCGGTGATCGCCGCGGTGCGAGTGCCGCCGTCGGCCTGCAACACATCGCAATCGAGCCGGATCTGGCGTTCGCCAAGCGCGCCGAGATCGGTGACGGCGCGCAGGCTGCGCCCGATCAGGCGCTGGATTTCCTGGGTGCGGCCGCTCTGCCGGCCGCGCGCCGCCTCGCGGTCGGTGCGGGTGTGGGTCGAGCGCGGCAGCATGCCGTACTCGGCCGTCACCCAGCCCCGCCCGGTATTACGCAGAAACGGCGGAACGCGCTCCTCGACCGTCGCGGCGCACAGCACATGGGTCTCCCCGAACCGCGCAAGGCACGAGCCCTCGGCGTATTTCGAGAAACCCGGCTCCAGGGTGACCGGCCGCATCGCCTCGGGGGCGCGTCCGGAAGGTCGCATTGCTCATTCTCCATCTCAAAAAAACCAGCGCTCAGAACAGGCTGCCTTGGCCCTTCGAGCGGTTTCGAGCGTCGTACCGGCCGGCGCGAGCCGCCGGCGATCACGCCGACCTTGCCGTTGTAGAACTCCAGCTCGAGCGCGGCGCCCGGTCGGATCGCGGTGGCGTCCTCGGCGAGCCTGCCGCGGCTGTCCCACACCACCGCGTAGCCCCGCGCCAGCAGGCTTTCGTGGTGTTCGGAATGCGTCGCCAGCCTTCCGGCGAAATTGTCGACCGCGTCGCGCTTGGCCGCGAGGCAGCGCGCCATCGCCGCCGTCAGCCGCAGATCGATCTCGGCGAAGCGCTCGCCCGCCCGCTTTATATCGGCGGCCAGGGCGGCCGGGCGCAACCCCGCCGCGGCAACATCGAGACGCTGTTTCGCAGCCGTGAAGCGCGCGCCGATCGCGAGGCGCAAGCGCTCGCTGCGATCGTCGAGCCGCTGCGCCGCTGCACCGAGCAATGTCCTGCGGGTCGGGCAGGCCGCGCGCCAGCCCGGACAGGTGCAGCCGGCGCTCGGCGAACAGCCGCGACAATCCCGCCGGCCAGCCGCGACACCTTGCCGCCGAGATCGGCGACGAGGTCGAGCCGCACCGGCACCGCCATCTCGGCCGCCGCGGTCGGGGTCGGCGCGCGGCGGTCGCTGGCATGGTCGATCAGCGTCGTGTCGGTCTCGTGCCCGACCGCCGAGATCAGCGGGATCGCCGAGGCGGCAGCGGCGCGCACGACGATCTCCTCGTTGAACGCCATCAAATCTTCGAGGCTGCCGCCGCCGCGCGCGACGATGATCAGGTCGGGCCGCGGCACTGCGCCCGCCGGGCGCGAGCCGGTTGAACCCAGCGATCGCCGCCGCCACCTGCGCCGCCGCGCTTTCGCCCTGCACCGCGACCGGCCACAGCAGCACCCGGCGCGGAAAGCGGTCGGCGAGGCGATGCAGGATGTCGCGGATCACCGCGCCGGTCGGCGAGGTGACGACGCCGATCACCTCGGGCAGAAACGGCAGCTTCTTCTTGCGCTCGGCCGCGAACAGACCTTCGGCGGCGAGCCGCTGGCGGCGTTCTTCGAGCGATGCGCAGCAGCGCGCCGATTCCGGCGAGTTCGATCGAATCGACGATCAGCTGGTATTTCGAGCGGCCGGGATAGGTCGTCAGGCGGCCGGTGCATACGACCTCCATCCCGTCCTCGGGCGCAGGCCGAGGCGCATCGCGGTCATGCGCCAGCACACCGCGTCGAGCACCGCGTCGGCGTCCTTCAGCGCGAAATAGCAATGCCCCGAGCCGACCCGCTTGAACCCGGAGACCTCGCCGCGCACCCGGACCTGCCCGAAACCGTCCTCGATCGAGCGCTTCAGCGCCAGCCGACAGCTCGGAGACGGTATACTCCGGCATGTTCGACAGGGGGCCTGAGATCGGCGGCGCGGCGAGCGGCAGGTCGTTCATCGCCCCATTTTACCGGAGCCGGAGAGCAAGCGCGATGCGGGTGCCATAAATGCGCGTCCTCGTCGTCGGCTCGGGCGGGCGCGAGCACGCGCTGGCCTGGGCGATCGCGGCGTCGCCGCTGGTCGACCGGGTGTATTGCGCGCCCGGCAATGCCGGCATCGCCGAGGAAGCCGAATGCGTGCCGATCGCGCGCGAGCGACACGGCCGGGCTGATCGCGTTCTGCAAGCGCGCCGCGATCGATTTCGTCGTCGTCGGGCCGGAGGCGCCGCTGGTCGCCGGGCTGGTCGATGCGCTCGAAGGCGAGGGGATCGCCGCGTTCGGACCGACCGCCGCCGCCGCCGCGCTCGAAGGCTCGAAAGCCTTCATGAAGGATCTGTGCGCCCGCGAAGGCATCCCGACCGCCGCCTATCGCCGCTTCCGCGATGCCGCGGCGGCCAAGGCCTATATCGCCGAGCAGGGCGCGCCGATCGTCGTCAAGGCCGACGGGCTGGCTGCCGGCAAGGGCGTCGTCGTCGCCGCCACGATCGGCCGAGGCCTATGCCGCGGTCGATGCTGCGCTCGGCGAAGGACGGTTCGGCGCGGCCGGCGCCGAGATCGTCGTCGAGGAATTCCTCGCCGGCGAGGAGGCGAGCTTCTTCGCGCTGTGCGACGGCACCACATGTCGCTGCCGCTCGCCGCCGCGCAGGACCACAAGCGCGTCGGCGACGGCGATACCGGCCCCAACACCGGCGGCATGGGCGCCTATTCGCCGGCGCCGTCGTGACGCCCGGCGATCGAGGGCGAGGTCATGGAGCGCATCATCCTGCCGACCGTGCGGGCGATGGCGCGCGACGGCCGCCCGTTCAAGGGCGTGCTCTTCGCCGGGCTGATGCTGACCGCGGAGGGCCCGAAGCTGCTCGAATACAACGTCCGCTTCGGCGACCCGGAATGCCAGGCGCTGATGATGCGGCTGAAGAGCGACCTGCTGCCGGCATTGATCGCGGCGCGCGACGGCATTCTCGACGATGTCGACCTGCGCTGGTACGACGATGCCGCGCTCTGCGTCGTGATGGCGGCCAAGGGCTATCCCGACGATCCGCTGCGCGGCAGCGAAATCCGCGGCCTCGCCGCCGCTGCGACGCGACCCGGACGGTCAAGATCTTCCACGCCGGCACCAGGCGCGACGGCGACCGTCTGCTCGCCGATGGCGGCCGCGTCCTCGGCGTCACCGCGCTCGGCGCGACCCTCGCCGCCGCCCGCGGCCTTGCCTATCGCGCGGTCGACGCGATCGAGTGGCCCGGAGGTTTCTGCCGCCGTGACATCGGAAGGCGCGGTACCTGCTGACCGGTCGCAGCGAAGTGCAGGTGAACATCCTCGAGGCCAAGCACCGGCTGTCGCAGCTCATCAAGTCTGCGCAAGCGGGTGAAGACGTCGTCATCGCCAATCGCGGCGAACCGGTGGCGAGGCTCGTCCCGGTAGCGCAGACGGCTTCCGGTGAAACCGGCAGCGGTAATGGTCCGCGCATTCTCGATTGGCTCAGCAGCCACCCACTCCCTGCATATGCCCTGCGTTTGGCAGAGGAGATTGACGCCGCGATCGAGGACGAAAGAAATTCGTGGACCTGATTTATCTCGATGCCTGCCCCGCTTCGGCCTGAGAACGCCTGACGCTCTGCATCTTGCCTGCGCCCAGCACCATCACTGCGCCGCGCTATGGACGAATGACGATCGCTTGGCGCGCGCGTCGCACGATCTGGCCGTGAGCATCGTCGGTTAGCAGCGCTCACACGGACCCTAGGCCTTCGGCCAGTTTTCCCGAATGGGGTCCTTGCCGTCCCAGGTGCGGGCGGCTTCGCGGACCTGATCGAAGATGCTCATGCGCGCGGGCGTCGCCTCGGCCATTTCGATGACCGTGCCGGGATAGCCCTCTTCGAGGAAGTAAATGAACGGGCCGCGCTCGCTCTCGCCTTCCTGGCCGGCGTGCCAGCCGCTGCGCAGGGCACGGTCGCGGATCGCGTGGTAATCGACCGGCCAGCTTGACCAGTGCTGCATGCCCTCATATCCGGCGCCGAGAAAATCCTGATAGAGGCTCGGCGTGTCGCAGCGCTGCTGGATCAGTTCGAGCTGGATGTCGCCGGAATTGGCCAGCGCGATCGACAGATGCGGCAGGTCATAGGCCTTGTCGCGGTAGCGGAACGACGTCAGCGGCAGCCGGTCGGCGTAAAACCAAGGGCCGACGCCGCAGACCTCGGCCCAGTGCTTCATCGCCTTCTCGATGTCGCGGACGACGATCCCGACCTGCCGCATCGGTCCGAATAAACGGCTCATCACAATCTCCGCATATTGCGGTGGGAACCTTCGCAGGCACGAACGCGATAGTTCAGCCTGAGGCTCCCCATCATGACAGGTCTGCATTCGACATGAAAAGCGCGGTTCGCGTCGGCCACGAGCGGCGCATTCTCTGTGTGTTTCCGCGCTATGCGCCGTCGTTCGGCACGTTTCAGCATGCCTACAGCTGATGGACGGGGTGCGGGCCTTCATGCCGCCGCAGGGCATCCTGGTCATCGCCGCGTATTTGCCGGCGAAGTGGCAGGTGCGGCTGATCGACGAGAACATCCGCCGCGCCAGCGACGCGGATTTCGCGTGGGCCGATGCCGTGTTTGTCAGCGGCATGCATGTTCAGAAAGCCGAGATTGTCGGCATCGCCCACCGCGCCCACGCATTCGGCAAGGCCTGTGCGCTTGGCGGCCCGTCGGTATCGGCCTGCCCCGACGAATATCCGGAGTTCGACTACCTCCATCTCGGCGAGATCGGTGATGCGACCGACGCGCTGATCCACGCTCTCGACGACGACCCGACTCCGCTGGCGGAGCAGCGCCGGCTGCAAACCGACGAGCGGCTGCCGCTCGGCGACTTCCCGATCCCGGCCTACGAGTTGATCGAGGGTCGGCGGTATTTCCTCGGCAGCATCCAGTTTTCCAGCGGCTGCCCCTATCAGTGCGAGTTTTGCGACATCCCCAGCGCTGTACGGCCGCCAGCCGCGGCTCAAGAAGCCGGCGCAGATTATCGCCGAACTCGACGCGATGCTCGTCGCCGGGATCAGCGGCTCGGTCTATTTCGTCGACGACAATTTCATCGGCAACAAGAGGGCGGCGCGCGAATTGCTGCCGCATCTGATTGCCTGGCAGAAGGAGCGCGGCTATCCGCTGCAGTTGTCGTGCGAGGCGACGCTCAACATTGCGATGTGCCCCGACATTCTCGAAATGATGCGCGAGGCGGCTTCTACGCGGTGTTCTGCGGCATCGAGACACCGGAACTCGGCGCGCTCGAAGCGATCCGCAAGACGCATAACCGGGTCATGCCCCTTTTCGAGGCGGTCGAGACGATCAACAGCTATGGGATCGAGGTCGTCTCCGGCATCATCCTCGGGCTCGACACCGACACGCCGACGACCGCCGCCAATCTGGTCGAGTTTATCGACCGCTCGCACATCCCTGTGCTGACGATCAACCTGTTGCAGGCCTTGCCGAAAACGCCGCTGTGGGATCGCCTGGCCGCAACCGGCCGGTTGACCTTCGAACCCGACCGCGATTCGAACGTCGTGTTTGTGCGGCCCTACGGCGATGTGCTTGACAGCTGGCGCACCGCGATCCGCCATGCCTATACGCCGGAGGCAATCTTCGCGCGCTTTTCGTGGAATTCACGCCGCACCTACCCGAACCGCAAACCCCTGCCGGTGACGTCGCGCCCGCCTCAACGCCCGCAATCTGCGCCGGGCCGCGACGATCATCGCCAAGCTCATCGTGACGATCGGACTGTGCGGCGATTACCGCCGCACCTACTGGCGGTTTGTCTATGAGGCCCTGCGCGCCGGCCAGATCAACGAACTGATCGCGGTATCCCTGGTCGCGCATCACATGATTCAGTTCGCCCGCGAGTGTACCGATGGCCGCCAGAACGCTTCTTTCTATGCCGACCATAGCAAGATCACCGCCGAGGAGCCGGCCGTTGCGGCCTAACCCTCTTCCCGTACCGCGGGAGACAAATTCTTACTGATCCTCCACATCGTGTCCGCGCTTTGGCACGAGCACGGTGCGTTCGTAGGTCATGAAGACTGTGCCGTCGGCCTTTTTGCCGGTCGTGCGAACCGTGACGATGCCTTGTGTCGGCCGCGAGCCGGACTCGCGTTTCGCCAGGACTTCGCTCTCGGCGTAGATCGTGTCGCCGACAAAGACCGGGGCGGGGAGGCGGATATCGGTCCAGCCGAGATTGGCAATCGCCTTCTGGCTGATATCGGCGACGCTCATCCCGGCGACGATCGACAGCGTCAGGCAGCTGTTGACGACGGTCCGGCCGAATTCGGATTTTGCGGCATAGGCGGCGTCGAAATGCAGCGGGTGCTGGTTCATCGTCAGCAGCGTGAACCAGGTGTTGTCGGCCTCGCTGATCGTGCGGCCGGGGCGGTGCTCGTAAATGTCGCCGACCGTGAAATCCTCGAAGTTCCGTCCGGCGCTGGCGCGCCAGCGGCCGGGCGCCACCTCCTTCGCCACTGCCACCATCTGACCAATCCCTGTGCAGAAACTCGCGTGATCATGCCAATAGTAGCGGTCTCCGCGGGTCGGGTGGAACTCCGCTGTAGGCGGCCCGTTTCCGGGGCACCTGCAAGGAGGTGCCGATGAACGAAGCGATGTCCCGATACGACCGGCTGGAGCGCTGGGCGAGCGTGCTGGAACGGAGCGACCCGATCAGCCTGACCCCGTTCCGCGACGTGGAATTGCTGCCGCTTGCGGCGCGAGCCGGGTTGCGGACAGCGAATTCGCCGCTGGCGCGGGCATGGCAGGATCCGGTCCTGCGGCGGGCCGGCCTCTCCAGCGACCGCCTCGGCGACGGTGCCGCGTTTTTTGGGTTGTCGCGCCGGCAGACGCATCGCGTCCTTTGCAGCTGCGGCTATATGGGACTGATGCGACCGAATGAGGTCGCGCGGCGTATCCGCGCCATTGCGGCACGCGAGGGTTCGGGGCGCTCATGGGGCAGCAACCCGCTGCCGGCTCTGGCACGCTTGCTGACGCAAGGTTGGCAGCCGCTCGCCGGCCAGCGCGGGTGATCCCGCGCGATGTTTGAAATAGAGTGGCGCCCCCAACCGGAGGCGCCGCTCATGACCTTGTCCGACGAAGCCGACCAGGACCGGCTGCTCCTCGCCAGCGTCGAGCGCTTTCTGGAACATGAGGTCAAGCCGCACGTCCACGCGCTCGAACACGACGACATATACCCCGAGGACATCGTCGAGGGAATGAAGGCGCTCGGCCTGTTCGGCGCCACGATCGGCGCCGATTACGGCGGGCTCGGCCTGTCCGCTTCGACCTACGCAAAACTCGTCGAAACCGTCTCGACCGTGTGGATGTCGCTGTCCGGCATCTTCAACTCGCACCTGATCATGGCGGCGGCGGTCGAGCGCTTTGGCACGCCTGAACAAAAGCAGCAATTCCTGCCGCGCTTCGCGACCGGAGAACTGCGCGGCGGCCTCGCGCTGACCGAGCCGGATTGCGGCACCGACCTGCAGGCCATCCGCACCACCGCGCGGCGTAAGGGCAACGGCGCCTACGCCGTCAACGGCACCAAGACGTGGATTTCCAACGGCATCTACGGCCAGATTTTCGCCCTGCTGGTCAAGACCGACCCGGCTGCCGAGCCGCGCCATCGCGGCATGAGCATGTTCCTGGCCGAAAAGGGGCCGGGGTTCACCGTCAGCAAAAAGCTCGAAAAGCTCGGCTACAAGGGCATCGACTCGGCCGAGTTGGTGTTTGACGATTGCGAGATTTCCGCCGACCGGCTGATTGGCGGTGCGGAGGGGAAGGGATTGCAGCACGCGCTTGGCGGGCTGGAACTGGGCCGCATCAATGTCGCGGCGCGCGGCGTCGGGGTGGCGCGGGCGGCGCTGTCGGAGGCAGTCAGCTACAGCCAGATCAGAAAGACCTTCGGCAAGCCGATCTGCGAGCATCAGGCGATTCAGTTGAAGCTCGCCGACATGGCGACCCAGGTCGAGGCGGCGCGGCTCCTCGTCGAACAGGCGGCGCGCGCCTATGATCGCGGCGAGCGCTGCGACATGGAAGCCGGCATGGCGAAGCTGTTCGCCTCCGAGGCCGCCCTCAATGTCAGCATCGAGGCGATGCGCATTCATGGCGCCTACGGCTATTCCAAGGAGTTCAACATCGAGCGCCTCTACCGCGACGCCCCGCTTCTGGTCATCGGCGAGGGCACCAACGAATTGCAACGGATCATCATCGCCCGACAGCTGATCGCCCGGAACAAGGTGTGAGGGCTGCTCCTCCTGCCGCTGTCGTTGCGAGGAGCGGAGCGACGAAGCAATCTCGGGCTGAGGAGGCTCCTTTGGCACGAGATTGCTTCGCTCCGCTCGCAATGACACGAGTGGGGCGTCAGTCCGGCCGAACGATGACCACCTGCCACTGTCATTGCGAGGAGCGGAGCGACGAAGCAATCTCGGGCAGAGGGGGCCCCTTTGGCACGAGATTGCTTCGCTCCGCTCGCAATGACATGAGCGGCGGTGGCTCAATCCGAGCGGAAGATGTCGGCGTCGCCGGGCTGGGCAAGCGGGCTGTCGTAGACGACGTTGCCGTCTTCGATGGCATAGGGCAGCAGCACGATCACCGAATACCCGTCGCGATGATTGAGTGACACGGCGACAGCGTCCGTGCGTTCGCTGCTCGATGCCAGGGTGACCCTGACGTCGTAGAACAGGGCGGTCGCGATGTATTCCCGGCGCCGCGCGCCGGCGATGAAGGTATCCTGCAGCGAGCCGATCAATTCGGTGAACAAGTCCGCCAGCCCCGGCACGGCGCGGCCGTCATAGGCGCCGAGAATAATGATCTCGCCATTTGGCCGCATCGCGGCGCCGAACGGCAGAAATTCGCCATGCCGCTTCAGGATTTCCTCGGCAAGCGGGAGGCCGGAATTCATCACGATCTCGCAATCGGCTTTCGGCTGCGTCGTCGAGGCCACGCGCGGGCACCTTCATCCGGGCGAAGGGGAGGCTCAGAGGGAGAAACTAGCCGTTATCCTTGCGAGGAGTGAAGCGACGAAGCAGTCTCGGACGGGAGGAGCCTGCATCCGCACCGGATCGCCGCGCTCCGCTCGCAATGACATCTGCCGCAGGGTTATCGATGCTTCCAGTCCTTTCCGGCCTCAAGGTCATCGCGGTCGAGCAGTATGGCGCGGGACCCTACGGGTCGATGCAACTGGCCGATCTCGGTGCGGAGATCATCAAGATCGAGAACCCGGCCGATGGCGGCGATATGGCGCGGCGCGTCGGGCCGTATTTCCTCGGGCCGGAAGACAGTCATTTTTTCCACAGTTTTAACCGCAACAAGAAGAGCATCACGCTCGACCTGAAAAAACCGAGGGCGCGCGAGGTGTTGCACCGGCTCGTCGCGCGCGCCGACGCGGTCTACGACAATCTGCGCGGCGATCTGCCGGCAAAGCTCGGCCTGACCTACGCCGATCTGGCGACCGCCAACCCGAAGATTGTCTGCGCTCATCTCAGCGCCTATGGCCGCGACGGGTCGCGGGCGCATTGGCCGGGCTACGATTATCTGATGCAGGCCGAGACCGGCTATCTGTCGCTGACCGGCGAACCCGACGGGCCGCCGGCGCGCATGGGGCTGTCGCTCGTCGATCTGATGACCGGGCTGTTCGCCGCGTTCGCGCTGGTGTCGGGCGTGTTGGCGGCGCGCGACACCGGCAAGGGCCGCGACCTCGATGTCAGCCTGTTCGATACCGCGTTGCAGAACCTCGCGTATCTCGCGACCTGGTATCTCAACGCCGCGCATGTCCAGGGCCGCGAGCCGCGCTCGGCGCACCCCTCGCTGGTGCCGAGCCAGCTCTACCGCACCCGCGACGGCTTTATCTTCATCATGTGCAACAAGGAGAAATTCTGGCCGATCCTGTGCGAGCGGCTGGGCCGGCCGGAATGGGCCGACGACCCGCGCTTCCGTCACTTCAAGGACCGGCTGGAGAATCGCGAGCTGGTCAACCGCCTGCTCGACGAGGCGCTGTCGGCGCGGACGACGGCGGAATGGCTGGTGCATTTCGCCGGGCAGGTGCCGGCCGCGCCGGTCAATGATTTGCAGGCGGCGCTCGACAACCCGTTTGTCGCAGAGCGCGGCGGGATCGCGGATTACGGCCCGATGCGGATGGTCGCCGGTCCGATCCGCGACAGCACCGCGGAGGCACCGCAAGGCGCGGCACCAGCGCTGGGGGCGGACACCGACGCGGTGCTGCGAGACGCGGGGTTTGCCGATGGCGACATCGCCGCGTTGCGGGAAGAGCGGGTTATTTAGAGCGGTGTCCGATCAAGTTCGATCACTACCCGTTGTCGTCCCGGCCCACTACTGTCCGGTTAAGCCTTCGTAGCAACCATTAAACGTGCCGGCGTTATTTGAGGATGACGCCGTGCTCGCCGCCGTCAAGGACGCGGTGCGCCGCTGCGCGGTGGCCTTGCGGCCATCCTGGACGGCGACTGTGCGCGGCGTCCTTGGGGAAGCCGGGTCGGGACGAAGAAACGGCGTGTTGGCGTTATACCAACCGCCTTAAATTGTGACCGATGCCCAATCCCGGGTGGTTATTGAAGCTACCCGGGCGGTATCGGCAAGGAAGCGGTTCCAAGCGTTGCAGCATGCGTCGAGGATGGCTTCGTAACTGTCCCAGACCCGCATGCTGAGCTGATTGCCGCGAAGATATTCCCAGACGTTCTCGATGGGATTGAGTTCGGGTGCGTATGGCGGCAGCCGAAGCAGGCTGAGATTGCCGGGCACAGTCAGGCGCTCGCCCGTCTGGTGCCACCCGGCACCGTCACAGACCAGCACGGCATGGGCGTCGGCGCTGACCTGCCTGGCAATCTCGGCCAGGTGTATGGTCATCGCTTCGCTGCTGACCCAGGGCATGATGATGGCGGCGCCCACGGCTCGGCTCGGGCAGATCGCACCGAAGATGTAGGCGGAAGCATGGCGGTTGTCGCGAACCGCCGCCGGGCGCGAGCCACGCGGCGCCCACAGATACGACAGCGTGCCTTGCTGGCCGACGCGCGCTTCATCCCCGGCCTTCGCCGGGGCAGGCTCTGAAACCAGATCTCGATCCTCTTGCCAGCGGCCTGCGGCGGCAGGATCTCCGCTACCCGAGCGGCAAAGTTTTTTTAAAAACCTCCTGCGCCTCGGCATCCTTCTTCGGGTGGTAGGGCCGCGGCTGCAACCGCCTCAGTCCCATCCGCCGCAGCAGCTTGCCCACGGTGCGCTCGTGCACCACCACCGCGTAGCGCGCCTCGATTGCCGAGCGCAGGTCGATGCAGCGCCAACGAACCACCCCATCGCTGGCCAGGTCAGGGCCGGCGAGAACCAGCTCCTTCAGCTCCTCCATCTGGGCCGGCGACAACGCCGGCGGACGGCCGCTGCGCCGGGCATCGCTCAGCCCGGCAATCCCATCGGCGTTGTAGCGGTGCACCCAATCGCGCAGTGTCTGCCGGTCCATGCCGCAGGCCGACGCCGCCTCGGTCCGTGAGGCTCCCTCCAGAACCTCGGCGATCGCCAGAACACGGCACGCTACCCGACTATCGCCGCATCGCGACGCTCGTTGCCGAAGCTCCCTCGCCGACAGCTCCCGCCGCGTCACCTCGATCCCACGACCCATGATGCCCTCTTGCGAAGCAAGACCCCGCAACAGAGAATCGCACCCCAGGCCAAAGGGGAATCTGGAGGCTTCTGTGAGGTCGCGGGCACCGGCGGCGATGCTGGGCTCGATCGCGACCTCATTGAAGCCGGATTGAACAAACCCGCGGGCTGGCGGGTGAGCTATGGGGATTGTGGCTGGACGGCCTGATCCGTGATGCCGATCTGGAGGTGCCGCACGACGACCGGGGCGGATTGAGCGATCGCGACAAGTCCCCAGCGACGCCGGCCGATCGGCATCGGCATCAGCGTTGTCGCTGATCTGGCATCGGCCTTGATCAACGGCATAGGGGCGGGCAATACGACCCTCGCCGGCGCGCCTGGGCGTCGGGGTGGGCAATCGGCGCTGTCAGCCAGTCTGCGCGGTTCATGAGCTGTCGCACCAGAAAGATGGACGACGCGGCTCTGGGCGCGCCAGGCTACCGAGGGTAATCATCGCGCCGCCGCAGCATGGGCAGTGATCGAGTTGGCGCGGGGTGACCGGCTCGTCGGGTGTCGCGACCACCGATGGCGTCGCCGGCGGAACGTCGAGCAGCTTCCGGCAGCGCGCCAGCTTCTCCGCCCGGTGGCTATTGGCGAGGAAGCCGTAATGGCGGATGCGGTGAAAACCGTCCGGCAGGGTATGGAGCAGAAAGCGCCGGATGAACTCGTCGGCGCCGAGGGTCATGACCTTTGTCTTGCCGTGGTGACGATAGTCCTTCCAGCAGAAGGCGATATCGCTATCGGTCATGCCGACCAGGCGCGATTGGCGATGGCGACGCGATGGGTATAGCGGCCGAGATAGGCCAGCACCTGGGCGGGACTGCCGAACGGCGGCTTGGCATAGACGACCCATTCGACCCGCCGTAACTCGCGCAGGCGGCGGCTGAAGGCTGCGGGTGCGGCGAGGCAGGTCAGGTCGCCGAAGAAGCCGAGAGCGCCGGCTTCGAAAGCGGGCGCAGCGCGTCGAGAAACAGCCTGCGGAACAGGCGCGACAGCACGCGGACCGGCAGGAAGAAGCCGGGCCGGCACGACGACCCAGCGCGTGCCGTCCGGGATGGGCCCCCGCCGGGTACGACGCAATGGACGTGCGGATGGTGATGGAGGTTCTGGCCCCAGGTATGGAGCACGGCGACGAGCCCGATCTCGGCGCCGAGATGTCTGGGATCGGCCGCGATCGTTCGCAGCGTCTCGGCCGCCGCCTTGAACAGGATCGCATAGACCGCCGCCTTGTTCTGGAACGCGATCTCCGCTACCGGCGTCGGCAACGTAAACACGACGTGGAAGTAAGGGACCGGCAGCAGTTCGGCTTGTCGTGCGGCAAGCCATTCCGCCCGAGCCAGCACCCTGGCACTTAGGGCAATGGCGGTTACGGCAGGTAATGGGTGACGCCCATTACGTG
>CAVTUM010000025.1:0-190511 GCA_963737875.1 uncultured Alphaproteobacteria bacterium | reverse complement strand
GGCGATACGGTGCCGGTGATCATAGATCGGCTGACCGGCAAGACGCGGCTGGCGCAGATTTTTGTCGCCGTCATGGGTGCCTCAAGTTTTACCTACGCCGAGGCAAGCTGGACCCAGGCGCTCGCCGATTGGATCGGGGCTCACACCAGGACATTCGAGGCGATCGGCGGCGTGCCGAAGCTGCTGGTGCCGGACAACACCAAGGTCGCGATCATCAAGGCCTGCCTCTACGAACCGCAGGTCAATCGAACCTACGCCGACCTGGCGGCCCATTACGACACTGCCATTCTCCCGGCACGGCCGCGCAAAGCGGGGACCAGGGCAAAGCGATGCATCGTTGGCCCTGGGTGTTGAAGCCGCGGTCTGGAATGAGAAGCCGTCTCAGTTAGAGTTGTCGCGCTGACTTGGCGGCCGCCCCGGACCACGCTTGCCCTCGGGCAATGCTGCCGATCAATGAACGCACACCCTTAGCAATGCACCTTCAGTTGTCGTCGTCGATATCGACGCGGGTCCACGACAGGTCCGGATCGTAGGTCATCATAGTCACGCCGACCCACGCGGTGTTTGGCCCAAGATCCTTTTGAAGATGGTGCCGTCCTGGTTGACGACGAACGACATGATGCCAGACGCACCGTAGAGAGCCGGCCAGGCGACCAGGGCGAAACCGCCGGTCATGCGGCCATTGGCGATGTAGGAGCGCGCGCCGTCCGGCGTGCTTGCGCCCTGCGCGGTTAGGACGCGGAAGAAATAGCCGTGATACGGCACCCGCTTACCCGCAGCGCGTTCGCCGGGATAGCCTTCCTCGACCGCCTGCGCCATCAGCGGTGCGAGCGGGCTCTCCCGTTCGCCCTCACGGCTCGGCCAGTAGAGGCCGTCATGTCGCCCGGCGGTGCCGGCAAGCAGTTGCGCGTATTCGGGCTGACCGCTTTTTTCGGTCATCGCGTGAAACGCCTTCTGCGCTTCCACATAGGCGAGACACGCGCGGATCGCGGCTAGTTCGTTGCCGCCGATGCGGCGATCGACAAGCACCTGGGCGCCGGCCTCGGCGTCGAAATGCCAGGTACCGTCCGCAGCCTTGACGATCGGGATCGGCAACGGCCAGTCGCCGTCACCGACCCGAAGGGTGGCTCGGCCCTGCTCGATCTCGACAATCTGATGTTTCTTGTCAAATGCCTCGAGAAACCTGTGGCGCTCCCCGGTGTCGGAATAGGGGTCACCGGAACTCAGCAGCTTATCGGTGCCGGGGCCGAGAACCCCTTTGACCGCATCGAGTTTGTCGGTGCGTAGGGCTGCTACCAACGCCGCCGCGGCCTGCTCCGGATCGGCGAAAGTCTGTCCCAATGACGGCTTCGGCATTTGGGCTGCGGCCGCGGTCTGCGCCGATGCCGGGGAAATAAGGCCTGCGCTCGGCGCGATGGACGCGACAAAGGGGATCGCGAGGCCCAGTGCAGCGCAGATCAGTTTGGTGCGCATGTCGGATGCCGGCATGTGATCCTCCCTAGCGCCGGCGTCCGCCGCCGCCGCCGCCACCGCCGACCACCGCCGCCACCGCCACCGCCACCACCGCCGCCGCGCGCCTGGAATCCGCCGCTACCGCGACCCCCACCGCCGCGCGCCTGGAACCCGCCGCCACCGCCGCCTCGGCCCTGGAAGCCCGCGCCGCCTCCACCGCCGCGGTTTTGGAAGCCACCACCGCGCTGCTGGAATCCCCGGCTCTGCGCGCCGCGAGCGCCGAACTGATTGGCACGCGCACCGCTGCCTACACCGCCGAACGCACCGCCCGGTGACGTACCAGCATTCAACCGTCCGCGATTCACGCTGCCGAGCGAGCCGTGGCCTACAGCATTCGGCCGCTGGTTGCCGACGCCGGCTCTGCCCTGCCCCAATCCCGCAGTGCCGGAGCGGCCGACCGCGCTGCCCGGCACCCGAACGTCGCCGCGTCCGATAGCGTTCGACGGCAGCGTGCTCGCCCGTCCCGGCGCCCCGACCGGGCCGCCGCCGATGCCGCCCGCGCCGCCAATACCACCGACGCCACCAACCCCGCCGGGCCTGCCAACGCCGCCCGCGCCGCCAATACTACCAACACCACCAACCCCGCCGGGCCTGCCGATGCCGCCAACACCACCAACCCCGCCGGGCCTGCCGACGCCGCCAACGCCACCAACCCCGCCGGGCCTGCCGATGCCGCCAACACCACCAACCCCGCCGGGCCTGCCGACGCCGCCAATCCCGCCGGCCCGACCGATGCCGCCGGCTGCCCGCCACGCCCCGCCCTGAAAGCTGGCGCGGCCGCCGCTGATATTGGTATAGCGGGACCCGTTGACATTGATCGTGCCGTTGCCCCAGCCGGCATTGGCCCAACCCCACAGCCCGGCCGTCAATGCGACACCGGCGGCGAAGGCGAGGCCCGCGCCCACCGCATAACCGGACGGATAATATTCCGCCGGCGGCGGATAATAGACCGGCGGATCCGACGGATACGGCCACGTGCCGTAAACCTCGCTCGGCTGGTATTGCGGAACATATACAACGTCGGACTGCGCCGGCTGGATGACGACGGTTTCCTCCTTGATTACGACCACCTGCTGCTCGGTCGATTTTAGGTTGCCGGCTTTTTGCGCCTGACGCCGCAACCGCTGGATAGAGTCGAGCACGGCCGCCTGCTGCACAGTCACTGCGTAGCCGATCTGTTGAGTCCATTCCAAATGATCGTTCATCATTTGGACGACCTGCTGGAACGGAAGCAGCGACTTCACGCTCGGGTCCCAATTCTCCAGCTCAAGCGCCTTCATCAACGCGTCGCCCTTGAGCGTCTTGTTTTCGGCCTTTTCGAGCCATCGAGCCGCCGCGACGATCTGCACCGGAAAGGTTGAGGCCATCAGCATTTGAGTCAGCAGATCGTCGGGGTAAAGCGCGATCGGCGCCATCATGGCGTCGAGCTGTGCGACGCTGAATTCAGTCGCCGTCGATGGTGTCACTGTCGCCGGCGGTATCACTACCGACGCTGCCGCCTGTGCAAAGGCTTCGGGCGGCGGCAGGGCGACCGCAAACGACGTCATCAAGACAACACCCCGCACGAGGTTGCGCGACGTCATCCTTACCTCAGTCTTATATGGCTTGGGTTGCGGTGGCTCATCTGTTGCACCCGCTTTCGCGGATGACACATTTGTCGCCTGCGTGCTTCTGGCAATTCTTCAGCGCAGCAAACTTGGCCTCGTCGACCGATTTGCGAACGGCGCCGCCCCACGCCGATCCGGAGTTGGGGGTCGCCGATGCAGCGCACATTTTCGGTCCCACCCCGAACCGAACCTTGCAGGCGTCCGAGCCGCAATCGCGCTTGGCAGCGTCGTTGGCGCTCTCCTGCGACGGCTCGTCCCATGCGAACCCCTGCTTTCGCGCGTCCTGATCGTAAGCGACCGCGCCATGCCCGGCGAAGGCTGGCGCGCCAGGGAACAGCGCTACTACGGCAAAAAGTACGAGTAGGCATAGAGTGGTTCGGTGACGCATGGGCACCTTCCGCAACGCTCCGAAGCGGCCACGCCGGTGCGCGCCGTGTACTTTGGCTAGAACCGATCTGTCCGCTCTTCGCCAGCATTGATCTTAATCAAGCTGCAATTGGCGGCGCAATGGCGGGAATAGGGCACGCACGGCACCGAAGTCAGGTTAATGTCGATTTGAGCTTGCCGGCGCATGGGGATTCCCCGAAAGGCGAAAGCGTGATTCGCTGAGGCTTCGATTGATGAGGAGCCGGCGATGGACGAGGTGTTGGTTAAGGCGCGCACGCGCAGCCTGCTTGAGCATTTTGCGGCGATCACGGACGCGCGTCCGCAATGGAAAGTAGCCTATCCGCTGCCCGAGATTCTGCTGCTGGTGGTATCCGCGACAATCGCCAGCTGTGACGATTATGACGACATCGTCGCGTGGGGCGAGGCACATCTCGATTTTCTGCGCCGCTTCAGCCCCTATCACCACGGCATTCCGTGCACCGACTGGCTGCGGGTGCTGATGAACCGGATGGATCCGGATTTGTTCTCGACCTGCTTTATGGCCTGGGCGGGCGAACTGCGGCCGGACGCAGCCGACCTCATCGCGATCTGCCCCCCATGCCGGCAAGACCTCGCGCCGCAGCCATGACCGTTCGCGCGGCAAAGCGGCGCTCCACCTCGTCTCGGCTTTCGCCACGACGCACAATCTCGTGCTCGGTCAGGAGGCGGTGGCGGACAAATCCTGCGAGAGCGAGACCATTCCCGAACTGCTGGCGCGGCTGGCGCTGAACGGCGCCCTTGTCACCATCGACGCAATCGCCTGCAATCCCACCATCGCACGCGCCATCACCGAGGCCGGCGGCGATTATCTGCTGGCGGTCAAGGGCAATCAGCCCACGCTGCAGCGCGAGATCGAGCGCTACTTCGTCGACGCACCGGCGGCACAGATCGACATCGCCAGCGAGACCGAAAAAGGCCATGGCCGGATCGAGACCCGGCGTCATGTCGTCAGCCACACCATCGATTGGCTGTCCGGTGACCGCCGCTACCCCGATGAACCCCGCTTCGCCAGGCTGACCGCCATCGCCATGGTCGAAGCCACCGTCGAAAGCAAAGGACAAACCAGCACGGCGCGGCGCTATTACATCAGTTCGGCACCCCTCACCGCCCTGCGCCTTGCTCAAGCAGTGCGCCTGCATTGGGGCATCGAGAACTGCCTCCATTGGGTCCTCGACGTCACCTTCAAGGAGGATCAGTCCCGTCTGCGTGCCGGTCACGGCGCCAAAAACATGGCCGTGGTCCGCCACTTCGCCATCAATATCGTCAGACGCGCGCAGGACAGACGAAGCATCAAAACCCGCCGAAAACTCGCCGGCTGGGACCCCAAATACCTCGCCTCACTCCTCAACCCCAAACCCTGTTAACCTCGACTCGGTGCCCTGGATGTTTGCCGACGTCCTGTCGCTGATCGCCCGGCTGCGGGTACCGCCCACACCGGCATGACAGCGCTGCGGTCAGATACAGCCACGAAAACGATGTTCGGAGGTGCGCCGTGGCGCAGGCAAAGCATCGCGCTTTGGCGGAACGGAGCGACCGACAGCTGGCTATGGCACTCTGCCGGACCCGCAAGACGCGATTTGCCGTTGCTCAAGACGTCCTAAGGGTCGATCCTCCCTGCACAACGAACCGGGATCCGGTGCATGTCGGTTAAATCTGGCGAATGTCAACTTTACGGTGAGGGAGGGCAGTTCGATGCGTGCGTGGACTGGATTACTGTCGATAGGCGGACTTCTTCTTGGGATCGTCGCCATAGCGGAAGCAGCGTCGCCCTTCGACGGCACCTATCAGGTCGCCTCGTCGACGAAAGTCAATCAAACCCACATGAACAAGGGGGGTGACCTCGGTTATTGCCCAGATCGGAAGCCGGGTCCGCTCACCGTCGCGGATGGTCTGGCCCGCTATACGACCGAGTCCGGTGCTAATCTGGTAGGGCAACTCGGGCCGAATGGTGAATTTGAAATGCGCTTCGTTGAGGCCGACGGTACCAGTCCTCTACGAGTTTTGGGTGATATAGACGATAAAGGCAAAGCGTATGCGCGCCAGATGGGCAACTCATGCGCTTATGATTACGTGTGGCAGAAGCAGTAAAATACACTCACTCACCCGCGCGGAAGGGTGTTGGGGCGCTGCGTTAGGTGCCAACCCGGCGTTCGAACGTTGGGTCCCATCGTTAATGGGTGCCACCGGGACTCCTCGGCCCCCCGTCGCCCATGGCCGGTTCGGCTTGGCTAACTCGGCGCAGGCCATTCCCGCGCATTGAGTTTTGTGATTCAAGATGCTGGCTGGGGTTGGGGGCCAGCATCGATGGCAAGAGCCTATTCGACGGACCTTCGGGATCGTGTGGTCGCTCGGTGGCGGCGGGGCGTTCGCGCCGGGCAGACGGCGGCGCTGTTTGGGGTCGAGCGTTGCCAGCGTTGTGAAGTGGTGCCAGCGTTGGCAGGCGACGGGCAGCGCGGCGGCGCAGCAGATGGGTGGCCGGCGGCCGCTCTCGCTGGAGGGCGAGCGGGAGTGGCTGCTGGCGCGCATCGCCGAAAAGCCGGACCTGACGTTGCGGGCGGTGTCGCCGAGCTGGCCGAGCGCGGCACGCCGGCGAGTTACGGGGCGGTGTGGCGGTTCTTCAGGCGTGCCGGGATCACGTTCAAAAAAAAGCCTGCACGCCAGCGAACAAGACCGCGCCGACATCGCCCGACGCCGGACGCGGTGGAAGCAGCACCAGGGCCGGCTTGACCCCAGGCGCCTGGTCTTCATCGACGAGACCTGGGCCAAGACCAACATGACCCGCCGCCACGGGCGCTGCGCCCGCGGCAGCGCGCCTGGTTGCCAAGGTGCCGCATGGCCGCTGGCGCACGCTGACCTTTCTGGCGGCATTGCGCTGCGACCGGATCACCGCGCCCTGCGTCATCGACGGGCCGATCAACGGCACCAGCTTCCGCGCCTATGTCGAGCAGTTCCTGCTCCCAACGCTTGAGCACGGGCGACATCGTCATCATGGACAATCTCGGCAGTCACAAAGGCCAGGCGGTGCGGCGCCTGATCCGCGCCGCCGGCGCCAAGCTGTTCTTCCTGCCGCGCTACTCGCCCGACCTCAATCCGATCGAGCAGGTCTTCTCAAAGCTCAAGACCCTGCTGCGCAAAACCGATCCGCGCACCATCGAAGACACCTGGCGGAACATCGGCGAACTGCTCGACCACTTCACCAACAAGGAATGCGCCAACTACCTCGTCAACGCAGGCTATGCTTCAACCTAAAAGGATCATGCTCTAGTTGATTTGCCAGACCTGGGTATTGAAGGCGCCGCTCAGGACGAGCTCTGAATGCCCGGCCCCATTCACATCCGCGACGCCGCGAAACGTATCGGTCGCCCAACCTTCGTTATAGCCGAAATTATTGATTGGGCCGTTCGGGCCCGAGGCGAATGTCACTTTTCCGGTACCGGCGTCGAGCGAGTTGAAATCGATGAATGTCAAGTTGGCGCCAAAGCCGACGATGTCAGCGATCCCGTCGCCATTGACGTCGGCGACGAAGCGAGGCGTTGTCACGGCGTCAGTCCACCCCTGGTTGAGACCAAAATCAGGAAGTGCAAGATACAATTGCCCGAACGGCTCCCCGCCATGCGTCCCCGGGTCCTGGCCCAGTGCACCTCAACGCCGGCTGCACCGAATGCAACAATGTCGGCGCGACCGTCACCGTTGATGTCGGTGATGACACGGGGTGTTGAACTGTTGTTCCAGCCTTGCACATCGCCAAGATCGGCATTGCCGCCGTTGATGTGGGTGAATTGCACCATGCCGAGCTGGTAATTGCCGGTAGCGTCCTTGGTGCCGAAGGCAAAGACCGTGCCCTGCGGCCCCAAGCAGCGGAAAATCATGAAAGCGGTTGCCTGACCATCAAACATGATCGGCAAAGACGGTACGACTGCTTGCGGTCAGTCATCCCCACCGCCACGATGATGCAGCAGAGCCCGGCGAGCTTGCCGAGAAAGATTGTCTGCATCGATTTGGGGAGGAGAGGGCAGTATGCTGTTCGCCTTCTACGGACGGGCCACCAGAAATTTCCTAATCCTCCTCAGTGTGATGGAGTTCGTCCTCTTTATCGACCGCGTCAATCTGGCAGCCGCCGCGGGGTGATGCAGACGGATCTTGGGCTCAGCAATATCGCGCTTGGCCTTGCCTTTTCGGCTTTCAACTATTCCTATGCCCTGTTCCAGCTAGTCGGGGGATGGATTGCGGATCGCTTCGGTGCGCGCCGCACTCTGACTGTCGCGCGCTCGCTGCTGATCGCAGTCAGTTGGGCCCTCGCCGTGGCGTCGCTGGTGCCGGCGATATTCGTCCATGATCTGACGGTCGGGCTCGCCAGCTTCATGCTTGCCTTGTTCTTCCTTGGCTTCGCTATTGCGCCGATATGGACCGCGACGATGGACATCGCGCCGGCTTACGCCGGCAGTGCCAGTGCGCTGATGAATGCCGCCGGCGCGGTCGCCGGCATATTGTCGCCCCTCATGTTCGGCTGGATCCTCGACCTGACTGGCAGCTGGACGACGCCATTCACGGTCTCTCTCGGGCTGTTGCTGCTCGGCGCCGTCATGACCTACTGGTTCCGGCCGGACCGTCCTCTCGGCACCGTGACAAGGGTCAGCGGCCAAGCGGTGGCAGAGGAGTAGACCCACGACTAATTCGAAAGCCATTCGTTCCACACGTTGACCGGCGGCCGGTTCGATCAATCGCATCCCGGTATCTCGACGTCGAGCTGGGTCCGCAACTATGGCGCCGCCGGCGCGCACCAGTATGACCGGCTCGCCAAGGCGATCGCGCTCGACCGCCGCGCCGCGCTGGAAAGCGCCTCATGGGGCATGTTCCAGATTATGGGCGGCAACTTCGCCGCCTGCGGCTTTGCCGATGTCGATGCCTTCGTCGCCGCGATAGTCGAGAGCGAGATGCGGCACCTGAAGGCCTTCATCGAGTTCTGCCAGGTCAACCGGCTCGACGGCTATCTCCGGACGTCGCCGCCGAACTTCGCCTTTTTCGCGCGGCTACAACGGGCCCGGCTACGCGGAGAACGGGTACGACACGAAGCTGGCCGCCGCCTATCGGAAGTGGCTCGCGGCACCGGCGCCGGCGAGACCCGCTCCCGCCACGCCAGCGCCCGCGCCAGCCGCGCAAACGCCGTCGCCCGCCACAATCGGTGCCCGACGCGATCAAGGGCCTCCAGCGTGCCCTAGGCGTCGCCGCCGACGGCATCTGGGGTCCGCGCTCGGCCGCGGCACTGACGGCTTACCTCGGGAACCCCTAAACCCACCCCGCGCGCAGCACCTGCCCGAACCCGCGCGTCACTTGCTGGCCGCGGGCAGGCGGAGCAACGAAGGCCGGGCCCACTCTTCACCGCCACGGAGACCACCACCATGAATACCATCCTCGCCCAGCTTAAGCAGCGGCCGCCGACCAGCACGACGGTCATTGGCCTCGGCATCCTTTGGTGTCGGTTCCTACGCGATCACCGGATCGTGGGAGTTCGCCCTCGGGCTTGCCGGCGTCTTCAAGGTGCTCTGCCCGCAGGACGCCGCCGCGGTCGATACGGCCATCAACGAGGCTCGGACGATCGCCACGACGCCGACGCCAAAAACCTGATCACCTGTCCGACTAATTCTGGCGTCCGTTCTGCTTGCAATCGCGCTTGTCTGAGCCAACGGCGCCATTCTGCTGACGACAATCTTGCCGATTGTCCCGGCGATCCTGGCCATTGGTTTGGGCGATAGTGAAGGAACCGTCGGCTACCGCTTTGGCGGTTTCTGCGTTCGCCACAGATATGCCAACGACCAAGCCTAAAGCGATCAGCGACGATCTGATGATCAGGAACGATCCAGTTTCCGGTTTCTCGAACATCACCAACCTCACAGATTTACACGCAGCTGGCAGTGCGATCTCAAAATCAAGCGCCGTCAAGCCGCAATATGTCGTGCGGCTGATCTGACAACGCAGCCGCAAGCTCAATCTTCCGGCCGCGATCGGCAGCCATCTTCCAGCGTCCGTCGTCCAACGGTAGGGCCTCAGCCTTCCAAGCTGATGATGATCGGTTCGAATCCGACCGATCAGCACGGCAAGTAGCCGGGTTACGGTATGACGCGGCGCCAGGTCGCCGTAACCGATCGTGAGACCGGTTACGAAGGTGAAATACAATGAATCAGCGATGCCCCATCCTTCAATGTACCCAATCAGCAGACCGGGCCCGACCATCGCGAGCAACACGCCGGACAGGATCGGCCAGACGACCCGGAGCTGCAAAAAGAGCGACGCGAAGAACAGTCGCCTCATCTGTCTCGATTGCAGGGACATGTCGATCGACGCTCTTACACCGAGGATAGTCGGGCGCTCATCAGAACGTAATCGTGGCAGTAAGCGTATCGGCGTAGCCGCCAGGCCCAACACTCTGGCCGGCGCCGAGGAAACCGAAGGCGGTGACAACCTGCGCGGTGCCGGTGCCGGAGCCGTTGGCGGAATTCGGGTCGCCGGGCGCGCCCCACGAATATGAGACCGAAGGGTCGGGAGAAATTGTAGAGTTCAGAAAAAAGCCGCCAGGACCTGTCATCCGCCGATTATTGACTGTGGCGTCCGGGGCCGTGCCCGCGCTAAGCCCGATATTCCACTGCGCGGTGTTAGTGCAGTTGATGAGGATTTCCGATCGCGTGTTGATACTGGCGCCGACGTAATCCCCGAAGTTCATATCGGTTGCGCTGATCGTGCAGGTCACCAGAACATTGGCGGTCACCTGAAACGTCGTCGTCGCTGTGGCCGCATCGGCTTTGTCGGACGGCGAGGCTGCCGCGAGCGAGAGAAGGAAGCAGCCCAACCCAAGCAGTTTATCGCAACGCATACCCATGCCCCGGCGCGAAACTGGCGTCGAGGAATCTACATCAACGATTGATGCACTCCAACTACGCGGCCTGCCCGCGCACAGCACCAGCCGGCGGCTAATGCCGCCGCCGTGCCAACAATTCATCGATCTGGGCAGCTCGACGGCTCGGAAACCGCAACTGCACCTCGAAGAAGGTCGAGTTGGAGTGCCGAGGTTTCGTCGTTACTGGGATCGAGGAGACGCCACGGCATTGGCTCGCGGGGGTACTCAATGATCAGCTTCGCCGACCCGCGGCATTGACCGCCTGCATGATCTCCGTGTGCGAGTGCGCCACGTCCCAGCGGTGCCCCGCGACGTAGACGTAGCAGCCATTGCGGTGCGGCTCGACGGCGATACCGCTGAGGCGGGAATATAGATGTTGGCGCCGTCATTGGGCGTGCGCTCGCGTTTCGACAGGACCAAAAATCCTTCGGGGCTCGTCTGCATCGATGGCTCCTCGGGTAAACTTGGTTTTCTATTTGGGCAGGCAGATGATCTGCAACAGCTATTCCAGGAAAGCGTCGGATATCCCCACCTCAGCCACATGGCACCTCTGCTCTCGCGCGAACGCCACCGGCTTTTAGGGTCTTTCGCGGTTCGGTCGGCGTCTGCCAATATGGCCATCAAATGGCCTTTCCTGCCGTCGCCGAGGGAGAGTTGTCGTGACGGATTTCGAGCAAGCGACGATCGCCGCGCATCTGGCTGCCGCATTGATCACCGCCCACGGCCAACTCGCCGCGGCAGGCGTCCCTCTCAAACAGTCGCAGAACCAGAACGATGCCCGGGTCGTGAGCGCGCTGACCCCGCAAGGCGCGATCGCGCTGTACCGTGATGTGCTCGCCGGGCTCAATAAACGCTCGGCATAGTCCTCACCGAATAAGATCATCCTTGCCGCCGCGGGCAAGAATATCTTGCTGGCTGTCGTCATGGCTGACCGGCTTCGGCGGATCGTTGATCGAGCCGGTCGAACACGGCCAACGTCGCCAGGCGCGATCTCCTGCCGGGCCCGGGCGTCCCAAATCCGATGGAATGCCGGTGCCCTTCGCCAGTTCAGCTCGAATGCGGCGATCAGTGGTTGGTGCGATCCGCGGCCGACCGAGTGTGCGACCGGGCCGGGGAGGTTCTCCAGCCGCGTCATGGTCGGCTGCGAACACAGGTCCGCCCCTGTCTCGGGGAGGCGGCCGACTGCCATCTTGAAGGCCGCATCCTTGCGCAGAACGTCGCAGTCATTGGCGTCGGGATAGCCCGCCGCGATCGCCAGCGCACGGAACCGGATCATCTCCGCGACCTCGTGTCGGATCTACTCAGGGGCGCGAGGGTCTTGGATACATCGCGCCAGCCGCTCGGCGATCCGCAACCGACGCTCCACCTCGGCCAAAAGCAGAATGCCGCCATCCGCGGACAGCCGACCGCCGTCAAAGCGGGCCACAACAGGCTTGCCGCAGGTCGAAGGCCGAATCTGCTGTTTCCGGTGCACCATGCCCGCTGAAGTTGCGATGCGCTGAAAGACGGCGCTGCTTGCTGCGAACGGCAGGGCAGAACAGGCAGGGACGCGGGATGTGGGTGCGAACTCGGATCCTTTGGAACCTATTTGGAACCTATGCCGCAAGACCGTTCATAAAATCGTCATTATCTATCCGATAGGTAACGAAATTTTGGTGGAGCTGAGGGGGATCGAACCCCTGACCTTCGCATTGCGAACGCGACGCTCTCCCAGCTGAGCTACAGCCCCTACCTGTCGGCGGCCTGCGGCGCCGAACCGCTCGCCAATGCAGGAGGCGAGCGCGGCGGAATATGCGGATGGCCCCAACCGCTGTCAAGGCGGCGGGCGCAGTCTCGACATTCGGTCGCGGCTGCATTCCTCCGGTGGCAGCATTCGAGTGGCCGCCGCTCGCGCTTGCCGACGGCGCGACGCCCGGCTACGGTCGCGCGCTTGTTTTTGCCGGGGGGACGCGCCGCATGAGAGCCGTGATTTGGCTCATCGATACATTGATCGACATCTACATCTGGTTGTTGATCGCGCAGGCCATTCTGAGTTGGTTGCTCGTTTTCGGTGTCGTCAACCGGTACAATCGCGGCGTCTCGGTCGCGGGTGATTTTCTCTATCGCATCACCGAGCCGGTCTTGCGCCCGATCCGAGCAATCCTGCCGAATTTCGGGGGTGTCGACGTCTCGCCGGTCGTCCTGATCCTGATCCTGATGTTCCTGCGGCGGCTGATCCTCTACGATCTGGCGCCCATGTTGCTGTTTTGAGCCACGGCCCGGTCGCCGCCGCGCCAGGCGGCGTGCGATTGGCGATTCGGCTGTCACCGCGTGCCCGTGCCAGCCGCATCGACGGGGTCGTGCACCGCGATGACGGCTCCCAGGCGCTGAAGATTTCGGTCAACGCTCTGCCGAGCGAGGGCCGCGCCAATGCCGCTTTGTTACAACTGCTGGCAAAAGAGCTGGGCATGCCGCAACGCGACCTGACGCTTGTCAGCGGCATGACGAGCCGCAACAAGACCGTGCACGTCGCCGGCGATTCCCAGGCCCTGTTGGCACGATTGAGCCTCGCGCTTTCCCTGCCGCTGGCGCAGGGTTAAGCCCGTCGAGATGGAGGACACGCCATGCTGTTGTCGCTGAACGGGCGCCGCATCCACTACGATTTGACCGGCCCGGACGCGGCGCCGACCGTCTGCATCACCCATTCGCTGGCCTCCGACGGCGGCAGCTGGGCGGAGCAGCTGCCGGCTTTGCTGCAAGGCGGGTTCCGGGTCTTGCGGCTCGATATGCGCGGGCATGGCGGCAGCGACCCGGTGGGTGGCGACTACACGATGGCGGCGCTCGCGGATGATGTGGCGCAGGCCCTGGCAACCCTGGCGATCCCGCGGGTGCACTATATCGGCCTGTCGATCGGCGGCATGATCGGCCAGGCCTTTGCGTTGGCCCATGGCGAGCGGCTGATCTCTGCGATGTGGTGCGATACCTTGCCGGCAAGCCCGCTCGGCGCCGCCGAGATTTGGGCACAGCGTATGAACACGGTTCGCGCCGCCGGCTCGCTGGCCTCGATTGCTGACGGCACGGTGGAGCGCTGGCTCACCAACTCGTTCAAGGCGGCGCGGCCGGTGCGGTGGCAGGAAATCCGCGACACCATCGCCGCGACAACGGCGGCCGGCTATCTTGGTTGCTGTGCCGCGATCCTGGATTATGACTTTGTGCCGCGCCTGCCGCAGGTGCGTGTACCGATCCTGGTTGTCTGCGGCAGCGATGACGCCGGCACCCCGGCCAGCGAAAACCGGCGCATCGCGAGCCTCGTGCCCGGCGCCCGCTACGAAGAGATCGCCGGCATGCGCCACTTCCCCAACGTCGAAGCCCCGGAGCCGTTCAACCGCATCATGCTGGGCTGGCTCGAAGCGCATCGACGCGCCTCGTAGAGCGGCGCCCCCTTCAATCCGCGGCGGCGGCTCGCATCGCTCGGCCACGGGCGGCGCGGCGGTCGCCGATGAGGGCGGTGACCGCGACTGTAATCATCACGATGACGCTGGCGCCGAACACCCAGCGCGGTGCGCCGTGGTCCATGATCAAGCCGAACATCAGCGGCCCGACCATGCCGCCGATGTTGAAGCCGCTGGTCACGACGCCAAAGGTCCGGCCCATCGCGCCCGGCGGCGCGGCGGCGCGCACCAGCATGTCGCGTGACGGCATGATGAGGCCGCCGAGCAGCCCCGCCATGCCCATCGCCGCGAATAACGGCGCGGTGTCGAACGCCATTGTGCCGATCGCCAGCACGATGCAGGCATTGACCCCGTAGCCGACGGCGGCGACCTCGGCATGGCGCCGGGTCATGTCGGCGATGAACCCGCCGGCCAGCACGCCGAGCGCCTGCATCGCGAGATAGATGGTCAGCGCGAGGCTGGCGGTCGCCACCGGCGTGCCAAACGCGCCGCCCAACGCGACGACCGAAAAATTGCTGATGCCGCTGCCGGACAGGCTCAGCAGCGCGAAGAACCCGGTCAGGAAGATGATCGTCGGGGTCAGCACCGCGCGCAGGCTGACCGGCGCCGCCACCGACTGTCCCGAACGCGCCGCCGGCTGGCGGTTGTCGACCCCGCGCACCAGGATCAGCGGCAGGGCCGCGACAAACCCGACTGCTCCCGCCACGATCAGCGCGGCCTGGAGACCAAAGCTGGCTGCGACCGCCAGCATCGTCACCGGCGCGATGGCGTTGCCGAGAAAACCGGAAAACGTGTGGATGGAAAAGGCGCGGCCGACCCGCGCCGGCGCCACCTGCGCCGACAGGATCGCGTAATCGGCCGGATGGAAGACGCTGTTGGCAAGCCCGAGAAACGCCGTCGCGATCAGCAGTCGCGAATAGGACGGCGACAGGGCGAATTCGATAAAGGCCAGCGCGCTGACCACCAGGCCGGCAATCAGCATTCGCCGCGAGCCGATGCGGTCAACCAGAAACCCGACCGGCAGTTGCGCGACCACCGACAGCACGTTGGCGACGGTCAGCGCAAAGCCAAGTTCGACAAACCCGATCCCGAGCGTCGATTTCAGCAGCGGGAACAGCGGCGGCAGGACCAGGTTCTGGAAATGGTTGACGAAATGCGCCGCGGAGACCAGCCCGATCGCACGGTACTCTTCGGCTTTCTCGCTGCTGCCGCGGCCGGGACCGGCCAACGCCTCCGTCGTCATCCCTGATGATGCCTTTTTGCGCGCCAGATTTTGGACAGAATGGCGCGCCGGGGTGCCACCGGCAAGCGCCTCCTCAACAACGCTGCCCTTCCAATACGTCGCCTTTCCCCGCCAAAGGGCGGCGGGCCTAAATTGGTGTTAACATCGATCCGTCAGCAGCGAAGAGGCGCGGTTATGGCGGTGCAGGCGATTGGGCAGAAGGTGCGGCGGGAAGAGGATTTGCGCCTGCTGACCGGTCGCGGCCGCTATGTCGATGATGTGAAGGCGGTCGGCATGGCGCGCGGCTATGTGCTGCGCTCGCCGCACGCGCATGCGCGGCTCGTCGCCATCGATGCCGGCGCGGCGCGGGCGATGCCGGGGGTGTTCGCGGTACTCACCGGGGCGGAGTTGCGGCAGCGCGGGCTCGGCACGTTGCGGCCGCTGATCCCGCGACAGCGCCGCGGCGGCAAACCGGCCTTCACCTGTCCGCAGCCACTCCTGGCACAGGACCGGGTGCGCTATGTCGGCGACCCCGTGGCGTTTGTCGTCGCCGAGACGCTCGACCAGGCAAAAGAAGCCGCCGAACGGATCGTCGTCGGGTATGAGCCGCTGCCGGCGGTCGTCTCGGCCGAAGCGGCGCTTCAGCCCAACGCGCCGGCCGTGTGGGACGCCAACCCCGGCAACGAGGCCTTCACGCACGAGGCCGGCGACCGTGCGGCGGTCGAGGCCGCCTTCGCCCGCGCCGCGCATGTCGTCAAACACCAGGTGGTCGGGAACCGCGTCACCGCCAACAGCATGGAGCCGCGCGGCTGCCTCGCGCAGTACGACCGCGATGACGAGCGCTACACGATCCGCTGCACGGTGCAGTCGGTGCACCAGATTCGCGCCGCCCTGGCGGGGCAGGTGTTCCGCATCCCGCACCATCAGGTGCGCGTCGTGTGCGATACGATGGGCGGCGGGTTCGGCATGAAAGGCGGCTGCTATCCCGAATACGCGCTGGCGCTGTGGGCTTCGGAGATGACCGGGCGGCCGGTGCGCTGGGTCGCCGAGCGCAGCGAAGGGCTGCAAAGCGACGAACAGGCGCGCGGCAGCGTTATCGACGCCGAACTGGCGCTCGATGCCAACGGCAAGTTCCTGGCGCTGCGCACACGCTGGAAATCGGCGATCGGCGCCTATTATTCGAGCGACCGGCCGACCATCCCGCTGACCATCGGGCTCGGCTGTCTTGTGAACACCTATACCTTCGCGGCGGTGCATGCCGAGGTCACCGCGGTGCTGACCAACACGATGACGACCGCGCCCTATCGCGGCGGCAGCCGGCCCGAGCCGATCTATGTCACCGAAAGCATCATCGACAAGGCGGCGCGTGAACTCGGCATCGACCCGGCCGAGCTGCGCCGCCGCAACACGATCCCGCTCGCCGCGATGCCGTACACGACGCCGCTGCGCCAGACCTATGACAGCGGCGATTTCGCCAAGAACCTTGGCGATGCCCTGGCCAATTCCGCCTATGACGCGGTGGCGGCGCGGCGGGCGGCGGCGCGCGAACGCGGCAAGCTGCTCGGGATCGGTGTCGCGACGACGGTGGCGGCAACCGGCGGGCGTGATTACGAGCATGCCGAAATCCGCTTCGACCCGGCTGGCGGCGTCCTGCTGATGACCGGCAGCATGGATCACGGCCAGGGCCACGCGACCACCTTCAAGCAGGTGCTGTCGGAAAGGCTCGGCATCGATGCCGACCGCATCCGCTATCGCTTTGGCGACAGCGACCTCGTGACGATGGGCATCGGCACGTTCGGCTCGCGCTCGGCGCAGCTTGCCGGCTCGGCGATTGTCATCGCCGCCGACCGGCTGATCGACAAGGGCCGCCGCCTCGCCGCGCACATGATGGAGGCGGCGGCCGACGACATCGTGTTCGAGCAGGGCCGGTTCGCGATCGCCGGGACCGACCGCTCGCTCGGCCTCGACGAGGTGGCGCGGCAGTCGTTCCACTCGTCGCAACTGCCAAAAGATATCGAGGCCGGCTTTACCGAGCGGTCGAATTTCGGGCCGGAGGACGCCGCGACGTTTCCGTCCGGCGCGCATGTCTGCGAGGTCGAGATCGACATCGACACCGGGCAGGTGGCGCTGGTGCGCTATTGCGCGGTCGACGATGTCGGAACGATGCTGAACCCGCTGCTCTGTGAGGGCCAGATCCACGGCGGCATCGTGCAGGGCCTCGGGCAGGCATTGCTGGAAAACATCGTCTACGACGAGGCCGGGCAGCTGGTGACCGGCTCGTTCCAGGATTACGCGATGCCGCGCGCCGACAATTTCTGCCGGTTCGAGCTGGCCGAAAACGCCACCCCGACCGCGCGCAACCCGCTCGGCGTCAAGGGTGTCGGCGAGGCCGGTACGATCGGCGCGATCCCCGCCGTGATGAACGCGGTCAACAACGCTCTCGCCGCGATTGGCGCGCCGCCCGTCGAAATGCCGGCCACCTCCGAGAAACTCTGGCGCGCGATCCGCGAAGCCCGCCTCACATAAAGATCAGGGCGATCTCAATGCGGCGGGCATCGGACCGCCGGTGGCCCAGTCGAGCAACTCGACCGTGTGGACGACCGGGAGGGGGAGGCCGCCGGCCAACTGGGTGATGCAGCCGATGTTCCCGGCGGCGATCACGTCGGCATGGGTCAGGGCGATGTTGGCGAGCTTGCGCTCGCGCAGCGCGCCCGCCAGTTCCGGTTGCAGCAGATTGTAGGTGCCGGCCGAGCCGCAGCACAAATGGCCTTCCGGGATGTCGGCGACGGTGAACCCGGCGGCGGTGAGCAGGGCCTTGGGCTCGCGGTCGATGCGCTGGCCGTGCTGCAAGGAGCAGGCGGAGTGGTAGGCGACGCGCAGCTTCGGGGTTTCGCCGAAGGCCAGTTGCAGCCCCAGCTCCGACATGATTTCGCTGATATCGCGGGTCATGCCGGCGATGTGCTCGGCCCTGGCGGCATAGGCCGGGTCGTCGCGGAACAGAAACCCGTAATCCTTGACCATCGTGCCGCATCCCGAGGCGTTGATCACGACCGCGTCGAGGCCACCCTCGTCACGCACCTGCTCCCAGGCGTCGATATTGGCGCGGGCCAGGGTGAGGGCTGGCGCGTCCTCGCCGAGATGATGTACCAGCGCGCCGCAGCAGCCGCTGCCCGATGCCACGACCACCTCGACGCCGTGCCGGGTCAGGAGCCGGATCGTCGCCTCGTTGATCGTCGGCATCAGCACCCGCTGGGCGCAGCCCGACATCAGCGCGACCCGCAGCCGCCGGGCGCCCTCAGCCGGGAATACCTGCGGCCGGTCCATCGGTGAGGGGCTCGGCACCGTCTGCGGCGCCAGCGCCAGCAACGGGCGCAGCCGGGCCGGCAGCAGCCCTGCCAGGGGCTTGCCGAGGCGCGCCCCGAGCAAGGCCAGACGCATCCAGCGCGGCCGCGTCAGCACCCAACCGAGCAGCCGCCGCAACACCCGGTCGAACCACGGCCGGCGGTAATGCTGCTCGATGTATTTCCGCGCCGTGATCGACCAGGTGCATGTAATTGACGCCGGACGGGCAGGTCGTCATGCAGGAGAGGCACGACAGGCAGCGGTCGACATGCTTGACGGTCTCCGGGGCGGGCGGGGCCGCCTTGTTCGAGCATGTTCTTGATCAGGTAGATGCGGCCGCGCGGGCTGTCGAGTTCGTCGCCGAGCAGCACATAGGTCGGGCAGGTCGCGGTGCAGAAGCCGCAATGCACGCAGGCCCGCAGGATCTTCTCCGATGACGCGGTATCGGGATCGGCGAGTTGCGCCAGGGTGAAATCGGTCTGCACGGGACTAGGCGCCCTCGACCATGCGGCCGGGATTGAGGATGTGGGCCGGGTCGAATGCCTCCTTGACGCGGCGCGACAGGGCGGCGAGGGGAGCTGGCTGCGGCTCGAACACCGGGATCGTGCGGCGCAGGCCGGGCGAGGCCTTGATCAGCGTCGCATGGCCGGTGCCATTTTCATCGGCGCCGCGGATCGCCTCGCGGATCGTCGCGGCGCCGGCATCGCCGGTTTCCAGGACCGCCGCCCATAACAGGCCGCCGCCCCAGTCGAGAAACCAGCTGGTGTAGATGACACGCGAGAGCGTCTCAGCGAGCGTGGCGCCGCGCGAGGGAGCCACGGATATCCGCCAGACCGCGTGGTCGGCCAGGTCCGCCAGCGGCGCAACTTCGCCGATCGCCTTCCAGAACGCGATCGCCGCCGCATCCATCAGCGTTTCCGCCGTGCCGGTAGCGGCATGGTCACGCAGCAGGCTGTCGCGCCGCGCGGCGACCGATGGGGCCGGCCCCTCGACTCGCAATGCGACTATTCCCGCGCCGCCGCCCGGCAAGGCCATCGGCATCACGGCGCCGGCCGGGAGGTAGGCGGCGCCGGAGACTTCGTGCGGCGATCCCAGCGCGGCGCCCATTAACGGCACGGCAGCGGCGGGTGCGATGCCGGTGAACAGCACGGTTGCGACAGTCTCCGGGCGCGGCAGGACCTTGACCGTCACTTCTTCCAATGCCGCCAGGGTGCCGTAGGAGCCAGCCAGCAACTTGCTGAGATCATAGCCGGTGACGTTTTTGACCACCTTGCCGCCGGCTTTGAAGATTTCACCGCGCCCGCTGACGCCCTGAAACCCGAGAAAATGGTCGCGCGCGGCGCCGGCCTTGGGCCGCCGTGGCCCGGAGAGATTGCAGGCGAGCACGCCGCCAAGGGTTGGCACGCCATCGCTGGCCAGGAGGTTTTGCCAGCCCGACGGCTCGAACGCCAGCATCTGCCCGGCCGCATCGAGCGCGCGCTCGATGTCGGCGAGCGGTGTCGCGGCGCCGGCGGTCAGCACCAGTTCGTTCGGCGCGTAATCGCGGATACCCGACAGGCGCGACAGGTCGAGCGTATGGGCGGTCTGCAATGGCCGGCCGAGCGCTCGCTTCGACCCGCCGCCGACCAGTTCCAGCGGCTCCTGCGCCGCCAGCGCCGTCGCCACGGCATCGCGCAATTCGCTCAGATCGGCGGGCGTGAAACGACTCATCGCCTCAAATTGTCATTGCGAGCGCAGCGAAGCAATCTCGGGCCAAAGAGGGTGTGCCCCGACGAGATTGCCACGGCGCGCTGCCGCGCGCCTCGCAATGACGGCGAAGGCGGTCAGAACCGCGGCAGGTCGGGGTGGGGCAGGTGGCCGGCGTGGACGTGCAGGCGGCCGAGTTCGGCGCACCGGTGCAACGTCGGAAACACTTTGCCGGGGTTGAGCAGCCCGTCCGGGTCGAAGGCGCATTTGAGGCGCTGCTGCTGCGCCAGATCGATCTCGTTGAACATCACCGGCATCAGGTCGCGCTTTTCGACACCGACCCCGTGCTCGCCGGTCAAGACGCCGCCGACCGCGACGCACAGCCGCAGAATATCGGCGCCGAATTCCTCGGCGCGCTCGATCTCGCCGGGCTGGTTGGCGTCGTAGAGGATCAGCGGGTGCAGATTGCCGTCGCCGGCATGAAATACGTTGGCGACCCGCAACCCGTATTGCGCCGACAATTCGCGCATCCGCGCCAGCACTTCGGCGAGGCGGGCGCGCGGGATCGTGCCGTCCATGCAGTAATAATCCGGCGAAATGCGGCCGACCGCCGGAAACGCCGCCTTGCGCCCGGACCAGAAGGCAAGGCGCTCGGCCTCGCTGGTGCTGACGCGGATCGAGCGCGCGCGGTTGTCGCGGGCGATGCCCTCGACCCGGCCGATCAGATGATCGACCTCGACCTCCGGCCCGTCGAGCTCGACGATCAGCAGCGCCTCGACATCGAGCGGGTAGCCGACATTGACAAACGCCTCGGCGGCATGGATCGCCGGCCGGTCCATCATCTCCATGCCACCGGGGATGATGCCGGCGCCGATGACGGCGGCGACGCAATTGCCGGCGTCCTCGGTCTCGGCAAACCCGATCAGCAGGGCGCGCGCGGTCGAGCGGTTTTTTGAGGATGCGGACGGTGACTTCGGTGACGACGCCAAGCAGCCCCTCGGAGCCGGTCATCACGCCCATCAGATCATAGCCCTCGGAGTCGAAATGCTTGCCGCCGAGGCGCACGATTTCGCCATCGATCAGCACGATTTCGAGACCGAGAAGGTTGTTGGTCGTGAGGCCGTATTTGAGGCAATGCACGCCGCCCGAGTTTTCGGCGACATTGCCGCCGATCGAGCAGGCGATCTGGCTCGACGGGTCGGGCGCGTAATAAAAGCCGGCGCCGGCCACCGCGTGGCTGATGCCGAGATTGGTGACGCCCGGCTGCACGACGACGCAGCGATTGTCGTAATCGATGTCGAGGATGCGGTTGAATTTTCCGAGGCCGAGCAACACGCCATCAGCCAGCGGTAACGCACCGCCCGACAGCGATGTGCCGGCGCCGCGCGGCACCACCTTGAGTTGCTCGTCGCGGCAGTAGCGCAGCACCGCCGATACCTGCGCCACCGTCGAGGGCAATGCAACAACCAGCGGCGGCTGGCGATAGGCGGTCAGCCCGTCGCTTTCATAGGCCCGCCGCTCCGGCTCGGAAACGATGACACCTTCGCCCGGAATGATCCGCCTGAGCGCCGCAGCGATTTCCTCGCGCCGCGCGATCACCGCCTCATCGGGCGCCGGCATTTGCATGGTCGGGTCCCAGGCCGCGTCCCCGCGACCGTGCGGTCAGCCCTGGCGGGCCTTGAAGCGCGGGTTCTGCTTGTTGATGACGTAAACGCGACCCTTGCGCCGCACGACACGGCAATTCTTGTCGCGCTTTTTCAATGTCTTCAATGAATTGGTGATTTTCATAATCCGGTCCCTCGCGAGCCGCGGAACATAGGGAGCACCGCCGCCGAAGTCAACGCATGCGCGGTGGGCAGATTATGACTTGCACGTTTACCCTAGCAATCAGCTAGCAGCAGGCAATCATGGAAGTCGCCGCGTTTGAGGCCAAGAATAAACTCAGTGCGTTGCTCGACCTTGTCGAACGTGGCGAAGAGGTCACGATAACGCGTCACGGCCGACTGGTGGCGCGACTGGTTCCCGCCGTGCTTCCCGCGGGCGCCTGATGTGGCGCACGACCGTGCACGGCAACCCCGGCGCGCTCTACGCCGGCGAACGCAAGAGCTGGCTTCCGGCACAGGCGGCGGCGGAGTAGACGGGGGTCGCGCCGGGGTCGCGGTCTACAGCCCCATCACCGAGCGGTAATACTGGTAGAAGCCGCGGATCGCGGTTTCGGTGACCATGTGCGGCACGTTGGCGACATCGCGCCCGCCCATCTCGACAAGGCATTCGCCGCTGTCGTTGCCGGCGATGCCGGCCTGTGACAGGATCATCGCCTCGCCGTCATCGGCTGAAACCAGGCCGCCCGGGCCGAACAAATTGGACTGGCGCAGGCGGCGTTCGGTCATGGCGGCGGGCTCGTCGGCATAGCCGAAATGGGTCCATACGAGGTCGAAATTCTGTGCGTCGAGCGGCACGATCTGGCGCATCGCCAGCCCGTTCGACTGCTGCTGTACGATCAAATTCGGCCATAGGGTCTGCATCACGACCGTCGCGTCGCCGGGAAACTCGCGCACCGGTTCGAGCAGGCGCGGGTCGGCGAGCTTAAGGTCCTGGCGGAAGGCGCTCATCTGCGAGGTCGCCGCATTGACCTCCTGCGCGCCGCGCCGGCTGACCAGCACGCCGTGACGGCCGGTGTCGTCCATCTCGATCGCCGATTGCTGGTCGAGCCGGAACAGGCCGAATGTCACCAGAAACACGTGCAGCAGGCTGGCGTGGTAGGGGTCCTTGATGTTCTCGAACATCAGCTTCCAGTTGCTCGGCAGGCGCTGCCGCTGATAGCCGAGGATTTTCAGCTCGCGCCCGCTGAACACGCGGTCGAAATAGCCGAGCATCAACGGCCCGAGATATTCCTCCAAGGTCTCGTTGGGCTTGGCGAAACTGGCGAAGACGACGCCGTGTCGCGATGCCACGGCAAGCTGCTCAAGCCCGTGCTCCTCGGGGCGGAAATCCGCCGGCATGCCGCCCTGGCCCTTGAAGCCGCGGCGGAACGGCAGACCGAGCAGTTTGCCCTCGAGGTCGTAGGTCCATTGGTGGTACGGGCAGATGAGTTCCTTTGCCGTGCCGCGATTGGCGCTGCACACCTGCATGCTGCGATGCGCGCAACTGTTGAGCAGCACCCGCACCGCGCCGTCCTGGCCGCGCACCGCGACAACCTCGCGGGTGCCAAGGCGGCTGCGGGTGAAATCGCCGGGATGGGGGATTTCGGCGTCGAGGCAGACGTAAAGCCAGCTCGGCCCCGCAAAGATGCGCTCCTGCTCGCGCGCGAAAATCTCGGGGTCGGTATAGACCCAGTTCGGCACCCGCGACGGGCCGGCCGCGGGCCATTGCCGCGCCGCCGCCGCTGTTCCGCCATCCGCTGCCATGACCTGCCTCGCTCAGCTGCGGTCGATCGGGGCCACGCCGTTATTCGCCCCTGCGGGAGGCTAGCACCGGAACCAAGCGCTGCGTCAACGATTTACCCAGGCCTATGGGACGGCGACGTTCGCGGAGAACATCGCGTCGAGGCGCAGCCGGGTGATTTTGAAGACCTCGCCGAGTGCCGTTTCGATTTCGGTATCGCGCTGGTTGGCTAGACGCGCCTCGAAGGTGGCGAGAAGGCTGGCCTTGTCGTGTTGCCGCACGGCGATGATGAACGGGAAGCCAAACCGCTGCCGGTAGGCGTCGTTCAGTGCGGTGAGATGCGCATATTCAGCCTCGCTGAGACTGAGGAGGCCGGCGTCGCCTTGTTCGGCCATCGAATGGGCCGTCATCTCGTTGGCGCGAGCAGTCTTGCCGGCGAGGTCGGGGTGCGCATTGAGCAGCGCGAGTTGCCGCGCCGCCGGCGATGACCGCACCGCTTGCGCCATCGCGGCATGCAGCGAGGCGACATCGGCAAACGGTGCGTCCGTCCATGCTGCCTCAGCGACCCAGGGCGAATGCTCGAAAATCCCGCCCAGCGCCGCGACAAACCGGGTGCGGCTGAACTCGTTGAGGCTGACGATCGTCAGAGGCGGCGTGGCGATGGGCGACATTTCGGCTCCGATCGACTGCAATTTTCGAGGATACGCGGCTCCAGCACAACGGCGCTCACGTGAAGAGCAGCGTCGCCGGTGCCGGCGAAGCGCCTCGCGGATCGGTTCGGCGTTTTTCACGCGCAAAGCATGGCCGGCCGGCATCGTTCGCGCTCCAGCCTGCTCGAAGTGCTCGGCCTCGATTATATGCGCACCGCGCGCGCCACCGGGCTGCACCCGGCGCGCGTGCTGCTCTATGCACTGCGCAACGCCCTGGTGCCGGTGGTGACGATAGCCGGCGTCTCGTTTGGCCATATGTTCGGCTGGGCCCTGATCATCGAGCAGATCTTCAACATCGACGGCATGTCGCGCGCGCTGCTGACCGCGATCCAGCAGCGCGACTACTCGATGGTGCAGGCGGTGGTGATGATGTTCACGCTGCTGTTTGTCGGCGCCAATCTGATCGCCGACCTTGCCAACGGCTGGCTCAACCCGCGCTTGGCAGCAGCGGCATGAGCGGGCTTCTGACGCGCTGGCGTCGGTCAGTGATCCTGCTGATGGCGTTGGGCGCGCCGGCGATCTCGCCGCAGGACCCGCTGCAGGTCAGCATCGTCGATCAGTTGCAGGAACCGGGCGAGGGCCACTGGCTCGGCACCGACCAGAGCGGCCGCGACGTGCTGAGCCGCGTCGTCTGGGGTAGCCGCGCCTCGCTGACCGTATCGGCGCTGGCCGTGATCATCGGCCTTTCGATCGGAGTGCCGGTGGGCCTCGTCGCCGGGTTTTTCCGCGGCGGCTGGCTCGAACAGGCGATCATGCGCGTGCTCGAAGCGGTCTCGGCCATCCCGATCCTGATCTGGGCGATCGCGCTGGTCGGCATTTTCGGCGTCAAGGACGTGCAACTTGGTCCGCTGACGTTCACTAACGAGATCAAGCTCCTGGTCATGCTCGGCCTGCTCTACATCCCGACCCTGGCGCGCCTGACCTACACCAGTGCGCTCAGCGAGTCGCAGGCCAACTACGTCGCGGCGCGGCGCCTGCAAGGAGCCTTGCGCGGATAATTGATTCCTGCACGGTATTTCGGATTGCTGAACGAAAATAGCACCTGTGACGTGCTGCAATGGGCTCACCCGCTGTCGACGCTGATCGAGCGCTGGAACTTCCCCGCCTATTTCGCGGCGGTCAGGATCGGCTGAGCGATCCGACGACGGGTGAGCCGACTGGTCTTTTGCCTCACCGTGATGCCAGGGGGATCATTCCGGCTTCCCATAAGCCGCATCGAAGGCGGCTTTCATCCTATCGTCAGAGGCGTGCGCCGCATCGTAGGCCGCACACGCTGCCCGGTAACGCTCAATCCGTGCGGTGGGCGAGGGCGCATTGCGAATTCGTTCGGCTTCCTCCGGGGTCACAACGAGAGGGGCATTTAGGGCTGCCGCTGCCCATTGTCTTTCCTCGGGCGTGCCGTTCGCGGCAATGTCCGCAAGCTCCGCCGCTCGCCGCGCACTTTCGGCAGCGGCTTCACCCAGCGTCACCCCGATGGTTGCGTACAGAACTTCAGTTTTGGCCTCTTGCTCCTGAATGATCCGCACAGCTTCGCGGCTGCGGCGGCGTCTGGCTATCATGCGGCTGAGCCACGTCATCTTCTGCCCTCTCCCGGCTGCCCGTTTGTCCCATACGTCATGGCAATCACCTCCCACAGCCCCGGAATGGGTCTGGTGCATCGGCTCCGCCAATTCGGCGCGGGGCACAAGCTCAACTGCTTGCTCGGCATCGGTTCGCACATAGCCAAAACGGCTCATCATTCGTCGCTGAATCACGCCAATTTGTGCGCCCTTAGCGCTTTCGGTCCAGGCGAGAGCCGCTTCAGGAAAGAGCAGAACCCACCCGACGAGAAAAGTGCCGAGAAGCGGCCAAGAAAGCGCGAGAGCCGCCGTCCACGGGCGACCGCTTTGCCAAAGCAAATAAGCCATGAGAGGTGAAGTGACGAATCGGAAATATACGAAATAAACGGCGAGATCGACGCCGGTTGCAGGTGTGAGCCGTGAAGCAACTACTAACCACCACGTAAAACTGACGACAGCGACGACGGCTATAACCCACTGCCACGGATAGAAGTATAGTAGAACCGGCACGATTGGCTGCGACAAGAACAGGGGCCAGCGCTGCCATTCAACGGCGCGAAGCCATGCCCACCGCAGGTTTTCGTCATCGGAGTGTTGCTCTGGTCTTCACATGATAAGCCCTCATGGCTTCTCGCCGTAACGCAACACCACGGCGGGTCCATCTGCGGAGAACTCATTAGTCTGATCGGTCACGTCCTCACAGATCGTTGGCGACGGATCACCGATTTTCCTATGACCGCTCCAGGGGTTGATCGGGATCGGCTGGCCCGGTCTGGCAGGCAGGAATTTGGTGGTCGCTAATTGGGCAAGCTGCCGGGCTTCTGCCTCGCTCTCAGCGCGGACGAAGACCGGATCGGAACTCCAATTCTTCCATACCAGGTCGGGCGAGTTGGTGGGCGTCAGTTTCCAAATGCGCATCGCCTTCTCCCCTACTTTACTTGCCGATGACCTCGATATCGTCGGCATTGAAGACGGCAATACTAAGGATGTCTTCTGGCGCTTCCAGTTCACCGTCAACCCGCTCATTGAACACGATGCCCCGGAATCCTAATCCGTTAAACAACGCTTCGTCAATGCCGGGAGGCGAAAGAAACTGTGGCATATCAAGGGCAGTCCACCGAAGATGTCCATTATTGGCTACATGGTTTTGTATGTGTTCCCATTCCTGCCATGGAAGCTGTTGGAGTCGTTCGCGGAGTTTCTTTTGATGTGTCAGATTGGTAAAATCGAAGACCTGATCCACTTGTAGATTGATTTGCCAACGCGAAATAGTTCCATATGTTCCAGCATACCATCTCCCAGCAGGTGAATCTTTGCAGAAGAACAGCGCCCCGGCATCACGACCATTTCTACCACCACGATTTAACTTGTTGCCTTGCAACTGGCGCTTGCTACCATGCAGATAGGGAGCATCTGGATCGTAATAGCTGTTGTTGTCTTTGGTCAATTTACGCGATCAATTCATCATACGGTATGTGCCGACATTTCCCTTTCGAGATGCCGGCGTGCAGGTGGCAGTATGCCAATTGAAGGCCGAGAAGTTGGGCAATCAGATTCGCTATCTTATTTTTAGTCTCATCGTCTGGCGACTTAGGTTTAGTCTGTCTAAAGATGCCGAACAGACACCTCTCCGCGTTTCCTTGCCCCAAAACCCGAACCCCGTTCCGATCCCTCAAACCTTCTGACCTTTGTATTCAAGATATTCTCGCAGCTTGGTTAGAAGTGTCTTGCATTCGTCAATATTGAACATCGCCAGAATGTTTGGTAATTGGTCATCTTTCGGTATCAGACGAAGGCCGAAATCGAGTTGCGTTGGCGGATTACAGCCGATCCAACCATCAATTTCCTGATCGGTCATGTTAGAGATTCTCATTTTCATATTCTGCTCCTAATGGTTCTGTGGACCACCGCTTAGGGCATTTTCGTTAAAGCATGTGAGCACGGTGCGAGCAGACGGCCAGGGGTCAAGGCGCGCCGCGCCGCGCGAGGGGGACGATTTCAAACTGATACATTACCGATTTCTCAAGTCCCGCGTCGCCCCCTCGGAACCGGCTTTCCCCCAAATCGAATCCCGACGCGCTCACGACTTCCGAGGCGGCTCACCTCGCTCGCCCGCGAGAGCGCCACAATATCGTCGCCGGCTATGTCCGCAGCCTGCGTGGCGATGCGTTCATAGCGTGCGAGGACTTCGGCACCGAACGGGGTCAATGTCGCGCCGCCGCCCCCGGCGCCGCCGGGGGCGGCTGAGATGACAGGCTCGGTGAAGGCGTGGTTCAAAGCATCGAGCAGCACCCAGGCTTTCTTGTCAGCCACGATTTGGCGATCGTTGCCCGCATCTGCGCCGAAATTGCCGTAATGAAAGAGGGGAAAATCGTCGAGCGCGGTGCCGCCGCGGCCGTTCTCGCCGCCCCCTCGCACCCCTACACCCGCACCCTCCTCGACTCCATTCCCCACGGCCTCGCAGGCCGCTCAAATCGCGGCCCCGCTGACCGCGCCGCCCCAGCAGCCTTGCGGACGGCGTTGAGCCTGCCAATGGCTCAATTGTTGGCTTCGATCGCGTCGAAATAGGCATTGATCACCTAGGCGTCGAAAAAGAAGGCGAACCCGGCAGCCGGGACGGGAAAGGGCGGCTATGGCCGGTCGCTTGCGAGGATGGCGACGGGGTAGGCGTAGTCGATGCGGTCGCCGTTCGCCGCGATCGGGATGCCGAGGCGGTTATCGCTGGCCGAGGCGCGGAACAGGTCGATGATCTTCTGGTCGTCGCCGGGGTTGGGGAACGAGCGGGCCAGCAGGTTTTTCACCTCGTCGCGCAATTCGTAGAATGTCTGACGCGGCGCGGCGAGACCGGCCCCACCATAGAGCGCCTCCAGTTCGGGCAACGACAGGCAGCGTGCATGTGATGGGTCGCGCAGCAATTCGAGCTTGTTGAACTCGACCGCCTGCACCAGGTCCTCCGACACGTAGGTATCCACGACGACGATCCGCCCGCCGGGCCGGCACACCCGCACCATCTCGGCAAACACCACCGCGGGGTGCTGGAAATGGTGCACCGCGAACCGCGTCACGACGATCGAGAACGACGCATCGGGGAACGGCAGGTGCTCGACATCGCCCTGGCGCCAGGTGACGTTGGTCAGCCCGTTGTCGGCGGCGACCTTGCGGGCGCGGTCGAGCATCGCCGGCGTCATGTCGATGCCGGTCGCGTGGCTGACCCGCGGCGCGAACGCACACACGACGATGCCGCCGCCACACGCGACATCGAGCACGGTGTCGTTGGGTCCAGCGCCGGCGGCCTCGACGATCTTCGCCAGGGCCGCCGCGTCGGCGATCGGCGCAGCGGTGCTGAACGGCGTCGCCTGCCGGGTGAACTGGTCGAGGATGCGGGCGTTGTGGGCGTCACTCATGCGGCGTCACCTTTCCGTCAATTCGGCGTGATTGAAACAGAGCCGACGCAAGCAAACCAGTACCATTGGCTGGAAACGGCGTTGCTTGCGGCAAGGCGCGCAGGGACAACTGCTTACCCTGCCGCCGTAATACCCGGGTCAAGCGGCGAAAAGCAGGTGTCATTTTGAGCGACGCGAACCAGTCGGCCGCGGCCCCGCCACAGAGCGGTCCCTTCTGCTACCGGATGCTGCGCCGGATGATTGATGTGCGGCGCGAGGAAGTGGCGGTCCTCTTTTGGTGCTGGCTCTACATTTTCGCGGTGCTGTCGTCGTACTACATCATGCGGCCGATCCGCGACCAGATGGGCGTCGCCGGCGGCGTCAATAATCTGCAATGGCTGTTCACCGGCACGCTGGTTGGGATGCTGGTGCTGAACCTGCCGTTTGCGTGGCTGGTCAAGACGCTGCCGCGCAGCCGGTTCATCCCACTATCCTACCGGTTCTTTGCGCTGAACATCCTGTTGTTCGCGGTGGCTCTCTATGTCGCGACACCGGAGCAGACGGTGTGGGTCGGCCGCGTCTTCTTCATCTGGGTGTCGGTCTACAATTTGTTTGTCGTGTCGATCTTCTGGCAGATGAATGTCGATTTGTTCAGCCCGGAACAGGGCAAGCGGCTGTTCGGCTTTATTGCGGCCGGCGCGACCTTGGGTGCGATTGTCGGCTCGGCAACGACCGCCAGCCTCGCGCGCCATGTGCCGCCAACCGTGCTGCTGATTGGCGCGGCGGTGCTGCTCGAACTCGCGGTGTTCGCGGTCGGCCGATTGTCGCGCCTGTCGCCGGCCTTGCATCACCGCCCGGCGGCCGACACGACTGACGAGCGACCGATCGGCGGCAGCGTGTTCTCCGGCATCAGAAACGCGCTCAGCGACCCTTATCTGCTCGGCGTCAGCCTGTTCATCCTGCTGTTCGCGATCACCTCGACGTTTCTGTACTTCCAGCAGGCCGGCATCGTCTCACACAGCTTTGCCGACCGCGGCGCGCAGACCAGCTTCTTTGCGACGATCGACCTGCTCGTCAATTGCCTGACGCTTGGTGTGCAGCTGTTCTTTACCGGGCGGATCGTCGTGCTGCTCGGCATCGGCGTCGCGCTCGCCTTGTTGCCGGCGCTGACCTTCTGCGGCTTTGGCGCGCTGGCGGTGATGCCGGGCCTCACGACGATTGCGGTGTTTCAGGTGCTGCGCCGCGCCGGCGACTATGCGATCGCCCGCCCGACCCGCGAAATGCTGTTTACGGTCGTCCCGCGCGAAGACCGCTACAAGGCCAAGAGCTTTATCGATACTTTTGTCTATCGCCTTGGCGACCAGGTCGGCGCGTGGTCGATGGCGCTGCTGCGCATCCTCGGCGACAGCGCCACGACCGTCGCGCTAGTGGCGCTGCCGGTCGCCATCCTCTGGCTCCTCAACGGCCTCTGGCTCGGACGGCGGCAGGCGGTGCTGGCGGACGCAATGGCACCGCGGATGGCGCCCGAAAGGACTAGGTAATATCGACCGCCGTCAGCAGTCGATCCCGGCTGCCTCAGGGCTTATCTGGAAATTAATCCAGTATTTACAACGCAGTAACATTGTCGTCCCTGCGAAAGCAGGGACCCACCCTGCCGGCGTACGGATGGTTGCACCGTGGGTCCCTGCTTTCCGCAGGGACGACACAAGGGGGAGATTTTTGAGTTCATTTCAAGTCAGGCTCTCAGGGCGTCTGCGCCAGAATGCGGCGCGCGGAGGCGGCGTCTTCGATTATCTGGGCCTTCAGCGCGTCAAAGCTGGCGAATTTCTTTTCGGGCCGGATGAAATCGACCAGCGAGACGCGCAGGTGGCGGCCGTAAAGGTCGAGGCTGACATCGAACAGATTGGCCTCGAGGCGCGGTTCGAGACCGCCAACGGTCGGGCGCAGGCCGATATTGGCGACACCGTCGATCACCCGCCCGTCGAACGGGTCGTCGGCGCCGTCGCCGGCGACGCGTACCGCGTAGACACCGAGCGCCGGCCGGAGGTATTCGCCGAGCGCGACATTGGCGGTCGGGAAGCCGATGGTGCGGCCGCGCTGGTCGCCATAGGCGACGCGCCCGTCAATCTCCCAATAGCGGCCGAGTTGCGCCGCCGCCTCGCGCGGCCGGCCGGCTTTCAGCAATTCGCGGATATGGGTCGAGGAGTAGACCGCGGTATCGCCGCCGCGCACCGGCTCGACCACGGTGACGCCGAACCCGTATTCGGCACCGGCGGCACGCAGCATTTCGGCGGTGCCACGGCGCCGGTTGCCAAAGGTGCAGTCATGCCCGACGACGATATGCGCGGCGCCGATCGCCCCGACCAGCAACTCCTCGACAAACGATTTGGCGCTCTTGCGAGCGAACGCGGCGTCGAAATGCTGGATGAACAGCAGGTCGACACCGTGCCGTGCGATCTCGCGCTCCTTGACGCGGAACGGGGTCAGCCGGAAGGGCTCGCCGTCCGGCATGAAGACGGTGCGCGGATGCGGCTCGAAGGTCAGCACCGCGACAGGCTGGCCATCGGCGCGAGCGCGCTCGCGCGCCTGGCCGATCAGCGCGGCATGCCCCAGATGCAGCCCGTCGAAATTGCCGAGCGCCAGCACCGCGCCGCGCGGGTGGCTCGATCCTTGACCGGGATGTCGGACGATGCGGAGCACGGCTGTAATTGCGGCCAAAATTCGTGACACTGCGGGTGGCGCGAAAATAGCCGGTGGCGCGGCGAAACGATAGCCTTGGCGCCACGCCTCGGCGAGATTGCCGGCAGACCGGCCCTCGACAGGAGCCGGCCCTCGACAGGAGATTGCGGGTGGATGAGGCGGCGGCGCCGTTACGCGAGGCCTGGTACTACGCGATCCCGGGCCATCGGCTGGCGCGCGGTCGACTGGTCGCGCGCACGATGCTCGGCGAGCCGATCCTGCTGGGTCGCGACCATGACGGCGCGGTGTTCGCGTTGCGCGACATCTGTCCGCATCGCGGCATGCCGCTATCGGCCGGCGCGTTCGACCGGGGTGAGATCGAATGCTGCTACCACGGCTGGCGGTTCACGCCGGATGGACGGTGTACCGCGATCCCGTCACTGGTCGAGGGCCAGGGGTTCGACCTCTCGCGGGTTTCCGTGCCGCGCTATCCGGCGCGCGAGGTGCAGGGCAATGTCTGGGTGTTCTTCGGCGGCGACCCGGCCGCCGCGCCGGATATTCCGCGGCTCGACGACTTTGCCGGCGAGGCAGCACCCAACCTCGTCGAAACGATGCGGTTCGCCGCTTCGGTCGATCATGCAGTCGTCGGCCTGATGGACCCGGCGCACGGGCCGTTCGTGCATACCGCATGGTGGTGGCGCCCGCGCCGCTCGGCACACGCCAAGGAAAAGGCGTTCGCCCCCTCGCCCTTCGGCTTCACGATGAGCCGGCATGCGCCGTCGAGCAATTCGCGCGCCTATCGACTGTTGGGCGGCGCGCCGGAAACCGAAATCGTGTTCCGCCTGCCGAGCGTGCGCTATGAGCAGATCCGCGCCGGCCGCTATGCCGTCACCAACCTGACGGCGCTGACCCCGATCGACGACGAGACGACCGAGATCAACCACTGCATCTATTGGAACGCGCCGTGGCTGTCGGTGCTGAAGCCTGTGCTGCGGCCCTATGTCCGCGCCTTCCTGCGCCAGGATCGCGACATCATGGAACGGCAGCAGCAGGGGCTGCGCTTCGATCCGGTGCTGTCGTTGATCGACGATGCCGACACGCAGGCCCGCTGGTACTACCGGCTCAAAACCGAATACCGCCGCGCCCGCAGCGAGGGGCGCGCGTTCGTCAACCCGGTAACGCCCCGCACGCTGTGCTGGCGCAGCTGAGCGGCTCTACATCGCGGCGAGTTTCGCGGCGATGCGTTGCGCGAGGCGGGTGGCGACATCGTGCTTGGTCATCACCGGCCAGTCCTCGACCGTGTCGCCATCGACCAGGTGGATCGTGTTGTTGTCGCCGCCGAACGTGCCGGTGCCCGGCGACACGTCATTGGCGAGAATCCAGTCGCAGCCTTTGCGCCGCCGTTTCGCCAGCGCGTGTTCGACGACATGCTCGGTCTCGGCGGCAAACCCGATAACCAATGCCGGCCGATCGTTCCGGCGGCCGGCGATCGTCGCGAGGATGTCGGGGTTTTCGACGAGGCGCAGGCTCGGCGTGCCCTTGCCGTCCTTTTTCAGCTTCTGCCCGGCGGTGTTCTCGACCCGCCAGTCGGCGACCGCCGCCGCCATCACCGCGATATCCACCGGTAAGGCCGCCTCGGTTGCCGCCAGCATGTCGCGCGCGCTTTCGATCGGCACCAGCCTGACGCCGGCCGGGGCCGGCTCCTGCGTCGGCCCGGAGATCAACGTCGTCTCGGCCCCCAGTGCCGCCAATGCCGCCGCGATCGCGTGGCCCTGCTTGCCGGAGGAATGGTTTGACAGATAGCGCACGGGGTCGATCGGCTCGCGGGTCGGGCCGCTGGTGACCAGGGCGCGCCGCCCAGAGAGCGAGTTGTCGGCGATGAAAAAGCGGGTGATCGCCGCGAGGATTTCCGCCGGCTCCGCCATCCGCCCATAACCGACCTCGCCGCAGGCCAGCATCCCGGCGCCGGGGCCGACCTGAAGCACGCCGCGCGCCGCCAGGGTCTTCAGATTGGCCTGGGTCGCCGGGTGCGCCCACATCTGCGCGTTCATCGCCGGCGCCATCAGCACCGGCTTGTCGGAGGCGAGCAAGGTCGTCGCCGCGAGATCGTCGGCCATGCCCGCCGCCATCCGCGCCATCAGATCGGCGGTGGCCGGCGCGATGACCAGCAGATCGGCCTCGCGCGACAGGCGGATATGGCCCATCTCGCTCTCGTCGGTCAGCGACCATAACTCGCCATACACCTTGTCCTCGCTGAGCGAGGCGACCGACAGCGGCGTGACAAACTCGCGTGCCGCCGCGGTCATCACACAGCGCACCGCCACGCCCTGCTCGCGCAGCCGGCGGATCAGTTCGAGGCTTTTATAGGCGGCGATGCCGCCCGCGATGATCAACAGAATGCGCCGGCCGTGCAGCAACCCCGCCTCCCTCTCCACCAACCGCAAATATGCTACCGCGGCCGTGGTGACACCATGTAATACGGCACTGGCGAGGGCGGAATGGCGGCAACACATCTCGACGATCCGGTGCTGACCCGCTTTCGCGACGCGGTTCGCGAGGCCTATGGCGACCGGCTGGAGCGCATCGTGCTCTACGGCTCCCGCGCCCGCGGCGACCACCACCCGGATTCCGACTACGATATCGCCGTGTTCATCCGCGATCTTGGTCCGTTACGGACGGAGCTGGACGTTCTCTCGAACATCACCACGGACATTCTTTATGAGACCGGCGCCGTAATCTCGGCAAAACCGCTTTTCGCTGGCTCGCATGAACTCCGAACCGGCTTTATGCATGAGGTGCGGCGAGACGGTCAGGCTCTATGACTCGAGTGCCCGGTGACTATCTTCGAAAGGCCAGGGAAAGCCTGGCTGCCGCGCAATCGATCGCTGCAATCGCCCTCCACTCTATTGCCGCGCGCGAAGCCTACCTCGCCGCATTCCATGCGGCGGAAGCGTTTATCTTTAAGAGCCTGGGACGGACTGTCAAGACGCACCGCGGTCTCAGGGTAATTTTTGCTCGGCTGGCAAAAGACGAACCGCGGATCGACCCTAGCTACGTTCGCTTTATTGCAAATGCTTATGAGTTCAAATCGATTGCCGACTATGGCGTGGACGAGGCAACGCCAGAAATAACAGCAGAGGATGCGAGGTACGCCATCGAGACGGCTGCGTCCTTTATAACCGTTATCACGGATTTGTTGTCGCCCCTTTGAACTCACGGCATGTTCCGGGCGCTCAAGCTACCACCTAATCAACATCCCGAAAGCGATTGCCACCAGCGCGGCGGCGGCGATCCATAGGGGGATCACCAGCAAGGGCAGCAGGCGGGCGCGGTGCGCGGCCTGCACCGCGAGGCTTTCGGCGTGCATCACGACGCCCTCGCGAGCCCAGAGGCCGATCATCTTGTCGAGGCCGCGCAGCACGCGTGGCACCTCGTCGAGCGCTTCGAGTAACGTGCCGAGGTGCTCCCGCACGCGCGCTTCCGGGCCGCGGTTTTCGCGTACCCACTGCTCGACCAGCGGCCGCGCCAGGGTCCAGATGTTGACGCTGGGGTCGAGCCGCCGCCCGATCCCCTCGATCAGCACCATTGTCTTTTGCAGCAGCAGCAGTTGCGGCTGGGTTTCCATCTCGAACTGCTCGGTGACCTGAAACAGCTGCGCCAGCAGGCGGGCCAGTGAAATCTGGTCGAGCGGCAGGCCGAGGATCGGCTCGCCGATCGAGCGGCAGGCTTGGGTGAAGGCGTCGAGCGAGCGGTGCGGCGGCACATAGCCGGCGTCGAAATGGACCTGCGCGACCTGCCGGTAATCGCCGGTCAGAAACCCGGTCAGCATGTCGGCGAGAAAATACCGGGTCTGCCGGTCGAGCCGCCCCATGATGCCGAAATCGACCACCGCCAGCGCACCGTCCGGCGCGACGAACAGATTGCCGGGGTGCTGGTCGGCGTGGAAAAAGCCGTCGCGAAACACCTGGTTGAAGAACGCCGCGGCGGCTTTTTGCAGCAGGTCGGGGATCGAATGACCGGCGGCGATCAGCGCTTCGCGGTCGTCGATGCGGAGGCCGGCGATCCGCTCGCTGGTCAGCACGGTGCGGCCGGTGCGCGCCCAATCGATGCGCGGCACGCGAAAACTCGGGTCGCCGGCGAAGTTCTCGCCCAGTTCCGAGGCCGCCGCCGCCTCGAACCGCAAATCCATTTCGAGCTGCACCGATTGCGCCAGGGTTTCGACGACCTCGACCGGCCGCAGGCGCTGCAAGGACGGCCGCGTCCGCTCGATCAGTCGCGCCAGCCAGCGGAACAGGTCGAGATCGCGCGCGAAGGCGGCGGCGATGCCGGGCCGCAACAGTTTGACCGCGACCTCGCGCCCGTCGGCGGTGACGGCGAAATGCACCTGCGCGATCGACGCCGCGGCGATCGCGGCTTCGTCGAACGACGCGAACAGCGTGTCGAGCGGCCGGGCGAATTCCGCTTCGACCAGCCGCCTCGCCTCGTCTCCGGGAAATGGCGGCAGCCGGTCTTGCAGCCGCGCCAAATCCTCGGTGACATCGTCGCCGAGGAAATCGGCGCGGGTCGCGAGGATTTGCCCGAGCTTGATAAAGCTCGGCCCCATCTCGCACAGCGCCGCGGCGAGCCGCTCGCCCGGCCGCGCGGCGGCGTCGTCGCGGCGGCGGAATAGCCGCGCCAGCCGGAAGAGCGATGCGACCCCGGTTGCCCCTTCGCCAAACGCCAGAAACGGGAACAGCGCGTCGTGGCGCGCCAGGATCAGCGCGATCCGCAGCAGGCGAGCGATATTGCGGAGGCCGCGGAAAAGCCCGAACACCTGCCTGCTCGTGCGATCAGAGACGCCAGGCCGAGTGCAGCGCGGCGACGCCTCCGGTCAGGTTGCGATACCGTGCCCGCCCGAGCCCCGCCGCCGCGATCATGTCGACCAGTTCGCCCTGCGGCGGAAACCGCCTGATGCTTTCGACCAGATAGGTATACGCATCGCGGTTGCCGGTGACGACCTGCCCCAGCAGCGGCAGCACCTGGAAGCTATAGAGGTCGTAGAGCGGCTGCAGCAGCGGCGTCACCGCCGGGGTGAATTCGAGACACAGAAACCGCCCGCCGGGCCGCAGCACGCGCCGGGCCTCGGCCAGCGCCAAGTCGATGCGCGTCACGTTGCGCAGGCCGAACGCGATCGTATAGAGGTCGAACGAGCGGTCGGCGAACGGCAATGCCTGCGCGTCGCCGGTCAGCCACTCGACACCCGCCAGGATGCCACCATCGAGCGCGCGCGCCCGGCCGGTTTCCAGCATCTGCTGATTTGCGTCGCAGACGATCGCGAGGCCGCCGGTGTCAGGCGACAGGCGCGGCAACGCGGCAAGCGCGATATCGCCGGTGCCGCCGGCAACATCGAGCATCCGCTGGCCCGGCCGCGGATTGAGCCATGTCACCATCTCGGCCTTCCACCAGCGATGGATGCCGGCGCTCATCAAATCGTTCATCAGATCGTAGCGGCCGGCGACGCTGTCGAACACGGCCCGCACCAGCGGCGCCTTTTCCGCCTCCGGCACCCGGCGAAACCCGAAATCGGTCTCCGCTTCGGGCGAGGCCGCCGGGGAGGTGTCGCCAGGGGAGTTATCGCCAGGGGAGTTATCGCTTGTCTGGTTGCCGCTCATCGGGCAGGAACATAGTCGCTGCCGCGCCATCGCGCCATTGCCCGGGCTATTACTCCAGGGGCCCTGATGCCAGAGCTTCCCGAAGTCGAAACCGTCCGTCGCGGGCTGGCCGTGCGTTTGACCGGCCGGCAGATCGTGCGCGCCGAACTGCGCCGCCCCGACCTGCGCCGGCCGTTTCCGCCGATGCTGGCGGAACGGCTCGATGGAGCGCGCATCGGGGCGTTGACGCGGCGCGGCAAGTACATCCTGATCGATCTCGACGATACCGGCACCTTGCTGCTGCATCTCGGCATGTCGGGGCGGATCACCACCGGCACCGCCGACACGCCCGACGCGTTGCACGACCATGTGGTCCTGACCCTCGATGACGGCACGGTGGTGCGGTTTAACGATGCGCGGCGCTTCGGGCTGCTCGATTACATCGAGCGCGGCAAGGCGGCGGCGCACCCGTTATTGGCCGGGATGGGGCCGGAACCGCTCGAACCGGGTTTCGGCGCCGCCTATCTGGCGAAAGCGCTGGCCGGCAGGATGACCCCGATCAAATCCGCGCTGCTCGATCAGCGCATCGTCGCCGGCCTCGGCAACATCTATGTCTGCGAGGCGCTTTATCGTGCGGGGATTTCGCCGCGCCGCCTCGCCGCCACCGTGACCGGCGTTCGGGTTAAGCGGTTGGTCGAAGCGATCCGCGCCGTGCTCGGCGAGGCGATCGAGGCCGGTGGCTCGTCATTGCGCGATTATGTCCAGACCAACGGCGAACTCGGCTATTTCCAGCACCGCTGGGCGGTCTATGGCAAGGAAGGCCAACCCTGCCCCGGCTGCACCTGTGCCACCGGCGTCCAGCGCATCCCCCAGGCCGGCCGCTCAACCTTCTTCTGCGCGAAGAAACAGCGGTGACGGAGGATGAAACCGCTGTTGATGTGACGCTGGTCTGCCGGAGAAGGTTTTAAGATGCTGGAACCACAAAACGCACTCAGCGTCCTGGAGCTGGGCAAAATTCGCAAGCGCTGCGACGAGGCCACGCCGGGGCCTTGGAGATCATTTGTTGAAGGGCGAGACCACACCAGCGGGTCGAGTTTCATAATGACCGGCGACGGCGCCAACCGCGGAAGTGACATCGAGTTGTACGGGGCAACGACGGCTGACCAGGATTTCATCGCGCACGCAAGGCAGGACATTCCCCGCTTGCTGGACGAGATCGCAAGACTGAGAGCCTGACCCAAAATGAACGACATGATTTCAGCGGCATGCTGTCAGCTGTTATACAGCAGAATTTCCCCTTTTCGCATTCCCTGCGAAAGCAGGGACCCACCGGGCAATCGTTCGGGAACCGGCAGGATGGGTCCCTGCTTTCGCAGGGAATGCGAAAATGTTGAAATTGCATAGTTCATTCCGGGTCTGGCTCTGAGACGCGCGAACCGACGCAGAGGCTGTTCGAGCTATTTCGCCGCCTTCGACGCAGGGCGGCGTTTGGGTTCGACCAGCGGTTCGGCGGTCGCTGACGCGGCGCGGGCGGCGATCATCTCGGCAGGCGGCGTCTTGGCGCCGTAGCGGCACAGATCGGCGACGACGCAATCGGGGCATTCCGGCTTGCGGGCCTTGCAGACATAGCGCCCGTGCAGGATCAGCCAGTGGTGCGCGCCCAGCTTGTATTCCGCCGGGGTGAGCTTTTCGAGGCCGAGTTCGACGGTGAGCGGCGTTTTGCCCGGCGCGATGCCGGTGCGGTTGCCGACCCGGAAAATATGCGTATCCACCGCGATCGTCGGCTCGCCGAACGCGACGTTGAGCACGACATTGGCGGTCTTGCGGCCGACGCCCGGCAGCTTTTCGAGGGCCTCGCGGTCGCGCGGAACCTCGCCGCCATGCTGCTCGACGAGAAGGCGCGACAGCGCGATGACGTTGCGTCCCTTGGTGCGAAACAAGCCGATCGTGCGGATGAACTCGGTGACCCGTTCGACGCCGAGTTCCACCATCTTGCCCGGCGTGTCCGCCGCAGCGAACAGCGCCGGCGTTGCCTTGTTGACCCCGACATCGGTCGCCTGCGCCGACAGCACCACGGCGACGAGCAACGTGAAAGGATTGATGAATTCGAGTTCGGTCTGCGGGATGGGCCGGGTCGTGGCCAACCGGCGGTAGAACTCGCTGGCCTCCCGCTTCGTGAAAGGGCGGGTCGCCCGACGCCGGGGGCCTGATTTTGCGGGTCGATCGGCATCAGACGGCTTGGCGCGAGGCATCGCGACATCCTATCTTCAAGGTATGAGCGCGAGTACCGCTATCTTCTTCGAGCGCGTGCTGCTGCCGTATCGCAGCCTGCCGCCGCGCGGCTTTCACCTGCTGATGCTGTTCCTCGGCGTGGTCAGCGTCGCGGTCGGTGTCGGCTTTGTCGCGATGGGCGCCTGGCCGGTCTGCGGGTTTTTCGGGCTCGATGTTCTGCTGGTTTACGTCGCATTCCGGCTGAGCTATCGCAGCGCCCGGCAGCGCGAGGTGCTGCGCCTGTCGGATGATGATTTCACGGTCGAGCGGACCGATATTTACGGCCGCCAATCGCAATGGCGGTTCCAGCCCTTCTGGTTGCGCGTCATCCTTGAGGAGCGGCCCGACGAATCGAACCGCTTGCTCGTCGCCTCGCACGGCAGGAGCCTCGTCATCGGCGATTTCCTCGGGGCGCCGGTGCGGCGCGACGTGGCGCTAAGCCTGAGCGCCGCGCTCGCCCGCTGGCGTTCGCGGTTGAACCCGGCCAGCGAAGCCTAAAACCGGCCGCGGATCGGTCGTCATCAATAGAATTTAAGGGGGAGGACCAATGCCGGCCCACGCGCAGCGCTACAATGTCGGCGGCATCATGCTGGAGCGGCCGTTCAAGATTCGGCGGCTCGGGCATTTCGGCTTCAACATGGTGAAGCTGGAGGAGGCGCGCGAGTTTTATGGCGATCTGCTCGGCTTCGTGATTTCCGACAAGGCCGATTTCTCGCGCGCGTCCTGGTTTCCCAACGATGCCGGGCTCGGCGACAGCCACGGCTATTTCATGCGCTACGGCACCGACCATCACGCGATGGTGCTGTTCTCGAAGCCGGTGATGGATGTGCGGGCCGACCGCAAATTCGCGCCCGAGGTCACGATCAACCAGATCACCTGGCAATGCGGCAGCCTGCGCGAAATCGGCGACGCGCACAGCTATTTCGAGGCGCAGCAGGTGCGCATCCAGCGGGTCGGGCGCGACATGCCGGGCAGCAACTGGCACACCTATGTCTACGACCCGGACGGCCACACCAACGAACTCTATTACGGCATCGAGCAGATCGGCTGGAACCAGGCGAGCAAGCCGCGCGATATGTATTACCGCGGCTTTCAGCAGAAACCCGAATTGCCGCAAATGTCCGAGGCGGCCGAACTGCGCGAGGCGCAGGAGAAGGGCATCGATGTCACTTCCGGGCACCGCCCGGCGTTGCCGAACGGCGAGGCGCGCTTTGATGTCGATGGGGTGTTGCTGGCGCGGCCGTTCAAGATTACCAGGATCGGGCCGGTACGCCTGTTTGTTGACGATGTCGATCAGGCGGAAGCCTTCTACACCGCGCGCCTCGGGCTGACCAAAAGCGAGGAGACGAGCTATCGCGGGGCGCGCTGCGTCTTTTTGCGCTGCGGCGCAGAGCATCACAGCCTGGCGCTCTACCCAAAGGAATTGCGCGGCGTGCTCGGCCTGCGGGCGGACACGACGTGCCTGTCATTCGGCGTCGAGGTCGCCAATTACGCGCAATTGCGGGCGGCGGTGGATTTTCTGAAATCGCGCGGCGTGCGATTTGTCGATCTCCCGCCGGAGCTTTATCCCGGCATCGACTATTCCGCCTTTGCGTTCGACCCTGACGGCCACTGCATCCAGCTTTATTATTACATGGAGCAGATCGGTTGGGACGGCCGCGTCCGCTCCGCCGCCGAGCGCCGCCCGGTATCGCGCGACTGGCCCGAGGCATTGGAACCGCTCTCCGACAGTTATGTCGATCAGGTCTTCCAGGGTCCGTTCGGCTGAGACCGCGCCGCGGTTGCCATTTGATCAAGGGTTGTCATTGCGAGGAGCGCAGCGACGAAGCAATCTCGTCGCCAACGACGCTCAAAAGGAAACCCCATGTCCCTGAGCCGAGAATTCGCCGCGTTTGTCGCGGGTCTTTCCCATGACGCCATGCCGGAAGCGGTGATCGATCGCGCCAAGGGCGTCACCTTGCAGGCGCTGTCCTCGGCATTGGTGGCGCAGGCGATGCCGCCGACCAGGCAGGCATTGGCCCTGATGCAGGAGGAAGAAGCCGGCAGCGGCGGGGCGGCGACCGTGCTGTGCCACGGCGCCAAGCTGACCAAGGCTGGCGCCGCTTTCGTCAATGCCGAGATGATTTTTGCCGGCGGCAAGTGGGACACGTTCCGCATGCTGACCCATCCCGGCACCGCGATCATGCCGGCCGCCTTGGCCGCGGCCGAGATCGCCGGTGCGTCGGGCAAGACCTTCCTCGAAGGGATCGCCGCCGGCTACGAGGTCATGGAGCGGATGGCGGCGGAGTTTATCCCGACCGTCATGTCGCGCGGCTTTCATGCCGGGCCGGTGTTCGGGATTTTCGGCGCCGCGGTCGCCGCCGCCAAGATCGGCGGGCTCAACGCCGAGCAGGTGCACGGCGCGATCGCGCAATGCGTCAACCTCGCCTCGGGCAATCTCGAAGGCATCCGCAGCGGCGGGCGCTCCCTGCGCGAAGGTGGCGCGGTACGCAACGCTCTGCTCGCGGTGGCGCTGGCCCGGCACGGCACGCCGGGCGGTGAAACCGTGCTCGAGGGCGAGGCCGGCTTCTACCATTCCTATGCCGGCAGCCACCGGGGCGATCTGCGCTACAGCTTTACCGGCCACAACCGCGCGGACATTTCAAAGATAACCGCCGGTCTCGGCCAGGACTGGATGTTCCTCGAAACCCTGTATCGGGTCTATTCGACCGCCGGCTACAACATCGCGCATGTCGATGTGACGGCGAAGCTCTGCGAGGAGCACAACATCACCTACGACCAGATCGACCGCATCGAGGCGGTCGTCAACTGGATGGAGACCGAATACCCGAGCCCGGCCTTTCCAATCACCACCCGCGGCCTCGCTGTCGGCCCGAGCGTCGGCAGCACGCCATATTTCACGGCCTACGGTGCGGTGACGCGCGGCTACCCGATGCTGCGCGGCGACCGCCCCGGCCCCGGTGAAAGCGACCCGCCGGAAGTGCTCGACCTGATGCACCGCGTGACCTTGATCCCGACCGTGCGCCGCACCCTGTTCGGGCCGCGCATCACGGTGTTCACCAAGGACGGCAAGAGCTATACGCGAGAAGGCACCGGCCGCGAATTCATCTGGGATTTCGAGGAAGAGGCACGCCGCATCCGCCCGGTCGCCCCCGGCCTCGCGATCAGCGCCGTGCAATACGAGCGGCTGATCGACGCCTGCCGCAGCCTGGAAACCATCGACCGCGCCACCGACTCGCTGATCGGGCTGACGATCCCGCAATAGCAAAAACCCCTCCCGCGGATGTGCGGGAGGGGTTTGCCGGGTCAGTGCACCGAGGCGCTGCCGGCGGAGCCGCCGGCGGGGGCCAGAGCGAAGCCGATCGGGGCACGGTCGGGAGCCTTGAAGCCCTGCGTCCGGTCCTCTTCGACGATGGCGCCGTCGAGCGTCAGGCGGCCATCCGTCACCGATAGGCTCAGGATGCGGTGACCGGCCGCTTCCGAGGCGGTCTCGCTCTCGTCAAGCAGGTGTTCGGCGATCGGGTCTTCGACCAGGCCCTGGATCGCCCGCTTCAACGGGCGGGCGCCAAAGGCCGGGTCCCAGCCCAGTTCGGCGAGGCGGCGCCGGGCCGGCTCGTCGGCCGTCAGCACCAGACCGCGTTCCGCCAGCCGCTGGTTGACCCGCGCCAGCTGGATATCGACGATGCGGCCCATCTCCTCGCGGCCAAGCCGCCCGAAGACCAGCACGTCGTCGAGCCGGTTGAGAAATTCCGGCCGGAAGGCACGGCGCACCGCGTCCATGACCTCGTCGCGAGCGTGTGCCACTGGCTCGTCCTCGCCCAGCGCCAACAACGCTTCGGCGCCGAGGTTCGACGTCATGATCAGGATCGCATGGCGGAAATCCGCCGTGCGGCCCTGCCCGTCGGTCAGGCGGCCGTCTTCCAGCGCCTGCAGCAGCACGTTCAGCACGTCCGGGTGCGCCTTCTCGACCTCGTCGAGCAGCACGACCTGATACGGCTTGCGCCGGATTTTCTCGGCCAGCGTGCCGCCATCGTCATAGCCGACATAGCCCGGCGGCGAGCCGATCATGCGCGACACGGTATGCCGCTCCATGTACTCCGACATGTCGAGGCGGGTGACCGCGTTCTCGTCGTCGAACAGGAACTCGGCGAGCGCCTTGGCCAACTCGGTCTTGCCGACGCCGGTCGGTCCGAGGAACAGGAACGAGCCGGTCGGCCGCGCCGGGTCCTTGAGGCCGGCACGGGCGCGCCGCACCGCTTTCGATACCGCGCGCACCGCCTCGCGCTGCCCGACGACGCGTTCGGCGAGCTTATCTTCCATATCCCGAAGGCGCTGCCGCTCGGCTTCAAGCATCTTCTCGACCGGGATGCCGGTCCACCGCGTCACGACCGAGGCGACATCGCGCACCCCGACTTCCTCGCGTTCGGTCGACGCCCGGGCTTCGGCGTCGGCCAGGCGCTTTTCGAGGTCGGGGATCAGCGAGTAGGTCAGTTCGCCGGCGCGGCTCCAATCGCCGTCGCGCTGGGCGCGTTCGAGACTGGTATGAGCCTGGTCGAGTTCCTCTTTCAGCCGGCGGCCTTCATGGCGGCGCGACTGTGAACTCTGCCAGTCCTCTACCATCGAGGCCTCGTCTTTTTCGGCGTCCGCAAGTTCGGTTTCGAGCTTTTGCAGGCGTTCCTGCGAGGCGCGGTCGGGTTCGGCGCGCAAGGCTTCGCGCTCGATCTTGAGCTGCATCACGCGGCGGCTGACCGCGTCGAGCGCTTCCGGCTTGCTGTCGATCGCGATGCGCACCCGCGAGGCCGCCTCGTCGATCAGGTCGATCGCCTTGTCGGGCAGGCGCCGGTCGCCGATATAGCGGCCGCCAAGCTGCACCGCCGCGACGATCGCCGCATCGGTGATGCGCACCCCGTGATGCACCTCATAGCGGCTCTTGATGCCGCGCAGGATCGACACCGCGTCATCGGCCGAAGGTTCGTCGATCGTCACCGGCTGAAAGCGCCGGGCGAGCGCCGCGTCCTTCTCGATATAGCGGCGGTATTCGTCGGGTGTGGTCGCGCCGATGCAGCGCAACTCGCCGCGCGCCAAAGCCGGTTTCAGCATGTTCGAGGCGTCGATGCCGCCGTCGACGCGGCCGGCACCGACCAGCATGTGCAGCTCGTCGATAAACACGATGATCTGTCCGGCCGCTGCCTGGATTTCGGCGAGCACCGCCTTCAGCCGCTCCTCGAACTCGCCGCGGAACTTGGCGCCGGCGAGCAGCTGCGTCAGGTCGAGCGCCAGTACCCGCCGGTTTTTCAGCCCCTCGGGCACGTCGCCAGCGGCTAGCCGCTGGGCCAGCCCTTCGACGACAGCGGTCTTGCCGACGCCGGGTTCGCCGATCAGCACCGGGTTGTTCTTGGTGCGGCGCGACAAGACCTGGATCGTGCGGCGGATTTCATCGTCGCGGCCGATCACCGGGTCGAGCTTGCCGTTTTTCGCTTCCTCGGTCAGGTCGCGGGCATATTTCGCCAGCGCTTCCCAGTTCTGCTCGGCCGACGGTGCGTCGGCTTTGCGGCCGTGCCGCCAGCGTTCGACGGCCTCAGCCAGCCCTTCCGGGTTGGCGCCGGCACGGGTGAACATGGCACGCATCGCGCCGTTCTGCCCGGCGGCAGCGGCCAGCAGCCGTTCGGCGGTGACGAACTTGTCGCCGCTGGCGCGCGCCGCCTCGACGGCGCCTTGCAGCACCGCCGCGAGTTCGGGCGACAGGTAGATCGGGTGCGGCCCGTCGCTGGCGACCTTTGGCAGCCGCGAGAGACGCTCTTCGGCCGCTGATTTCAACAGCTCGGGATCGCCGCCGGCATCGCGCACGATGCGGCTGGCGAGACCCTCGCCGTCTTCCAGCAGGGCCTTCAACAGATGTTCGGGGAGACAGTTTTGATGGCGCCCGGCGAGGGCTTCCATCTGCGCGGCCTGCAGAATTGCACGCGCTCGTTCGGTGAAATTTCCGAAGTCCACAGTGGCACTCCGTCCCTGAATTTCCCGCCCTTCAGAAGGCTCGGGAAGCGTCGATCTGCGGCCCGCACCATGCGCGACCGCTCAACGCTGACCGGCTAGATGGTAACAATCGTTAATTTTGTCAATGCCCAAGGTGTCCCTTGCCTTGCATACAACTGAGGCTTGAACTTGCCGAAGTCAAAGCCGCCGATCGGTGGTTTGCGGCAAATATACCGGGAAACCTGGGCGCGAGGCGACCGCCGACTATTGGCCTGTTAATCTCCCGTTAACCATTACCTCATCAAATCAACAGGGCAGAGACCGGCATTTCCGGTCGGGGAGCCCCTCAGGCCATGACCCCAGAGCTTGCCCGCTTTGTCGCCGAGATCCAGGCGGCAGTTGCGCTGTTTGATCGGGATCTGCGGTATGTCGCTGCGAGCAAGGAATGGCTGGCGGCATTCGGCCTCAGCGCGGTGCCGCTCGCCGGGCATCGCCATGACCAGCTGTGCAATCATGCCCGCGAGGCGCTGGATGAATTACTGCGCCGGGCGCTTGCCGGCGAATGCTGCGACCAGCACGAAATCGACGGGTTGATGCTGGCGGCCCGGCCGCATCGCGATGCCGGCCGCATCGTCGGCGCCGTCATCGTGCTCGGACAGGCCGCGGTGCCGGCCGGCGCCGCAGCGGCGGTGTGTTCGCTCGACGCGCTGTCGGAACTGGCGACCCGTGACGAATTCGCCCGGACGCTGGGGCGGGCGCTGGCCGAGCCGGACGACGGTCGCCGCGCCCGGGTGCTGTTCGCGATCCATCTCGACAATCTGCGCAATGTCGCCAACCTCCACGGCGTCGCAGTGGCCGAGCAGGTGCGCAAGGTGACAGCGGAACGCCTGCTCGCCGGCATGCCGACCCGGTTCACCGGAGAGGACCAGCCGGAGGCGTCGTCCGACGTCCTGGCGCGGCTCGACACCGACCAGTTCGGGGTCGCCTGCGGTGCGCCGATACCGAGCCGCGGCGAGGCCGAGACGCTGGCGGGCCGGCTGTTGCGCGTCGTGCAGACGCCGATCGATGCTGCGGGAAAGACCGTGCGGCTCAACGCCAGTGTCGGCTTCGTCACGATCCGCGGCGAACACCGCGACGAACAGGATGCGTTGCGCGATCTCGATCTCGCATTGCAGCAGGCGCAATCGCTTGGACCCAGCCGGATCATCGCCTGGGACCCGTCGTTGACCAGCATCGCGACGCGGCGTTACGCGCTCGCGGAAGAGTTGCGCCGTGCCGTCGATAACGGCGAGTTCGTGCTGCACTACCAGCCGATCGTGCGGCTGAGCGACGAGCGGATGATCGCCGCCGAAGCGCTGCTGCGGTGGAACCATCCGAGCGACGGCCTCGTCGCGCCGGCGGCGTTTCTGCCGATGCTCGAGGAGACCGGGCTGATCGTCGAAGTCGGCTGCTGGGTGATCCGCGAAACGGTCCGCCAGCTCAAATCCTGGCGCATGCTGTACGCGCGCGACATTGTCGACTGGGTCAGCGTCAATTTGGCATCGCGCCAGTTCCGCGACCCGACGCTGCTGATCGCGACGTTGCGGCACATCCATCGCAGCGGCTTTTCGGTGAACCGGCTGAAATTCGACATCGCCGAGACCGCGCTGGTGCGCCAGCCCGAAATCAGCCGAACGTTGCTGGGGGCGTTCGAGGAACTGGGCGTGCATGTCGCGATCGACGATTTCGGCAGCGGGCATTCATCGCCCGCCACGCTGCGCCGCTATCCGATCGACCTGGTCAAGATCGACGCCGAGTTCGTCGCGCAGATCGGCACCGCGGCGGGTGATCGGCTGGTGCGCGCCCTGCTCGATGTCGCCCGCATGTATGGCGCGGCGATCACCGCCGAGGGCATCGAAACCCCGGAGCAGCGCAAGTTCCTGCAGGCCGCCGGGTGCGATTTCGGAGCCGGTTACCATTTCGCCCAGCCGATGAACGGCGCGATGATCGGCGCCTACGCGCTGGTCCATGCCGGCGAGGCGCAGCATCGGCCGCCGGCGGCGTAGCCCGGCGCAGACCGCGGTTCAGTCCCCGGACATCATCAGGTCCGTCACCGGCAGCGTGATCCGGTGCGGCGCGTAGCGGCCGGCAAGGGCGAGAACCTGGTTCTTCCAGCCGGTGACGACGACGCGGCGCCCGGCGGCGAGCGCGCGGTAGCCGATATGGGCGACCGCGTCGGCGCCCATCATGCGCCGCAGCCGCTTTGCCATGACGGAATGGTCCGCGCCGGCGGTCTCGAAGAATTTGGTGGCGGTGGCGCCGGGGCACAGCGTCGTGACGGTGACCCCGGTGTTGCGCAGCTCATAGGCCAACGCCTCGCCGAGGCTCAACACATAGGCCTTGCTGGCAAAGTAGACCGCCATGCGCGGTCCCGGCTGAAACCCGGCGATCGACGCCACCAGCATGATCCGGCCGCGCCGCCGCTCGACCATGCCGGGGAGCAGCAGACGGGTCAGTTCGGTCAGCGCGACGATGTTGACCTGCATGATTTCGTCGATGCGCTGCGGGTCCTGCCGGTCGAACCGGCCGGCGGCGCTAAGACCGGCATTGTTGATCAGTACATCAACCGTGAAGCCGCGCCCGGCAACATCCTCTGCTAGAACCGTGGCGGCGCCCGGCTTGCTGAGATCGCTCGCGATGACGGTGACGGTCGCCCCGCGCCCGCGCAATTCCGCGGCCAGCGCCTCCATCGGCGCCACGCCGCGCGCCGCCAGCACCAGATCATGCCCATCGGCCGCCAGTTCGCGGGCCAGATCGGCGCCGATGCCGCCGGAAGCGCCGGTAACCAGGGCGAGCGGACGGGCGGCTGTTTGCATCGGATTTGTCCTCGGGGCTGGCGCGATAGTGGACGGCATCCTACCCGCTATCGGCCATACATGCCCTCTCCTGCATCGCGGGAGAGGGTGCCGAGCGCAGCAAGGCGGGTGAGGGTATCGCAGCTTCACAACCCTCACCCGTCTCGCCGCTGGCGCGCCGAGCCACCTAACCGCGCAGGCCGCAATGGATGCAGTATGAGGCGCCGGTTGGCAGGGTGCCGCGCATGTGCTGCTCCATGCGATGCCGGCCGGTCGGGCTGTGCGAGCATTCGCGCTCCGGCCCGGGTTCGCTTTGCGCTGGTTGCTCCTCGTCGTCGTTCTGGGCAGGACGGCGAGGTGGGGCTTCGGCGACGCGAGCGGCGGCGGGCATCAGAAAGCCGTCGCGCGTGATGATATAGCGCGGCGGGTCGCCGATCCGGTCGAGGGCGAGCCGGAACGCATCCATGTCGAGGCCGTGCTGGCGCACCAGCATGTGCGCCAGCTGGATCGCGGAGGCCTCCTCGCCCGCGGTGGCGCCGTTCTCGATCGTCTTGCGGAGCAGGTTGGCGACGTGGTCGGCCTTGCTCATGCCGACCCGGCCGCGACTTGAATTCATCGCGCCGCCTTGAACGGGCTGCCGAGCGGGCCCGGCCGGTCGGGGATTGGTTCGATCCGGCCGAGCAGGAAGACATAGGCCAGGATGCCGACCAGCAAGGCGAACCCGGCGACCAGAAAGGCGCCGCCGAACGAGCCGGTCACCCCGACGATAAACCCGGTGGCGATCGGCGCGACGGCGCCCATCAGGTTGTTCACGAAATTCATGATGCCGCCGACCGTGCCGGCGCCGCCTTTTGGCGCGATCAGCGATGGGATCGACCAGCCGACCGGTGCTGCCGCCGCGAGGCCGCTGAGCGCTATCGTGATCCACACGATGGCAATGACCGGGTCGGTCGTGAACGCGGCGCCGAACACGGCAAGGCCGAGCAGCATGCCGAGATCAGCACGCTTTTGCGCACCCGGGTTTCGTCCATGCCGCGGCGGATCAGGTAGTCGATCAGCCAGCCGCCGATGATCAGATCGGCGATCGTCGCGAACAGCCACGGGATCGCGGTGTATTCGGCCGAGCCGATCAGGCTCATGTGCATTTCGCGCACGAGGTAGCCCGGCAGCCAGGTCAGGAACAACGCGAACGAATAGCCGTAAGCGGCAAACCCGATCGTCAGCCCCCAGATTTTCGCGGTGCCGAGCAGGTAGAGCAGCATTGCGCCGGCGCCGCCGGACGCCGCCCCTTCCGCCGCTCCACCGCCGGCTGTGATGTATTCATGCTCGGCGGTGGTCAGATGACGGTCGGCACTGGGGTCGCGGTAGACGGCCCAATAGAGCAGGAAATAGCCGAAATTCAGGGCCGCCATGCACCAGAACGCGCCGCGCCAGCCGAGATGGACGACCGCGAATGCGACCAGCGGCGCGCCGATCACGTTGGAGAATTTCGCGGCGGAATCGAAAATTGCGGTCGCAAGACCGCGCTCATTACGCGGAAACCAATAACCGGTCGCCTTGGCGTTGGCGGGAAAGGCCGGCGCCTCGGCCACCCCGAGTAGCAGCCGCGCGGCGATGATGCCGAAGGCGCCGGTCGCCATCGCGGTCAGTGCCGTCGCGAACGACCACAGCGCCGCCCCGGCACGGCCCACCCGCGCCACGCCAAACCGGTCGAGCACGATCCCGACCGGGATTTGCAGCAAGGCGTAGGACCAGAAAAAGACGCTGAAGATCAGCCCGATCTGCGTCGCGTCGAGGGCGAATTCCTGCTGCAATTCGCGGCGCGGCGACCGACAGGCTGATCCGGTCGAAATAATTGACCAGCACGCCGGTGCCGAGCAGCACGCCGATCCACCAGCGGCGATGCGGAACCGCGCTCATCTTGGGCTCGGCGTGCTTCTGGGCTCGGCGTGCTTCTGGGCGAGCGTGCTTCGGGCCGGCTACGCCTTGACGCTCGACGCCTTGCGATGTCGTCGATCGCGCGGGCCAGCGCCGCGTTGAACTCGGCGTCGCTCATCGACGACCTTCAATTCCTCGACCAGCGCGCGCGAGAAGCTCGCGATCATGCCGTGATTCGGCCGCCAGCTTGGTGCAGGCATCGGCCCGGCTATAGCCGCCCGACAGCGCCACGACCCGCGCCACCTTCGGGTGGTTGATCAGCGGCGCGTACAAATCGGCCTTCGACGGGATCGTCAGCTTCAGCATGACCTGGCTGGCCCGCCGGCAGGGCGTCGATGCCCTTTTTCAGTTCATCGAGCAGGATCGCCTCGGCGGCGTCCTTTTCGGGGCTCTTGATCGACACTTCCGGTTCGAGGATCGGCATCAGCCCGGCCGCGACGATCTGCCTGCCGATTTCGACCTGCTGTGCCGCGATCGCGGCGATGCCGGCCTTCGAGGCGAGGGTGATCGTCGAGCGCATCTTGGTGCCGTAGATGCCGGCCTTGACGGCGCGGGCGAGCAGCGCATCGAGGTCCGGCGAGCGGCCGCATCATGCTAGACGCCGTCGTTTTCAGCTTCAAGCCCCTGATCGACTTTGAGAAACGGCACGACGCCGCGCTCTTCCCACAGGATAGGCCGGCACCGGCCTGCCCTTGGCCTCGCCATCCATCGTGCGTTCGAACAGGATGGCGGCGATGACCTTGTCGCCGGTGAAGGCCGGCGCGGTCATGATCCGCACGCGCATTTCGTGCATCAGCCGGAACATCTCGGCATCGCCGCTATAGGCGGTGTCGGGAATGCCGTAGAGGCGCAGCGCGCCGGGCGTCGAACCGCCGCTCTGATCGAGTGCGGCGATAAAGCCGGGCTTCTTGGACATCTGCGCGTGCATCTTGGCGTCTGGCATCGTCGTCATCCTCTCGGTGAGAAGCGTTACTAAGGGAGTTCTACATAACGCAAGATATGACAAATATCTGTGGGGTCAGATGGCATTCGTAGATTATTTCTCTCCGCATAGGCTATTCTATTGTTCGCACAAAATTTTCGATATTGGGGCGGAGCCCATCGAGCTGCGACTGGTTCACTGTAACATTGCGGCCGATAAGATTTTTAGCGCCGGCAGTAAGAGCATGCATTGGTATTCCGAGCGCGCCCGATACGACAGAAGCTGTATTTGCGTCATTAATCTCTGCCTGAAACATCCTCCTGAATTCAGTCCGTGATCTCGGGGGCGGAGAACCATCCGGATGAATTGCGAACCGATTTGGGTTCGACTGCCAAACTCGAAATATCTCATCGCCTATTTCATTCACAACCGTCCGGAAGGCGTTTGCTGCACCGATGTTTTGTGTCAGGCGATTGCCGACATAGGAATAAATATTCGGTATCGTCATACGAGAAGAATTCGAGTTTAGGAAATATTGGGATTGCTGTGCTCCCGGATGCCTTGGAATACCATAGATTAGAGCAAGAACAGTTCGAACTGCCCTTCTCGAAGAGCCATCTGCCGTAAAGGGAACAATGATCCGATCGGATGCGGATAGAGCTAACTCCGTGTAAACGGTGAAGCTGGGGTTGCAATCCATGAACACAGTGCAGGGCGATCCCAACTCGCCGCGATATCCGTGATGAGATCGCTGAACCACTGATGCACAATACGCCAAGCATCAGGGGGCCCGGGGACTGTGGCCCCCGAGACGCGCGAGGCCTGCACCTCAAGCTGTTCATCTCCGGGGACGATAAACAGGTTGCTAGGGACAGTGGGGTTAAAGACTCTAACTTGGTGGAAAAATGTAGTGCCGGTCTGCGGGCTGACGTAGGGGCTGCGGATGCGATCTTCAACGTAGCCGCTAATTGTGCGTAATGGCGCCGTAGTTGCCAGTTGATCTAGGTAAATCTCTCCATCGAGGATGCCTCCGAGGAGCATTATTGATGAATTTGCCTGTGGGCAGGCATTGATTACCAAAATATTCTGCTCAGGATGCTGACGGGCGTACTCGCAGGAGACTTGGAAAGTTAGGTAACTCTTTCCCACACCCCCTTTGTTATTCCAAAACGCATACACGGCCACGGCTGTCCTCCGCATAGGATTAGCAGGAACCTTGTGCATGATTTTCTCCTGCTAGTGTTACTAAATCTGAACGGCGGAACAACAGAGCTGCGGTTCTAGCCGGAGGTTTATTATCATCGCGGCAATCCGACGTAATGATGCGGGATTTTGCGGATTTCTTGAACCAGATCGGGCGGCATCGGCCCGGTGCCCTCGCGTCCGAGGGTCAACGCATCGACAAGACCGCCGAAACGCTCGCCGATCGCGCTGACGATCTGGTCGTGGCGGCCGACCGCGGCAAACAGATGCGCGACATCGTCGGGCACCTCTTTCGCCAGTTCGCTCCACTTGCCCTGCCGCACCATCGCGTTGAGCTTCAAGCCTAAATCCTCCAGGCCGTGCACCGCGAACACCGGGTAATAGGCCGGGGTCGAGCCATAAAAGGCAACCCGCTGGCGCACCCATTCGAAGCGTTTGGCGACCGCCTCGTCATCCGGGCCGGAGGCAAGGAACCCGCCGCCGGAAACCTCGTACTGCGCGCGGGTCCGGCCGGCTTTCGCGAGCCCGGCTTCCACACGAGGCATGATCGCGTCGGTCAGGTATTTGCGGGTGCAGAAGCCGTGCAGTTTGACGCCGTCGCATTCCTCGGCGGCGACCTTCAGCATCGCCGGACCGACCGCGGCGATCATCACCGCCGGCGGCGGCGCCTCGATCGGCTCCGGCGTGAAGTTTGGCGTCATCAGCGTGAATTTATAGTGCTGGCCCTCATAGGCCGGCTTCTCGCCGGTCTTCCAGCACTGCCAGATCGCCCGCATGACCTGCACGTATTCGCGCATGCGCGGCGCCGGCGGGGTCCAGGGCACCGAAAAGCGCCGCTCGTTATGCGCCCGCACCTGCGAACCGAGGCCGATCACAAAGCGCCCGCCGGTCGACCCCGCGAGGTCCCACCCGACCTGCGCCACCGCCATCGGGGTGCGCGCGAACGAGATCGCGACACCGGTATGCAGCTCGACCCGCTCGGTCGCCGCGCCGGCAACCGCCAACGCGAGAAACGGGTCGTGCTGGTTCTCCATCGTGATGATGCCGTCATAACCCTGCGCCTCGATCGCCCGGGCGGCGGCGGGCACCTTGCGCAAATCCTGCTGCGGCACCGTCGTGAATACGCGCATCCCTGTTCTCCTCACGCTCCGCTGTCATTGCGAGCGGAGCGAAGCAATCTCGCGCCGGGTGCCCTCTGCCGGTCGAGATTGCTTCGTCGCCTGCGGCTCCTCGCAATGACACCCAATCGTGCTGGGCAAATCTCGCGTGATCGGGCCATAGTTCGCGGCATCAGACAAGGAGGCATCATATGCCGAACAAGGTCGCGGTCGGTGTCGGCGTCATGGAGTTCCCGTTTTCGGGTGCCGACGCCTATTGGCGCTGGGTCGATATGTGCGAGGCCGGCGGCATCGACTCGATCTGGCAGACCGACCGGCTCGTCAGCCCGACCCCGTTTCTCGAATGCATGAGCGTGATGGCGGCGCTGGCCGGGCGCACGCGGCGCATCAAGTTTGGTGTCAACGTGCTGTCCCTGGCGATGCGCGACGCGGTGCTGGTGGCGCGGCAATGCGCGACGATCGATTTTCTGTCGAACGGGCGGCTGTTGCCGGCGTTCGGCATCGGCAGCCCGCTCGGCCCCGAATGGAAGACGCTGAACCTCGACAGCAAGACGCGCGGCCGCAAGACCGATGAGGGGCTCGAGGTGATCCGCCGGCTGTGGTCGCAGGACAAGGTCGATTTCGAGGGCGTGCATTATCATCTGTCGGGCGCCTCGCTGTCGCCAAAGCCGGTGCAGCCCGATCTGCCGATGTGGATCGGCGGCTCGTCGGAGGCGGCGATCCGGCGGACCGCGCGGCTCGGCACCGGCTGGCAGGCCGGGCCGGAAACCCCCGCGCAGGCGAAGGTGGTCGTCGCGGCGATCCGCGCCGCCGCCGCCGAGGAAGGCCGGGTGATCGACGACGACCATTATGGTGCCGGCATCCCGTTCCGCTTCGGCAGCCCGGACGACCCGGCGCTGGTGCCCTTGTTCGACGCCTACCGCAAGCGCACCGGCCGCGAACCGCGCGATTATTTCGCGATCGGCGACGCCGACGCGATCGTCGTCGCGCATCGCCGATTACGTCGATGCCGGCGTCTCGAAATTCATCCTGCGCCCCTCGGCCAAGGGTGACGACGAATTGATGGCGCAAACGCGGCGGCTGATCGAGGAGGTGCTGCCGCGCGTCGCCGCCCGCTGGCCAAAGCCGCCGAAACACCGGGTGGCGGCGCGGGCGGCGGAATAAGCCCAGCGATGCGGCCGGAGCGATGTCTTTGAACCGCGCGGTTTAGCTTCGGTCGAGCCACACCACGGCGAGGTCCTGGTTGATGTAGTGGCTGGGGCTGATCGCCCAACCCTTGACGTAAGAGCGTTGCGGAATGATCCGGTACTGCCACGGCAGCACGATTTCGTGGACCTGGGTGTCGAGCACGTATTTCTCGAATTCGCGCATCAACACCCGCTGCTTTGCCGGGTCGCTCTCGTGCAACAGTTTCTGGTACAGCTCGATCTCGGCAGGGTCCTCGTAGTTTCCGTAATTCTCGGAATTGACCGTGTGCGGCAGGTATTTGCCGACATCGATGGTCGGGTTGACGACGCCCTGGCAGTTGAAATCGACGGTGACGTCAAAGCTGCCGGAGCGCAGCGCATCGTAGAAGGGGCCGGTCGGGATCACCTTTTGCGTGACCTTGAGCCCGATCTTGCTCCACTCGTCGATCACAAAGGCGCCCTCGTATTTGTAGGGCTGATCGATATTGCGGTTGGTCAGTTCAAAGCTGAGACCCTCGGCACCGGCCTCCTTCAACAGCCGCTTCGCCTCGGCGCGTGACTTTTCGATATCGGGCGAATACCCGGTGATCTGCTCCAGTTCCTCCTTGGTGGCGGCGAGCGGTGAGCCGGGGAAGACGATGCCGCCGACCGAGCGCACGATCGCGATCTTCGACAGGGCCGACGCGCCTTTCCACTGATCGATCGCCAACGCCAGCGCGCGGCGGACCCGGACATCGTCGAATGGCTTTTTCTTGTGGTTGGGGGTGATCAGGTTCGAGCAGTTCCAGTCGGTTTCCTGCACCGTGATCTGGTCGCCGAGTTCCTTGACCAGCTGGTCGCGGGCGGCAGGCGGCAGGCCGCGCATTTCCATCGCGGCGCGGTCGGCACGGATCGCATCGACGCGGGTCGCCTGCTTGTCGGCATAAATCCCGACAAAACCATCGAGATAGGGCAGCCCCTCGACATAAAAATCCGGGTTGCGCTCGCCCTTGATCGACTGGCCGATCTCCATCCCGGCGAATTTGAAGGGGCCGGACCCCATGATGTTTTTCTCGTACCAATGCGGGTCGCGGGCGAGGATGTCTTTCTTGTAGATGAAGGCAAACGGGTCGGCGAGCGCCGGCAGGAACGCCGTCGTCGCATATTTGAGATGGAACACGAGGGTCGAGGCATCCGGCGCCTCGACCTTATCGACCATCGTAAAGTTCGATTGGCGGGCGCTGGTCACGCCCTCGCGGGGGTGAATGATCTCCTGCCAGCTTGCCGCCACATCCGCGGCGGTCAGCGGCGTGCCGTCATGGAACTTGACGCCGGTGCGGATCTTGAAGGCGTAGGTTTTGCCGTCATCGGTCGGCGCCGGGATTGCCGTGCACAGATCACAGACGAAATCGGTCGTCGATAGCGAGTTCTTCGGATTGATCCGCAGCAAGACGCTGTAAAACGGCGCCACTGACTGGGCCGTCGCAAAGGTCGTCTCGCGATGGCCGTCAAAGCTCGGCGGCGCGTCGGCCGGGATCATAAAGGTCAACGTCCCGCCGCGTTTCGGCACGTCCGCCGCGGTCGCGGTTGTCACCATCGCGGCACCCAACAGGGCGGCGAGTGCCGCGGTGCCTACCGTCCGTCGCATCCGATTGTCTCCGTTTCCTACCCAAAACCAAACACCACACCCAACCGGTACTTGCCGGATGCTCGGCTCGTTGCCGGCGCTTTTTCGATCACCGGGATGGTCGCCGCAACGAAATTCGCTCGCTGCCTGCGCCGGGCCGAATGGTGGCGGGTGGTACACCCGTTCCGGTTCATGCAGGATCGCCGGACGGGAATACAGCGCGGCAGGTTGGTATGGCACGCATCGGCATTGCGTTTTCGGGAGGGCCTTCGCCGGCGGAAATCGTCGATTGCGTCAGGCTCGCCGAACAACTCGGCTACGAATTCCGCCTGGGTGGCGGAAGGGCATGGCGGCGACCAGTTTGCGGTCCTCGCCGCCTGCGCTGTCCAGACCTCGCGGATCCTGCTGGGCACCAGCATCACCAGCGTCTTTGTCCGGACCGCGCCGACCCTCGCGATGGCCGCGATGAGTGTGGACGATCTGTCGGCGGGGCGGTTCATCCTCGGCGTCGGTTCGAGCCACAAGGTCCAGGTCGAGGCCGAGCACGGGGTGGAATACAGCAAGCCGCTGACCCGCACCCGCGAGACCGTTGACCTGATCCGGCAATTGGTGCGAGACGGCCGGGTCAGCTATCGCGGTGATACGATCCGTATCGAGAATTTCGAGCTGTGGTTCACCCCGCGACGGCGGGCGATGCCGATCTATCTCTCGGCGGTGTTTCCAAAGATGATCGCGCTGTGCGGCGAGATCGCCGACGGCGTGATCCTGACCCGCAGCACGCTGTCCACCGCCGCGACGGTACGCGCCCAACTGACCGAGGCGGCGGTGCGGGCCGGGCGAGACCCGGCGCGCATCGCGCTGACCTCGCTGTTGCCGACGGTAGTGGCCGAGACGCGAAAGGCGGCACTTGATGCGCTGCGGCCGGGTCTTGCGTTCTATGCCGGGTTCTTCCCGCGCTACAATCGCATGATGGCCGAGCAGGGGTTTGCCGCCGAAACAGCCGCGATCGCCGCCGCGTGGGCGCGCGGCGACCGTGCGGCGGCGGAACAGGCGGTCAGCGATGCGCTGATCGACGCCACCAGCATCGCCGGAACGCCGGCCGAGTGCCGCGAGCGCATCGAGGCCTACCGGCAATCGGGGATCGATCTGCCGATCCTCAGCCCGTTTGCCCGCGGCCCCGGCGCGAAGGCAGCCTTCCAGGCCGTGATCGAAGCCTGCGCTCCCTGACGTCGGCCCCGGAGTCGCGGCGGGCCGGCTTTTCATTCCGCATCGCGCGGCGCGCCGGTGTACCCTTGCGGAAATAGTCAGGCGGGAGATCGATCATGGAATTGGGCGCGTTGTTGCCGCTCGGGGATATCGGCGGCGGTCCGGCGATCGTGCGCGAATACGCGGCGGTGGCGGAAAGCATCGGCTATGATTTTCTTGAAGCCCCTGACCATGTGCTCGGCGTCAACGCGGCGAGCCGGCCGGGCTGGGACCGCAACGACAATGACGACCTGTTTCACGACCCGTTCGTGCTGTTCGGCTATCTCGCCGGGTGCACGTCAAAGCTCGGATTTTCGACGGGCGTTTTGATCCTGCCGCAGCGCCAGACGGCGCTGGTCGCCAAGCAGGCGGCCTCGCTCGACGTGCTGTGCGGCGGCCGGTTCCGGCTCGGCATCGGGGTCGGGTGGAACGAGGTCGAGTTTGTCGGCCTCAACGAGAATTTCCACAATCGCGGACGCCGCTCGGAAGAGCAGGTGCAGGTCATGCAGGCGCTGTGGGCCAACGAGCACGTCGATTACAAAGGCCGCTGGCACACGATCGACGATGCCGGGATCAACCCGCGCCCGGCCTCGGGGCATGTGCCGGTGTGGTTCGGCGGGCATCACGAGCGGACGCTGGAGCGCATCGCCAAATGGGGCGACGGCTGGATGCCCAACGCCTACCCGCCGGACCAGAGCGCGCTCGATATTTTCGGCAAGCTACGCTCGCTGACCGAACAGGCCGGGCGCGACCCGCGCAAGATTGGCATCGAGGTGTGGGTTGCGATGGGCGACGGCAGCGAGGCCGACTGGGCAAAGGAAGCACGCTTCTGGAAAGAGGCCGGCGCGACTCACCTATGCCTGACGACCACCTTCAACCGCCGCCACCACAAGCGCATCGCCGGCACCACGATGTCCGACCATTTGGCGGCGCTGCGCCGCTATCACGCCGCCGTCGCCGGCGCACTGTAGCGCCAGGAAGGTCAGACCTTCCCCAGCACCCCTCGGCGGGGAAGACGTGGATGGCCGGGTCAAGCCCGGCCAAGGGGTATTGGGGTTGCGCTCCCCTTGATCGGATTCCACCCCTGGAACCTTCCTTCGGCCTCCCCGGCTGCTCAGTAATAAACCGACCGCCCGGCGCCGCCGCCGGCCGCAACCAGTTCACCGGAGACCGCCCAGGCCTTTTCCGAGGCCAGGAAGACCGTGACGAACGCGACTTCCGAAGCGTCCACCATGCGGCAGATGGAATTGCCCCGCGGCGAATCCGGAGCGAAGTCCTGCCGCTCCGCATCTTCGGGAGATACGCCGAGCTGGGCGGCGCGGCCGGCGAGCAGGCTCGGGGTGCGCTCGGTGCGGGTCGTGCCGGGATGGATGCAATTGACCGTGATTCCATGACGGCCCAGCTGGACCGCCAGCGTTTTTGTCATGTGCACGAGGCCGGCATTGCGGGCGCCGCCGCTGAGATTGCCGGCGTTGCGGGCATTGCCGCCGCTGATGTTGATGATGCGGCCCCACCCCGCGGCCTTCATAAACGGGATGGCAGCGCGGGAACAGCGCAGCGCTCCCACATACTTCACGTTGAAGTCCTCGATCAAATCCTCGTCGATGACGCTTTCGATCGGGCCGGTCGCGGTGGCCGAACCCCCCGGCGCGGACCCGCTATTGACCAGGATGTGCAGGCCGCCCAGTTGCTGTGCGGCCTCGGCGACCATGCGGTCCACCTGTTCCTTGCTGGTGACATCGGCAACGAGGGGAATGATGCGCCGGTTCGTCTCGGCCGCCAATTCCCGCGCCGTCGCCTCCAGATCCGCCTTGTTCCGGGCCACGATCGCCACGTCGGCCCCTTCATGCGCCAATTCCCGCGCGATGGCTTTGCCAATACCCCGACTGCCGCCGGTCACGATCGCATGCTTGTCCTGCAACCCGAGGTCCATGGCATTCTCTCCCTTGCCGGCGTGACGACGATTTTGTTGTTCCGTTGCTCATTGTTCCCTCTGAGAGAACCTCGCGCAAGGGTTGCCCGACCCAGGGCGGACCCAGGGCGCTGCCGGCTGTCGGGCGAGGCCGGGGTTAGCGGGCGTGGCCGGTGCCGCCCATGCCGGTTGCCGGCAGGGAATTGCTGAGTTAGACCGCTGTCAGGCATGCGACTGCTCATTAAAAGGGCTCCGATGGACATCCGGCCGACCGGCCCGGCGCAATGACCGCGGCCGAGGTGGCTGCGGCGCCGGGGCGCAACCAGATTCCGCTCGGGATCGCCTACATGGTCGGCTCGACCGTGATGTTTGCCGGCGGCAATGCGGTCGTGAAATGGCAGCTTGCCACCTATCCGCTGGGTGAGGTCGCGTTCGGGCGCACCCTGTGCGCGTTCCTGACGGTCGCGGTGATCGTGTTGCCGCGCGCCGGGTGGGGTGTCCTTCGGACGCGACGCTACCGCGAGCATCTGCAGCGCGGGCGTATCGCAGTTCGGCTCGATGTTGTGCTGGTTCATGGCGGTCAGCGCGCTGTCGCTCGGCGCGGCGACGGCGATCGGCTTTGCGGCGCCGTTGTTCACGACCCTGTTGTCGATCGTGGTCTTGAAGGAGAAGGTCGGCATCCACCGCTGGGCGGCGCTGATTATTGGCCTTGTCGGCGTTCTGATCGTCACCCAGCCCGGCGCCGGCACGCTGACTTACGGCGCCCTGTTCGCGCTCGGCAACGCGGTCCTGGTCTCGACCGTGGCCATCGCGATCCGCCGCATGAGCCTGACCGAATTGACCGAGACGCTGACGCTCTACCAGATGAGCATCATGACCTTGTGCACGGCCGGTCTGCTGACCTTCGGGTTCCGCGCGCCGCAATGGGACGACGCGCTGATGGTGGCGCTTGCCGGGGTCGGCAACGGAATCGCCCAGTTCTGGTGGACGCGTTCACTGTCATTGGCGCCGCCCTCGGCAGTGGTGCCGTTCAATTACCTGGCGCTGGTATGGGCCTCGATCCTCGGCTTCGCGGTGTGGGGCGACGTGCCGACCCAGGACCTGATCATCGGTTCGGCCATCGTTATCGCCTCGGGCCTCTACATCCTGTGGCGCGAAACCCTGCGGCGCCGCCGCCCGGCAGTCCCGGCGCCGCGGCGGGCGTAGTTTCACCGGCCTTCCGCCCGCAGGACCGTCGCGGGCGTGGTCCCTCGAAAACGTCTGCCACACGTGTTACAGTACGGGTGTGGCAGGCGTCAGAATCAGCATCGTTTTCGAGTCCGGCGCGCGCATTGGCCCGGGCAAGGCGAGCCTGCTCGAAAGCATCCGCGATACTGGCTCGATTTCGGCCGCCGCGCGCGGGATGGGCATGTCTTACAAGCGGGCGTGGCTGTTGCTCGACAGCATCAATCAGGCATTCACTGAGCCCGTTGTTACGACCGCACCGGGCGGGCCAGGTGGCGGCGGCGCGACGTTGACGACTTTCGGCACCGAGGTGCTGGAACGTTATCGCCGGATCGCGGATCGGGCGGCGGCCAGTGCGGCCGACGACGTGGCAGCACTTGCGCATCGCGCGCGCCGCGAGGTTGGCCCAAAAATCTGACGACCGGAGCGCTATGGCATAGTTGCCATAACGGTCGGCAGGCGCTATAGCCACTTTGTCATAGCGCATGGAATAGAGCCCATGACCGAGCGAACGTGCGTGCTGGTGCGTGGTGTGGGGGATGTTGGTTCGGCGGTTGCCGTCCTGTTGTTCCGCGCCGGCTATGCCGTTGCTCTGCACGATGAACCCGCACCGGCAGCACTACGGCGTGGCATGGCCTTCGCCGATGCCGTCTTTGACGGCTGGGCCAAGCTCGACGGGCTTACCGCTGTGCGAGTCAAAACGCCGTCCGAGCTGCGCATCGCCTTGAATGCCGGCGACGTGCTGCCGGTCATCACCACACCGCTTACCGGCGTCATCGATGCGGCGAACTGGTCGGCATTGATCGATGCGCGGATGCGCAAGCGCGCTGTGCCCGAAGAACAGCGCGGGCTTGCGCCTTTGACGGTCGGCCTCGGCCCCAATTTCACTGCCGGCGAAAATGTCGATCTCGCGGTTGAAACAAGCTGGGGTGACAAGCTCGGGTCGTGTGATCGAAGCCGGCGCGACGCTGCCGCTCGGCGGTGAGCCTCGGCCGGTCGGCGGGGTAGGGCGCGCGCGGTTCGTCTACGCGCCGGAAGGCGGGCGCTTTCTCACCGCTGCGCGCATCGGTGATCGGGTCGAGGAAAACACCGTCGTCGCAACGATAGGTGCGATCGCATTGCGCGCGCCAATCGGCGGGGTCCTTCGCGGCCTGACGCGCAGCGGCGTCGGGGTGCCTGCGCGAACGAAGGTGATTGAGGTCGATGCGCGCGGCGACCCGCAGGGAGCGTTTGGCCTTGGCGAGCGGCCACGCCGCATCGCCGAGGGAGTGGTGAAGGCAATGGCCCGCCTATGCGTGGCGGTGCCGGCATGACCGCCGTCGCCAATGTCGGCATGCAGCAGCGCAAGCGAAGCCCGGCCGCTTTCGGCGGCGGGGCAATTATCGGCGCTCTTGGCGGGCTGATCGGGTTGGGTGGCGCAGAATTTCGGTTGCCGCTGCTGATCGGAGCGTTTCGTTTTGCGGCGCTGCAAGCGGTGATCCTCAACAAGGCGATGAGCCTCGTCGTCGTCGCCTCGGCCTTGCCGTTCCGTGCGGCGGCTGTTCCCTTTGAAAGTGTTGCCGCGAACTGGCCGATCATCGTCAACCTGCTCGCCGGCAGTCTGCTTGGCGCATGGTTTGGCGCCGGATGGGCGACGCGGCTCGCATCACAGACGCTTTATCGCGTCATCTCCGCGCTGCTGCTCGGCATCGCCGTGGTGCTGGTGCTTGGACATGACACGGCGGCCTCCGGCGCGATGCTTACGGGGGCGGCGCAGATGGTGGCCGGCGTAGCTGCCGGTTTTGTAATTGGCATTGTCGCGGCGCTGCTCGGCGTGGCCGGCGGCGAACTGCTGATCCCCACGCTCGTACTGCTGTTCGGCGTCGATATCAAACTTGCCGGCAGCCTTTCGCTCGCGGTGAGCCTGCCGACAATGCTTGTGGGCTTTGCCCGTTACAGCAGGGATCGCAGCTTTGTTGTGCTGGCTGAAAATCGCCGGTTCGTGCTGGTGATGGCAGCGGGCTCAATCCTGGGCAGCTTTGTCGGCGGGCGGCTCCTCGGCATTGTACCAAACGCCGTCCTCTTGCCATCGCTGGCCGTCATCCTTGTGCTTTCCGCCCTCAAGGTGTGGAAGCACAAATAGGCAGTTCACTTCAGCCAAGAAATCGTGCTGCTGGTTGCTCAGCCCTCGCCGTGATGGCCGCTGGAGGGACCTCAGGTATCGACCCTGGTAATCGTTGCGAGCGGCCGCCGCGGGCATGAGCCGAAGACCAACGCCGGTGCGGCGGGTAGCTGGGGAGACGATCGAGGGCGAGCCCGAAGCGGATTCCCACTATTCCGCCGCGGCGGCCTTCGGCGCGGATGCGAGCAGGTCCCAGCGGCGTGCCGACTGCGCCAGGATGCGCTCCAGGTCCTCGGGCAACAAATAGCCTTCGTCGATCAGGTGCTGCGCCGCGTGGCTTACCTGGTCGAGATAGTCGGTCTTGCCCGAATAGCGTTCCGCGATCGACCGCCGCGGGTCGCCTTTCGCGGCGCGTTCGGCCGCGGTCGCCGGGAACGGGATCGTCGACCCGATCAGGCTCATCAGCCGGTCGGGCGCGCCGATCGACGGATGGCGCAGGTTCCACCCGGTATAGGTCGCCAGCGGCACTGTCACATCGGGCAGGCGAATGCCGCTCAATTCATTGCCGTCGGGATCGACCGCCGGGACGAAATGCGGGTAAGCCTCGCCCTCCTTCGGCGGCAAGGTGGTGGCGATGCCCTGCGCCGCCTCCGGGCCGAAATCGACGCGCGTAACCTGCGGCGGATGCGCCGGAAAACCCACCCCCGGGATCGCGGTGACAACCCCCTTCACGGTCTCCGGCGCGACAGCGCTGCCGTCGGCGAGGCGGGGATGGCGGCTCGGCAGCGGCTCCTCGCCCTGGCTGACCCAGCGATCCATCCGCACCAGCAAGGCGCGCAGCAGCGGGTTGTAATCGACCGAATTGAGTGCCTGCTGGCCTCGTTCGCCGTTTTGCGGGTTGGTGTCGGTCAGCGGCAGGGTCCCGGCAGAGTGCTGCGCGCCGGCGAAGTGATAGAAGCGGGAGGAGGCGGTGGGCTCGATATCGCGTGCACCGGTTGCATCGGTGTGGATCAGCGAAGCGTCACCGCGCCAGTATTCGCACGAGGTGTTGGAGAAGAAGATTTTTGGGACCCTATGGCGCGTGGCGAGGCGTTCGAGGAGGCCGTCGCGCCGACCAATGAGCGGATCGGTGGCGGCGGTCTCATTGAACGGGAACGGGTCGCTCGGCAGCGACGCTGACGGCTGTCCAAAGCGCATGTTGAAATCGCTGCCGCGCTTGCCGCCGGCGATGTGCACCAGCACGCCGTCGAACACCATCCGCTCCGCCTCGTCCTCGTTAAGGCCGAGATAGAGCAGTTGGCGCAGAAAACGGCCGCTTTGTGACGCACCAATGGCGTAGGCGTGTCGGATGTCGCCGGTGCAGGGGTTGTCTGCCGCACTGCCGTGCCGCAGGAAGGAGACGATATCGCGTGTCGCCAACAGGCCCAGCCCGATCACCGGCGCGCCGGTTGTCGTGTAGATCACCTCGTAGAGCTTGCCGGGCGCGAAGCCGGCGGCGAGATAGACATGGGTCGGATCGGGGACCACCCGCCCCGCTTCCAGCCGGGCGAACGACCACTGCTCGCGGGGGATCGTGCGTGGCGGCGCTGCCTCGCCGTCACGCACCAGCAGCGTGGCGTTCGGATCGTTCGGTTCGCTGCTCGGATAAGGGCGGTGCGCACGGTCGGACAGCAGCTGGACCTGGCTCGGCCTGCTCGGCTGGAAGCCGACCAAAAGCCGCCCCGAAACCGGCCGGCCGTCAAGCTGCGCCTCGGGGACCTTGATGCGCATCAGCCCATCGGCTTCCGGTACGTCGTGCTGCCAGCCGCACCAGACGACCGTATAGCCCAGGCGCATCAGAAACCCGTTGCCGGCGTCGGTCGGCCCGGCCGGGTTGATCGGCCGCGGCACGCCATTGAACGCGCCCAGCGCCAGCCGGTTGCCGCGGTTCGGCACATCGAACAGCAGGCGATGGTTGCCGCGCGCCTGATCGGTTGGCGCCAGGATGCGGATGTCGGCCGCGAAATGCACCAGGCCGTCGCGCTCGCGCTCGGCCAGGTCGATATCGGTGATGCCCCGGTTCAACGGATGCGCCGGGTCGACCGCAAAATGTGCCGTGCCGTCGAATTGCTGGTAGCCTCCGACATCGCCAAACTCCCGACCATCGGCGAGCGGCTGGCGGGTTTTGATCTCGAGTCTGACAACAGCCATCGCTTTGCTCCTATCGACGTGTCGGCCACATTTATCATCAATGCGGCGGTCTGGCTCGCCGCCAGAAGCAAGGTGAAATATACTGACCGGAAATTACCGGGGCTCCGATGCTGAACATCCTGATTGCCGAGGGGACGCCCGAGAGGTGGCAGATGGAGCGTGCGAATTTCGCCATTCCGTCGAATTTTTCACTCTTCGCTGCGGCTCTTCACCTGCATCACCCTGACCTTCGCTGTACCGGCCTGAACATCGCTGATGGCGAGCCCTTCCCGCCCGGCACCACACTCGCGGATTTTGATGGCGTGATGTTTCCCGGTTCGCCGCTCCACATCTATGACCGGACGGCTGCCGTCACGAGGCAGATCGATTTCGCGCGCGCCGCCTTCGCCGCCGGGCTTCCGGTGTGGGGTAGCTGCTGGGGTTTGCAACTTGCGACGGTGGCGCTGGGCGGATCGGTGCGGTGCAATCCACTGGGACGCGAAATCGGGATCGCCCGGGCCATCACCGTTACCGAGGCCGGTCGAACCCACCCGCTGCTGGCGTCGCGCCCTCCCGTATTCGATGCGCTGTGCTCGCACCGCGACGAAATCGAAACGCTGCCGCCGAACACCGATGTCCTCGCGGCAAACGAACTCTCTTCCATTCAGGCGATGGCGGTCCGGACACCGCATGGCGGCAGCTTTTTCGGCACGCAATATCATCCCGAGCATACTCTGGCGGTTTCGGCGGGCCTCATGGAGCTACGGGCCACGGAGCTTGTCGAAGAAGGGTTTGGCGTCGGGCGCTCCGAGATTATCGCGATGGCAGCCGACTATCGAACCCTGGCGACAGACCCGGCGCGCCGCGACGTGATCTGGCGGTACGGGATCGCCAGCGAGATCATTGATCCTGTTCGTCGCACGATCGAGATCGGCAATTGGCTGCAAACCGTCGCCGAATCCCGGCGGCTCGCGCGAGCGGCTTCTCCCGGCTGAGGCGCAGCCGGCCCGCCACCGCCAGCCCGCCGGTGGGTGAAGTTCCAATTTACCGAGCAATACCGGTTTGGTTCAGGCTTCGGGGGCGTGGATCGAAAGGTCTGATGCGGCAAGTATATGTGCCGGTGCACACAGCATGTTGAGCTGGTCCATCACGTAGAACTTGTAGTCGAGCCCGGCGAACTGGGTCTTGATCGCCTCGGGGTCGACTTTCCAATACTCAATCCAACACCACGGCAAATGCTGTTCCAGCATCGTCCGGGCGCCTTGCAGCACGCTGATTTCCATGCCTTCGACATCAATCTTGAGGAAATCGAGCCGCGGCAGTCCGAGGTCATCAATGTCAATCAGGTCAATGCTCTCGCCAGCTTCGCCACTGGCGGATTCAACAAGACTTACCGTGCCGAAATCCTGCGGCTTGGCGTAATCCATCCGGGGCACGTCGATCCTGCCGGCGCCCGCGCCGACCGCCCGATGCCAGACGAAGAGGTTTTCGAGATCGTTGAGCGCCGCGGCACCACACAGTGCGTAAAACATCATCCGCTGCGCCTCGAAAGCGTGAACCGTGCCACCTCGCGCCTTCAGCGCCTGCGCGATCGGGATGGCGACAAGGCCGATATTGGCGCCGGCATCGACGACCACGCTATTGGCAGGCAGGCTGTTGACGATAGTCAGTATTTCTTTCAGTTCGCCGTCGATATGGGGGCGCCCGGTTTTGACAAGCGCCTCGGCCTGATAGTCGCAGTGGCGGTTGACGATGAATTTTCCATAGACCGAATTGAGCACGGTGAAATTATTGATCGCGACATCGCTCATCTTATTGCTTTCGGGAAGAGGGCGCCGGTTTCATAGAGAATGTTGCCGGTGTCGAGATCAGAAATCCGCACCCGCCACGGATGCGCTGTTTCACTGACAAGGATGCGGCAGCCTTCGTTGAAGTCAAAACGCATGCCATCGACGCCGTGCTGCGTCGGCACTGCGGCCGGCGGCGGATAAGCCGGCTTCTGAGGCGGCCCATCAGCCGAGATACGCCGAGGCACTGACCCACTCGCCAGTGCCACCCCGGGCGGTTCGCGAGGGTTTGACCCTTCTCGACATTGCCGTCCAAGCGCTGTCCCCCTTCGGCCAGAACCGTTACCGGAAATCAGGCGCCCACGGGTGTAAGTCTGCGGGTTTCCGAGTTGCCGCGGCAACAACATTCGATCCCGGAATTCGATTCCGACTGGCGGCCAGGATCACCCGGACTCCGCTTGCCGGACTGGTGCGCGCTCGTTCCGCCTCTGCCGTGCTGGTGCCCCACGGAGATGCCTGAGGCGGCGGCATCGGGGCGGCGGCCGTGTTGACGATGGTATGCAGCCTACATACTATCGGAGGTAGAAACCGTCCTTAGCGGTTAACGAATTAGTCACAAGTGGTCACAAAGCGCGTCTGAGTAACATCCACGGAATGTCGATTTCGGAGACCAACGATGATCGTCGCTGAGCAGGCAACGGACGCTGGCGGTGAGGCCTCCAGCAACGGCAACCCCGAGAATTTGGTAGTCGGTGTCGCGAGCAGCGACGACGCCAGGCCCGGAATGACCGTGGGAGATCCCGGTATTGCGGCCAGTGCGGATGGCGGCGCCGCCTATGGAACGCATGCAGCCTTCCTTAACCTGCTCGGCGTCAGCCTCACCACGGTCAAGCCGACTGCGATAGCGGTAACGTCTGGCTCGACTGCGTCATCGGACACCGACCCGCAGGGCACAACCGGCTTCGTCCAGAGTGACCAAGGCCAAAGCACCGCTTTCGGCCACGGCTTTGATCCCGGTTTGCCTCCCGCTGTTGTTGCGTCCTTGACCGGCGATCCGTTCGCGGATGGCGGTGGCCCAGGAGGCACCGACCCGTCTTCACCGCCCACGCCGAGTGGTGACGATACGCCTGTGCTTGGCGGTGATGATCCGAGCGAGGTCTTGGGGCCCGGCGGCACGTCCGGCGGCACCACAACGGCCGATACATTCGGCAGCGTCAGCGTCCCAGGGAGTGGCCTTCAGTTCAACAATGATTTTACCGGAAGCGCGGCAACCGACACCGAATTCCAAAACGACGTTATCATTGCCGAACAGACGCTGGCGAGGTTCTGGACCAACACGGATATCGTCGATCTGACGTTCAATGATCCAAACCAGGGCAATAACGGCGACGCGGCCGACAACAGCTTCTTCGGCAACTATCAAAACTATGCGACGGTGTCGGGTTCGCTCGCCAGCCACCAATTCATCTATTCCCCACCGATTCCCTCTTCCGATCCTTCGGGCGGCGGCAATACCTGGTTTTTGCCGCTGGCCTACGAGCGGATGCTCGGCAACGGCGGCGGCAGCGCGGCCTATACCGACGATAGCGTCGCCCTCAATACCTTTTACATCCCCGTAACCAGCGCGAATGACATCTCCATCACCGATGCGATGATGCATGAGATCACCGAGGGAACGATGGGCCGCATCGGCGGCCTCGGTGGCAGCGGCACCAGCAGCCCATACGCCAGTGGCAGCTGGTCGACGATGGACCTGTTCCGTTTCAATTCCTCGGGCGCCCACGATTACACCAACGGGCGCGACGGCAAGACGACCTATTTTTCCGATAACGGCGGCACCACTCTTTCGACCCAGACCTACAACAACCAGTACAACAGTGGCGGCAGCTTCAACAACGGTGGCGACACCGCTGATTTCACGCAGAATGAGGTGTTTGGCACCGGCGGGGGCGGCGAGACATTTGGCCTGTCGCTGACCGACATCCAGATGATGGACGTGCTCGGCTGGGATCCGTACTACACCGTCGGTGCGGGCCAGACCAGCACCGGCATCACCGTCGAGACCAATGGCGGGGCGTTTGTGGAGTCCGGCGGCAAGGTCGTCTCCACGTTCGCAAACGGCGGCTATGTCGACGTCGAAAGCGGCGGCGTATCGTCGGATACTTTTATCGCCGGCAGCGGCTATGACGGGGTTGCCGGCGACGAGACGATCTTCACGGGTGGCCTGTCGTACTATGCCTATATTGCCGGCGGCGGCACCCAGGCCGTGTTTGGCGGCGAGGCTATCTCCGCGACGATCGCGAGCGGCGCCAATCAACTTGTCTTTGGCGGTTCGTATGCGTTCGACAGCTTCGACTATTGGAACCAATACGTCTATACCAGCGGTATAGCGGAATTCACTTCCGCCTTCACCGGCGTCGGCGACGTCTACATTTCCGGCGGCTCCGCCTATTATACGACCCTGTCGGGTGGTGCCGGGCAGTTTGTCTACAGCGGCGGTCTCGGCTATGAGGCCTTCATCTCCGCCGCCAGCTTTCAAGACGTCGAGTCCGGCGGCACCGCTGATTTTGCTCAGGTCTATGGCGGCGGCACAGAGAACGTCTTTTCCGGCGGTGTCGACTCCTCCACTACTGTCAACTCCGGTGGCGTGGAGTACGTCTATGCCGGCGGCTTCAGCTCGGCGACCTCCATCGCCAGCGCCGGCAGCGAATACGTCTACGGCAGCTCATACTCCGCGACGATCGCGGAATTCGCCAATCAATACGTTGAGTCCGGCGGTTTTGCGTACGCGACGAACGACCTCTGGAACCAGTTTGTCTATGCCGGCGGCCTGACGGAATTTGTCTCGGCGACTGCGGGCCCGGGCGCCGATGGCGACCAATATGTTTCCGGTGGGACTGCCGATTACACCTTCGCGTCCGCGGGCGGCGGCCAGTTCATCTATAGCGGCGGCCTTGCTTATGGCACCGACATTGGCTCCGGCGGCTTTGAGGATGTTGAGTCCGGCGGCCGCAGCTCTGCTACCTTTGTCGGCTCCGGCGGCACCGAAACAACCTTCGCCGGCGGCGTCGACTCGGCGACCTACATCACCAGTGCGGGCATCCAATACGTTTATGGCAGCTCGTATTCGGGGACGATAGCGGACCTCGCCAATCAATACGTCGAGTCCGGCGGCTTTGCGTACGGGACGAACGACCTCTGGAACCAGTTCGTCTATGTGGGCGGCCTGACGGAATTCGTCTCGGCCAGCTCAGGTACGGGCTTCAATGGCGACCAGTATGTCTCCGGCGGGACGGCCGACTACACCTTCCTGTCAGCGGGCGGCGGCCAAATCGTTTATAGCGGCGGCCTCGCCTATGGTACCGACATCGCGTCGGGCGGCTTTGAAGATGTCGAGTTCGGCGGCCACGCTTCTTCCACATATGTCGGTTCCGGCGGCACCGAAACGACCTTTGCCGGCGGCATCGACTCGGCGACCTATATCGCCAGCGCGGGCGTCCAGTACGTCTACGGCGCGTCGTACTCGGCGACGATCGCAGAGTTCGCCAATCAATACATCGAGTCCGGCGGCTTTGCGTACGGGACGAAGGACCTATGGAACCAGTTCGTTTATGCGGGCGCGCTGACCGAAAATGTTTCGGCGACCTCAGGCGCGAGCGCTGATGGCGACCAGTATGTTTCTGGCGGGACTGCGGACTACACGCTCGTATCAGCGGGCGGCGGCCAGATCCTCTATAGTGCCGGCCAAAGCTATTATTCCGATATTGCGTCCGGCGGCTTCGAAGAGGTCACGTCCGGCGGCGTCGCCAACTATAGCGAGGTGTTCTCCGGCGGCGTGCTGTATGTCTACGGCGGCGGACTGGCCCTCAGCGCCACGATTTTCCCGCATGGCACGACCTATATCGAGGCCGGCGGCCTTGCCTCGGCCACCTTTGTCAGCAGCACCGGGGTCGAGAACGACTACGGCACGGCCAGCGGCACGACGGTCAGCAATGGCGGCATCGAGAACGTCGAGAGTGGCGGGGTTGCGAGCGGCACCACGGTGCTGGCCGGCGGCAATCAATACGTACTCTCGGGCGGCATAGCGCGCGGGACGGTACTGAGCACCGGCGCACAGGTCGTCTCCGCCGGCGGCACGGCCAGCGGCACGATCGTCGACAGCGGCGGCAACGAGTACGTCTACGGGACGGCGAGCGGCGGCACCGTCAACAGCGGCGGCGTCGAGCGTGTCTACGGGACGGCGAGCGGTGACACGGTCAGCAGCGGCGGCACGGCAGTACGTCAGCTCCGGCGGGGTGGCGAGCGGTGCCACGGTAAAGGCCGGCGGCGTTCAGTACGTCTTGTCGGGCGGCACAGCGCGCGGGGCGGTGCTGAGCGCCGGCGCCACAGGTCGTCTCCGCCGGCGGCACGGCCAGCGGCACGATCGTGGACAGCGGCGGCAACGAGTACGTCTACGGGACGGCGAGCGGCGACACCGTCAACAGCGGCGGCGTCGAGCGGGTCTACGGGACGGCGAGCGGTGACACGGTCAGCAGCGGCGGCCGGCAGTTCGTCAGCTCCGGCGGGGTGGCGAGCGGCGCCACGGTAAAAATCGGCGGCACTCAGTACGTATTGTCGGGCGGTACGGCGCGCGGGGCGGTGCTGAGCGCCGGCGCGCAGGTCGTCTCCGCCGGCGGCACGGCCAGCGGCACGATCGTCGACAGCGGCGGCAACGAGTATGTCTATGGGACGGCGAGCGGCGACACCGTCAACAGCGGCGGCGTCGAGCGGGTCTACGGGACGGCGAGCGGTGACACGGTCAGCAGCGGCGGCCGGCAGTACGTCAGCTCCGGCGGGGTGGCGAGCGGCGCCACGGTAAAGATCGGTGGCATTCAGTACGTATTGTCGGGCGGTACGGCGCGCGGGGCGGTGCTGAGCGCCGGCGCGCAGGTCGTCTCCGCCGGCGGCACGGCCAGCGGCACGATCGTCGACAGCGGCGGCAACGAGTATGTCTATGGGACGGCGAGCGGCGACACCGTCAACAGCGGCGGCGTCGAGCGGGTCTACGGGACGGCGAGCGGTGACACGGTCAGCAGCGGCGGGCGGCAGTTCGTCAGCTCCGGCGGGGTGGCGAGCGGCGCCACGGTAAAAATCGGTGGCATTCAGTACGTATTGTCGGGCGGTACGGCGCGCGGGGCGGTGCTGAGCGCCGGCGCGCAGGTCGTCTCCGCCGGCGGCACGGCCAGCGGCACGATCGTCGGACAGCGGCGGCAACGAGTATGTCTATGGGACAGCGAGCGGCGACACCGTCAACAGCGGCGGCGTCGAGCGGGTCTACGGGACGGCGACCAGTGACACGGTCAGCAGCGGCGGGCGGCAGTTCGTCAGCTCCGGCGGGGTGGCGAGCGGCGCCACGGTAAAAATCGGCGGCAGTCAGTACGTCTTCTCGGGCGGTATAGCGCGCGGGGCCGTGCTGAGTGCCGGCGCGACAGTATGTCTCCTCCGGCGGCACGGCCAGCGGTACGATCGTCGACAGCGGCGGCGCCGAGCGCGTCTATTCGGGAGGCATCGCGAGCGCGACAACGATCAGTGGCGGCCTTGTCGAGGTGCTAAGCGGCGGCTCAGTCGGGGCGGCGGCGATCACCTTCGGCAGCGGCGGTGAGTTGCAGCTCGACGCCTCGATCAGCTTTGGCGGCAAGATCGGCGGGTTCACCATCCCCGACAAGCTCGACCTGCGAGACATCTCGTTCGTCTCGGGCACGACGACGGAGAGCTTCACGCAGGCTACGGGCAGCGGCACGCTCAATGTCACCGACGGAATCCACACCGCCCATCTGACATTGCTCGGAACCTATGTGACGGGCCAGTTCCACCTCACGAGCGACGGGTTCGGTGGCACTCTCGTCACTGACCCACCGATTTCCGGGGGCGTGTCGTAGACGGCTGCACCCGCCCCGGGCTCCGGCGGCATTCACACCACCCGCGGCTTCACCTCCTCGGTGAAGCGCCGCATGGCGTCGAGCAGCCGGGCGAGGTCGCGGTTGCCGTGGAAATTGATCTGGAACGCGGTGAGCCCGGCTTCGTCGCGGTAGCGCGAGAGTTCGCCGGCGACCTCGGCCGGGTTGGCCTTGGCGAAATCGACGCGGAAGCTCATCCGTGTCTCGGGCGGCTTCGGCCGGCCGATCGCGTCGCAGGCTTTGCGGAGCGCGGCCTGCCGCTCCATCAGTTCGGCGAGCGGCAGCGGCGTCGGCTGCCAGACTTCGGCGAAGGTTGCGGCGCGCCGCATCGCCGCATCACTGGCGCCGCCGCTCCAGAACGGCGGGTGCGGCTGCTGTCGCGGCTTGGGGCTGACATGCATGTCAGCGAATTGAAAGAAGCGCCCGGCGAAGGACACGGTGCCGGGCGTCCAGCAGGCCTGCCAGATGCGTAGATATTCATCGGTCCGCGCGCCCCGCTCGCGATAGGGGACGCCGAGCGCCGCGAATTCCGCCTCGTTCCATCCGACCCCGACACCGGCGATCAGCCGGCCGCCCGACACCTGATCGATCGTCGCCAGCATCTTGGCGGTGGCGATCGGGTTGCGGTACGGCACGATCAGCACCGACACGCCGAGCCGGATGCGGGTGGTGTGCGCCGCAATCAGCGGCAGCGCGACCAGCGGGTCGTAGCAATTCGTCCATGGCGCCGACCGCGCCGACCCATCGACGATGATGTGGTCGTTGACGAAAATCGCGTCGAACCCCAGTTCCTCGGCTTTTGGGCCGAGGCGACGATCGCCTCCGGGCTCGCCTCGAAGCCGAGATAGTCGGTATTGGGGCAACGGCAGGAAAACCGGACGGCCATAAACCCTCCCGATGACCAAAGATGGACCGTCTCGTCGGCTTAATCCGATTTCGCGGCGCCGTCCACGAGGCCATCGACTCGTGCCTTTCCGTTCGTTATATTTCTATGGATATAACGTCGTCGCAAGGCCTCCCGGCTGCGGATTTCCCGCGACCGGAAGGGCCGGTCATTGCGACGCAGCGAGAGGAGCATTCACATGGCAATGCCGCAAACCGTCGAAGCCTACCGCCATCCGTTCACGATCGGCACCGAGGCGAAACGGATGCTGATCAATGGCGAATGGGTGCGTTCGGCGTCGGGCAAGACGTTCGAGAGCCGCAATCCGGCGACCGGCGATCTGCTGGCAATGGTCGCGGAAGGCGACAAGGAGGATATCGACCGCGCCGTCGCCGCGGCCCGCCGTGCCTTCGAAGGGCCGTGGAGCAAGTTCAAGCCCTATGAGCGGCAGGCATTGCTGCTGAAGATCGCGGAGGTCGTCGAAAAGAATTACGACGAACTCAGCATGCTCGACACGATCGACATGGGCGCCCCGGTCAGCCGCACCCGCGCCACCAAACAGCGCGTCATTGGCATGCTGCGCTGGTATGCCGGCATGGCAACCTCGATCCACGGCGAGACCATCGAGAACTCGCTGCCCGGCGAAATCTTCTCCTACACACTGAAGGAGCCGATCGGCGTGGTCGGCGCGATCATTCCGTGGAACGGGCCGCTCGGCGCCTGCATCTGGAAGATCGGTCCGGCACTGGCGACCGGCTGCACCGTCGTGCTGAAACCGGCCGAGGAAGCGCCGCTGACCCCGCTGCGACTCGGCGAATTGCTGATGGATGCCGGCGTGCCGCCGGGTGTCGTCAACATCGTGCCGGGTTACGGCGAGACCGCCGGTGCGGCGTTGGCCGAGCATCCGGGCGTCGACAAGGTCGCGTTCACCGGGTCGCACGTCACCGGCCAGTCGATCGTGCGCGCCTCGGCACACAACCTGAAGCGGGTGTCGCTGGAGCTTGGCGGCAAGTCGCCCGACATTGTCTTTGCCGACGCCGATCTCGAAACCGCGGTGCCCGGCGCCGGCATGGCGGTGTTCGCCAATTCGGGCCAGATCTGCAGCGCCGGCACGCGCCTCTTTGTCGAGCGCAAGGTGTATGACGAATTCGTCGGCCGGGTCGCCGATTTCGGCAAGAGCCTCAAGGTTGGCAACGGGCTCGACCCGGACACGCAGATCGGTCCGCTGGTCTCGGAGCAGCAATACGAGCGGGTGACCGGCTATCTCTCGACCGGCCGCGAGGAAGGTGCGCGGGCAGTGACCGGCGGCCAGGCGCTGACCGAAGGCGCCTATGCCAAGGGCTATTTCGTGCCGCCGACCGTGTTCGCCGATGTCAACGACAACATGCGGATCGCGCAGGAGGAAATCTTTGGCCCGGTGATCTCGGCGATCCCGTTCACCGATATCGAGGAAGTCATCACCCGCGGCAACGCCACCAGCTTTGGCCTCGGCAGTGGCGTATGGACCCGCGACGTGTCAAAGGCGCACCGCCTCGCCAAGGGGCTGCGGGCCGGCTCGGTGTGGATCAACTGCTATCAGGCGATGGACCCGGCAGTGCCGTTCGGCGGCTACAAGATGAGCGGCTATGGCCGTGAATCCGGCCTCCAGCAGATGGAAGAGTACCTCAACGTCAAGGCCGTCTGGATCAAGACCGCGTAAGTACGATTGCCAGCGTCTGCGCCCGTCTGCGGGCGCGTCGCTATGTCGTCTGCAATATTGCGATACCTCCACCCATATGTTAGTTCGGCAGCCCCTCGGGGCGCCGGCCAAGGCTGTTTTCGGAGAGAGTGACATGCCCTCGTATCCTGAGCTGAAACTCTACGTCGCTGGCGAATGGCGCAGCCGTGACGGCGCGCCGGTGATCAACCCGGCGGATGAGAGCATTGTCGGCACGGTGCCGCACGCGACCCGCGCCGATCTCGACGATGCGCTGGCGGCGGCCGAGGACGGCTTCCGCGTCTGGCGCAACATGTCACCGGCAAAGCGGGGCGAGATCATCCAGCGCGCCGCCCAGATCTGCCGCGAGCGTGCCGCCGTAGACGCGGTGGCGATGACCCTCGAACAGGGCAAGCCGTTGGCGCAGGCAAAGCTCGAAATCATCCGCGGCTGCGAGATCATCGACTGGGACGCGACCGAAGGCCGCCGCGTCTATGGCCGCGTCATCCCGGCCGAGCCGGGCCTGCGCAACACCGTGTTGCGCCAGCCGATCGGCGTTGTCGCGGCGTTCTCGCCGTGGAATTTCCCAATGTCGTCTCCGGCCCGCAAGGTTGCCGGCGCGCTGTCGTCGGGCTGTTCGATCATCCTCAAGGCGTCCGAGGAGACGCCGGCCGGTGCCTATAATCTGGTGCGCGCCTTTGCCGATGCCGGGCTGCCGCCGGGTGTGTTGCAGCTGGTGTTCGGCGTCCCCTCCGAGGTGTCGAGCTACCTGATCCCGCAGCCGGCGGTACGGCTTGTCACCTTCACCGGCTCGATTCCCGTGGAAAACACCTGTCGGCGCTGGCTGGCGAGCACATGAAGCCGGTGATCATGGAACTGGGTGGGCACGCGCCGGTCATCGTCTGCGACGATGCCGATCCCGAGGCCAGCGCCGCGACCTCGGCTGTGACGAAATCGCGCAATTCCGGCCAGGTCTGCGTCTCGCCGACCCGCTTTTTTGTGCAGGAGGCGATCTACGACCGCTTTACGGCGGCGTTTGGCGAGCGCGCCAGGCAGATCAAGGTGGGTGACGGCATGGAACCGGATACCCAGATGGGTCCGGTCGCCAATGACCGGCGCCTCGCGGCGATGGAAACGCTGATCGCCGATGCCAAAAGCAAAGGCGCGCGGGTCGTGGCAGGCGGCAGCCGGATCGGCAATCGCGGCTATTTCCACGAGCTGACGGTGCTCGCCGACGTGCCCGACGATGCCCGCGCGATGAACGAAGAGCCGTTTGGCCCGTTGGCCTTGTTGAGCCCGGTCAAGACGCTCGACGAGGCGATCGAAAAAGCCAACTCGCTGCCGTTCGGCCTTGCCGCCTACGCGTTTACCCGCTCGGCGCGCAATGTCGATCAGCTCGCCGAGCGGGTCGAGGTCGGCAATCTGTCGATCAACCACCTGACCGCCTCGTTCGCCGAAACACCGTTCGGCGGTGTCAAGGATTCGGGCTACGGCCGCGAGGGCGGCACCGAGGGCCTTGAATGCTACACGGTCGCCAAGCACGTCTCGCATCTGGTGATGTGAGGAATACGCCCCTCTCCGTCCCCCAGGGCTATCGCATATGAGCGAAGAGGTCATAGAAGAACTCCTTGCTCCAGGAAGCGCGCTTCATCTTGCGTGCGATGGATCGTTTGTCTGGGTGAGCACGAAGGATATCGAGGGCGATGCGCCGTATCGCGGCGAGGTTTTGCGGCGCGTTGTCTTTTCGTGTTCTGGAGTTGTCTTCATGGAAGGTGACATCGAGCTGCCAATGCTGTTGGTTCTCGATGCTCCAATGGGCGCGCACGACCTCGATCAGTCGCGCCGGCGACAGCAGGGCCGACAACGCCACATAGCGTGTCGAGGTGGCGAGCTTGTCGCCGCAGCCGCGTTCGGCCTCGATGCGACCGATCGCGGCCAGGCCGGGAAAGCCAGGCGCCCGCGGCGGGCATTGCAGCACGCTGGCGCAGCGCCACTCGACGCGATCATGGCCGCGTTCGCTGGTTTCGTGGCACGGCAGAAAACCTTTGGCGTCGGCTTCGGCGAAAGCGGCGACGGCCGCCTGGTAAAGCGGGCCGTGGTTGCCCTTCAGACCCAGCGCATAATCGGCGCCTGTCGCCAGCACGGCCTCGGCCATGGCCGGATGGCAGTGCAAGGCATCGCCGGTCACGACACATCCCTTCAGCATCAAGGGCTTCAGCAGGGCCAGTGTTCCGGCGACCTCATTGCCGCCCGGCGCCCGGCACGCCGCAATCGAGACCCGCGTCTGGGCATCCCACACGCTCACCATCAGCGGCGGCATGAAGGCGCGCCCGCGCTGATATCCCCGCCGCAAGCTCTTGCCGTCGACCGCGACCACGCCGTGGGGCGTTCCCAGCCCCAAGCCTTCGCGCAAGGCAACCGCAAAGCGCGACAGAACGGTCGCCATCTCGGCCGGATCGAGAAGGCGAAATACCCGACTGAAGCTGTCGTGGCTCGGCGCGCCGTGCGGCAGATCGACGATCTGCGACAAATCAGCTTCGTTGACCGCGGCAAAATCGGCGTAATCAACGCAACTCTTCGCCCCGCACAGCGACGCCGCCAAGGCGATGAACAGCATCGCCGAAAGCTCATGCCGAGCATTGAAATCACGAGGATCGCGAACCTCGCGCAGGATCGACAGCATGGTCTCCACCCACGGCCTCCACAAACCGGAAAGCCCTGCTCAAAATCCACATTCGACCACCGCACAACACCTTATTACTCATCTGCGATTCCCCTGCTCCGTCCCCGGGGACGGAGCAGGGGTGACATCGATGCGCCCCGCTTTGGGCTGTTCTGTAGAGGGAAAACGACGATGTACCAGGACGTGTTGCTGTTCATCGACGGGCAATGGACCAAAGGCGCCGGCGGCCGTTCGATCCCGGTCGTCAACCCGGCGACCGGCGAGCCGATCGGCACCGTCGCGCATGCCGACAAAAGCGATCTCGACCGCGCCCTCGAAGCCGCCGACAAGGGTTTTCGCCAGTGGCGCAAGGTGTCGGCTTTCGACCGCTCGAAGATCATGCGCAAGGCGGCCGACCTGTTGCGCGCGCGGGCCGACGCGATCGCGCCGCTGCTGACCCTGGAGCAGGGCAAGCCGCTCCCCGAGGCCAAGGGCGAGACCCTGGCCGGCGCCGATGTCATCGACTGGTTCGCCGAGGAGGCGCGGCGCGCCTATGGCAGGGTGATCCCGGCGCGGGCCGAGGGGGTTTACCAGCTGGTCGTCAAGGAGCCGGTCGGCCCGGTCGCGGCGTTCACGCCGTGGAATTTTCCGATCAACCAGGTCGTGCGCAAATTGTCGATCGCGCTGGCGGCGGGATGCTCGATCATCGTCAAGGCGCCAGAGGAAACCCCCGCCGCGCCGGCTGAACTGATCCGCTGCTTTGCCGATGCCGGGGTGCCGGCCGGAGTCATCAACCTGGTCTACGGCGTGCCGGCGGAGATTTCCGAATATCTGATCCCGCACCCGATCATCCGCAAAATGTCGTTCACCGGCTCGACCGCGGTCGGCAAGCAACTCGCCGCGCTCGCCGGCCTGCATATGAAGCGGGTGACGATGGAGCTGGGCGGGCACGCGCCGTCGATCGTGTTCGCCGACGCCGATATCGATCTCGCCGCCAAGTTGTTGTCGGTCAACAAGCTGCGCAACGCCGGGCAGGTTTGCGTGTCGCCGACCCGCCTCCTGGTGCAGGAGGCGGTCTATGCCGAGTTTGTCGGCAAGTTCACCGAAGGGGTCAAGGCAGCGCGCGTCGGCGACGGCATGGAGAGCAGCACGCAGATGGGGCCGATGGCCAACGAGCGGCGCATCTCGGCGATGGAAGCCTTTATCGGCGACGCGGTGCAAAAGGGCGCGACCCTCAAGACCGGCGGCAGCCGGATCGGCAACAAGGGCAATTTCTTTGAGCCGACCGTGCTGACCGACGTACCGATGAACTCGCGCATCATGAACGAGGAGCCGTTTGGCCCGGTCGCGGTCATCGCGCCGTTCAAGAGCTTTGACGATGTCGTCGCGGAAGCCAACCGGCTGCCTTATGGCCTCGCCGCCTATGCCTATACCCGCTCGGCCAAGACCGCGCAGGCGGTGGCGGCGGCGGTCGAGACCGGGATGATCTCGATCAACCATCACGGGCTGGCATTGCCCGAAGTGCCGTTTGGCGGCGTCAAGGACAGCGGCTTCGGCTCCGAAGGCGGCTCCGAGGCGATCGAGGCCTACCTCAACACCAAGTTCGTCTCCCAGGCCGGGCTCTAGAGCGGCGCCCGATCAAGCTCGATCACTACCCGTTGTCGTCCCGGCGCAAGCCGGGACCCACTTTTCAGCAACTCCCAAGCTGCCCGGTGGGTCCCTGCTTTCCGCAGGGACGACAATCTTTGGCGGGACGTGACTCCACTTGGTCGAATGCCGCTCCAAACGACCGATACCTCCCGAGAAAGGGCCGCGGGCGTTGCTCGCCTGTGGCCTTTTGGATAGCGTTGTATTTACTCAGTAATTACGAGTGGTTTGATGAAGATCATGCGGTTGCTGCTGCCGGCAGCGCTATATGTGCTTGTAGCGAGCGGTGTGGCGCGGGCTGACAGCCTGCACCTGCTCGCGGCCGGCAGTCTGCGCGAAGTGCTGACCGAGATCGGCAAGCGCTACCACGCCGCGATGGGCATCGAAATCACCGCGGCGTTTGGTCCTTCCGGGTTGCTGCGCGAGCGCATCGAAAAGGGCGAGAAGACCGATCTGTTTGCCTCGGCTGATATGGGGCATCCGCTGAAACTGCTGGCGGATGGGCGGGCGGTCCGGGTCGCGATGTTCACCCGCAATGCGCTGTGCGGCATCGCCCTGCCCAAGACTGGCCTGACGACCGCCAATTTCCTCGATCGGCTGCTCGATCCGGCGGTGAAGCTTGGCACCTCAACGCCCAAGGCCGATCCTGGCGGCGACTACACCTGGGTCATGTTTCACCGCGCCGATGCGGTGCGCGCGGGCAGCTTTGCGACGCTCGACAAGAAGGCCGACATGATTGTCGGCGGCCCGACCAACAACGCACCGCAGCACGGCAGGGACCCGGTGGTTGCCGGCCTGTCATCGGGCAAGATCGACATGGCGATCGGCTATTGCAGCGGCCGCAAGCGGCTCGAGGCGCAACTGCCGGAAGTGCAGTTCATCGTACCGCCGCGCGAAATCGCGACCGGGCCGGAATACGGTCTGGCGGTTATAAAGGAATCCGATCCGCACACGGGCTGACCTTGCCTTGTTCATCCTGTCCCCCGAAGGGCAGCAGGTCTTCTCGGAGTACGGTTTTGCGCCGGTCGGGCTGCCGACGCCCGAGCCCGCGGCGCCCGAGCCTGCAGTGCCCCGGCGCTGAGCGCCGGTTTCTTTCCCTTTGAGGTTTTGTGATGGATGGTGACGTCAGTCTCGACCAGCTTGCGCTGAGCAAATTCGCCGTCGGCCAGCCGGTGCCGCGCAACGAAGACCCGATTTTGCTGCGCGGCCGGGGCCGCTATACCGACGATCTGAGCCGGCCGGGACAGGCCTGTGCAGTGATCCTGCGCAGCCGCTCATGCGCATGGCATCATCAGCGCCATCGACACCGAGGAGGCCGCGGCGATGCCGGGCGTGCTCGGCATCTTTACCGGCCCGGACCTGACCGCTGCCGGTATCAAGAACATGCCGCAGGGCGGTGCGATCCCGGTGCGCGAGGGCACGCGTAATGTACCGCCCATCCTGCCCGGTGCTGACCAGCGACAAGGTCCGCTATGTCGGTGACCCGATCGCAATCGTCGTCGCCGAAACCGTGGCGCAGGCCAAGGACGCGGCCGAGGCGGTGTTTCTCGATATCGAGCAGCTGCCGGCGGTGACCAGCTGCGGCGAGGCGGCCAACCCCGACGCGCCGCAGCTCTACGACGATGTGCCGAACAACGCCGCCGCCGAGTTCCACTATGGCGACGCCGAAAAGGTGGCGGCGGCCTTTGCCGCGGCGGCGCATGTAACGCGGCTCGAAATCCCGAACAACCGCATCGTCGTCTGCCCGATGGAGCCGCGCTCGGCGATCGGCGAATACGATCCGGAAAACGAGCACTGGACGCTGCGGGTCGGATGCCAGGGCGTGTTCGGGCTGCGCAACGGGATCGCCGGCATTCTCGGCGCCGGGCGTGACAAGGTGCGGGTGCTGACCGGCAATGTCGGCGGCTCGTTTGGCATGAAATCGCAGGTCTACCCGGAATATCTCGCGGTGCTACACGCGGCGCGCGTGCTCGGGCGGCCGGTCAAATGGACCGATGAGCGCGGCGAGAGCTTTGTTTCCGACAGCCACGGCCGCGACCATGAGATGACCGCCGAACTGGCGCTCGACGCCGAGGGCCATTTCCTCGCGGTGCGGGTTAGCGGCTTTGGCAATCTCGGCGCCTATGTCGGGCGCGGCACGCCGGTGCCGCCGACCGCCAACGCGGTCAAAAACACGATCGGCGTCTACAAGACGCCGCTGCTTGAAGTCTCGACCAGGATCGTGGTCACCAACACCCAGCCGGTCGGCGCCTATCGCGGCGCCGGGCGGCCCGAGGGCAATTACTACATGGAGCGGCTGGTAGAGACCGCCGCGGCTGAGATGAGCATCGACCGGGTCGAGTTGCGCCGCCGCAACCACATTCCCGAAAGCGCGATGCCGTACAAGGGACCGAACGGCACGACCTATGACAGCGGCGAATTCACCGCCGTGCTGAACGAGGCGCTGGAGCGTTCCGACTGGGAGGGCTTTGCGGAGCGCAAGGCCGAGAGCCGAGCACGCGGGCTGCTGCGCGGGCGCGGCATCGGCGACTATCTCGAAGTCACCGCCGCGCCGCAGCAGGAAATGGGCGGCATCCGCTTTGAGCCGAATGGCGATGTGACGATCATCACCGGCACGCTCGATTACGGCCAGGGCCACTGGACGCCGTTCGCCCAGGTATTGCACCAGACGCTCGGCATTCCGTTCGAGAAAATCCGCCTGTTGCAGGGCGACAGCGACGAATTGATCGCCGGCGGCGGCACCGGCGGCTCGAAATCGATCATGGCGAGCGGCGCCGCGATCCTGGAAGCGGCGCAGAAGGTCGTCGAGAAGGGAAGGCAGATCGCCGCGCAGGTTCTGGAGGCGGCGGTCGAGGACATCGAATTTTCGCAAGGCCGGTTTGAGATCGGCGGCACCGACCGCTATGTCGGCATCATGGAACTGGCGGAAATCCTGCGCGGCGGTGTCGCGATGCCGGAAGACATGCCGGATTCGCTCGACGTGCAGCTTGTCGCGCAGGACCTGCCCTCCGCGTTCCCCAACGGGTGCCACGTCGCCGAGGTCGAAATCGACCCGGAGACCGGCGTCGTGTCGGTCGTCAAATACTCGATGGTCAATGATTTCGGGGTCATCGTGAACCCGCTGCTGGTCGAGGGGCAGGCGCATGGCGGGGTGGTGCAGGGGATCGGGCAGGCCCTGATGGAGCGCGTCGTCTACGACGAGGACGGGCAGTTCCTGACCGGCTCCTTCACCGATTACGCGCTGCCGCGCGCCTCCGACGCGCTGTCGTTCCAGATCAACAGCCACCCGGTGCCGGCCAAGACCAATCCGCTCGGCGCCAAAGGCTGCGGCGAGGCCGGCTGCGCCGGCTCTCTGCCGGCGGTGATGAACGCAATCGTCGACGCGCTCTCGGAATACGGCATCCGCCACCTCGACATGCCGGCGACCCCGTTCAAGGTGTGGCAGGCGATCCGCGACGCGCGGGTAATAGAAAGCGTCATCGGATCAAGTTGAACCACCACGCTTCTCCTCAACTCCCTCACCTACCTTGCTTTTTGGGCCGATAAGAAAAAAGCGATCCAACGGCGCTACCGCATTCCAGAGAGCGATCTTCTCTTTTTGGCTATCCTCGGCGGCTCGCCAGCGGCGATTTTTGCGCAACAGCGCTTGCGTCATAAACCCAGGAAACAGCCGTTCTGCACGTTGCTTCTCAGCATCCCGAAATTCAAATTGGTGCCGCCATCTGGCTCGTGTGGTCCACATAGGTCCAACGCGGGGCCGCCAAACCGGCTCAGTGTTTTTCGTCGGCGGCCGACAGCAATTTGTCGATGTCGGTCACCCAGACCAGCTTCTGCTGCTTGAAGTTTTGCAGGACGCGCCGCAGGGACGCCGCGCCGGAAGGGGTGCCGACGACAAACGGGTGAATACCGATCGCGACGACAGTGGCCTCACGGTTCGGGTCGGTCTCTGCCTCGTGGGCCAGTTCGGTCACATAATCGATCCACAAATGCTCCAGATCGGCCGGTTCCTTCGCGCGTGACAGATACTGCCCCATATCGACCGTGACCGGCGGATAGGGGATCAGCATCAGCGGTCCCGATGGCGTCTTGAGACGCGACAGCACGTCGGAATCCATGCTGTCGAGCGAATAGCGGATGCCGGCAGCGGCGCTGGCAGCGAAGGTGTCGGCGTTGGGGTAGACGCTGGGGCTCGACCAGCCGCGCGAGCGCACCCCGGTATAGGTCTCGATCAGATCGAGCGTGCGCCGAATATAGGCCGCCTGCGCGTCGAGGCCGCGTCCGAGCGGCAACAGCGCGGTCGAGTTGTTGAGGCCATGCGCGATGACCGGGCCGTCCGGGATCAGCGCCCGCAGCGCCTTCCATAAATCCGGATGCTGCTCGGGGAATTGCGCGTTGAGCGCAAAGCTCAGCGGCACCTGCTGCTCGTTGAACAGCCGGCCGACCCGGTCAAGGCCCCAATCGATCGCATACTGGCGAAACGCCTCATCGACGACATCGGGATCGCGGCCGGTCATGTCGGAGCGGAAATTCGGGCCATGCCCGAACCCCCACACCTCGACATAAAGCACAAAGCAGACGGCGACCTTTCTGCCCCCCCGGCCACGCCGCCACATGCACCGGCTCCCGCGGCAACGCCGTCACCCAGTCGCTGCCATCGGCAGCCAGAACCGGAATGCTGAAAGCCACCGAGCCAATGGCCGCCATCACCAGGGCTACGATGCGGATCAAAAAACGAGCCGGTGCGGCAATGCCCACGCGCGTGCCCTCGATAGCCTCAAGACCCGCCCAGCGAGCGCGCCCGCCGCCGCAGCCGCCCGAAATTATGCCGCCTGCTTCAAACGATCCATTTCCCGAGCGAATTCGAGCCGCAGCTCGGCGGCTTCGTCATCCGGCAGCCAGTTTGCCATGTTCGGGAAGACGATCTGCCACATCTGCGCGTCGCGCTCCGGCCAGGGCATCCGGTCGGCCGCGCGCGCCTTGTCGAGCAGCGTCTGGAGGCGCCGTCGGACCTTCTCCGGGTCCGGCAGGTAGCGTTGAACCGGCGGCTGGAGGCGGTCCTCGCCCGGCCCGAACAGATTTCGCTGCGCCGGCGCGTGCCCGAACAGATCAGGTTGATCCATCTTTTACGTGGTCCTCGGTCGCGGGAGCGCGACGACGTTAGCGGTTCGCGCGACGTGGTCAACCGGCGCGTCGTACAGCCCCCGAAACCCGCTGAAACCGCCGACGAGCCTCGTTACCGGGAACGTATGCAAGCGCGACTCGGGTCAATCGACGGCATTGCCGAGGACTTCCCGGCTCAGGGTTGGTGCGGCACAAATTCGGGCGAGCAACTCCGCCTGGGCTGGTTCCAATGCGACGAGGCGCCCCAGCACGTGCAGGACATTAAGCAATTCGGTCGTGTATTCCGCCGGCCACGCGTCGGGCTGAATGTTGCTGAGCGGAGAGGGTGGCCGGCGGTCGCCGATCTGCGGTCGCTCGCGATGGCGTTTGCGATAGCTGAACCACTGAGTCAGCACATGCTTGCCCGACACCTCGTAGGACCACACGGCCGGCGGCACGTTATCGATGTAGCCGCTGCCGACCAGCAGTCGGCGGTTGGCGGCGTCATACGAAATCGCATCCGGCATGTGCTCGGGATCGGACGGGATGGCACCGCCGGCGGGGATGCTGGGGCCTCCCTGCGCGAGGCGCGGCATCGGAGCTTTCGAGGGACCCATCGAGCGGGACGATCTCTTTGCTCAGCGCCCCATCCCGCCAGAGGCTGAACGCATTGCCGTCCGTATAGAGCAGGTTCGGCAGCAGTTTCAGCTTCTGCCACTGATCCTTGTCATGCTGAATCTCAAATTTGCGAGGATCGGCGCCCTTGCCCGGCGCTTTCAGCTCGATGAAGCCAGCCAGCAGGTTCTGCTTTGTCACGGCGAAGTCGGGCCGCGTCTTGAGGTCGGCGATGGAAGACTTGCCGACCAGCACGACGGTCGCTGCCCATCCGAGCGCCGCGACAACATCCTGAAACAGCACGTCCAAAGGGCCGCGAAGCTGGTCCTCCGGCGAGCCCGTCGCTCCTATCCCGGCGAATTTGGGTTTCAGCGCGGCGCCAAAGCGGGAAACCGCCGCTTGCAGCGCGTCAGAACTTTGCACGACTTTGCAGCGTGCTTTGGATGTCGACCTGCGGCTTAGCCCGCGGCCTTGAACCGTTCCGTCTTGAACAGGCCGCGTTCGAATTCGAGGTACGAATCCTTCGTAAACGCCGGGGCGAAATCGGCGATTACCTTGCGGGCCGGGGCGGCGTCGTCCCACAACAGGTCGATCGCGGTCATCGCAAGCAGCTTGGCCGGGCTCAGATAGGCGTGCTGTGGCTCGTTGATGCGGAAATCGGCGCCGTGGGTCTTGCCCTGGGCCGAGGCGACATAGGGGTGGATGACCGGCATCAGGTGGGCGATGTCGCCCATGTCGGTCGATCCCGTGCGATGGCCGCCAATGTCGAACTGGCCGGCGCCGAACAGGCGTTCGACATTGCCGCCGAACAACTCGCCCATCGCGCGGTTGTTGCGTTGCGGCAGATAGCCGGGGATGGTGTTGATCTCGACCTCGGCGCCCATCGCCATCGCGCCGGCGCGCAGGCAGCGATCGACCTTCATGTTGGCGTCGATGATGGCTTCGAGCGAGCCGCCGCGCACAAAGGTTTCCATCGTCACCTCGGCCGGCACGACACTGACCGCGTCGCCGCCCTTGGTGATGATCGGGTGGATGCGAATCGTGTCACGGTCGTGGAAGGTTTCGCGCTGGCAGTGGATCGCATTGAGCGCGATCATCGCCGCCGATAGGGCGTTGATGCCGAGTTGCGGCGCACCGCCGGCATGGCTGGCGCGGCCCATGAAGCGGATCTGTTTCACGAGCGCACCGTTTGATGAATCAGCGATGTACGAGCGTTTGTTCATCTGATCGTGCGATCCCACATGGATCATCATCGCCATGTCGATATCGTCGAAATGGCCCTTGGCGACCAGTTCCGGCTTGCCGAGCAGGAACTCGATCTCACCCCTTTCCTTGCGGCGCAGGCGCTCCTCGACATCGATGAATTCCTCGGCCGGGACCGCGAAAAACACCAGTTCGCCGGCCAGGTGCTCCGTCGCACCGGCCGAGGCCAGCCCCATCGCGACGCCGAGCATGCCGGCGACCTGGGCGTTGTGGCCGCAGCTATGGGCGGCGCCGGTATGCGGGTCAGCGAGCGGATGGTCGGAGGTGCGCAGGCTGTCGAGTTCGCCAATGAACGCGAGCCGCGGGCCGGGCGCCTTGCCCTTGAGGCGGCCCTTGACGCCGGTCATCGCGAGGCCGGTCGCCGGGTTGAGGCCGATCGCGCGCATCTTGTCGGCGACCAGCGCCGCGGTCTTGGTCTCATTGAAGCCGGTTTCGGGGTGGTGCAGGATCGTTTCGCCGAGTTCGATGATCTCGTTGCCGTGGCGATCGATCGCCTCGCATACGGCTGCCTTCAATTCGTCCCTGGTTGTCATTTGCCTGCTTCCCGTGCCCGTCTTGTGTCGGGGCGATGATATCGCCAATCCTCGTCGACTCGCCACGGGAACCACGGGAGGTCGGATGAACGGATTTGACGACCGGCGGATGTTTGCCGCCCTGGTGCTGCTGGTCTCGGCATTATTCGTCGGCAGCGGGCTTCCCCTGCCTCCGCGGTGGCGGCGCCGGATAAGGATTGGAGCAATTGCCGCCTTCGCGCTCGCCGTTATTATCGCCCTTGGCAGAAGTATTCCGTGGCTAACGGGAGAATAACATACAAAGTCTTCAATAAGCGCAATATTTTAATAAAAGACAAACAATATCATAGCAATCGACTTGACAATCCATCGCTTTTAGGACGAATTCTAGATTGTTCGTCCACCAATGTTGCGGGGTCGCGCAGCGGCCCGGTAGCCCAACGCGAAGGGTTGGTAAAAATGCCGCTCGACAACATCAACAACATCATCCCGCAAAACAATCTGCGTCTGCCGGATGCGCTGACGATCAAGCATGGCCCGGCGCCATTGCTGTCGCGCTTCACCATCGCGGGCGACCGGTTCTTCCGCGATCACGGTGTGCAGTTGCGACTGCGCTACGATTTCGACGAGCTGGTCTATATCAACAAGCAGGAGATCAAGCGCGGCACCTGGTACAATCTGCTGCGCCTGTTCAGCTCGGAATATTCCGACCTGTCAGCCGAGAACGCCTACTGGATTTCCGGCGAGGACGAGCACGGCGAGGTTGTGCTGACCCAGGCCGGGCGCGTCTACCACTGGCCCGACACGACCTTTGCCGAGGAGGCTCGGCTGATGTTCTATGGCGGGCAGGATCTCGGCCAGGAATGCGTCGTCACCTCTGACAAGGCGCACGAGATCAGCGGCTGGGTGTTCAACGGCGGTGCACTGTGGCTGCGGCCGGACTATCGCGGCAAGAAGTTCCCGTCGGTCATCGGGCGGCTTGGCAAGGCTTATTCATCAGCCCGCTGGCCGCTCGACTGGGCGACCTGCTATGTCAACGCCAAGCTGTTCTCGCGCGGTGGCGTCGCCGAAAGCTATGGCTACCCGCACGTTACGGGCAGCATTAATTTCCCGGGGTCGCCGATCGGCGAACTGGAGACCGTGTTGCTCTACATGCAGCCGGATGAAATCTACGACGATCTCGCCAACTTCCTGAGCAGCGACGTGCTGTCGCCGCCGACCACCGGCGTCGATATCGGGTCGGCCGCTTTTTCGACCAGCCGGCGCGGCGAGACCGTCAGGAACACCTCGTCGGACGCCGTCCTCCAGGGCAGCACCAGCCGTTCATAACGGGTCCGGTAAGGACGCGCACCGCCCTGGATCAGAGCCGTGACGCAATCGTAACGTGGCTGGCCGGTACCGGCCACGTTCTTGTAAAACTCCGCCGCCCATCCGCCGTACTCCTTGTCGGGGACGTGTTCGACACGATCCCCGATAAGATTGAGGTGGTGGCGCCGATCGAGCCAGCTGGAATGCGCTTCGCCGACATACTTCCAGACCGGATCGGTCCCATCCGGCTTCAGGCCGATGACCAGGAGCTGCGGCAGCATTCCGTGGTCGATCGCGTAATCCAGGACGGATTTGTCAAACCGGCGGAACGCCGTACGCCATTTCTGCGTGAGACCGCGCAGAGGGTTGTCCTCGTCGTTCGCCAACTCGGACAGGTCGCGCTCCTCAATGATGTATTTCGCCTTGGCGGACGCGTTGAGTTCCGGCGTGCACAGCTCCGACAGGCGCAGAACCGTTTGCTCGGCCGAGGATGTGATCTCCGATTTCCATTCCGTTGTCAGATACTTGATCCGAAACAGGTTGATGCCAGAGGTCAATATCTGCTGCTGCACCGCCAGCAGTGCGGCGCTGTCCACGGTGCGCGGGTGCAATTCGATCTCGATGATCGCACGCTCAATCATCGTGAATTTGACAAATCCCATATTCTTGACCGCGAACGCTTCGGCATCGTAGTCGGGGTTTGGGTCTCCCAGGAAGTCGAGAAATTCACTGCTCCCGGGAAAAACCCAACGCCCCTGGGGGGAAACCAGGATGGTCAGCCGGTTCACCTACACCTCCACTCGGGGCGACTGCCATTGACCGTACAGTCGTACTCTCCAAGATAATCCGGAATTTGTGAAGAAAGTATATGCAGCCCCAACGCCGATCGGTTTCATACGAGATGTTAGGCGCTCGTCAGGGTTGACGCTACAGTACAATCCAGGCTTGCAAAGAACGCGATAACGCAAAGGGAATGGATGTCGGCCGCCGGGGGATTGCACGCTGGGACGCGACGCCGGGCGGCAACGATCGCCCTGATGCTTGCGACAGCCTTGCAGGCTGCCGATGCGACGATCGTCAACGTCGCGCTGCCGCAACTGCAACATGAGCTTGGCGGTGGTTTCGAGCTGGGGGTCTGGGTGGTCACCAGCTATCTGTGTGCCGCGGCGATCGTCGCGCCGCTGACCGGCTGGCTGCGGCGTAGCTTCGGGCCGTGGCCGCTTTATGTCGGTGCATTGAGCCTCTTTGTCGGCGCATCGCTGCTTTGCGCCGTCGCACCGACACCGACCGCCCTGATTATCTGTCGTGCGTTGCAGGGTGCCGGCGGCGGCATCATTCCGGCGCTGTGCCAGGCGGTACTGCACGATCTCTACCCGCGCGAGCGACATGGCCGAGTCCTCGCGATATGGGGCGCGGTTGCCATGATTGGGCCGATCCTCGGACCGGCGCTCGGCGGCATCATTACCGACCTGGTATCATGGCGCTGGGTTTTCGCGATCAACCTGCCGCTCGGCGCCGCCGCGGTTTGGGGCGCGCGCGGTGCGTTGCCGCATCGCGACGGACAGACGGCGGACGCACAGTTCGACATCATCGGCCTGGTGCTGCTGATCGCTGGTGTCGGTGCGACGCAGTTGTGCCTGCAGCGCGGTGTCGGCCACTCGTGGCGCCATTCGCCGGAGCTGGCGATCGAGGCGGCCATCGCGCTGGCGGCGTTTGTGCTGACCGCGTTGCGGACGCGGCGCCACGGCTTGACGATCATTCGGCTCGATGTGTTCCGGGACCCGAATTTCGCCGCGGCAGCGTTCTTCAACTTCACGACGAGCGCGCTGCTGTTTACGTCGATCGTGTTTTTGCCGACCCTGGTCGAGGGGCCGCTCGGACAACCGGCGACGATCGGCGGGCTGACGATCGTGCCCCGCGGCATCCTGATGATGCTGATGATCCTGGTGGTCGGGCAGCTGATCGGAAAAGTCGATTTCCGCATCATCATCATGGGGGGTTCTCTGATGGCGGCGTGCGGGCTGGGGCTGCTTGCCGGGATTCCGGCATCGGCCAATGTCCTCGCGCTGTTGGTTATTGGTAGCTCATTGCAGGCAATGGGGTCGGGAACGATCCTGATGCCGCTTAGCACTTGCGCGTTCATGACCCTTCCTACCGAGATGCGCACCGACGCCGCCGGTCTCTACAGTCTGCTGCGGCAGGTCGGCTGCGCCGTTGGCGTCGCGCTGATGACCGCGGTACTGCAGATGCGGCTGTCGGCGCACGGAGCAGTTCCAACCGCGGCACATCCCGCCGCCCTGCCGACTGCCGGCGCCCTCCACGCATACGCCGATTGCTTCCGCATCATGGCGATCGCGGCGATCGTCGTAACACCCGGCATCCTGATCTTCCGTCTGGCATCGCGCGAGAACACCGGAAGCATCGTCACCCCGGTTGACTAGCTCAAGGGAGTTGGGTGTTTCGAGCCGCTGATGTCGCGCAGCAGCGTTTCGATGGCTTCCGGAATTTCGGTTTGCGGCGGCGGCAGCACGACCCGCACCAGGGTGCCGCGGCCCGGCGCGCTTTGCAGCAGCAGCGTGCCGCCATGCGCCTCCGCCAGCCCGCGCGCGATCGGCAGACCGAGACCGGTGCCGCCATGGCTTTTGGTCGTGGCGGGACTGGCCTGGCCAAAGGGCTGCAGAGCCCGTTCGACCTCGTCCTCGGTCATGCCGACGCCGTAATCCTCAACCTCGAGCACAAAGCTTCCGCCGGCGTCGGTCAACGCGCGCAGCTCGACCTGACCGCCGGCATTGGAGAACTTGACCGCGTTCGACAGCAGATTGAGCATGATCTGGGTCAGGGCCCGCTCGTCGGCGAGAACGGTAAGATGGTCCGTCGCCGCATGGGAAACGACGCGGATATCGCGGGAGTTTGCCAGTTCGCTGACCATGCGAACGGCCTCGCCGATCATCCCCGGCACCTCGACACGCTCGCGCAACAGCTCCATTTTGCCGGCCTCGATCTTTGACATATCGAGGACGTCATTGATAATCGACAGCAGCAACAGACCGCTCGAGTGGATGTCCTTCATGTATTCGAGCTGCCGCTTGTCGGCGACCGGCCCGAGGATTTCGCTCGATATCACTTCCGAAAAGCCGATGATTGCGTTGAGCGGCGTGCGCAGCTCATGGCTCATATTGGCGAGGAAATCGCTCTTGGCGCGATTGGCGAGTTCGGCCTGGACCCGTGCCTCCTTCATCTCCTCTTCGGCCGCCTTGCGCTCGGTTATGTCCGAATAGAGCGACACGACGCAGCCGTCGGGCATACCGCGGCGACGGATTTGCAGTGTATGACCACGCAACGCGGGAAATTCGATCACGGCCGGGACATCGCGATAGAACCTGTCAAAGCGTTCGCGTGCCTCGCGCTCGGGGTCATCGACCGGGCCGAAATCGCCGCGCATGGCCTCAAGCAGCAGGATTTCCTGCAATGACGTCGTCGTCAGATCGATCGGCAGGCGCAGAAACTGGGCAAACTGCGAGTTCCAGGCGATCAGGCCGCCGGTCCGGTCAAAGACGCTGAGACCTTCGCCCATGTTTTCCACCGTGCTCTGCAACAGCGCGCGATGATTGGCGAGGGTCTGCTGGTGCGCGCGCAACTGAGCCAACGCACCATGCTGCCGTCGCAGCGACGCGAAGATCAGCCAGCACAGCCCGGCTGTGATGGCGAAGAACAGCAGCACATGGTAGGTGCGCGGCAGCTCCAGGAAGGCATTGGCGCTGTATCCCACCATGGCGAGCCCATAAAGCAGGATCGTGCGGGATTGCTGGCCAAGGCCTTCATGCCAGCCGTCCGCTCCCTGCCCGTCGTCGACGCCAGGGAGCGGCACCACGGGCGGCACCACCCGGCACGGCGCGGGCTCCGGCCTTGGCGGAAGCTGCGCCGCGCCGCCGCGTGTACCGTGGCGGTTCAGCCACCGGGGCATTCCGCGAAGGTCCATTGGCTTCCTCACCAACTTTCGGTGCCCAGAAGGTAGGTCCACAAGGTTAAATTTTGGTTAGGCTGAACGCTTCTTGGGCAGCCGACACGACGACCGTCAGCGGCCGTAAATCAGGTGAGGCAGCCATAGCGACAGCTCCGGAACGTAGGTAATGATGCCGAGGACGACCAGCAGCAGCAACAGGAACGGCAAAATACCGCGGATTACCTCACCGATCGGCGCATCGGAGATGGTCGCCAGCACATAAAGGTTGAGCCCGACGGGCGGATGGACCAGCGCGATTTCCATGTTGTGCGTAAAGACGATCGAGAAATGCACGGGGTCAACGCCGATCGGCAGCAGGGCGGGAGCCAGGATCGGCATCACCAGCAGCATCGCCGCCGCGAAATCGACCAGGGCCCGAGCCACCCCGCCGCGCCGCATAAATGCCGCCGCCATCACGAACAGCGGCAACGCCATCAGCGTCGTGGAGTTAAGCTCGTCGATGATCTTCGATGCGACGCCGATCAGCGGCTGCCCGCTCCACATGAAGAGCGCTGTCGCACACACGCCGAGCACGAGGAAGATCGGCATGCCGCAGATCAGCAGGCCGAAAAACATCAGCAGAAACAGCGTGGTCAGCACGGAAGTAGCCTTGTCCCCTCGCCCGCATCGCGGGAGAGGGTGGCGACCCCGGACTTGATCCGGGGGAGACGGGTGAGGGTCGCGCCTCGGGAAAAACCCTCACCCGTCTCGCCGCTATCGCGGCGATCCACCCTCTCCCGCGATGCGGGAGAGGGGAAATTTGTGCCCGCGGTCACGACCGCTCGTGCTCGTGCGACGCGAAGATCACCATGGTTCGCGGGTCGAAGCGAAACAGATAGCGGTAGAGGCGGATCACATAGCGGAGGCTCATCAGCGCGCCGCCGGTCGGCATCGCCAGATAATAGAGCCACATCGGGAAGGAGAGGACGGTTTCGCTGCGCTCGTCGAGGTTCCACGCGTCGATCATGATGTGCATGCCGTACCACGTCAGCCCGAGGCAGAAGCTGAGCGCGACGACGCAGTTGAAGGTTTCGATGTAACGCTGCACCCGGGGCGGCAGCAGGCGCAGCACGAGGTCGGGGCGGACATGCCCGTCACTGCGCACCAGCTGGCTCGAGGCGATGAAGATGCCCCACACCGCCAGATACACCGTGACCTCGTCGCTCCACCCCGACGCATATTTCGGGATGATGTAGCGGCCGACCACCTGATAAGTGCCGACCAGCAGCGCACCCGCGCCAAACAGCCCGATCAGCAGACGCTCGATGCGATCCCAGAGCGCCATCCGGTGGCGAATTCCGTCAGCCGGTTAGATCAGCAGCCGGCGCCGATCAACTGCCGCTCGGCAATTCTGCCGCCAGCGCCTTGAGGACTTCCGGGCTGATCTTCAGCTCTTTCGCCACCTCGTCCTGGGTCGCCAGCATTTTCTGGCGGATTTCGGCGAGGCGCTGCGGCGTTGGATCGACAAAATGGATGCCGTGCGCCTCGTCCTCCGCGCGGCCCTTTTTCTGCGCGCCAGCGGCATTCTGGCGATAGGCCGCGATGTTGCTGTTCCAGGTATCAACCACGATGTTCTGAAGTTCGGGCGGCAATTTGTTGAAAAAGCTGGCCGAAATCAGCGGCACATACATGCCAAAAAAGGCATGGTCCTCAAATGCGTGCTTGACGCCGGAATCCCACAATTTGGCGCTGGCGACGCTCTCATTGGTCGAGGTCAGCGCATCGAACGTGCCCTGCGACAGCGCCAGCGGCACATCGGGCCACGCCGTCGTGTTCGGGATCGCGTTGTAGAACTTGGCGCGCAGCGACAGCCCGGCACCGCCGGCATTGCGCAGTTTCAGCCCGGCAAGATCGGCGAAATCGTTGATCGGCTTCTTGGTGCTGTACTCGTTGTTGAACCCGAGGTCGAGCCAGGGGCCGAGCACCTTGGCTTCGAGCTTCTTTTCGATTTCGGCATTGACGATCTTGCCGACCTCGCCGTCGGAGGTCTTGTGCGTCACCTCGGCCGATTGGCCGGCCATCGACGGGAGCAGGAAATAATCGGTGTCGGGGATGAAGCCGCTAAGCACCCAGGTGCCGGGCACCGCCATCTCGATATTGCCCTGGCGCAATGCCTTGGCGACGTCACGGTCGCGGTAAAGCTGGGCGCTGTGGAACATCTGCGTCTTGATGCGGCCGCCCGACGCCGCTTCGACCTGCTTCAAATATTCGCCGACATTAACGGTGCGGACATGCGTTGCCGAGGTGTCGAGCGACACGCGCATCGTAAATTGCGCATCGTCAGCCGAGGCAATCGACAGCGGCAGGAGGATTCCCAGCCCGGCGCACAGGGTGCGAACGGCTTTTATCATTGATAAATCTCCTCTTGCGCCGCGCGCGTCGCGCAACGTCATTCTTTCGTTTTCCCGGGGTGGACGCCGCATTAGTCCGGGGCGGCCATCCGGTCAACCGTGGCCAACGCAACCAGGGCGCGAATGCGGCATTTTGTCTATGCCGCGAGCGGTCAGTGTGCCGGGGCGGCCGAACCCGGCGTGATGATCAGCGCGTCGAGCGCGGCTGCGCCCTGCCCCTTCGGGCGCACCAGCAGCGGGTTGACGTCGATGCTGGTGAACTGGCCGCGCTGTGCCGCCGCGAAGATCGACAGTTTCGACACCGCCTCGGCCAACGCATCGAGATCGCAGGGCGGCTGGCCGCGCGCACCTTGCAGCATCGCGGCGCCGCGCAATTCGCCGATCATGCGGTGCGCCTCCTCGACCCCGAACGGCGCGATGCGGAAGGTCACGTCGCGCAGCACCTCGACAAAGATGCCGCCGAGCCCGAGCATCACGACCGGGCCGAACACCGGGTCGTCCTGCACGCCGAGGATCATCTCGACGCCGCCCCGCACCATCGGCGAGATCAGCACGCCCTCGATGCGTGGCGTGCGGCGCGCGGGCCTTGACCCGCTCGATCGATCCGCTCGTAGGCGGCGCCGGCCTCGGCCGCCGGCATGTCGAGCATGACGCCGCCGACCTCGGTCTTATGGGTGATCTCGGGCGACACGATCTTGAGCACGAGGCGCTCGCCGATCGCCTTGGCGGCGTCGGCCGCGGCCGGCGGCGCTGGTCGCCAGCACGCTCGTCGAGGATCGGCATGCCGGCTTCGGCGAGGATGCGCTTTGCGTCGTGCTCGCCGATCGGCCCTGCCGGCAGGGGCGGCAGGTTTTGCGGCACCGCCGGCACCGGCAGCGGCGGCGTGTCGAGCCGCTCGGCGCAGCGCATCGCGGCGGCGATCGACTGGACCGCGCGCCATGGGTCCTCGAACACCCCGACCCCGGCCGCCTCGTAGCGCCGCTGCATCTCCGGGCTGGCGATCGCCGACAGCGCGAAATAACGGTCGGGATAACGCGCCGCCGCGCGTGCTGACCGCCTTGAACAGCGGCTCGGCCATTTGCGGCGAACTCGCCCAGGTCGTGAAGAACCCGACCATCGCCGGGAAGTTCTCCTTGCCGAACAGCAGGTCGAACGATTTGTCGAGGATCGACGGGTCGTTCAGCGCCTGCGCCGTCACGTCGACCGGGTTGCGCGCCGCGGCGAACGGCACCCAGCTCGATCACCTTTTTCTGCGACTCCTCGGCGAGCGGCGTCAGTTCGAGCCCTTCCTCCTCGGCGGCGTCGGCCATCAGCACGCCGGCGCCGCCCGACATCGTCATCACCGCGAGGCGGCGCGAGCGCGGCAGCCGGCCGCGGGTGCAGGCATAGGCGATCTCGATCGAGGTCTTCCGGGGTCTTGGCGCGCTCGACCGCCGAGCTGGCGCAAGCGCGGCGTCATAGACCGCGTCGGCTGCCGGCGAGCGAGGCGGTGTGCGAGGCCGCCGCCGCGGCGCCGATCGTCGAGCCGCCGACCTTCATCGCGATGACCGGCTTGCCGTTGGCGCGGGCCCGCGCCACCGCCTCGGCAAACGCCGCGCCGTCCTTGATCGCCTCGACATAGCAGGCGATCGCCTTGGTGTCGGGGTCGTCGGCGAGGAACGAGATGCCGTCGGCGACCGCGACATCGGCCTCGTTGCCGGTGCTCATCCACACCCCGACCTGGATGCCGCGCCGCGCCGTCAGCGCCAGCAGATGCGTGCCGAAGGCGCCCGACTGGGTGACCATGCCGAGCGGCCCGGCCTGGGTCGGCCCCTCCTCGAGAAACGAGGTGAAGGTCGGCGTGTGGCCGATGCGCATGTTGAACAGGCCGAGGCAGTTCGGGCCGCACAGCCGGATGCCGCTGTCGCGTGCGATCTGGGTGATGCGCTCCTGCATCGCCCGGCCCTCGGCGCCGATCTCGGCGAACCCGGCGGTGAACATCACGACCGCCTTGACGCCCTTGACGACGCAGGCCTCCATCGCCTCGATCGCGAGATTGGCCGGCACCGCGATGACCGCGCACTCGACCGGCCCCGGCACCGACGCCGATGATCGGGAAACGCCGGCAGACCCTGCACCGTGTCGCGGGTCGGGTTGATCGGATAGAGGCCGCCCTTGTACCCGGCCTCGCGGTAATAGCGCAGCGAGCGGCCGCTGATGCGGGTCGGGTCGTTGGAGGCGCCGAAAATCGCGACCGAAGTCGGGGCGAGGAGCGGCTGTCAAGGGATGCGGTGCGGTCATATCGGGCCATTCGCTGAAGAAACGAGCAATCGGGCGCATCCTTTGGCGAAACGCCGGCCGGTGCAAGCGCCGGTGTCGCAAGGCTACTTCGCAGCCAGCGTTTTCGGGGTGCCCGAATTGAGCGCCAACCGACACTTCAGGTATGATTTTTGCGTGTTCGCTTGAGGTGGTACGAGTTGAAGACGAGGCGCGGATATGCCTGACGGGAGCGCAGCGGTCTCGCTGATCGGGATCGGCCATAATGGCGGACCGCCGCTCGATCCGAATGCGACCTGGCGGCTTTTCTGCTGGAAAAAGGCGCATGCCAGCGCCTGGAAGACGCCGCCGCGCGAAATCGCCCTGGCGCGGCTCAAACGCGCCGAAGCATTAGGGATGACTTACCGTGAATACACCGCAATCATCCTCGACACCGGCGTGCATCTGTAGGGGAATTTCACTCTCGTAGGATGGGCTGAGCGTCAGCGAAGCCCATCGACACCCTCGGCGCAGAAAGACGATGGGCTTCGCTGCGCTCAGCCCATCCTACGACAATTATACCTTAAGTGATCTTTTGCTTGGTTTACGCCGATACGGCGGTCCAAGACGTAGATGGCCGGGTCAAGTCCGGCCAGGCCTCGTAGGATGGGCTGAGCGCAGCGAAGCCCATCAACATCCTCGACGTGGAAAGATGATGGGCTTCGCTGCGCTCAGCCCATCCTACGATGCCACGATGCCCGGTCATGGCCGAGCCTGGCCATGACCGGGAGAGAGGGTCGCTACTTCAGGTTCTTCGCGACGAAGTCCCAGTTGACCAGGTGGTCGAGGAACGCCTGCACGAAATCCGGACGGCGGTTCTGGAAGTCGAGATAGTAGGCGTGTTCCCACACATCGCAGGTCAGGAGCGGGGTCTGGCCTTCGGCGAGCGGGGTCACCGCGTTCGGGGTGCGAGTGATCTTGAGCTTGCCGCCGTCGGAGACGAGCCAGGCCCAACCGCTGCCGAACTGGCCGACCGCATTGGCCTTGAAATCGTCCTTGAACTTAGCGAGGCCGCCGAGGTCGCGATCAATCGCGCTCGCGACATTGCCGCTCGGCGCGCCGCCGCCACCCGGCTTCATGCAGTTCCAGAAGAAGGTGTGGTTCCACACCTGGGCGGCGTTGTTATAGATGCCGGCCTTGGCGGCGTCGCCGTGCGTCGCCTTGATGATCTCTTCGAGCGACTGGCTCGCCATCGGCGTGTCCTTGACCAGCCCGTTGAGGTTGGTCACGTAGGCCTGATGGTGCTTGCCGTGATGGAAATCGAGCGTGTTAGCCGAGGTATACGGCTCAAGCGCGTTTTTCGGATACGGCAGAGGGGGCAGTTCGAAAGCCATGGCTGTCCTTTCACCTTATGATGTGGATCGTGGGGGATGGATGGCTGGTGGGCAACATAGTGTGACCGCTGAAACGCGCAAGGCAAGTTCCGGTTCCGCGGGTTCCGGCCCCATTGCGGCAGGGGCGGAAACCTCTCTCCCCGCCATGCTACGCCGGCACGACCGCGACCGCTACCAGACCGTGCTGTTTGCCCCGCCCCAGCGGCGCGGCGCCCTCTTCGCGCTGTTTGCCTTCAACTACGAGATCGCCCGCGTGCGAGAGGTCGTGACCCAGCCGATGCTCGGCCAAATCCGCCTGCAATGGTGGCGCGAGGTCATCGACGCCGTTTATGCCGGCGCGGCGACGCGGCAGCACATCGTGGCCCTGCCGCTGACCGCCGCGATCCGCGAGCACGGCCTGAGCCGCCGCCATTTCGACCGGCTGATCGATACCCGCGAGCGCGATCTCGACGACGACCCGCCCGCCGACATGCCGGCGCTTGGCGACTACGCCGAGGGCACCTCCGCGGCGCTGCAGTTGCTGGTGCTGGAAATCCTCGGCATCGGCGATGCGGCCAGCCGGGCGGCGGCGAGCGATATCGGCACCGCCTATGCGCTGGCCGGCGTTCTGCGGGCCATGCCGTTTCATGCCGCCACCGGCCGTCGGCTGGTTCCAGCCGCCTTCACGCTCGACGACAATGACTATCGGCATCTGCGCGGCACCGACAGCGTGCGGCGCGCCGCACGCGACATCGCCGCAGCGGCCGAGGCACGGCTGTCGGCGGCACGAACGCAGCCGAACCTCCCCCGCGCCGCGCGGCCGGCTCTGCTGCCGGGACTTATCGTAAGCCGCTATCTCCGGCGCTTGCGGCAGGCGGAATATGATCCGTTCGCCCCAACCCTGCTGCAGCCCGATACGCTGCAAAGCTGGCGCCTCGCCGCCGCCGCGCTGACCGGCCGACTGTAGACCGCCGGCACCTATGTCGGGGCCGTGATGCGCCGGCGTTCCTGGCGCGCCATCAGCCAGCCGGCCAGCGACACTAGCACCACGACGACGGCCAGGAACACGGTCGCCAACGCGTTGATCTCCGGGGTCACACCGATGCGGACGCTGGAATAGACCGCCATCGGCAGCGTCGTCGCGGCGGGGCCGGAGACAAAGCTGGCGACGACCAGGTCGTCGAGCGACATCGTGAAGGCGAGCAGCCAGCCGGCGACAAGCGCCGGGCTGATGCCGGGGAGGGTAATGCGCCACAACACCGCGAACGGGCGCGCGCCAAGGTCTAGCGCGGCTTCTTCGAGACTGCGGTCAAAGCCGGCAAGCTGAGCACGCACCAGGACCGTCACGAAGCAGGCCGCGAAGGTCGCATGTGCGATCGTCACGGTCGCGACGCCTCGGCTGGCGGGCCAGCCGAGCCAGCTTTGCGCCGCGACAAACAACAACAGCAATGACAGGCCAAGGATGATTTCGGGCACGACGAGCGGCGCCATCAGCATGAAGCCGAACAGCAGCCGCCCGCGAAACCGCGTGAACCGGTCCATCGCCAGCCCGGCGCAGGTGCCGAGGATCAGCGCCACGCTCGCCGCCATCACGCCGATTTCAAGGCTGGTCAGCGCCGCGCCGAGGAATTTGTCGTCGGCGAGCAACGCTGCATACCAGCGGGTCGAGAACCCGCCCCAGATCGTGACCAGCCGCGATCCGTTGAACGAATACGCCACCAGTACCGCTATCGGCAGATACAGAAACCCGAAACCCAGCACCAGCGCACCCAGGCGAAAGGCGGTTGCGCCGCGACCGCTCATGTCGGCGTCTCGCGCTCGATAAAGCGCTGCGCCAGCAGCAGTGGAACCGTTACGACCGCAACCAGCGCGATCGCGACCGCCGAGGCTGCCGGCCAGTCGACATTGTCGAAAAACTCCTGCCACAACAATTTGCCGATCATCAGCGTGTCGGGTCCGCCGAGCAGGTCCGGGATGACGAATTCACCGACCGCCGGGATGAACACCAGCAGCATGCCGGCGACGATGCCGGGCAGCGTCAGCGGCAGTACGATGTCGGCGAAGACCCGCCAGGGCGGCGCGCCGAGATCGGCGGCGGCCTCGACCAGGGCTTCATCGAGCCGCACGAGGCTGCCGTAAAGCGGCAGGATCATAAACGGCAGGTACGAGTAGACGAGGCCGAGTTCGACGGAAAACCCATTATAGAGCAGCGGCAACGGTGTCTCGATCAGGCCGGCTGCGGTCAGCAGGCGGTTGATCAGGCCGCTCGGCTGCAAAATCGCGATCCAGGCATAAACCCGGATCAGAAAGCTGGTCCAGAACGGCAACATCACGAAAAACAACAGCAGATGCCGCCATACGCCCGGCGCGCGCGCGATGGCAAATGCGATCGGATAGCCGATCACCAGGCACAGCACCGTCGCAAACCCGGCATTGGCGACCGAATTGACATAGACGCGCAGGCAGCCTTCGGCCAATTCGCGATAGCTGGCGAAACTGATGTGGCTTTGCAGTCCGGCGGCGGTGCGGCGCAGCAGCGGCTCGAACGGCGGGATCGTATCGGCGCTCTCGGCAAAGCTGATCCCGGCAACGATCGCCAGCGGCAGCAGGAAGAACACGCCGAGCCACGCGAACGGCAAGCCGATCAACACCCGCCTCTGCCACCCGCCAAAGCCGGTCATCGCCGATAGCACATGGCTGCCGGCTCAAATCCGCAGGAAGGGAATTTTGATCGGGTCGTCGGGGCCGGGTGCGGTTTTTCGATGGTGTTCGGCATCAGATTTTACACTCCAACGGCTGTCATTGCGAGGAGCGCAGCGACGCGGCAATCTCGTGCGGAGGAGACTCCTTCGGCACGAGATTGCTTCGCTGCGCTCGCAATGACAGGAGTGGGAGTGGGGTCAGAGGTCGTTGGGCTGCGTCGGGTCGTCAGGGCCGGTTGTGGTATTGGGCATCAGATTTACACCCCAGAGGTGTCATTGCGAGGAGCGTAGCGACGACGCAATCTCGTGCGGGGGAGGCTCCTTCGGCACGAGATTGCTTCACGGAGCCTGTCCTCGGGCCGGCCGAAGGCCGGACCCGGGGCTCGCAATGACGGGAGTGTGAGCGGGTCGATAGTCGCCAGACGCGCTAGGGATCCCAGCGCGGCAGGGCACCGGAGGCGCGATAGTGGGTGACCCGCCGATCGAGACGATCACGGGGCTCATGCCGGTGGTGGGGCTCCCAGCGCGGCCGGCCGATGGCCCGCAGCGCGGCGACCACCACGGCAAGAAACAGAAAAGGCAGCGCGATTTCCACGGCGCGGCCTAACGCGGCACCCGCACCAGTTTTTGCAGGCTGCGGACGCTCGGGCGGCACGGGTTCGCCGGGATGGCTGTAATTGCTGCCACGAGGTCTACGACACCTCGCCGACATAAACGTCGCCGTGGCTGTCGACGCACAGCCCGTGCGGCGCGGTGAACTGGGCCGGCGGCAAGCCCGATGCGCGGTCAACCCGGCTCACCAGTTTGCCGTCGCGCGACAGGATGCTGAGGCGCGGCCCGAGATTGGGAAATTTCGCGGTTGACCGCCAGCCCCGGCCCCAACTCGCCGACATAGCAGCAGCCATGCTCGCCGCCTTCCATGTAGAGGCCGCAGGGCCGGTGCAGATTGTTCCATTGCGTCTCAAACCTGCCATTGCCGTCGAAAATCTGTACCCGGTGGTTTTCGCGGTCGGCGACGTAGACCCAGCCTTCGGGGTCGCTGACGATATTGTGCGGAATGTTGAACTGGCCGGGATCGGCGCCGCATTCGCCCCACGAAAACAGGTGCTTGCCGTTGGGTCAAACTTGTGGACGCGCGCATTGGCGTAGCCGTCAGACACATAGATGTCGAGGTCGGGCGACAGCGCGGTGTGGGTGCAGCGGTTGAACGGCTCGCCGCTCATAAACGCCGACGGGCGGCCCGGGATGCCGATTTCCAGCAACACCTTGCCGTCGAGCGTACATTTGCGGACGGTGTGGTCGCCGTCATCGGTGCAATAGAGCGTCTGGTCGGGCGCGATATGCAGGCCGTGCGCGCGGTGGAACAGGTTTTCGCCCCACGAGTTCAGCAAATTGCCGTCGCGGTCGAATACCATCATCGGATGGCGGCCGCGGTTGAACACATAGACGCGGTCCTGCGCGTCAGTCGCGACCGCAGCGACATCGTCAAACACCCAGCCTTCCGGCAGCTTCGCCCAGTCCGCCACAAGCTGATAGGTGTAGTCACCGCTGCCGATGAGCGCATCTGACCCTGCCATTGCCGCCTCCCTTTGCCGACCGACCGGCTTTGGTGCAAGACTATCGCCGCTTGCCTGTACCCCGCAATGTCGGCCGGAGGCCCGCTATGCCGATGATCCCCCTCGAAAGCGGCGTGTCGCTGCACTGCGCCGTCGATGATTATCTATGGCCGTGGCAAAAGCCGCTGCCGGTCCTGATGCTGCATGGCTTTGCCCGCAACGCCCGGTTCTGGAACCGCTGGGTGCCAGCGGTCGCCGGGAGCCACCGGGTCTATCGGCCGGACCTGCTCGGCTGTGGCGATTCCGACCTGCCACCGGCCGGCTACCGCATTTCCGCTGAGACGATCGGCGCCCAGATCATCGCGACGCTCGATGCGCTGGGGCTCGAGCGGGTGCATTGGGTCGGGGAGTTGTCGGGTGGGATTGTCGGGCTGCTGCTGGCCGCCGCACACCCCGAGCGCATTGCCAGCCTCGTGCTGTGCAACACGCCGACCCGCATCTCGGAGGAGATCAAAAAAATCTATGCGCTCGACAAGGCGACCGCGAGCGAAGCGATGGAGGCGTATGGGGTCGGCCAATGGTGCCGCCATACGCTCGGCTACCGGCTCGATCTCGAACATGCCGACGAGCATTTGCGCGCCTGGGTCATCGCCGAGATGGACCGCACCCGCCCCGACATCGCCGCCGCGCTGCACGATTGCTTCGAGTCGGTCGATACCGTGCCGCTCCTGCCGCAGATCACGGCGCCGGTGCTGATGCTGAGCGGCGACAAGAGCCGCATCGCCGCCGCGTCGCAGAAGGTTTTTGCCGAACGCCTGCCGAACGGCCGTCTCGAATTGTTCGAGGGCTACGGACATGGCGTCAATCTGCTGGTGCCGGAACGTTGCGCCCGCGCTTCCCTCGATTTCTGGCGGACGATAGAGTTGCCCGCATAGCTGTTGCCCCTGTAAATGAGGCTACGACGCGGCGCGCTGCCAGCGTCGCGGAAGATCGAGGAAACGGTTTTGGACGCGAACGACGCCACCCCCGGCGACGCCGCCGAGCAACACGCGGCGAGCGCCCCCCCGGCTTACACTGAAACGCCTCATGCCGAAGCGCCGCACGCGGAAGCCACCGCGGCGCCAGGCGATACGATAGCTGGCGATAGGACGGGCGGTGATATGGCAGGCGCCGCGCCGGGCGGGGATGCCGCCGAGGGCCGCCCCTCGGATGGAGCCCCGCGCCGTCGTCGCCGTCGTCGCCGTCGCCGGCCGCCCGGTGAGGCGGGTGCGCCGGGTGCGGCGGCCGCCGACGCAGGTGCGCCGGGCGAGGGTCAGCCGCATGACGCCGAGGCTTCCGGCGAGGACCAGGGCGATACGGCTGCTGATGCCGGAGCCGAAGGAGCCCCAGCAGATGGCTCGACCGCAGACGGCTCGACCACAGGCGGCTCGACCCCGCCGCGCGCCATCCTGAAGCTGCGCAGCACCAGACGCCGCCGACGCCGTCCGCATGGCCTGCTGCCCGGCCCGGCTGTCGCCGGAACCCTGCCCGAGGGCGCGGCGCCCACCGATGGGGCGACACCATCCGAAGCCGCGCCCGCCGGCGAACCCGGCAGTGCGGCACCGCCCGCCCAACGCAGCTTCAGCGCGCCGCGCCGACGACGCCGGCACGCGCCGCTTTCGGCCACCCCGGCCGGCGATGCGGTTGTATCAGAGACCGGCGAACCCGCCGCCCCCACCGGCGACCAGCCGCCGCGCAGCCGCAACCGGCGCCGTCGGCGTCCGACCGGCGAAGCCGGCGAGCAGCGCCCGCGCGAGGGCGCCGCGCCAGATCGCGGCCCCCGTCCCCCGGGTCAGCCGAGCGAACGTGGCGAGAGCCAACGCGGTGAAGGCCAACGTTTTGGTCCGCGCCAGGGTGCGTCCGGCGACGGTCGCCGCGATAATCGCCGCGACCGGCGCGACGGACCGCCCGGTCGCGGTCGCGGCCCGGCCCCACGACCGGTCGAGCGCAAGCTCTATTCGTTGGATTCGGTCGTCGATCGCGGCTTCGAGGATATCGAGGACGAGACCGAGACCCGCCGCGTGAACTGGTCGATCGTCAAACGCACGACCGCCGACCAGGTCACGCGCAAGCCGGTCTCGACAATCTATGTCGTGCAGCGCGACGGGCTCGACTCCGAGTTCCCGAGCCTCGGCGCCGCCCGCAGCGCGGTCAACAAGACCATCGTCCATCCCGAAAAGCTGACTCTCGTCAAAGGCCGAACACGCTTCGGCGAAGAAGTGACCGGCCTAATTGCGCTCGCTGGCGCAGCCGATTAGCATCGGCGGCATGGAAGAAATCTATTGCTTTGGCGGCAACCCGCTCAACCGCGCCAGCGAGCGGCGCCGCGATACGCCCTGGATCGAGTCGCTGCTTGCCGATCCGGCGGCACGCATCCTGGCGCTCACCGATCTGAGACCGCTGACCCTCGGTGGCGGCGCGCCGGCGCTCGACTGGCAGCCGATCGAACCGTGGCGCGAGACGATCGCGCGCGGTGCAACGCTGATCTTTCTCGGCCTCGACGCGGCGCGGCCGTATTTCGCGATCGACGCGGGCACGGCCGATAGCGAAAAGCGCGAAACCTTCGACGCCCGCACACTCGCGCCGCTCCTGCCGGCCGGCGAGGCAGCGATCCTCGCGGAGGCGCGCTCGCTAATCGATTGGCACTCGCGCCACGGTTATTGCGCGCAGTGCGGTTCGCCGACCCGCGTCACCGCCGCCGGGTGGGTGCGGCGCTGCCCGGAATGCAAGGCATCGCACTACCCGCGCTCCGACCCCGTGACGATCATGCTGGTGGTGCGCGGCGAAGTCGCCCTGCTCGGCCGCAACAAGCGCCGCCCCGGCAGCCGTTTTTCCTGTCTCGCCGGTTTCATGGAGCCGGGCGAGACGATCGAGGAAGGGGTGCGGCGCGAAGTTCACGAAGAATCCGGTATCGAGGTCGGCCGCGTGAAGTACCTCGCCTGTCAGCCCTGGCCGTTCCCCTCGACGCTGATGATGGGCTTTCTGTGCGAAGGCCTGACCGAGGAGATTACCGTCGATCCCGAGGAAATCGCCGAGGCCCGCTGGTTCGAGCGTGATCATATCCGCGCGATGGTTGAACGCGCCGCCACCGGCCCCGACGACCCGACGCGGCTCTCGATCCCCGGCCCGGTCGCGATTGCCCACCACCTCTGCCGCCGCTGGGCCACCCGGATCGACGATCTCTGACCCACTCACACTCCTGTCATTGCGAGCCCCCGGGTCCGGCCTCCGGCCGGCCCGAGGACAGGCTCCGCGAAGCAATCTCGATCCGAAGGAGCCTCCTCCGCACGAGATTGCTTCGTCGCTGCGCTCCTCGCAATGACAGCCCTTGGAGGTGAAGATTTGATGCCGATTACTATCAAGAAACTGCACCCGCTGTTCTGTGCCGAGATCGGCGGCGTCGATACCGGCATGCCGATGGACGACGCGACGTTTGCGGAAATTCGTGCAGCACTCGACGAGTATTCGGTGCTGGTGTTTCACGACCAGAGCCTCGACGACGAAAGGCAGATCGCGTTCAGCAAGCGCTTCGGACCCCTCGAAGTCGCCGGCAAGGCCAATCCCGGCGTCGGCAGCGCGTTTGCCCGCCAGTCGAACCTCGACATCAACACCGGCTCGGTGATCCCGGCGGAAGACCGCCGCATGGAGTACCAGAAGGGAAATTACCTCTGGCACACCGACAGTTCGTTCAAGGCCGTGCCATCGCTGTGTTCGCTGCTTTCAGCGCGGGTCGTCCCGCCGGCCGGCGGCAACACCGAATTCGCGACGATGCGCGCCCCCTATGACGCGTTGCCGGCGGAAACGAAGCAGAAGCTCGAAGGCCTCGTCGCCGAGCACAGCCTCGTCTATTCGCGCAGTACGGTCGTGCGGGACACGCTGACCCCCGAAATGCAGGCCGAACTGCCGGGCGCCTGGCAGGTCATGGTGCGCGAAAACCCGGCCAACCACCGCCGGAACATCTATGCCGGGGCGCATGCCTCGCACGTCATCGGCTGGCCGCGCGAGGAAGGCCGCACCTTTATCGCCGAGATCAACGAGTTCGCCACCCAGCCGCAATACTGCTACAGCCACGCTTGGCGCGACGGCGATCTGGTAATCTGGGACAATCGCTGCGTGCTGCATCGCGCCACGGCCTACGACACGCGCAACCACAAGCGGCTGATGCAGCGCACGACCGTCGGCGGCGACACCGCGACGACCGCCCAACCGGCCCGCTACGAACTGGCCGCCGAATAATCAAAGCTGAATAAATCAAGACTGGGGAGAACAATGCGCCTTATTCGATTGCCGATCATCGCGCTCGCCGTGTTGGCGGGCATATCGACTGCGCCGGCTGGCGCGGCCGAACTTGTCGTCGTATCCGCCGGCGCGATGCGCGCGGTCTTGCAGCAGGTCGCTCCGGAATTCCAAGCGAAAACCGGCCACAAGCTCACGATCGAGTATGCGACGGCAGGCGGCGTCGAACAGAAGGTCGCGGCCGACGATGCGATCGACGTCGCCATCCTGACCAAGCCGCGGGTCGATGGGCTGGTGAAAAAGTCGAAGATGGTCGGCGGCAGCGTTATGGTGCTGGCGCGGGCGCCGATCGGGCTCGCCGTGAAGAAGGGCGCTCCCCACCCCGACATCAGTTCGGTCGAGGCGCTGAAGAAAGCCCTGCTGGCGGCCAAGTCGATCGCCTACACCGACCCGGCCAGCGGCGCCACCAGCGGCACCGCGCTGGCGCAGGGTCTCGAAAAACTCGGCATCGCCGGTGACCTGAAAGCCAAAACCCATTTGGTGACCGCGAAGCCGGGCCAGGGCTCGCCGCGGGTTGGCGACGCGATCGTCAGCGGAGAGGCCGAGATCGGCATGCAGCCGATCAGCGAGCTGATGGAGGTCGAGGGGATCGAGGTTGTCGGGCCGCTGCCGACCGAGCTGCAGAGCCCCGACCTGGTCTATGCCGCCGGCGCACCGACGTTCGCCGAGCAGCCGATTGCCGCCAAGGCGCTGATCGATTTCCTCGTGTCGCCGGCAGCGGCAGCGGCCTACAAGGCCAAGGGCCTGACACCCATCCCACCGCCCAAGCCCGAGTAGCATGGCAGCCGGGCGCGTAGCCCTGGTCACCGGTGCGACCGACGGGATCGGGCTTGAAACCGCGCTCGGCCTCGCCCGCACCGGGTTCCGCGTCATCATCGCCGGACGCAACGAGGCGCGTCTCGCCGAGGCGCGGCGTTGGCTCGCTGAGCGCGGCGCCGACGGGGTCGAAACCACCCGAGCCGATTTTGCGAGCCTCGCCGAGGTGCGGCAGCTTGCCGAGACGGTGCTGGCGCGGCATGACCGGCTCGACGTGCTGGTCAACAATGCCGGGCAGATCACGCCGGAATACCAGACCTCCGCCGACGGCTACGAACTGACGTTCGCGGTCAACCACCTCGCGCCGTTCCTGCTGACCAATCTGCTGCTCGACCGACTGCGCGCCTGCGCCCCGGCGCGCATCGTCAATGTCGCCTCGCAGGCCCATAAGGGCGCGCGGCTCGACGTCGGGGCGCTGACCGGCGACCGCGATTGGACACCGCTAAAGGCCTATGGCCGGTCCAAACTGTGCAACATTCTGTTCACCCGCGCCCTCGCGCGCCGGCTCGACCCGCGTGAGATCGTCGCCGCCAGCCTGCACCCCGGCGTCATCGCCACCAAGATCGGTGACCACGCCGGCAATATCGCCGGCTGGGGCTGGCGCCTCGTAAAGCCGTTTCTAACGACTCCGGAAAAGGGTGCGGCGACATCGCTGTTCCTCGCGACAGTCGCCGATGCGACGCCCTATCACGGCGCCTATCTGAGCAACAGCAAACCGGCCCAGCCCGATCCAGCTGCGCTCGACGATGCCCTCGGCGAGCGGCTGTGGAGCGAAAGCGCCCGGCTGGTTGGGCTTTAGGAGGGTCAGGCTTCAGATTTACACTCCAAGAGCTGTCATTGCGAGGAGCGAAGCGACGAAGCAACCTCGTGGGGAGGAGGCACCTTCGGATCGAGATTGCTTCGCGGAGCCTGTCCTCGGGCCGGCCGGAGGCCGGACCCGGGGGCTCGCAATGACAGGAGTGTGGGATCAACCCACGCGATCCGTCCGAACGCAAGGACATGCCGATGGCTCTCATACTGCGCCAGATAAACCCCGCCGACGTGCCGGCCGCCGGCCGGATCTGTCATGCCGCGTTCCAGGCGATCGCGGCGCAGCACAATTTCCCGCCGGATTTCCCGGCGCCGGACGCCGCGATCGGGCTGTACACGCATCTCGCCGCGGCGCCGGGCAGCTACGGCGTCGTCGCCGAACTCGACGGTAGGGTCGTCGGCAGCAATTTCATCGATGAGCGATCGGCGATTATCGGGCTCGGGCCGATCACGGTCGATCCAAATGTCCAGAACGCGCAGATCGGCACAGCCCTGATGCGCCATATGCTCGACCGATCAGCCAGCCGCGGCGCCGCCGGCGTGCGTCTGCTCCAGTCGGGCTACCACACGCGTTCGCTGTGTCTCTACACGAAGCTGGGCTTTGATGTGCGGGAACCGATTGCCAACTTGCAGGGCCCGCCATTGCTGATGGAACTTCCGGGCTTCCCGGTGCGCTCCGCCCGGCCCGAGGACGCAGAGGCCTGCAACCGCTTGTGCCGCCAGGTGCATGGGCACGACCGTGGCGGCGAACTCCGGGCCGCGATCGACGAGGGGACGGCACAAATCGTCGAGCGGGACAGCCGCATCACCGGCTACACGACGCAACTCGCCTTCTTCGGCCATGCCGTCGCCGCGACAAATGACGACCTCAAGGCGCTGATCGCCGCGGCGCCGGAATTCGCCGGGCCAGGCTTTCTGCTGCCGAGCCGAAATGGCGAGGTGTTCCGCTGGTGCCTGGCCCAGGGTCTGCGGATGGTGCAGCCGCTGACGCTGATGACGGTGGGTCTCTACAACGAACCCCAGGGCGCGTATCTGCCCTCGATCCTGTACTGAGGCACGCGTGATCCTGACGCCCATCCCGGATGGCCGGTTACCGGAAGTGCTCGATAGTTTCGCGGCGCAGCTTGACGATCCGGCCGCACAGGCAGCGTTTGTCCGCATCCGCGCCACCTCGAGGGAACGCGCCGAAGCGACCGTCGCCGAGCGGCATCGCCGGAGGGCCATCGCAATCGCGCGCACCCACGGCCTGCCGGTCCACCCGCCGGGCACGCCGTGCCGGTTCAACTGGGACGGGACCGCGCTCGACGGCGATACCGAGGCCTATGTGATCCTGCACGAAATCGCGCATTTCGTACTGGCGCCGCCCGAGCGCCGCACGCTGGTCGATTTCGGCCTGGGTCCTGGTCCCGACACGAAAGACCGCGCAGCCGCCGAGCGTGCCGCGACGCTGCCGCTGATCGAACGCGAGGCCGATGAGGCCGCCGCCTCGCTGCTCGGGATTTATGGGAGGCGGAACTCGGGCAGCCGGCGCTGGCCTCGTTCCTCGACCAGAACTGGCTGGAAGGGGTCGGGCTGGAAGGGGTTGATCGTTCGACCGCCGCAGCGGTGCATTTCACCGCGATCGTGCAGGAGTTACAGCGGCGCGGCCAGCTTCAGGCGCGATAAATCCGATAGGGTGACGGACGTAACGGGCGCGACAGCAGATCGCGCCAGCGCAGCAGCGACCGGCTGCACGCCGGTTCCGGACGCGACCGCGCCGGGCGCGGCGCCGGCATGTCGAGCCGCGCGGTGCGCCAGCAAGAGGGCTCCCGCGGCGGGCTGCCAAAGCCGATATCCGTCAGCCGTTCGCTGATATCCTGCATCGCGCCACCTTGAGCCAGTTGCGCGCAAACGCACCCGATTCGGGGTGGTTCCGGCCCGCCCGGAATTAAGGCGGCCCTGGAATTAAGGCGGCAGCGTGCGGCCAGTGATCGAGGAGGCAACCGAGAGGCGCGGGTCGAGGGCGGAGGCGCCGAGCGTCACCCGGTAGGTGCCGGCATCGATCCGCCAACGCTCCGCCGCGGCGTCGAAATGCGCCAGCAGCCGCGGATCGATCGTGATCGCGACGCTGGTGCGCTCTCGCCGGGCGCCAGCTTGACCCGGCTCCAGCCGACCAGCCGCTCGACCGGATTGCCGTCCGCGCCCGGCATCCGCGCATAAAGCTGGGCACATCCTCCGCCTCGCGCGCGCCGGCATTGCGTCACGGTGAACGACGCCTCACATCGCTCGCCGTCGCGCGACCGCAAGATCGCCGTATTCAAAACGTGAATAGCCGAGCCCGTAGCCGAACGGAAAGAGCGGCGCCATTCCGCGCGCGGCGAACCATTTATAGCCGACCGCCGCGCCTTCCTGATAATCGACCGGCGACGCGCGTGCCCCACGGCACGTCGCGTCCCGGCACCTCGGCGCGCGGCAATTGCTCCGGCCCCGCCGGAAAGCTGATCGGCAAGCGGCCCGACGGGCTGACATCGCCAAACGAGAATGTCGGCGATCGCCTCCCCGCCGCGCGCGCCCGGATACCACGCTTCGAGGATCGCGCCGACCCGGTCGCGCCACGGCATCAGCACCGGGTTTCCGGTTTCCAGCACGACGACCGTGCGCGGGTTGGCGGCGGCGACCGCGGCGATCAGCCGGTCCTGCCCGTCGGGCAGCGACAGATTTTCGGCATCATGCCCCTCGCTCTCCCAGCGGGTCGCGAACACGACCGCGACATCGGCCTGCCTCGCCAGCGCCGCCGCCGCACCGACATCGCCGCCATCGGCATAATCCACGCGCGCCGTCGGCAGCTTGCGCGCGATCGCCTGCATCGGCGAGGACGGATCGAAAATCAGCTAGGCGCCGACCTCCGGGTTATCGATCTGCAAGGCCGGCCCGCCGATCGGGATGACCTGCGACGAGCCGCCGCCCGACATCACCCCGATATCGGCATGCCCGCCGATCACCGCGATATGCCGCGCCTCGCGCGACAAGGGGCAGCAGGTCGCCATCGTTCCTCAGCAGGACGATGCCCTGCTCCGCGACCTCGCCGTGCGATCGCCGGCATCGGCATCGACATCGAGCGGCGCCGGTTTTGGCGGGTCGTCGACGACCCCGGCGGCAAACAGCGCCTGCAAGCACATGCAGCGCCATCGCGTCAAGCTGTCCGCCGGGCAACACGCCCTCCTGCATGGCAGCGGCGAGCGGCTCGCCGAAATAGGCCTGCCCGTCCCATTCGACCGCCGGATTGCTGGTCGAGCCCGGCGGCGGCGGCGGCGCACCGTGGAATGCGCCGCCCCCCAATCCGACATGACCCAGCCGCGAAAACCCCATTCCTGGCGCAACACCGCGGTCGAGCAGCCATTGGTTTTCGCAGGCATGCACGCCGTTGACCAGGTTGTAGGAGCACATCACCGCACCCGGCCGGCCGCGCTCGCTGGCGATCTCGAACGCCAGCAGATCGCTTCCGCAGCGCGTCGCGCGGTCGATCAGCGCATCGACCGAATTGCGTTTGGTCTCCTGGTCGTTCAGCGCGAAATGCTTGATCGTCGAGATCACGTGGCGGTCCGAAATGCCGCGGATCGTTTCGCCGACGATCGTGCCGGTCAGCAGCGGGTCTTCGCCGGCATATTCGAAATTGCGGCCGCTGCGCGGGTCGCGCGCCAGGTTGGCGGCGCCGCGCGAGCAGCAGGTTGAGGCCCTTGCGCCGCGCCTCCTCGCCGATCATCGACCCGGCGGCATAGGCCAATTGCGGGTTCCACGTCGCCGCCAGCGCCAGCCCCGAGGGCAGCGCGGTCGCCTGGTCGTCCGGTCGCTGACCGCCATTTTCGATCGGAATCGCGACGCCGAGCCCGGCATTGCTTTCCTTGATCGCCTGGATGCCGAGCCGGTCGATGCCGGGCACCAGGCCGGCCAGATGCACCGGCTCGCCATCGCTGCGGCTGGTGCTCGACAGCAGCCGCAATTTCTCGCCGGTGGTCATCTGCGCCAGCGCCAGCCGCGCACGTTCGTCCGGTGAGCGATGCGGGTCGAGCCACGGGCGGCCGTCCGATGACAGGACATCCGATGGTGGGCCATCCGGCGCCGGCGATTGTGCAAGGGCGCCCGCGATCCCGACCAGCAGGGTCAGCGACAGGACGGCGGCAACAGCGACAACGTGCTTGCGCGACATGATCGGGCAGAGTTCTGAACGCCTCCGTCGCGGTCTGCGGAATTGGCTTTCGACCGCGGCCGAAAGCCCCACCACCGCCTGCTGACCGCTATTCGAGCCCGGCCAGGGCCGGCCGCGGCCGCAACAGCAACAGGCTTGGCACGATCGCGAGCGCGGCGAGGATCAAAAAGGCCGGGCGATAGCTGCCGGTCAGCGCCGTCGCGGTGCTGAACAGCGCCGGCCCGGCGAGCGCGCCGGAAAAGTTAGCGCGATGACCCCGGCGCTCGCTTCCGAGATCATGCCGGCGGCGCCTGGCGCACCGTCTCGGCCAGCCCGATCCCGGCCCAGCAATAGGCCGACACCCCGAACAGCACCGCCAGCAACACCACCGCCGGCCCGGACCACGCCGCCGTGACAAACGCTCCGGCAAATGCGGCAAGGCTCATCATCACACCCATGACGCCAAGAATTGGACGAGTGCCGACCCGGTCGGCGACGCTGCCCCAGATGATGCGGCACACGACCCCGACCGCCAGCGCCACCGCCAGCACGAGACCAGAAGCACGCAGGCTCCAGCCGACACTGACCAGCACGGTCGGAAACACCGCGCTGAAACTGAACTGCACCGCGCCGAACGCGAACGAGGCGACCGCGACGACGCGCAATCCGCCGCGCTGTGCCATCAATTGCGCCGGCAGCCAAAACCCCGGATGGATCAGTCTTGTGTCGCCAGCCCGGTCATGGTCGAGTTCCCCGCGCCACGGCTGGATCAGCACCGCGAGAACGAGACAGATCACGGCAATCAGCAGCATCGTGCCGCGCCAGCCGAGCACCGCCGCCGCGAGCGGCATCACTGAGCCGGCGAGCACGCCGCCGGCCGGCACCGCTGTCTGCTTCAGCGAAAAGACCCGGCCGCGCAGCCGGGGCGGGGTGCACCGCGCCAGCAGCACGGTGCTCGCCGGGTTCATCGGCCCATAGGCGAGACCAAGCACGAGGGCGCTCAGCGCAAATGCCGCCGGAATCGCCGGCAACAAAGCCACGAATGCCGCTGCGGTCATCACCAGCATGCCCTGGTGCAGCCGAATGCCGCCCCACCGCCGCAGCAGACCGGGCGTCGCGAGCGACGTCGCCGCGGCACACCCGTAGATTACCGACGAGTAATACCCGACGAGATACGGCGCGATCCCCGCCGACGCGAAAATCAGGCTCGCCAGCACGGGCACAGTCAGCGACGACATGACTATCGCCACCTGCACCGCGACTGTCGCGACGACCACTTTGCCCAGCGCTTTGCCGGGGATAGCGTCGGGGTGGGCCTCGCTGACCGGGCCGCTCACGGGAGTTTCAACGCCGCGATCGGAGTTTCGGCCACTTACAACTCCCCGCTTCGGCGATCCGGCCCATGACAGCCGACGCGGCGACCGTCGCGGGCGACGCCATGTAGATGCGTGCGGTGTCGTGGCCCATGCGGCCGCGGAAGTTGCGGGTGCTGGCGGTGATGCAGGTCTCGCCCGGCCCGAGCACGCCCATATGGCCGCCATAACAGGCGCCACAGGTCGCCGGCGTCACCACCGCGCCGGCCTCGATCAGGATTTGCACATAGCCGGCCTTGACGGCCGCGGCGTAGATGCGCTGCGACCCCGGCGTCACCAGCAGCCGGACGCCCGGCGCCACCTGTCGCCCCGAGAGAACCCGCGCCACCTCGGCGAGGTCGTCGAGCGTGCCGTTGGCGCAGGAGCCGATAAAGGCCTGCTGCACCGGCTCGCCGGCCGCCTCGCCAACCGGCACGGTATTGCGGATGACCCGGTCGGGCAGCGCCACCATTGGTGCCAGTGCACCGAGGTTGATCCGGTGGCGCGCGAGATAAGTCGCATCGGGATCGGGATGCTGCGGCTCGAACGGCGCCGGGTTGCGCGCCCTGACGTAATCGAGCAGCACATCATCCGCCTCGAAGGTCGCGAATTCGCACGATAATTCGGCGCCCATCGTCGTCAGCGTCCGCCTCGCGTCGATGCTCAGCGAGGCCAGGGCCGGGCCGCCGAACTCGATATTCTGGTTGGCATGGTCGCCATAGATACCGGCGATGTGCAGAAACACCATCCTTTGCCGACACGCCTTCCCGCAACCGCCCGTCGAGGTCGTAGCGCACGGTCTCGCCGACCCGGAACCAGGTCTTGCCGGTGGTCAACGCGTAGGTCAAATCGGGCGCCCCGAGACCGCGCGCGGCGCAATTCAACGCCCCGGCGCTGCAGGTGTGCGAATCCGAGCAGGCCATCACCGTGCCGGGCAGCGCGTAGGCGTTCTCTGCGACGACGACATGGCTGATGCCCTGGGTCGGCCCGACATCGTGAAACCGCCTGATGCCAAAGCGCCGACAAAGTCTCGCCCGCGCACATGCATCGCCGCTGTCGAGCGGTTCGAGGCGGGGACGTCATGGTCGAACACCACGACGACCTTGTCCGGGTCATGCAGCTTCAAAATCTCGCGCCACGACGCATTTGAGAAACTCAGATCGATCATCACCGCGAGATCGACATCGACCACCGCCAGATCACCGGGCGCAACCCGCGCCTCGCCACTCGCCCGCGCCAGGATTTTCTCGATGATCGTCATGCCCATCGAAAAATCCTCCGTTCAGCCGCGGGGCCCTTAGACTAATCGTTCGCTGGCGCGCTCCAGATCGGGGCGGAAGGCGGGGTCGGCGATCGCGATCAGGGCGCGGGCGCGTTCGGCGAGGGTGAGGCCGCGCAGTTCGGCGATGCCGTATTCGGTAACGACGCAATCGGCGTCGGCCCGCGGGGTGGTGACGACCGCGTCGGCGAGCCGGGCGACGATGCGGGAATGACGGCGGTCGCGGCTGGTCGATTGCAGCGCGATGATCGAGCGGCCTTCCGGCGCGCGGGTCGCGGCACGCACGAAATCCATCTGGCCGCCGGTCAGGCCGATATTGCGGCCCTGCGCGGTCTCGGCGTTGACCTGTCCGGTCAGGTCGATCTCCAGCGCCGAGTTGATCGCGACAAAGCGGCGGAAATTGCCGAGCACCAGCGCATCGTGGGTATAGCGCGGCGAGCGGATCACGATCTGCGGGTTGCGGTCGGCATAGGCGTAGAGGCGCTGGGTGCCCATCAGCATCAGCGTCGTCGTGACGCCGGCGTCGATTTCCTTGTGGCGATTGTCGACCACCCCGCCTGCATCAATTCGGCGACCCCGTCGCCGATCGCGCCGGAATGGATGCCGAGACCGTGCTTGCCGCGCAGCGCGTGGGTCACCGCCTCGGGGATCAGGCCGATGCCGAGTTCGATCGTCGCGCGGTCCGGCACCAGCGTCGCGACATGCTCGGCGACCTGCCGTTCGATGGCGCCGATCTCCGCGCCGGCAATTCGAGCGGCGGGTGGCGTCGCCGGCACCAGGATGTCGATCAGCCCGGTTCGACCAACGTCTCGCCGCGGTCCACGGCAGGGCCGGGTTGAGCTGCGCGACGACGAGCCGCGCCCCCTGCATCGCGACCTGCAGGCTTCGATGCCGAGCCCGGCGTTATAGTTGCCGCCGGCGTCGGGGCCGGTCACCTGCAGAAGGACGATATCGATCGCGGATGCGGCGACTGGCGATCAGGTCGCGCAAGATCGGAGATGTTGGCGGGGATGACTTGGCGGCGGCGCCGGCGAAAAACCGCCGCCCGGCGCCGCCGCCGCCAAACGCGGTCACCGTGACGTTGGCGTGGTCGGCGGCAAGATCGGTGCCGAAGGTCAGCGGGAAGAACACCCGGAACGGCGGACAGCGCGGCGCCTGTTGGTTCGAGGAGGCGGGTCAGGAAAACCGGCTCGGCGGTCGCCTCAGCCCAGTGGATCGTCTCGCCCTCGCGGATCAGGGCGGCGAAATCGAGCGTCTTCGGGGCGCACCGTGACAGGCGTTTTCATCGGCTTATCTACTCACACCTGTCCGAACACGGCAAACAGCAGGGCGCCGCCGAGCAGCAGCGGCACCGGGTGCAGGCGCGGCCAGCGCAACAGGCGACGGTCGTGCCGGCCGCCGCGACCCAGACCGGCCAGCCGCCGGGCGAGGCGCGCAACACCGCGATGCCGCCCGACAGGAACAGGCCGGCCGCGATCGGCGCCATGCCGCGCTCGATCGCGCTATGCCAGGTCGAGCCGCGCCACCGCCCCCACACCCGCGCGACAGCGCGTAGACCAGCACCGCCGCCGGCAGATACAGCGCGGCCGTCGCGACCAGCGCGCCCGGTGACGCCCGCCACCTTCCAGCCGATCAGCGCGGTCAGCATCGATCCCGGCCCCGGGCGTCGCGCGCGACAGGGCGAACAGGTCGGCGAACTCGCGGTCGTTGGTCCAGTGATGTACCGCGATCGATCTGCTGCGCGATATCGGCGAGCACCGCGTTGCTGCCGCCGAACGACAACAGCGACAGCGGCGCGAACACGATGGCGAGCGCCAGCAACGTCTCGCCAGATCCGTCACGCATCTCAGGCGCAGCAGAGCGCGCGGCGCTCCGCGCACAGGCCAGCGCGATGCTGACCGGCGCCAGGGCGAGCGATGACCGGCAACATCGGCCAGCGCAAGATGCCGACGCACAGCACCGTGACGCCGACGATGGTCAGCGCCGCGGGCCGGAACCCGCTTTGCGCGACGCTGCGCAACCCGGTCGCGAAGGTCAGCCCGATCACCGCCGCGGCGACGCCGTCGAGCATGCGTGCAGCAGTTGCTCGCCGCTCAGCCCGGCATAGACGCGCGCCGACCGCGAGCACGATCACGAACGGCCCGGACAGCAGACCGAGCAACGCGACCGCCGCGCCGGGCGCGCCGCGCAGCCGCTGGCCGATCAGCACGGTCATCTTGACGCCGTTGGCGCCGGGCATGACCTGCGCCGAGCGCCATCATTGCGAGAAACGCCTGATCGTCGATCCAGCCGCGCCGCAGCACCATCTCGCGATACAGCCACGCCGCCGTGCCGCCCCCGAAGCTGGTACAGCCGAGCCGCAGGAACGCCGCGAAGATGCGCAGCAACCCGATTGGCGGCGGCGTGTCAGCCAACGCCGTCAGATCGAATACCGTAAAGCGGTTAGGCGGCGGAGGTGTTGTCCGGGCTGAGTTGCAGGAGACCGGCGTAGCGCAACGCCTCGGCGGTGCCGAGCAATGCTGCGGCCCAGGCGATGTTGAGCAGCGCGAACTGCCCGACGATCGACACGGTGAAGGCCTCGGTGCCGCCGAGTACCAGCGCGACCAGCAGCAGGGCGGCCTCATAGAGGCCGAACGCGACAACCCCGGCCGCAGCCAGCGAACCGATGACAGTCCAGTGCGTCACCCGCAGGGTGGCGCGCGCGGCCGCCGTTGCGACTAGGGCGGCCAGGCCGATCGCCAGGCCCCACAGCGCGGTGTCGACGTCCCAGGGATAGCTGAGAAAAGCAAAGCCGACCGCCTGGTTGGTGACCCATACCGCAGCGACCGTCAACAACGCGGCACGCGGCCCGAGCAGATAGGCGGCGGCCAGCGCAAAAGCCGGGAACGGGGTCACACAGGCGAAACCGGCGCTGATTGCCGCGGCAGCAGCGACCATCAGCAAGGGCAGTACCGGTTGGGGAAAGGGCCGCCCGCCCTGGGCGAGGCCTTGATCGACAGTCATCCCAACGTCCTTCCTTTAGAAATCAGGGGGTCGTGAAAAATCAGTGCGTAAACCGCTCGGCCGAGCGATCGAACGGGTCCGGGCCGCCGGCGCCGGTCCAGCGCCGGCGCAATTCGTCCCATAATTCGAGGCGCGACCAATCCGGCTCCTTGAGCGGCTTGTCCTGCGGCGACAATAGCGGATTTGGCAGCAGCAGCGTTAACTGCTGTTCGCCGGCACCGTTGAACAGGCGGATGCCCCACGAGATCGGCGCCCCCTTTGGATTCAGCCGTCGATAGAGTTCGGCGCGCGCGGTCTGGCGGTGCCGCGCCAGGCTGTCGGATGTCGGGTCGTGACGCGGCCCGCGCGTCCGGCCGATGCAAAGGTGAAAATGCGTCGGGCCGAACGCCACCGTCAGATAGCCGTCGAGCATGCCGACATAGGTCGGCGCGTACGGTGCGCGGATTTCCCAGGCGGCCCCTTCGATGATCGGACCAAAGGTGATCCCGGCCCAATGCCGCTCGAACAGGTCGCGCAGCAGCGCTTCGAGACTGGCCTCGTCGTTCGGCAACGAAAAGATGTCGACCGCATGGCCATCGGCTTCGATGGTGCGCTCCGGCTGTATCGCTTCCGCCATGCCTCTCCCGTGCACCGGTCATAAGGTCAACGGCGCGTCAAAGGCCACTTTGACCCCGCAGAACCCGCTAAGTCCAGGGCGCAGAAACCCGGTCGGGTCCTGGTAGGTGCGGTTAAACAGGTTGTTGATCCGCGCGAACGCCGTAAAGCCGCCGCCGATATCGTAGGAGCCGGTCAGGTTGACGACCATGTAAGGCGTCGTGCGGAACCCGGTATTGGCGCCGGTGCGATCGACATCGGCCCACGACCCGACATAAAGCAGCGTCGTCGTCAGCAGCGTCTTCTCGTTGAACTGCCAGCGCGCGTCGAAGCTCGCCTTGTGCATCGGCCGGCGTAGCAGTTCCTGATGCAGGATGTCGTCGTCGGCCAGTGTGTAGGTATAGTCGGCGCGCAGCACCACGCTTTCGACCGGCCGTGCCTCGAGGAATGCTTCGACACCCCGGGTCGTCGCCTGATTGACGTTGATGTTGGTCGTGAAGGTCGCGTTCGGCGTGATCAGGTCCTGGATGTGGTTGTGGAAATAGGTCGCGCCGAGCGTGACCGGCACCATCGGCACCTTCTGCTCGAAGCCGAGATCGTAGCCGAGCGAGGTTTCCGGCTTCAAATTGGGGTTGGCGAAGAAATTGAACGCCGGAAAGCTGACGTAAAGCTGGTTCAGCGTCGGCGACTTGAACCCGGTGCCGACCGTGCCCTTGAACTTGGTCCCGGTTTCCGGGATCAGCACCGCCGGTGCCACCCGATAGGTCAGCTTGCCGCCGAATTGGCTGTTGCTGTCGTAGCGCAGGCTCAACGCGTTGAAATAGCGGTCGGCATAGCTCGACTGCAACTGCACATAGCCGGAATCGAGCGTGTTCTGCGCCGAAATCGGGCTGTCGCGGATTTCGTCGATCTGGTGCTCGGCACCGAATGTCAGCACCTCGCCGGGGGCAAAACGCAGATTACCCTGCCAGTCGGCCTTGACCCGGTCGCCGCGGGTATAGAGCGGCGCGCTGAGCGGCGCGGTGCTCTCGTTGCGATGATCGCTATAGCCGAGGCCGAATGTGTGATCGAACATGCCGTCGAACAGCGTCTGGTGGATCGTGCCGCGGGTGATCAACTGACGCTGCTCGCCATAGGTCTGGACATTGGCCGGCACCGCCGGGAACACGCTGAAATCGTCGCCCGTCGTGTTGATATCGGAATAGATGTAGCGGCCGACCAAGCCGACATCGATCGTATCCGTGAGTTTGGCGCCGAGTTTGGTGCCGAACGTCTTGTTGTCATACGAATTGTTGATCCGCTGCTGACCCGGCGGCAGCAGGCCGAGCGGGGTCACCGGCGTGCTGCCGGCGTGGTAATGCTCGACATCGAACGAATAGTTGAAGCGGTCGGTCGAGCCGCGCACCGCGCCGTTCTGGTTGAAGGTGGCGAAGGCGCCGCCTTCGACCAACGCGCTGACCACGGGCGGTCCGGACCCGGATTGGGTGGTGATGTTGATGACGCCGCCGATCGCATCCGAGCCGTAAAGCCCGCTTTGCGGCCCGCGCAGGATTTCCAGCTGCTGGATCGGCGCCGACAGGATGTGCGCCAGATCGTAGCCGCCATTGGGCTGGGTCGGATCGCTGACATCGACACCGTCGAGCAGCACCTTGGTCTGATTGGCGTTGGTGCCGCGGATAAAGACCGAGGTGACGCCGCCGGAGCCGCCGGTCTGCACGACATTGAGGCCCGGCACGTCCCGCAGCACATCGGGCAGGGTGCGCTCCTGCTTGGCCGCGATGTCGGGCGCGGTGATGACCGTCAGGCTGCTGGCGAGATTGCTTTCGGGGGTCGGCAGGCGGGTCGCGCTGACCACGACCGGGTCGAGCAGCAGCCCCGGCGGCGCCTGCTGCGCGGCGGCCTGATGGCCGGCGACGGATTCGACGAGCAATGCCGCAACCGCGGCAGCGCGGAGCGGGCGAATACATAGGATAGGCATTAGCGACCTCGCGGTGACCGTGACACGTCACCGCGAACCAAAGCCGCTCCAGGCTCATAGAGCCGGAACCAACCCCATTGGTGCACCCCGCCCAATGTGCCCGCGCGTGACCACGACGCGACGGCAGGTCTCCTGGCTCGCGGGTCGCCGCCTTGCGCCGCCTTCCCGAAGCCCTAGGGCCCAGTGGCATGGTTGGCGCAGGCTCGCCGCTTACAGTTGCGGGGGCAGCCGCGGCTTCAGACCGTCACCGGCCCTCACCGCGTTCCCTTTTGATCCCCGAAGGGAACCGTCGGTTGAAACATGCGCGGGCTGCAGGGCGGGTGTCAACACCGCGGTGCAACATGAAGGAATGCCGGGTCATCCGCGTCAGCACCGCCAGATAGAAGCAGCCGAGGCAGAAGCACGGCAGCGCGATCGACCGCAGATGTGCGAGCGGGCTTTGACCGAACGGGACGACACCGCCCGGCGGAAACCACTCGCGATCGACCGCGAAAAACAGGATCAGGACCAGCGCCAGCCAGAACCCGGGCACCGAAACGCCGAGCACGGCGATCAGGCGCGCCGCGTAATCGATGATGCTGTCGCGGTAGAGCGCCGACAAGGTTCCGAGCACGATCGATACCAGGGTCGCAGCCAGAAAGGCGAGGATCACGATCTCCATCGTCACCGGCAGGGTGTTGCCGATCTGCCGGTTCATGTCGCGGCCGGTGGTGAAGGACTGATCGAGATCGCCGCGGAACACCAGCCGGCGCAGCCAGGTGCCGTATTGCGCCAGGACCGGCCGGTCGAGCCCGTGATCGCGGTCGAACTGCACGATCTGCTGATCGGTCGCCTGGTCGCCGAGCACGATGCGGGCCGGCGAGGTTGGGATCGAACGGGTCAGCATGAACAGCACGAGGCTGACCACGACCAGCGAGAACAGCGAAAACGCGGTGCGGCGGAGCGCCAGCGAGAGCACGGGGGGTTCCCTTCGATCCCCGGCCGCTAGCTCAGCGCCACGTCGCGCACGTTGATCGTCAGACCGCGGCTCGGTTTGAAATTCTTGACCCGGTCGCGCCACAAATTCGTCGCGTTGAAATAGCCGATCCAGACAAACGGCGACTTATTCGCCAGGAGGCGCATCATTTCGGCAAAGACCGGCTTGACGCTTTTCATGTCGTTTGCTGCGAAGACGACTTTCAGCATTTCCTCGATCTTGGGGCTGGTGTAGCCGCTGACCCTTGACATGTACTGGTCGGGCGTGAACGCTGAGGTGATGAAATAGGTCGGCTCGCCCGGCGACATGATGTTGCGGTACATCGCGCTGAACTCGCCGCGCGCGAACGCCGTCTGAACGACCGCGCTGTCCGCGGTCTGCAGATTCACCGTGACCCCGATCTTGGCCAATTCAGACTGCAGAAAAACGCAGCAATCCTTGGCGTCTAGCAGATAGGGCACCGAACTCGTGATCAGGTCGAACTTCGGCGAGTTCGGCGTATTTCGACTGCTTCAGGTAGTGGCGCGCCTTGTCGAGATCGTAGGCGACCGAGTTGTCAGCCTGCTTGTCGTACCACCAGCTGGAGGCCGGCGCCGGGATGCCGGACTGCTCGACGAGGCCATAATAAATCTGATCGCAGATCGTCTTGCGGTCGATCGCATGCGACATCGCGCGGCGGAAATTGACGTCGTCAAAGGGCGGATGAAGGTGGTTCATCAGGAACACACTCCACCCGCCAAAGGTGGCGCGGGTTTTGCCTTGGATGCCCTTGCGCGTCTTGAGCCGCGCGAAATCGCGCGGTGGCGGCGCGCCGATGATGTCGGCCTGACCGCTCAGCAGATAGGCGACGCGCGAGGCATCCTCGGGCACGATGCGCACCACCAGCCGATCCCACGCAGGCTTGCCCTTCTGCCAGTAATTCGGATTTCGGACAAAGCTGACATAGTCGTTGGGGCGCCATTCCTCGAAGATACCGACGCCGGTTCCGACGTTTTTCGGGGTCAACTTGAAATAGTCGTCGCCGTATTTCTCGCGTGAACCTTTCGGAAAAATGCCCATATGCTTGTAGAGGAAATAGAGCCACGGCGAGAACGGCTCTTTCAGGATCACGCGCAGCTTGGTGGGGCTGTCGACCTCGACATGCGACAGCCGGCTGAACACGGGCCGCCGCCCGGCCTTGTGCGCCGGGTCGAGCATGTATTCGAAGCTGTACTTGACGTCCTCTGACGTCAGCTTTTGCCCATCCTGGAAATAAACGTCGTCGCGCAGTTCAAAGCTGTAAGTCAGCTTGTCGTCCGACACCGTCGGCATGGCCTTGGCCAACTCCGGCTGCATCTCGCCATCAATCGTGACCGTGATGAGATTTTCCCAGATCACCTGCGACAGGATTTCGGTGTCGTGGCTGGCCATGCTGATCGCATCGCAGGTCAGCGGATTGTCCGACAACGCGACGACCAGCGTGCCGTCCTCGCCGGCCTTCGCCTCGCGCAACCAGGCTCCAGGTAGCGGCGCCGCGGCCACCGCAGACGCGACCCTCATCAGATCGCGCCTGTTCCAGCCCGCCCCCTTCATACCGCACTCCCGCCAAGCTCGCACACACCGCCTTCGCAAGCCGGCGTTTCACCCCCCCTGCAATTTTCGCATTATGGGTGTTGCGGCTTGCACGATCCGTGCCGCCGGCCGGCTTGGTGCAACTTCAATCCGGCGACGGGCCAGCACCCCACTTTGTCACTCCGGGGCGCGTCAGCCGCCGCCGCACCGGCGGCCCGGTATCGTTAAAACCACGCACCTGAAAAACCTGCTTGGAGGTATCCAGACCCACTCGGATAATTGTCATCGGACGGCTCTTTGCTGCGATCTATAATCTTCACAGCCTGGCACAATCGATGCCGTCGGGGCTGCCCACCCAACAGGAACACGGACTTGGCGGAAGAAGCACGAGACGCTGAGCCTTTTTTGTCGGTGCCCGTGTTCTTAGGTTCCGGGTTCGGCCCTGCGGGCTGGTCCGGAATGACACCTAAAGTGAGAAGCGAGTAACGCCATGAAATCCTTTTCCCTCGCCGGCAAGGTCGCGATCATCACCGGCTCGTCGCGGGGCATCGGCCGGGCGATTGCCGAACTCTATGCCGAGGCCGGTGCCAAGGTTGTGATCTCGTCGCGCAACCAGGCTCCGTGTGACGAGGTGGTCGAGGCGATCCGCGCCAAAGGCGGCGAGGCGATCGCGATCACCGCGCGCATCTCCGACAGGGCGCAACTGGAAAACCTCGTCGCCAAAACCAGGGAGCAATGGGGCGGTGTCGATATCCTGGTGTGCAACGCCGCGATCAACCCGCATTACGGCCCGCTCGAAGCCCTGACCGATCAGGTGTTCGAGCGGATGATGACCAACAACGTGCTGAGCGATTTGTGGCTCGCCCGGCTGGTCGTACCCGAGATGAAGGAAAAGCGCGAGGGCTCGATCATTTTCATCAGCTCGATCGGCGGTCTCAAATCATCGACCGTGATCGCGATGTACGGCGTCACCAAGGCCGCCGATATCGCCCTGTGCCGCAGCCTCGCCGCCGAATGGGGGCCGCACGGCATCCGGGTCAATTGCATCGCGCCCGGTCTCGTCGTGACCGATTTCGCCCGCGCCCTTTACGAAGACCCGGAGCGCCGCGCCAGGCGCGAAGCCGAAACCCCGCTGCGCCGCCTCGGCCAGCCCGAGGACATCGCCGGCGCCGCCCTGCTGCTGGCCTCGCCCGCCGGCGCCTTTATCACCGGCCAGACCATCGTCATCGACGGCGGCACGATGATCACGTAGCTATTCGGACCGAAGATGATTGAAGTTCACCGCGTTTTTGCCTCTCCGCAATGCCGCGAGATGTAGACCAAGATCAGCAGTTACCAGCACAAGGTCATCGGTCAACCCCTCAGGATCGCGGCGTCAGTCAGCCAAAGCCTGGTAAACTCAGGTTGGCTCGCTGCTGTCAGGCTGACGATGTATTGCTCTTCGGCGGCGCCGACAAACTTACGGAATGTCTCGGCCAACTCGCTTCTGGCCGGTTCTACTATTTGGCTTACCAGGTTCGACGTTTCGGTCAGGGTGTTTGGGGTCACCACGATGCCAGACGACCGGTTGATAAGCTCAAGAAGAATCTCGAAGTCGTCCTGATCGTAGGACTGCACGCGCTTGTGTATATCTATGTATCTACGAGAGCAGCTTCCTATGATAAAAAGAACCAGGAGATTTGAATTGAGCATGATCACCGGCATGAGAACTAGCTCGTCACTACCTCACGATTTTTTACCGATAAAACCTGCCTGTTGCTGTCGCGTATCCGTAACACCTTATAGTCGCTCTTGGTCAATGGCCCCAGGGCTCCGGCAAGAGCGGCCCCTTTGGTAGCCCAAGGACGAGAGAAGCCGATGGTCACCGACCAGATGCCCGGGCCCTCGTCGAACTCGACTTCTTCCAGTCCGAGATCAGAGATATTCTCGTCCGAGAAGACGTCGCGGATATATTCTTTCGCTAAAGCGACTGCTTCCTTGACCTGCATGATGATCCCCGGAGCGGAGGCGGTAGCGCGCCGCATTTGATGCTGCCGGCCGATCCTAGCCAATTTCGTCGCCGCGTGGGCGTCGTATGTGTCGTGGTCACGGCGCCCTGATCGACAGCATCGTCCGGTCGGTGTTCGATATCCTGACGATCCGCGTTTCCGGCCCGGCCGCCGCTTGCCTCGTGAAGGCGATCGTCATCGTCCAGACGCCGAGGTGATCGTCGAAGGTGAAGCCTTCGAGGCTAAGCGTGTCGAGCGGCTGGTCGGGGAAGGCCTCGCGGACAAAATTCTTGGCGAGACCCGTCGCTTCGTTCACCCGCATCGCTACCCCACCACCGTCGTGCCGCCCACCTTCTTTCGGGCACCGCGTTTGCACGATGTCCGGCGCCGGCGGGCTGGTCAACCGAGGCTCCGCTGGCGCATTCTGATGACGGTACAGCATGGGCGAGGTGGAACCGATGCCATTCTCTCTGGTCGATGATGCTGCCGGCGCGGTGCCGGTTCTGGCGGTGTCGAAATCCGGGCTGGCGGCATGGCGCGAAACGGCGCCACCGCGCGAGCGCGACTGGGTGGCGGCCACCGGATTTTCCGGCGAGGCCGGCAAGCTGACGCTGGTGCCCGGCGCGGATGGCGGGCTAGGCCGGGTGCTGGTCGGCATGTCGGAGAGCGAGGCGCCGATGTGGGCCTTTGGCGGGCTCTCGACGACCCTGCCCGAGGGAAATTACCGGGTTGAGGCCGTGCCGCAGGGCACGGATGCGAGCCATGTCGCGCTCGGTTGGGCGCTCGGCACCTATGCCTTCACGCGCTACCGCGTAAAGAAGAAGCCGGCCGGCGCCAACCTCGTCTGGCCGAAAGGCGCTGATCGCGGCTATGTCGAACGCCTCGCCGGCGGCACCTGCCTGGCGCGCGACCTAATCAACACCCCGGCCTCCGATCTCGGCCCGGCGGAACTGGCTGACGCCGCGGTGTCGGTGGCGAAAAGTGCCGGCGCCAAATATCGCGTGATCGTCGGCGACAAGCTGCTCGATGAGAACTACCCGACGATCCATGCCGTCGGCCGCGCCAGCGACCGGGCGCCGCGGCTGGTCGACATCACCTGGGGCGACCCCGAGGCGCCAAAGGTGACACTGGTTGGCAAAGGCGTGTGCTTCGACACCGGCGGGCTCGACCTCAAGCAGGCCTCCGGCATGCGTAACATGAAAAAGGATATGGGCGGCGCCGGGATCATGCTCGGGCTGGCGCAGGCGATCATGGCCGCCGGGCTGAAGGTACGGCTGCGGGTGCTGCTGCCGATGGTTGAGAACTCAGTGTCGGGCAATGCGATGCGGCCGCTCGACATCATCAGGACGCGCAAGGGGCTGACCGTCGAGATCGGCAACACCGACGCCGAGGGCCGGTTGATCCTGTGCGACGCGCTGGCCGAGGCCTCGACCGAAAACCCGGCGCTGCTGATCGACGTGGCGACGTTGACCGGTGCCGCCCGCGTGGCGCTCGGCCCCGAACTGCCAGCATTGTTCTGCAATGACGACGCTCTGGCCGCCGGGCTGCTCGCCGCCGGCACGCAGGAAGACGATCCGCTGTGGCGCATGCCGCTGTGGAAGCCGTATCGCCGGCTGCTCGACAGCAAGGCGGCCGACCTCAACAACGTGTCCGACGGGCCGCAGGGCGGCGCCATCACGGCGGCGCTCTACCTCCAGGAATTTGTCGGCGAGGGCATCCCCTGGGCGCATATCGACACGATGGCCTGGAACAACCGCACCCGCCCCGGCCGCCCCGAAGGCGCCGAAGCCCAGGCCCTGCGCGCGCTCTATACCCACATCGCGTCGAGGTTCGGTTAGCCCGCTGGGGCGTCGAAACTACTGGCGCCAGCGCTCCAGCTCGTCGGGTGGCAGCGGTTCAAAGAACTCTCGACCGATAGCGAATTGGCCGCGGAGCGCACCGAACTGGCGCTTGCCTTTCGGCTCTGGCATGCCGGCGTCGTCTGCTGGCGGCTCGCCGTTTCCGCCGCTGTTTTCTGGTTTATTGCTCATGCCACCTTTGCCGTCCGGTTTAGACGCGGTGCAGTCATTGTAATCTCTCGACCGCCCCGCGGAAACCTCATGGATACCAACCCCAATGTCATTCCGGGGCTTCGCGCAGCGAAGAACCCGGAACCCATGACCACGGACTTCTCTAGGTTATCGCTGGTTCGTGTTCTTCGATTCCGGGCTCCGGCTGCGCCGGCTCCGGAATGACAGGGGGTGGCCGGATTTGGTAGCCTTTGGATTGTGGACGAGACTTCGGTTTGATCGCGTGACGGAAACCGGGCTGTGAAAATCGAAACGCTGCTGCCGCTCGGCAGGCTCGATCCCGGAGTGCGGGTGGCGGCGGTGCCGGGGGAGGGTGGCGGCGTCTTTGAGGATGCGCGGCGGGCCGAGGCGCTGGGGTATGACGGGGTCATCACCGAGGAAACCAGGGATGATCCGTTTATCGTGATGGCGCTGGCGGCGCAGGCGACGACGCGGGTCAGCCTCGCGACGGCGGTGGCGGTGGCGTTTCCACGCAGCCCGGCGATCACCGCGATGAGCGCCTGGACCTTGCAGCGGCTGTCGCGCGGGCGCTTTACGCTGGGCCTGGGATCACAGGTTCGCGGCCATATCGAGCGGCGGTTTGGGGTTAAGTGGTCGGCGCCGGGGCCGTGGCTGCGCGAATATGTCGGGGCGCTGCGGGCGATCTGGGATAGCTGGCAAAACGGCACAAGGCTCGATTTCCACGGCGAGCATTACCAGCTCAGCCTGACGGTGCCGCTCTTCACGCCGCCGCCGCTCGACCACCCGCGCATCCCGGTCGAACTGGCCGCGGTCAACCCGTATATGTGCCAGGTCGCCGGCGAGGTTGCGGACGGCATCCGGGCCCATCCGATCGCGACGCCGCGCTATATCGCCGAGACCATGCTGCCGGCGGCCCGCGACGGCGCCGCGAAAACCGGCCGCGACATGGCCGATTTCTCGATGTGCGTGATGCCGCTGGTCGCAACCGCCGCTGACCCCGCGACGCTCGCCGAGCGGACCCGCGACGTGCGCTCGCGGGTCGCGTTCTACGCCTCGACGCCCGCCTACCTCCTGGCGTTCGAGAGCGAAGGGTATGGCGCCGCCGCGCGCGCCTTGCAGACCCTCGCGCGGGCGCGGCGCTGGGAGGAAATGCCCGGTCAAGTCAGCGACGAGATGCTCGACACGTACGCGGTGATCGGCACGTATGGCGAAATCGCCGGGAAGCTGCGGGCGCGTTACGCGGCGGTGGCCACCGCCTGCGAGTTTGCCATCCCGCTGGCGGATGCCGGTGATGAGGGCATTCTACGCGGGCTGATCGAACAGTTGCGCGGCTGAGGCGCGCCGGACTAACGCGCGGCGGCGAGGCGGTTTTCGTGGATTTGCAGGTGGCAATAGGCGGCGCGCAACAGGGGCGTCGCGACGCCAAAGCCGCGGGCGCGGTGCAGCATGTCGCCGATGATCGCCTCGGCCTCGGTGCGGCCGCCGGCTTCGAGGTCGTTGCGCATCGAGGCGGTGTTGGGGCTGCCGCGTTCGGTCAGCATCGCGCCGACCTGGGTGCGGTGCTGCGGGCGCGGCGAGAACCCGGCGGCGGCGGCCACCGCCTGACACTCGGCCAGCGCCTCGGTCATGATCGCGGCGCCGTCAGCGGTCGCGACGATCTCGCCGACATTGGCGCGCATCAGGCTGTTCATGCCGGCCATCGCGCTGATCATCACGAACTTTTCCCACATGTCCTGCATGACGTTATCGCCGGCCGGGGCATCGACCGGGGTGCCGGCGAAGGCCTGTTCGATTGCGCGCGTGCGGTCTGTGATGCCGCCGCCGCGCTCGCCATAGGCGACGCCGGACAGCCGGTTGCGGTGCAGCACCGTGCCGTCCGGCTGCAATGTTGCGCCGACATAGGCGACGCCGCCGAGCACTGCCTCCGGCCCGAACGCCGCCGCCAGTCTGTCGAGATGAACGAGGCCGTTGAGCAGCGGCAGCACCGCCGTCTTCGGCCCGATGCCGGGGCGGATCGCCGCGATCGCGGTGTCGAGGTCATAATGCTTGGCGGTCAGGATCACGACATCGTAGGGGCCGCCGACCTTGTCGGCGGTCGCGATCTGCACCGGCACGTGGAAGCTGCCGAGCTGGCTCTCGATCTTGAGGCCGTGATCGGCCAGCGCAGCGGCGCGCGCGCCGCGCACCAGAAAGGTCACGTCGCGGCCGGCCTCGGCCAGGCGCCCGCCAAAATAACCGCCGACCGCGCCGGCGCCAAGCACGAGAAACCGCATTGCCATGTTCTCCGTTGGACCGGCTCCGCCCGGTCATGTCGATAAACCGCGTCCGCTCACGTAGCGAACCAGTCGCCCGTTCTCTGAAATCGCGCGAACAACAAGCCTGCCGGGTCAGCGCGCGGCGGTGCGGCCGTTGGCGACGGCGAGACCGTGCAGCACGTCGATCGCCTCGCTGAGCTGCTCGTCGCTGGTCGTGCCGATATCGCCGGTCGCGACGGTGGGCTGGTCGCCTTTCGGCGTCGTCGCGGTGGTGGTGTCGGCATCCTTGGCCGGGGTCGCCCCATCCTTGACTGCGTTGTCCGGCTTGACCGCGTTGTCCGGCTTGACGGCGTTCTTTCGAGGCATCCTTCGCGGCATCGGGGTTTTTCAGCGCGCCGCGCAGATCGGCCTCGCGCCGCCGGTCGCCGGCCGCGACCTTTTCGAGCTTCAGCGGCGACACGGTGAGGTCGGGTTCGAGACCCTTGCCCTGGATCGCGCGCCCGCTCGGCGTCATGAATCGCGCCGTGGTCAGACGGATGGCGCCGTTGCCGTTGAGCGGGATGATGCTTTCGATGCCGCTTTCGCCAAACGTCTTGGTGCCGAGCAGCACGGCCCGGTGGCTGTCCTGCAACGCGCCGGCGACCAGCTCCGCCTCGCGCGCCGTGCCGCCATTGACCAGCGCGACGATCGGCTGGCCGTTCGCGACATCGCCGGGGGTGGCGGCGATCCGCTTGGTGTCGTCGGCCTTGTGGCCCTTGACGACGGTGATATCGCCCTTGTCGATAAAATCGTCGGCGGAGGCTACCGCGGCATCGAAATTGCCGCCGGGATCGTTGCGCAGATCGATGATGAAGCCGGCCAGCTTGCTGCCGGCCTGCTGCCGCAAATCCTTGACGGCGTCGGCGAGAGCGCCGGGTGTCGCCGGATCGAATGCGGCGACCCGGATATAACCGACATCGCCGCCTTCGAGGCGCGAGGTGACGGTCGGGAATTTGTTGGCGGTGCGCTTGATCTTGACATCGATCGGGCTGCCGCTGCCGCGGCGCAGCACCAAGGCGATCTCGCTGCCGGCGGGACCGCGCAATTTCTGCTGCATTTCGTCCAGCGTCAGATCGTAGGTCGGTTCCTTGTCGATGCTGTAGATCATGTCGCCGGGCTTGATATCGGCGGCTGCGGCCGGTGACCCGTCGCGCGGCGACACGATCTTGGCCTGGCCGTTTTCGAGGTCACGACGAGGCCGATCGAGGCACTTTCGTCCGGCGCCGGCGATTGCAACGCCTTGTACTGGGTCTCGCTCAGATAGGCCGCGTGCGGGTCGAGGTTGGTCAGCATGCCGGTGATCGCGGTTTCGATCAGCTTGCCGTCGGCGACCGGTTCGACCGCGTCATGGCGAATGCGCTCGAACGCCTCGCCAAACAGGTTGAGTTGTTCGTAAACCCCGCTATTGCCGTTCTTGGCCTGCGGCAGAGCCGCTGTCGGCGCCAGAAAGGCGAGCAGCGCGACCGCCATTGCCGTTTTGCGCATTTTCACGGATCTCCAGCGGGGTCAAACGGAAGCGCCCGCACACTTGGTCAAACCGGCGGCTATTGCAATCCTGCCGGATGGCGAAAAGATGGCCCTGCGCGACGCGAGATTTTAGTAGCCCCGCGACAAATCGAGTTGGTTTGCCAATGGCAGCCCGGCGGCGCAGCGGCGGATTGTGTCGCAGATGATCGGCGCGGCGGTTGGCGGATGGGTTTCCGCCGCGACATGCGGGGTCACGACGATGCGCGGGTGCGGCCAGAACGGATGGGCCGCCGGCAGCGGTTCCGCGCGGAACACGTCGAGCACCGCGGCGGACAATTGCCCGGAATCGAGCGCCGCGACCAGGTCCGCCTCGACCAGGTGCCCGCCCCGCCCGGCATTGACGATCGCCGCGCCCCGCGGCAGCCGCGCGAACAGCTTTGCGTTCGAGGATGCCCTCGGTGTCGGCGGTCAGCGGCAGCAGGCAGACGAGGATCTCGCTGCGCGCGAGCATCGCGCTCGAGCCCCCGGCGCCGGCATAGGTCGGCGATCCCGGCACCTCGCGCGGCGAACGGCTCCAGCCGGCGACATCGAAGCCGAGCGCCTTCAATTTGCGGCCGGCGTCCCGCCCAGCGTGCCGAACCCGAGAATGCCGACCGGTGCGTTCCGCGCGCATTCTTCTGCTCCCGCTCGCACCACATCGCCGGCGCGCTGCTGCGCTTGGTAGTCGAGGTCGCCGGCGGTGCAGGCGCAGCACCTGAAACACGACGTACTCGCTCATCGCGTCGGTCATGTACGGATCGACCAGCCGCACCACCGGCAGGTGGCGCGGGAAAGTCGGGTCGGTGCAGATCGCGTCCACCCCGGCGCCGAGGCAGACAATCAGCTTCGAGATGCGGCAGGCCGCCAGCAGGCCCGGTTCCGGCTGCCACACCAGCGCGATTCGATGTCGGCGGGGTCGCCGATCTCTGGACAGTAGCGGACGTCGCGCTCCGGCATCGCCGCCGCGAGCAGCGGCCGCCAGCGAGCAAGCGCCGCGGGGGTGGTGCGGACGAGGATCGCCATAGCCCGCCCGCCTACGGGCCGCCGGGATTGCGGCGTGGCTTTGGAACCGAAGCTCCTTGAGCTGCCTACGTCTCCGGGCGCGGTGCGCCCAGGGCCGCGCCGCCTCGAACAAGGCGGCGGCGCGCAGCAATGCCGCGTCGCCGAGATGCGGGCCGACCAGTTGCAGGCCGATCGGCAGGCCGTCGGCGCCAAAGCCGCAGGGCAAGGTCACCGCCGGGTTGCCCGACAGGTTGAACGGCAGGGTGTACGGGATACCAGGCGTTGCGCACGGTGTCGGTGACCGCGCCGTCGATCTCGATCGGAGCGAAGAAATCGTGATCGATCGGCAGGGCGGTGCGCGACAGGGTCGGGGTCGCGACGAGGTCGTAACGCGTCGAACCAGCCCTGCACCTCGCGGAAGATGCGGGTGCGCTCGAACATCGCCTCCTGCAGCGCGACCGCGCTGTGGCCGGCGCCGCGTGTCCATCTGGCGCAGCAGGGTGTCGCTCATGCGGTTGCCGAATTGCGCGCACATAGCGGCGGAACCGCGCGTTCCAGAAGGATTGCGTCAGGATCAGCCAGATCGGCTCGGTGCTGGCGAACCCGTCCTCGACCGGCTCGACCATGGCGCCGAGTTCGGTCAAGCGCCGCCAGCGCCGGCCTCGCAGGCGGCGCGCACCTCGGCCGCCAGCACGGTGTTGCCGAGACAGCGGCCGCCACGCGATGCGCACGCCCTTCAGGTCGCCTTCGGCCCGTGCCCCGGCGACGAAATCGGGCGTCGGCAGGCCGAGCGCGTGCGGGTCGCACGGGTGCGGCCCGGCCATCGCCTGCAGCATCAGCGCGGTGTCCGTCGACCGTGCGGGTCATCGGCGTGATGTGCGACTGGTTGCCGAACCCGTCCGGGGTCAGATCGTGCGGCACCAGGCCCAGCGTCTGCTTGAACCCGACGACGCCGCAGCACGCCGCCGGGATGCGGCTCGACCCGCCGCCGTCGGTGCCGATGCCGATCGGCCCGAGCCCGGCGGCGACCGCCGCTGCCGCGCCGCCGCTCGACCCGCCGCAGGTGCGCGACAGGTCCCACGGGTTGGCGGTGCGGCCGAACAGCGGCGCCTCGGTAAAGCATTTGTGGCCGAATTCGGGGGTCGTCGTCTTGCCGACGAGGATCGCGCCGGCCGCCTTCAGCCGCGCCACCGCCGGCGAATCCGCCGCCGGCACATTGTCGGCGAGCGCGACCGAGCCGAACGTCGTGCGGACCCCGGCGGTGTTGACCAGGTCCTTGACGGCAAACGGCACGCCGTGCAGCGGCCCCAGCGCGTCGCCGCGCATCACCGCCGCCTCGGCCTCGCGCGCGCCGCCGCGCGGGCCTCGTCGGCGCAGATCGTGATAAAGGCGTTGAGCGTCGGCTGCGACGCGTCGATGCGGTCCAGCACGTCGTCGACGATCTCGACCGGCGACACCGCGCGGCGCGCGATCATCGCCGGCGAGTTCGCCGGCCGGCATGAAGGCGAGGTCACTCATCGTCCGCCACCTCAACGCTCAATCCGCCGGATCCGGCATCGCCGCGCCGGCGCCGATCGGGCACGGCCCGGCTTGCGCAGCAGCAGCAGCAGCGGCGCGGCGAGGACCACGATCAGCATCATCAGCTTGAAATCGTCGATGTAGGCGACCATCGCGGCCTGCCGGGTCGCCTCGGCGTTCAGCGCGGCCATGCCGCGGGTTCGTGCTGAGGCTGAAGCGCCAGGTGGCAGCGCCTGCGATCAGCGGGTTGTCGGGCCGCAGATGCTCGACCAGCCGCGAATGCACCACCTGGGTATTCTCGGCCAGCAGCGCCATCGACGATCGGAGATGCCGATGCTGCCGCCGATATTGCGCATCAGGCTGAAGATCGCGGTGCCCTGGGTCAGGATGCTGCGCGGCAGGGTCGAGAAGGTGACGGTGCTGAGCGGCGTGAAGACGAATCCGAGGCCGAACCCTTGCAGCAGCCCGAGCTAGATGATCGGCCCCATGCCCATCTGCAGCGAAAACCCGGTCATCTGCCACAGCGCGACAGCGGTCAGCGCGAGGCCGGTCAGGATGATCAGCCGGATGTCGATCCGTCCGACCAGCCGGCCGACGAGGAACATCGCCGACCATCGTGCCGATGCCGCGCGGCGCGGTCACCAGCCCGGTCGTCACCACCGGATAGTCCATCAGGTTCTGCAGCATCGGCGGCAGCAGCGTCATCGTGCCGTAAAGCGGGATGCCGACGAGGAACATCAACAGCGTGCCGCACACGCAGTTGGTGTCCTTCAGCAGGTCGCGGTTCAGAAACGACCGGTCGGTCGCGGTCACGGTGTGGACGACGAACAGATAGAGGCCGAGCGCCGCGATGATCGCCTCGACCCAGATCTCGGTCGAGCCGAACCAGTCCTTCAGCTCGCCGCGGTCGAGCATCATCTGCAACGCGCCGATCGCCAGGCTGAGCGTCGCGAAGCCGAAGAAATCGAAAGGCCTCGCGATGCGCGCGCCGCGGGTCTCGCGGATGAAGATCAGCATGCCGACCGCCGCGAGCATGCCCGGCCGGCAGGTTGATGTAGAACACCCAGCGCCAGTTGTAATTGTCGGTCAGCCAGCCGCCGAGCGCCGGCCCGATGATCGGGCCGAGGATGACGCCCATGCCCCAGACCGCCATCGCCTGGCGCGTGCCGCTCGGGCGGGTTGATCTGCAGCAGCACCGCCTGCGACAGCGGCACCAGCGCGGCGCCGCAAATCCCCTGCAGCAGCCGATAGACCACGAGTTGCGCGAGGCTTGTCGCGGCGCCGCACAGCGCCGAGGCGATCGTGAAGCCGATCACCGAGATCAGGAACACGTACTTGATGCCGAACCGGCCGGCGAGCCAGCCGGTCAGCGGCGTCATGATCGCGGCGGCGACGATATACGAGGTAACGACCCAGGCGACCTGATCCTGCGACGCCGACAGGCTGCCCTGCATATGCGGCAGCGCGACATTGGCGATCGTCGTGTCGACGCCCTGCATGAACGTCGCCAGCATGATCGACGCGGTGATCCACCCGCGGTTTTCGATAACCGGCGAGGCCGGGATCGCGGCTGCGTGTCCCTGCATCCCTACTTTCCGCCTGCCGAATACCTCAGTTGTGCGTCGCGCCGGCCGTGGCACGGCCGCCAAACAGGTTGGCGGTGGCGCGGTCGAGCCAGACCATCCAGGGCCGGCGGTAATGCGTATCGACCTCGACGGTGGCGCTGAGCCCGGCATGCAGCGGCAGGTTCGCGTCCTTCGACTTGATCGACAGGCGCACCGGCAGGCGCTGCACGACCTTGACCCAGTTGCCGGTCGCGTTTTCCGCCGGCAGCAGCGAGAAGGTCAGACCGGTGCCGGGGCTGAGGCTGTTGACGGTCGCTTCAAAGACGGTGTCCGGGATAGGTGTCGATCTCAACCGTCGCCGTCTGACCTGGATGCATGTAGGTCAGCTCGGTTTCCTTGAAGTTCGCCTCGACCCAGATGCGGTCGGTCGATACCAGCGAAAACAGGGCGGTCGGTGCCGCGCCGGTATTCACCCCCTGCACCCAGTTGCCGACCTGCAGCTGGTCCACCTTGGTGACGATGCCGTCTTCCGGCGCGCGCACGGTCGTGTAGGACAGGTTGAGATCAGCCCTGTCCAGCGCCGCCTGGGCGCGCTGCACCGACGGGTGCTGATCGATCGGAATGTCCGGATTGCCGCCGAGCTGCGCCACCGTGTTGGCGAGGTCGCTTTGCGTCGAGACGACCTGCTGGCGCGCCATCTGCAGCGTGTTCTGCATCTGGTCAAAGGTCGAGCGAGCCGCGACGCCGCGTGGAAACGAGCTGCCGCTGGCGTTCGTATTCGCGCTGCTGGTAGGCGGCCGTGTCTTCCGCCGCCTTTACCTCGGCGGCCTTCTGGCTGTAGGTCGCCTTCTGCGCCTGGACCAGCAGCCGGGCCGCCGCGAGCTGCGCCCTGGCCTCCTCGACGGCAATGTCGAACGGCCGTGGATCGACCCGGAACAGCACGTCGCCCTTGCTGACCCGCTGATTGTCCTTCACGTCGATCTCGACGACGCGTCCCGACGACGTCGTTGCTGATCTGCACGCGCGCCGCCTGGATATAGGCGTCGTCGGTCGAGACGTAGCGGCCGGTGGTCAGGTACCAATAGGAGGCGGCGAGCGCCACGACCAGCGGGCCGGCGATCATCAGCGGCAGGCGCAGGCGCTGCCGCAGCGGTCGCTTTACTGCGATCGTGGCGGGGGGGATCGTGACGGGTCGGTGCGGTCGCCGAGGACGCGGCGGAAGCCGCGCAGAGGCGGGGCGGTCTCGGTTTCGATCGAGGTGGTCACCGGATCACCTCCATCTCGGGGACGCGATGGCGGGCCGCCTTGTCGAGGGCTTCTGGGGCGACGTCTTGGCTCGTGCGCATCGGTGCTTCGTCGCGTCGGCGGCGTTCGGTGTTTCGGACGGGCTGGCGGTCTCGGCCGTGGCGGTGTTCTCGGCGGTCTCGGGCGCGTCGGCAGCGGGTTCGCGCTCCGACAATGTCGCGTGGACGCGGCGCAACAGGTCAATCAGCTGGTCGGATTCCGCGGGCGACAGGCGGGCCAGTGATTCGTCGCGGGTTTCATTCGCGACATTCCAGATGCGGCCGAGGATCGGGCGCGCCTTGGCGGTCAGGAAAAGGCGCCGGGCGCGGCGGTCGGCCGGGTCGGCGCGGCGTTCGATCCAGCCGGCGTCTTCCATTCGGTCAATTTGCCGCACCAGCGTCATCGGCCGGATTTCGAGCAGGTCGGCGAGGCCGGCCTGGATGATCCCTTCGTTGCGCGCGAGGTAGCCGAGGGTGCGGCACTGCGCCCGCGTCAACTCCGAGCCGCCGGCCGTTCTGGTCGAACCGGCGCCCGAACAGACGCGCTACATCATTGACAAGAAATCCAAAACTGCGATCGAGATCCAAGCGTCCGCCCTCGCGCGATATAAAATCCCTGGCTGATCAAACCCCAGGCTGATGATAAGGACATAATATCATTTTTCTGCTCCGCCCATACCAGGGAGCGAGGGGCTGATCTTCGCAATTGCGATAGCTCGGGACAGGAAGGCGGAGAGCGAGGTGCCTCCGCAATGCCATCACGGCCGGGCTTATCCGGCGGCTCTGGCACTCCCGCGGGTCAGGCCCGGGGAGAACAGCAGAAAAGTCTCCCTCCCGCACTGCGGGAGGGAGACTGGCAGGCGACTAGTTCGACAGGCGGTAGAACTTGGCGGCGTTGTCGCAGGTGATCTTCTTGACCTGTTCCGGGGTCAGGTCGGCGAACTGCTCGTCGATGTATTTCTGCGATTCCGGCCAGACGCCATCGGTGTGCGGGATAGTCGGAACCCCACATCAGCGATTTCGATGCCGATTTCGTCGATCAGCTTGGTGCTGACCGGGTCGTACTGGAACGTCGCCTTGCACTGGCGGCGCCAGTACTCGCTCGGCTTCAGCTTCATCAGGTCGCGGAAGCGGTCCTCGAACTCGAAATCCATCCGGTGCAGCGCGTAGCCGAGCCAGCCGGCGCCGCTCTCACCAAACGACACGCGCAGGTTCGGGTAACGCTCGAACACGCCGGCACCCATCATCGCGGCGATGATCTGGATGAGGCCCATCTGGAACGACGACACGCCGGTGAACATCGCGGCGCGCTGCACGTGGCGCTCCTCGGTGCGCGAACGCGGCGCGGTGGTCGGGAAGGTATGGAAATGCAGCGGCAGATCAACCTCGTTGACCGCCTTCCACAGCTTTTCCCAATCCGGGTGCCACATCGGCACCATGTCCCACGAGCACGACAGCTCGAGGCCGCGCAGCCCCATCTTGGCGACGCGATGGATCTCCTTCACCGCCTCGTCGATGTTGCCGTAGGGCAGGCAGGCGAGGCCGATCTGGCGATCGGGGTAGTGGCTGCAGAATTCCTTCAGCCAGTCATTGTAGATGCGCAGCATCTCGTTGCTGGCTTCGGTGTCGTTGAGCTTTGACGCGGCGCCGAGAATGCCGAAGATGACTTCGGCATCGACCCCGTCCATCTCCATGTCCTTGAGGCGGAGATGCGGGTCGTGGCAGCGGTACTTGCCGATCTTGGCGTCGGAATAGAGGCCCTTTTCGGCCATGATGTCGACCCGGACGTTCTGGCCGGGGACATGCTTTGCACCGCCGGGGCCGACGCCGTAGACCAGCCCGAAATTGGCGCCGTTCTTGGCGACCCATTGCCGGCCCGTCCGGGCCCTCCTCGACATACGGCATGCGGTCCTTCAGGGCAGCCGGCGCGTTCTCGGCGAACAGGCTCGGGCGGCATCCAGGGCATGTCGAGATGGCAATCGGCCGAGATGCGCTTGTAATGCATGGGGCTTTCCCTTCGGGCTGATAACGCGCTGGGCGCAGTTTAACGCCGTTCGCAAGATCTTTGCCAATGCGCGGTTTGCAGTTCTGTCATTGCCTGTAGCTGGCTAGTTGCTGTCACTGATAGCAACGCTTATTACTGCTGGCATCAGATTTTTACGAGCGATCGCCGGTGGCCACGTTAACCATTCGTAACATCGATCCCGCGCTGCAACAGCGCCTGTCGGCGTTCGTGCTGCCCAAAACGGCCATTCGATGGAGGCCGAGCATGCGGCACAATTTCAAAGATGCGGTCGGGGCCGGGCGCGAGGTCGAGAAGTCAATGTAGCTGAGGCGATCCGGCGGCGTTTTGCGCCGTTTGGCGGCGTCGACGACCTCGTAATTCCGCCTCGCGAGCCATCGGCACGATCCTCCCGAGTTTGAAAAATCGTATCGTCCTCGATACGAACGTTCGTCTCGGAGTTGATGCGATCACCGCCAGACCGTCGGCGGCGTGTCGCTGGCATGCCGGTAGAGCAGCAACGATGTACCCCTAGCGTTGACATACCACGAGCATCAACTAAGGCCGAGATTCTTCACGGAATTGAGCAGATGTCCGACGGGCCGGCGAAAGAGTCGAACTTGGTGCGGCGGCGATCACGATGTTTGATATCGATTTCATCGGTCGCGTTCTGCCCTTTGATGCGCCGTGCGGCCGCACATTACGCTCAAATCATGGCTGGCGCGGCGCCGGGCCGGCAGACCTATCGCGAACTTAGATGCTCAGATTCGCTGCTATTGTCTGCAACCTGCGGTGCGCCGCTGTCGCGACACGGAATGTCGCCGACTTCGAGGCCTGCGGCATCGCTATCATCAATCCTTGGACCGCGACGTGCCTGACGCCTTTCTCATGCCGCCCGCCGCGCCTCCTGGATCGCCTGCCAGATGCGGTCGGCGGGTGGCGGGCATGTCGAATTGGGTGACGCCGAGCGGTGCGAGGGCATCGACCACGGCGTTGACGATGGCGGGCAGCGCGCCGACCGTGCCGGCTTCACCGGCGCCTTTGGCGCCCAAGGGGTTGCGTTTGGTCGGCACCGGGTTCGAGGTCACCGACATATACGGCATCGTGTCGGCGCGCGGCATCGCGTAATCCATAAAGCTGCCGGTCAGCATCTGGCCGGATTGGCGGTCGTAGACGACCTGCTCCATCAGCGCCTGCCCCAGCCCCTGCGCGACGCCGCCGTGGATCTGGCCCTTGAGGCCGATCGGGTTGATCACCGTGCCGACATCATCGACCACGACGTATTGAGCGATGTCGAGATGCCCGGTATCGGGGTCGATCTCGACCTCGCAGACATGGCTGCCGTTGGGTAGGTGAAATCGGTCGGCGCAAAGGTGCCGGTCTCGTAGAGGCCGCCTTCGAGGCCGGGCGGCAGGTTGTCGGCGCGGAACGCCGCCTTCGCCACGTCGGTCAGCGTGATGACGCCGGTCGGTGCCGGCGACGGTGAAATTGCCCTCGGCAAACTCGATATCGGCCTCGGCGGCTTCGAGCAGGTGGGCCGCCAGCCGCTTCGCCTTGGCGATGATCTTGTCGGCCGCCATCCACAACGCCGAGCCGCCGATCACCGTCGAGCGCGAGCCGTTGGTGCCGATGCCGAAGGCGACCCGGTCGGTGTCGCCGTCGATATATTGGATGTCGGTCGGGTCGAGGCCGAGCTTTTCCGAGAGCACCTGCTTGAAGGTGGTCTCGTGCCCCTGGCCCTGGTTCTTGCTGCCCATCAGCAGGGTGACATTGCCGCTCGGGTGAAAGCGGATTTCGGCGAATTCCTGGCCGGGGCCGGCGGCCTTTTCGATCGGGTTGGCGATGCCGATGCCGCGCAATCTGCCGCGAGCGCCGCGATTCCTCGCGCCGCGCCGCGAAGCCGGCCCAGTCGGACAGCCCCAGCACCTTTTCCTGGTTGGCGAGGAAATCGCCGCAATCGTAGTTGAGGCCGAGCGCGGTCTTGTACGGCAGCTTCTCGTTGGGGATCATGTTCCTGCGGCGCAACTCGACCGGGTCGTGGCCGAGTTCGCGCGCCGCGTCGTCGATCAGCCGCTCGATGACATAAGTCGCCTCGGGCCGGCCGGCGCCGCGATAGGGGGCGGTGCCGTTGGTGTTGGCCATCACCGCCAGCACCGCGACATGCGCCGCCGGAATGTCGTAGACGCCGGTCAACGTGCCGACATTGCTGAACGATCGCCAGCAGATTGCGCTCCGACGACACATAGGCGCCGACATTCGCCAGCGTTCTGACCCGCAGGCCGAGAAACCGCCCCTCCGCGTCGAGCGCCAGTTCGGCGTCGGTGACATTGTCGCGGGCGTGCTCGTCGGCGAGGATCGCCTCGCTGCGCTCGCAGGCCCATTTGACCGGCCGGCGCAGTTTCCGCGCGGCCAGCAGCACCAGCCGGTGCTCGGGATACTGCCAGCCCTTGGTGCCGAACCCGCCGCCGACATCGCCGGCGATCGACCCGGATGCGGCTTTCGGGGATTTTGAAGATGCGGGTGGCGAGCGCCTGCCGCACGCGGTGCGGGTATTGCACATCGGCGTAGAGCGTGAACCGCTCCTCGCCCGGGTCCCACACCCCGATCGCGCCGCGCGGCTCCATGTAATGCGCGTAGACCCGGCTGATCACATAGCGCCGCTTGACGACATGGGCCGCGCCGGCGAGCGCCGCGTCGGCCGCCGCCTTGTTGCCGTTTTCGAACAGGTTCGAGATGTTGTCGGGGCATTCGTCCCACACCGCGATCCGGCCTTCGGCCGCGTCGGCGGTGTCGGTGACCGACGGCAGAATATCGTAATCGACAGCGACCAGTTCGGCGGCGTCTTTCGCCTGCGCCAGCGTCTCGGCGACGACAAACGCGACGGGTTCGCCGACAAACCGCACGCGCTCGCGCGCCAGCCCGAGATGGGCACGGGCAAACATCGGCGAGCCATCCGGCCGCTTGCGCTGAAACGGCACGCCCATTGCGCCGAGCCTGGCGGCAACGAGATCGTCACTGGTCAGCACCGCCAGCGCGCCCGGCGCCGCCGCTGCCGTGCTCGTGTCGATGGCGCGGATGCGGGCGTGCGAATGCGGCGAGCGCAGCACCACGCCGTAGGCCTCGCCGGGCAGAGTCACATCGTTCTGGTAACGGCCATTGCCGCACAAAAAGCGCTTGTCCTCAAACCGCCGCACCGGCTGTCCGATCCCGAACTGCCCCATGTCCTCCGCCTCCCGCGATGCCAGCGCCGCCGGGGTTACCGGCAGGAAAAGCGCTGCAACGTCAATTGGTTCTTCGCCGGCCCGGTCTTGAAATCGGCGCGGCAGTTTTTCACCGTATCCGGCAAGGTTATCACCTCGGTCCGACTGTAAGGCCCTTCGAGCCGCTTGCCGTAGCCGCATTTGACGTAAAGGTGCGCGGGGCCGGCTTCGAGCGCCCAAATATTCCAGGCGGTCATGCTCGCCGGATTGCTGTGCTGGTCAGGGACCAGATCGGCCTGCTGTTCGGGCGGCCCGTCATAGATGTCGATATAAACCAGCGGATCACCAGGGCCGGGAGGGCAGTCGAGCCGCGTCTCCGGGTTCCCGCTCGGGCTTGCGGCGACGGCCGGGGTCGCAGCGAGGTGCAGCACAACACCGGCCGCCAACAGCAATCCGAACTGGCCCATCAATCGTCCGCGCCCTTCTCCGAAGCACATCATCTTGCCTTCGCGGCATTGCGCCGTCGAGCGAAGGGAACGTCGATAAATCAAAGGTCATTGCGAGGAGCGCGGCGACAAAGCAATCTCGTTGGGAGGTGCGCACGCGGTGACGGGATTGCCTCGCCGCGCTTGCAACGATGGGTAGTGGAGCCGGGGATGGAACGCATCGAATTGAGCGGGATCGCGGTCGAGACGATGATCGCTGGCAACGGGCCGCCGCTGCTGTTCCTGCATGGCGGCGATTATTTCGCGCAGAACCAGCCGTTTCTCGACCGGCTGGCACGGCGGTTCCGGGTCGTGGCGCCGCGCGCGCCGGGCTTTGGCGCGACGCCGCGGCCCGGCTGGTTCCGCACCGTCGGCGACATCGCCTATCTTTATCTCGACCTGCTCGACCGGCTCGATCTGAAGGACACGCTGGTGGTGGGGTCGTCGTTTGGCGGCTGGGTGGCGCTGGAACTCGCGATCCGCTCGCAGGCGCGACTCGGGCATCTCGTGCTGATCGACTTGCTCGGCCTCAAATTCGGCGCCCGCGACGAGCGCGACATCGCTGACATCTACGCGCTGCCGGCCGACGAGGTGCTGCGTCGCGTGTTTGTCGATCCGGCCCGCGTCGTGCCCGACTACTCCCTACTCGACGACGCGGCGGCGCTCGCGATTGCCCGCGATCGCGAGGCGACCGCGCTCTACGGCTGGAAGCCGTACATGCACAACCCGGCGCTGACGCACTGGCTGCACCGCGTCACGGTGCCGGCGCTGGTACTGTGGGGCGAGCATGATGGCGTCGCCACCCCGTCCTATGGGGAAAAGATCGCCGCCGCCTTGCCGAACGCCCGCTTCGCGCGGATCGCCGGTGCGGCGCACTACGCGCAGATCGAACAGCCGGACGCCGTCGCAGACCAGATCGAGCGCTTCGCGGCCGAAAATTGATATGACGATGCACACAAGGGTTCCGGGTTCAGCCCGCGGGGCTGCCCCGGAATGACAGAGTAGAGGGGATATTTCCCTTAAAGTCAGCGCGTATCGCTGCAGGCCGGGACCCACCGACAGCTTGGGAGCTGCTGAAAAGTGAGTGACACCATCTGACGGCGGAAGACGTGGGTGCCTGAATCAAGTCCGGGGTGAAGGGCACTTGGATAGGCGATCGAAACAGTTCGGACTTTGCTTTAGGCTTTAGGCGGTCCGTTTCTTTTCCTGGCGCGCCAGTTCGTCGATCAGGGCCGGTACGCCGACGGTGATGCTGTGGACGCCGATCGAGCTGACCAGCTCCAGCACTTCCATGATCTCCTGCGGCGTCGCGCCAAGAGCCAGGGCGTTGCGGATGTGGATGCGGATGCCGGGTTCGTAGAGATGCGTCGTCGCGGCGTCGATCGCGATATAGACGAACTCCTTGACCTTTGGTTCGAGCGTGCCGCTTTTCCACGGCACCGACGAGAATTGCAGATAGGCGGCGAAGAAATCGGCGTCGAGCCGCAGCAAATCATCCCATAGCGGGGTCCAATAGCCGCGATTTTCGATGAATTCGCGCTTCAGTTCCTCTTGCCGGGGCGATAGCGGCGTCGCCTCGTACGGCTTGCCGGCCCGCTTCAACTCGCTGAGCAATGCCGGGATGCCGACGGTCAGGGTGTGGATGCCGAGCACCGAGGCGAGTTCGTAGACTTCGAGGATTTCTTCCTTGGTGGCGCCGTGGCGCAGGGCGTTCTGGATGTGGATGCGCAGGCCCGGCTCGTAGAGATGCGTCGTCGAGGCATCGACGGCGATGTACATGAATTCCTTGATCTTCGGCGGCAACGGCCCGTTGCGCCACGGGGCGGCGGAAAAATCGAGATAGGCGGCAAAGAAATCGGGATCGAGATCGAGCAGCCCATCCCACATCGGCGACCAATATCCGCGCGCCTCGGTAAACGCCGCCTTCAGCTGCCGCCGCCGTTCGTCGAGTTCAGCCAATTCCGTTCTCCCTCAACGCCGTAGGATGGGCTGAGCGCAGCGAAGCCCATCATCTCGCCTCGTCTCGGAAGTTGATGGGCTTCGCTGCGCTCAGCCCATCCTACGAGAGAAAAACGATGCGTCCTACCGCGTCCAGGCCAGGATGGCGGCGGCGGTGTCGTCGGGTTTATCGAGTTCGGCGAGGTGGCCGGCGCCGGCGATCACCGTGATCTCGCTTGGCCCGGCGATCGCGCGGGCGAAGCGATCGGCGTAGCTGCGCGGCATGATGCGGTCGTCACCGCCCCAGAGCAGCAGGGTCGGCGCGGTGATCAGCGGCAGGCGCTTTTCGAGCTTGGTGTTGCCGAGCGGCCAAAAGATACGGGCCGCGGCCTCGCTGGCGCGCACCTGCTCGATCGGCCATTCCGGCGAGTTCTGTCCTTCCGGCGGCGCCTTCAATTCCTCCCAGCGGGAGGGGTCAGCGCAGAGCAGGTTGGGCACATCCGGGGCGCGCTGGGCCCAGGGATCGCTCGGCGGGTCCTGTTCGTCGAACAGGCCGAACGGCGCGATCAGCGCCAGCTTCCTCACAGATTGCGGCCAGATCGCCGCGATTTCGGCGGCGAGCGACGCGCCGACCGAACTGGCCGCGAGGTCGGCGCCGCCAAGCCCGGCTTTTTCGAGCAGCTGATGCGTCGCCAGCACCCAGTCGAGATGGCTGTCGAGGACCGTATGGCCGCGCTCGCCGCCCGGAAAGCCGGGCAGTGACGGCACGATCACGGTGCGCTCTTGTGCCAGGGCGTCGAGGAACGGGATCCAGCGCGGCAGCCCGCCAAACCCGGCGATAAAGCCCAGCACGGGACCGCTGCCCGTGCGCCAGACACGGCTGGAAAACCCGTTCAGCTCTACCGAAAACGCCTCTGGATCGGCCAATTTTGCCCCCGCTACCTGTCGTATGCCTGGACCAGCGGCCCCTACGGGGCGTTGCGTTGCCCCCGCGGGAGCACTTTAGCGCCTGCGCCGCGGGGCCGGCGAGCCTCTTTGCTGAACGCTATTCAAGAAAACTCGCCAAGTGCCTGATTCTGCCGCGCCTCGGCCGCCGCGATCTCGGCGTCGTGGTCGGCAAAGCGTTCGGCGATGCCCTTGAAATCGTCGGTATGGGCGAGAAACGCGTCGAGGATATCGGGGTCGAAATGCGCGCCGCGGCCCTCGCGCATGATCGCGATCGATTTTTCCTCGGTGAAGGGCAGCTTGTAGACGCGGCGGCTGATCAGCGCGTCATACACGTCGGCCACCGCCATCAGCCGCGCCGATAGCGGGATGCGATCGCCCGCCAGCCCGTCGGGATAGCCCGAACCGTCCCACTTCTCCTGGTGCGACAGCGCGATCTCCTTGGCGTAGCGCAGGAAATCGACCGAGCTGCCGAGCCGCTGCTCGGCCTGCTGGATGCTTTCGTAACCCAGCGTCGTGTGGGTCTTCATGATCTCGAATTCGTCGCGATCGAGCCGGCCCGGCTTCAACAGGATGCGGTCGGGAATGCCGACCTTGCCGATATCGTGCAACGGCGCCGATTTGAACAGCAGCTCGATCGCGGTATCGTCGAGGTCCGGACGAAAGCGCGGATGGGTGCGCAGATAGCCGGCCAGCGTCCGCACGTAGTATTGCGTGCGGCGGATATGGTTGCCGGTCTCGTTGTCGCGGGTTTCCGCCAACGAGGCGACCGCCAGAACCGCAACGTCCTGGATCGCGCGCATCTCCTCGGTGCGGCGCATGACCTCCTGTTCGAGAAACTGGTTCTGGCTTTTCAGCAGGTCAGCGCTGGCCTTGAGGCGCAGATGATTGCGCACGCGGGCGCGCACCAAGGGCGGGCTGATCGGCTTTGACACGTAATCGACGGCGCCGAGTTCAAAGCCGCGCTGCTCGTCTTCGCTTTCGCTGCGCGAGGTCAGGAAGATGACCGGGATGTCGGCGGTGGCCGGGTTGCTTTTGAGGAGCCGGCACACCTCGAACCCGGTCATGTCGGGCATCACGATGTCGAGCAGGATCAGGTCGGGCGGCGGGTCGGAACCGGCGATCAGCAAGGCGCCGCGCCCGTCGCGCGCGGCCCGGACGCGGCACTGGTCGGACAGCGCCTGCGACAGCACCATCAGGTTTTCCGGCGCGTCATCGACCACCAGCACGGTCGGCGGCTCGATCAGGGGTTTCGGCTCATCCATCCGTCTATGCCTCGCGGCCCCCTGGCGACAGCGCCCCGGAAGGCAATGCCCCGGAAGGCAACACCCCGGACGGCAACGCCCCTGGCAAGATCACGATATCGTGATCTTGCGCGGCCCGCTGGAGGGCGCCGAGCGCGGCCGTGAAATCAAAGCCCTCGGTCGCGGTTTCGATCTCGCGGAAATGTTCCGCGAACGTGTCGCGCAGCAACTCTGAATTTTCCGTTAAGAAGCTGATCGCCGCGACATCGCTCTGCCGCAGCAGCGCGGCGAATTTGCGTGAGGCCGTCACGACCCGCTCGCGGTCGGGTGCAACGGCCGCCATCCGCCGCGGCGCGGCCACCGGCTGCGGCAGCTTGGCATGCAGTTCGGCGATCAATGCGTCGAGCATCCCGCCCAGCAGGTTGAGTTCGGCGGCGATGTCCCGCGGCGCGGCGCCGGCCCGCAGCTGGGCCTCGACCTGCCTGGCCTGCGACGCCAGCAGATCGGCGCCGATCGTGCCGGCGACGCCGCGCAGTGTATGGGCGACCAGTTCCGCGGTTTCGCGGTTGTCGTCATCAAGCGCGGTGCCGAGTTCACGGCGCACGATCTCATGCCGCTCGGCGAATTTGCGCAGCAGCCCGAGATATTTCTCGGCGTTTCCCATCATCCGGCGCAACCCGGAATCGGTGTCGATCCCGGTAATCTCCGGCATCGCCACCGCGCCGGCGAGCAGCAGCGGCGTCAGCATACCGCTTGCGGGGGCGAGCGCGGCGGCCTCGCCCGCCGCATCGGGCAGGTCGGGCTCGCCGCCGATCCAGTGCAGCAGGACCCTCCGCAGCACTTCCGGCTCGACCGGCTTCGCGACGTGGTCGTTCATGCCGGCGGCGAGACAGCGCTCGCGATCTTCCGACACGGCGTTCGCGGTCATCGCGATGACCGGCAGCGCGGCGTGGATATCAGAACGGCGGATTGCCTCTGTCGCGGTAAGGCCGTCCATGACCGGCATCTGCATGTCCATCAGCACCGCGGCGAAATACTCGGGGGCGCGGTTCAACACCGCATCGACCCCGATCGCTCCGTCTTTGGCCAGATCGACGACAAATCCCATCTCGGCGAGCAGTCCGGTCGCGACCTCCTGGTTCAACTCGTTGTCTTCGACCAGCAGGATATGCCGGCCGCGCCATGCCGCCGGGGTGCTCGACATGAGCGGCATGCCGACCTCGCAATCACGGCGCGACCCGCCTTCCGGGTCGCGCAGCGCGTGGCTGACGAGGTTCAGCAGCAGCGACGGGGTGAACGGTTTCGGCAACACATAATCGACGCCGACCTGCCGCGCCTCGTCGGCAACCGCTTCCCCCAGGCGCCGATCATCATGATGATGCGCGGCGTCGGGTCGAGGCCCAGGGAATTGATCTCGGCGGCGGTCTCGAAACCGTCGAACTCCGGCATGTCGGCATCGAGCAGGATCAGCGCATAGGGCTCGCCGAGCGCTTCGCCGCCGGCGATCGCGGCCACCGCCTCGCGGCCCGAGCCAGCCTTGCCGACGGCAAAACCCATCCCGTTCACCATCGCGCCGACCACATCGCGGGCGCGGCGGTGGTCATCGACGACCAGCACCGGCAGACCGCGCAGGGCCGGATCGAGAGTTGCGGCCGTGTTGCCGGGGCCCTTGCCGAGCCGCGCGGTAAACCAGAACGTGCTGCCGAGACCCGGGACGCTCTCGATGCCAACCTCGCCGCCCATCGCTTCCGCAAGGCTCTTGCAGATCACCAGACCAAGCCCGGTGCCGCCGAACCGCCGGGTGATCGAATTGTCGGCCTGCTGAAACGGCTGGAACAGCTGGCTGCGCTGCGCCGCGTTGAGCCCGATGCCGGTGTCGCGCACGCCGCAATAGAGCAGTACGTCGGTGTCGGTCTGCTCGCGGATTTCGACGATCAGCTCGACCTCGCCCTGCTCGGTGAACTTGACCGCGTTGCTGACGAAATTGATGAAGATCTGGCTGAGCCGCATCGGGTCGCCGACCAGCGTGAAATTCAGCCGGGGGTCGATGTTGAAGATCAGTTCGAGCCCTTTGGCCGCCGCCCGGCCGCCGATCAGGTTGCTGACCCGGTCGAGGATTTCGTCGGGTTCGAACGCGGTTTGTTCAAAGCCGAACCTGCCGGCCTCGAGCTTTGAGAAATCGAGGATGTCGTTGACGATTTCGAGCAGCATCCCGGCAGCCTGCTGGATTTTCGACAGGTAGCCGCGCTGATGCGTCGTCAGACCGGTCTTGAGCAGCAGGTTGGACAGCCCGATCACCGCGTTCATCGGGGTGCGGATCTCATGGCTCATATTGGCGAAAAAGTCGGATTTGACGCGGGCCGCGGCCGCGGCCCGTTCGTTGGCCTCGCGGATGGCTTCCTCGGCGTTCTGGCGCTCGCTGATATGGACCCCGTCAGGCGTCTTGGACGCCGGATAGTCGGGAACAGCGTCGAACACCGCTTGCAGCGAATCGCGCTGCTGCGTCACATCCTGAACATTCCGCTTGCACTCGGCAAGACGCGCGGCGAGGCGATGGCTGCGGCGCCACAATAATGCCAAAGCCAGTAAGAGCAGGCCGGCCAAGATCCAGCCAACGATCACGCGCTCATACCTCTAGCCGGCAATCAGGGCTCCAATCTCACTCAGCCTACGTCTCAAATGATAACAGATTTTCAATGAGCCGCACCAAGCCGGGAGCCGGATCACGCCGGCAACCTGCCGACATGAGAGTGGCCGAATTAAAAAACGGCCAGGCGCGAGGCCCGGCCGTCAGAGGGTGTATCGTGGTTCAGTGACTGGTCGCGGCGGGACTAGTCGCGGCGGGTGCCGAGCAACTGCATCAGCATCATGAACAGGTTGATGAAGTCGAGGTAGAGGCGAAGGGCGCCCATCACCGCCTTCTTGCCGGCCATCTGGCCGTCATCGCCTTCCCAGTACATCTCCTTGATCTGCTGCGTGTCGTACGCGGTCAGGCCGGTGAAGACGATGACGCCGATCACCGAAATCGCGAACTGCAACGCCGACGACGCCAGGAAGATATTGACCAGCGACGCGATGATGACGCCGATCAGGCCCATGATCAGGAACGAGCCCATCTGCGACAGGTCGCGCCGCGTCGTGTAGCCATAGACGCTCATCGCCGCGAAGGTGCCCGCCGTGATGAAGAACACCCGGGCGATACTGGTGCCGGTGAAGACGATAAAGATACTCGCCAGCGACAGCCCCATCAGGCCGGAATACAGCCAGAAGAGCATCTGCGCCGTGCTCGCCTGCATCCGGTTGATGCCATAGCTCAGCCACAGCACGAGGCCGAGCGGCGCCAGCATGATCAGCCAGATCAGCGGCGTGCGCGCCACCTGCATGTAAAGGCCGGACTCCGCGAACGCATAGGCGACGATGCCGGTCAGCGCGAGACCAGAGGCCATGTAGTTGTAGATGCGGAGCATGTAATCCCGCAGGCCGACATCGATATCGGCACGTGCGGCGTCCGCGGGCCGCATCGTCCAGCGGGGTTGTGAACCGAGAGCCATAGAACCCCCTCCAAAGGGCTGCGAGGCTAATTCCTCGTCGCCAAATATTGGCACAATTCCGCGGCTTTTCAATGATACCCCTTGGGGGCGCGACGGTACTCCGCCGGTCTATTTGTTGCGCTACTCGTTGCGCAGGTAAAGCGCCGGCCTCGCGCCGAGGGCGCGCCAAGTGCCGGCGAACCCCAGCACCAGCGTCAGTCCGACCGCCAGCCCTGCGGTCAGCAGCAGCGGGGCGGGCAGGAAAACCCACTCACTCTGCATCGGCCCGGTGACCAGCGCATAGGCGGCCAGCGTGCCGAGCCCTGCCGCGACCACCGCCGTTGCCAGCCCGACGAGGCCATGCTCGAACAGGAACGCCACGGCGATCGCACCGCGTGTCGCGCCCATCACCTTCAGCATTACCGCGTCGTATACCCGCCGGCGATGGCCGGCCGCCACCGCGCCGCCGAGCACGAGCACCCCGGCAGCCAGCGTCAACAGCGCCACCAGCCGGATCGCCGAGCCGACCATGTCCACCAGTTGCGACAGCGCCGCCAGCGCATCGCGCACCGGGATCGCCGAGATGTTGGGAAAGGTGTCCGTTACCTGCCGCACCAGGGCCTCTTCCTCAGCCGGCAGCACATGCACCGCGGCGAGGTGGGTCTGTGGCGCGGCTTCGAGCGTGCCCGGCGCAAACACGATCGCGAAATTGATCCCGAGCCGGGCCCAATCGATCTGCCGCAGATTGGCGATCCGGGCGGTGATGTCGCGGCCGAGCAGATTGACGGTCAGCGTGTCGCCGACCTTGAGCCCCATCCCCCTGGCGAGTCCGGCATCGAACGAGATGATCGGCGGCCCCTGGTAATCGCGCGGCCACCATTCGCCGGCGACGATATGCGAGCCGTCAGGCGGCGTCGCCGCATAGGTCAGCCCGCGATCGTTACGCAAGGCCCATTGCGCTTCCGTCGCCACATGCGCCTGCGCGACCGGGGTGCCGTTGAGGCGGATGATACGGCCGCGCAGCATCGGCATCTCATCAAACCGCGCGCCGGGCGTGGCCTGAACCATCTCGGCAAAACGGGAGAGCTGCGCCGGCTGGATGTCGATAAAGAAATCAGCCGGCGCGCCCTCGGCGAGACGGGTGTCGATCTCGACCGCGAGATTGCCCTGCACCAGCGCCACCGCGATCATCACGGTCAGCCCGATGCCGAGCGACAACACGATGCGCGCGGTCGGCGCACCGGGCCGGTGCAGGTTCAGCAGACCCAGGCGCAGCAAGGGCCGCGCCGGACGCGGTGCCCGCCGCGCGAGCGTCACGACCAGCGCCCCGGCCACCCGGAACAGCGCAAAGGCCGCCACAACCCCGGCGACGTACCATAGCGCGACGCGGCGATCGGGGGACGTCTGCACCAGCAGCGCCGCGAGACACAATGCCGCGGCGCCGCTGCCGATCAACGCAAGGGGCGCAAGCCGCCGCGGTGGCGGCGTGACGCGTTCACGGAACAGGGCGGCGGGCGGCACCTCGCCGATCGCCGCCAGCGGCCACAGCGAAAACACCAGTAGGACGAGGCCGCCGCATGCCCCCGCCAGCGCCAGCGGCCTCGGGTACAGCCCAAACTGCAACGCCGCCGGCACCATCCCCTTGATCAGCGGCGCGATCGCGAGCGGCGCCAGCGCCCCCAGCACCAGCCCGGCGACCGTCCCGACCAGGCCGAGCACCGCGATCTGCAGGAAATAGACGGCAAAAACCAACCGGGTCGAGGCGCCAAGACATTTCAATGTCGCGATGGCCGCGGTGCGGCCCGCGACATAGCCGGCAACCGCGTTGCCGACGCCGACGCCCGCCGATCAGCAGCGCGGTGATGCCGACGAGGTTCAGGAAAAATCCGATGCGGTCGATAAACCGGCGCAACGGCGGCGAGGCGTCGGCGCTGGTGCGCAATTGCCAGCCGGCTTCGGGAAAGGCCGCGTTCGCCTTGCGCGTCCACGCCGCAAGGTCGCTGCCGGGCGGCAGCCGCAGGCGGTAGTCGTAATTGACCAGCGCGCCCGGCCCCAGCAACTGGGTCTGCGCCAGCGCGTCGCGTGCGATGACGACATGCGGCCCGAAGGCGAGGCCGCCGAGCGCGGCATCCGGCTGATCTCCGACGATCGCGGCAAGCCGCACCACCGCCTCGCCGATACGGAACCGGTCGCCAAGCTGCAAGCCGAGCCGGGCCGCGACCGGCGCCTCGACCGCCGCGCCAAACGCGCCGTCCTGCGACGCGAGCGCAGCGGCGAGCGGCTGGGCCGGGGTCAGCGACACGGTCCCGTACAACGGATATCGCGCATCGACCGCTTCGAGTTCGATCAGGGTGCGCTTGTCGCCGTCAAGCGAGCGCGCCATCGCGCGCAGTTTCGCGGTCTCCGACAAGATGCCGCTATCGGCGAGAAACCGGTGCTCGGCTTCGCTGGCCGGGCGGTAGGCGAGCCGGGCGGTGACATCGCCGCCGAGCAGCGCCTGCGCGTCCGCGCGAATGCCGGCGACGATCGCGGCATTGACCGAGCCGATCGCGGCAATCGCGCCGACGCCGAGCACAAGGCACGCCAGAAACACCCGGAACCCGGCGACGCCGCCACGCAACTCGCGCCACGCCAGACGGACGGCGAGTCCGAGATTATGCTTCATGCCCCGAGACTATGCGTCACGCGACGACCATGCGCGTCACGCGACGACCGTGCGCACCCGCGGCGGGTCGGCGCGGCGCTCGCCGACAATGCGGCCATCTTCGAGATAAAGCTGCCGGTCGCAGCGTTCGGCGAGGTTCGGGTCGTGGGTGATCAGCAGCAGGGCAGACCCTCGGCGCGCTTGTTCAGCGAACAGACAGTCGATGACGATCCGCCCGGTCGCGCCATCGAGATTGCCGGTCGGCTCATCCGCCAGCAGCAGCGCCGGATCGGCTACCAGGGCGCGGGCGATCGCCACCCGCTGCTGCTCGCCGCCGGATAATTGCCCCGGATAATGGCCGATGCGGTGGCCGAGCCCGACCCGCTCCAGCGCCGCCTTCGCCGCCGCCGTCGCGTTGGGGGCACCTGCCAGTTCCATCGGGATCGCGGTGTTTTCCCACGCGGTCATGGTCGGCAGCAGGTGGAACGACTGGAACACGATCCCGATCTGGGTGCGGCGCAAACGTGCCAACCCGTTCTCGTCGAGCGCGTTGAGATCGTTTCCGGCGACCAACACCCGGCCCGCGGTCGGGCGTTCAAGCCCGGCCAGCACCATCATCAGGCTCGATTTCCCCGAGCCCGACGGGCCGAGTAGAGCGACCGCCTCGCCGGGCTCGATCGTCAGCGAAATCGCCGCGCAGAATATCGACCGACCCGGCGGCGCCAGCCAGGGTCAGCGATACATTGTCGAGATGGACCAGGGGATTGTGGGGTGCCATTTCCCTGCGCGGCGCGCGGCGGTGCCGACGATATGGCCCAGCCGATCCGCTTTTCAACGCGCAACCCCGGACATTGACGGCCGCCCAACCGCTCCCCAGTCTACACAGACGATGATTTTGGCAAGATACGTTGTGCTGGGATTGCGGCTCGCCGCCCCTCACCCTGTCCCTCTCCCCGCAAGCGGGGAGAGGGTACGCGCGGCAACCGCCGTTCTGAACTGCCACACGTTTCACCGTCATCGACGCTGCGTACCCTCGCCCCGCTTGCGGGGAGAGGGACAGGGTGAGGGGCCTTTGCGGAATGTCGCACCGACCTCGATCCGCGCACTATCGCGACGGTCCCTGATGCTCGGTGCCGCATTCGGTATGCTGGCGCCGCGCCGCGCGAGAGCGGCGGTGCCGAAAATCCTGGTGTTTGGCGACAGCCTGACCGCCGGTCTCGGGCTGCCGCCGGAGGCGGCATTTCCGGCGCGGCTCGAAGCACGGCTGAAGGAAGACAAGGTCGCGGCGCAGGTGGTCAATGCCGGGGTGTCGGGCGACACCACGGCGGGCGGGTTGGCGCGGCTGGATTGGACGCTGGCTGACAAGCCGGCGCTGGTGATCCTCGAACTCGGCGCCAACGATGCGCTGCGCGGCATCGACCCGGCGACGGTGCGCGCCAACCTCGCGGCGATGATCGCCAGGATCACGGAAAGCGGCGCCAAACTGCTGTTGGCGGGGATGCAGGCGCCGCCTAACTGGGGCAAGGATTACAAACGTGATTTCGACAGCATCTACCCCGACCTTGCACAGGCGGATAACCTGACGCTTTATCCCTTCTTTCTCGAAGGTGTGGCGATGGACCCCAAGCTGAACCAGCCCGACGGCCTGCACCCCAACGAGCGCGGTGTCGCGGTGATTGTCGATCGCCTCGCCCCGATCGTCGCCCGCCTGATCGGCGGCGCGTCATGACCGGCAGGTTCGCCGCCGCCTTTGCCGAAGGCGATCCCGGCACGCTGGTGCAAAGCTGCCTCGCGCGGCTTTCGGATACCGCCGACGCGACACTCGGGATCATCTATGTCAGCGAGCCGGCCGGATCGTCGATGCCGCAACTGGTCGCCGAACTGACGGCCGGCACCGGCATCACCAACTGGGTCGGCGGCGTCGGGCTCGGTGTCTGCGGCGGTGGCGGGGAAGTCTACGAGACGCCGGCCGTCGCGGTGCTAACCGCTTCATTGCCGACCGAAGGATTCCGTCTGTTCGGCGCGACCGACGACCCCGCCTCCGAATTGCCGCGGCACCATTCCGCGTGGATCGACGCGGTATCGCCGACCCTGGCGCTGGTGCATGGCGACCCGCGCTGCGACAACATGATGCGCGCGATGGTCGATACCGCCTCGGCCAGCGGCGCCTTCCTGGTCGGCGGGCTGATGTCGCACCGTTGTGCCGAGCCCTTGCTTGCGGGCACCACCGCCGTCTTGCCGGGACAGGGTTCGGACGCCTTCGGACGCGCCGGCCTCTCGGGCCTGATGCTGGCGCCGGAGATCGCGGTCGCGACCGGCCTCACGCAAGGCTGCATGCCGATCGGCCCGGTGCGACGCATCGACGAGGCACGCGACAATGTCGTCATGTCGATCGACGGGCGCCCGGCGCTGACCGTGTTCTACGAGGATATCGGGCCGACCCTGGCGCGCGATCCGCGCCGTCTTGGTGGCCTGATTTTCGCCGGGCTGCCGGTGCAGGGTTCAGATACCGGCGATTATCTCGTGCGCAACCTGATGGCGATCGACCCCAGCCACGGTTGGGTCGTGCTCGGTGCCGAGGTGGCGCCGGGCGACCAGATCGTGTTCTGCCGGCGCGACCCGGACAGTGCCCGCACTGACCTCACCCGCATGCTCAAGCAGCTCGGCAACCGCCTGCCCGGCCCGCCGAAAGCCGGCATCTATGTCAGCTGCATCGCGCGCGGCGCCGCCCTGTTTGGCGAACCCGGTGTCGAAACCGGCCTGATCCGCGAGACCCTCGGCGATTTTCCGCTGGTCGGGTTCTTCGCAAATGGCGAAATTTCGCGTGACCGGCTGTACGGTCATACTGGGGTACTGACCCTGTTTACCTGAGCGCCGCCTGGCGCCCCGCCGTGCCCCATGACGGTGCGGCGTGGAGACTATAGGAACATCTCGTGACCGCGCTGACCGACCTTGCCCGATCGCTGGCCAAGCAACCCCGGCCGCTGACCCTGTTCGGCGCTCCCGAAGGGCATGACGCGGCAACGATCGGCACCCTGCTGCGCGACAGCGGCACCGCGGCATGGCTGCATGTCTGCCGCGACGACGGACGCATGGCGCGATTTGCCGCCGCGCTTGGGTTTTTCCACCCCGGCCTCGACACGCTGACCTTTCCGGCCTGGGACTGCCTGCCCTATGACCGGGTGTCACCCAACACCGAAATCACCAGCCGCCGCATCGACACGCTGACCCGGTTGGCGGCACGCAGCGACGCCGCTCCGCTCGTGGTTCTGACGACGGTCAATGCGCTGGTGCAGCGGGTGCCGCCGCGCAAACTGTTCGACGGCCGGGTGCTGACGCTCGGCAAAGGCGGACGCATCCCGCTCGACCGGCTGCAGAGCTTTTTCCGTAACAACGGCTATTTCCGTACCGACACGGTGCGCGAGCCCGGCGAATACGCAGTACGCGGCGGCATCGTCGATCTCTACCCGGCCGGCGCGGCACAGCCGATCCGGCTCGATTTCTTCGGCGACCATCTCGAAAGCCTGCGCAGCTTTGATCCACTGAGCCAGCGGTCGAGTGGCACGCTCGATACGTTTACGCTGCGGCCGGTCAGCGAGGTTCTGCTCGACGACACGGCGATCCAGCGCTTCCGCTCGCGCTATCGCGAGGCGTTCGGCGCGGTCGGCAGCGACGATCCGCTTTACGAATCGATCAGCGCCGGGCGGCGGCAGGCCGGCATGGAGCACTGGCTGCCGTTCTATTACGAGACGCTGGAGACATTGTTCGACTACCTGCCGGGTGCGGCGGTGTCGTTCGATTACCAATCCGACGAGGCGCGCGCCCACCGGCTGGAGTCGATCGCCGATTTCTATTCGGCGCGACGCACAATGGCCGGCGCCGCGCGGGGTACGGCGCCGCTCTATCGCCCGGTGCCGCCGGACCAGATGTTTTTGGACGAGGCGGAGTGGCAGCAGCGGCTGAAGGACCGTGTCGCGGTGCACCTGTCACCGTTTTCGATGCCGGAAGAGGGGCAGCCCAACGCATTTGATGCCGGTGCCCGCGCCGCCAAGAATTTCACGATCGAGCGCGCCGACCCGAAGATCAATTTGTTCGAGGCGGTGCGCGATTACCTGACCACCGAACAGAAGGCCGGCCGCCGCGCGGTCATCGCCGCCTATAGCGAAGGATCGGCCGACCGGCTCGCGACCGTTCTGCGCGAGCGCGGTCTGACCGATCTCAAACGCATCCCCGACGGCAATGCGCTCGCAAAGCAGGCGAAACAGGTCGTCGCCCTCGCGATCCTGCCGGTCGAACAGGGTTTCGCCACTGCCGACCTCGTCATGCTCGGCGAGCAGGATATTCTCGGCGACCGCCTGGCGCGCACGCCGCGCCGCCGCCGCAGCCTCGACGATTTCATCACCGAGGCGGCAAGCCTGTCAGCCGGCGACCTTGTCGTGCATGCCGAGCATGGCATCGGCCGCTACGAGGGGCTGGAGACGATCGCGGTCGGCGGCGCGCCGCATGATTGCCTGCGCGTCCTCTATGCCGGCGACGACCGGCTGTTCGTGCCGGTCGAGAATATCGAGGTGCTGTCGCGCTTCGGCTCGGAGGAGAACGGGGCACAGCTCGACCGGCTCGGCGGCGCCGGCTGGCAGTCGCGCAAGGCACGCGTCAAGCAGCGCATCCGCGAGATCGCCCACGAACTGATCCGCATCGCCGCCGAGCGCCAGCTACGCCCCGGCGAAACCCTGTCGCCGCCTGAGGGTCTCTACGAAGAATTTGCCGCGCGTTTCCCCTATCCCGAAACCGACGACCAGTTGCGCGCGATCGAGGATACGCTGGCCGACATGGCGTCGGGCCGGCCAATGGACCGGCTGGTGTGCGGCGATGTCGGGTTCGGCAAGACCGAAGTGGCGATGCGCGCCGCCTTTGTCGCCGCGTTTGGCGGCGCCCAGGTGGCGCTGATCGTGCCGACGACATTGCTGGCGCGACAGCATTACCGCACCTTCTCGCAGCGCTTTGCCGGGCTGCCATTGCGGGTTGCGCAATTGTCGCGGCTGGTCGGTCCCAAAGAGGCGAAGCAGACCAAGGAGGACATCGCCGCCGGCAAGGTCGAGATCGTCATCGGCACGCATGCGCTGCTGGCCAAGGATGTAAAATTCGCAAATCTCGGCCTGGTGATCGTCGACGAGGAACAGCATTTCGGCGTGTCGCAGAAGGAGAAGCTGAAACAGCTCAAGGCCGATGTGCATGTGCTGACGCTAACCGCGACGCCGATCCCGCGCACGCTGCAACTGGCGCTCTCCGGGGTGCGCGAGATGAGCATCATCGCGACGCCACCGATCGACCGGCTGGCGGTGCGCACCTTTGTGACGCCGTTCGACCCCGTCGTGATCCGCGAGGCGATCCTGCGCGAACGCGACCGCGGCGGGCAGATCTTCTACGTCGCGCCGTACATCTCCGATCTCGACGAGGTGCGCGAGGAATTGCGCAAGATGGTGCCGGAAATCCGCGTCGCGATGGCGCATGGCAAGATGGCGCCGACCGAACTCGAAAACGTCATGACCGCGTTCGACGAGCGCGCCTTTGACCTGCTGCTATCCACCAACATCATCGAAAGCGGTCTCGACATCCCGATCGCCAACACGATGATCGTGCACCGCGCCGACATGTTCGGGCTGGCCCAGCTGTATCAGCTGCGCGGTCGTATCGGGCGCGGCAAGGTGCGGGCCTATTGCTATCTGACGCTGCCGGAAAAGAAAAAACTGGCGCCGACCGCACAGCGGCGGCTCGACGTGATGCAGACGCTCGACACGCTTGGCGCCGGGTTCCAGCTGGCGAGCCACGACATGGATATCCGCGGCGCCGGCAATCTGCTCGGCGACGAGCAATCCGGGCATATCCGCGAAGTCGGCATCGAACTCTATCAGAGCATGCTGGAAGAAGCGGTCGCCGCCGCGAAAACCGCCGGCCCCGACGGCCAGGGTGCCGCTACCGCCGAGGAATGGAGCCCGCAGATCACGATCGGCACACCGGTGCTGATCCCGGAAGCCTACGTCACCGATCTCGGCGTGCGCCTCGGCCTCTACCGCCGCATCGCGCAATTATCAAACCGGCGCGAGAGCGAGGCCTTCGCCGCCGAGTTGATCGACCGCTTCGGGCCATTGCCGGGTGAGGTCGAGAATCTGCTGCAGATCATCGCGATCAAGCGCTGGTGCCGGCAGGCCGGCATCGAGCGCGTCGAGGCCGGTCCCAAGGGCGCAGTCGTCACCTTGCGCAACAACCGGTTCGCCAACCCGGCCGGTCTTGTCGAGCTGATCCAGAAACACGCCGGCCGGCTGCGCCTGCGGCCGGACCAAAAGCTGGTCTACCTCAACAACTGGGACAGCGAAGCGGACCGCCTGACCGGTGTCTCGCGGCTGATGCAGACCCTGGTCAAAATCGCGCGTACCACCGCTCCCGCCGCGGAGATGCCGGCACCGACCCCGGAACTCGTCAAGGCCCGCGCCGGCGCGGGCCGGTAGCCGCCTACCAGGGGCGGCGCACCATCACCAGGCCGGCGGCCATGTCGTGCAGGGTACGCTTGCGGCGGTTGAACAGCGCCACCAGCAGGATCAGCGAGCAGGTGACGCCGACCGTCAGGTAGAACAGCGCGGCATGCGCCAGGGCTTGCAGGAAGACCGGGCGGGCGCCGCCCGCCGCGCGCAGTTCGAGATCGAAGCACCGCATGCCGAGGGTCGCGGCGCGCGGGCCGCTGACCAGCAGGGTGTGGTAGGCGAGCGGGATCAGCCCGAACAAATACCACAGCGGCGTGTGCAGCAGCCCGAAGCTGAGCAAGGTCAGCATCGCGTAGGGCACCCACGCGACAACCATCAGCACGCCAATGCAGATCGCATCGATCACATAGGCGGCAACCCGCCGCCACAGGACGCCTTCGTAAAACGCCGGCTGCACCGCCGGGTCGGGCATCGCGGCACCGTTTCGGTCGGTCATCGGAGCATAGTCGATCGTCACGGCGATACCCGCGCTGTCGGTGTCGGTAGCGCCCATGTGGGATGCGCGAGACGGGCGACAAGACAATCCCAACGACGGCGCGTCCGGCGGCCTGTCATCAAACCCTGTTGTCATCAAATCATCGTGGAAGGACGGTAGGGAATGTCGTTCAATCGCCACTCTGCTGTCGCGGGGCGGCGAAATATCAGTCGAAGGTTTAGCTAATGTTTCGCATAGCTCGTCGTGCAGTGCTGTCTCTCGCGCTCGTCGCGCCGCTCCCCGCGCTGGCGCAAACCACAACCCCCACCACCCCTCACAACCTGATCCTGTTCGTGCCCGACGGGCTGCGCGCCGCGATGGTCGATGCGAGCCACGCGCCGGCGATGGCGGCATTGCGCGATGCCGGGGTCAATTTCGCCAATCCGCATTCGCTGTTCCCGACCTTTACCACCGCCAACGCCTCGGCGATGGCGACCGGTCACTACCTCGGCGACACCGGCGATTTCAGCAATACGATCTATGCCGGGTTTCCGGTCGCGGCGGCCGGCGGCAGCGGTCACGCCGTTTCTCGAAAACGACCGGGTCATCGACGAGCTCGACGACCATTTCGCCGGCAACTACCTGAACGAGGAAGCCCTGCTTAAGGCGGCGCGTGGCGCCGGGTTCAGCACCGCGGCAATCGGCAAGCTCGGGCCGGCCTATATCTTCGACTCCGCCCGCGACCGAACCGACGATCGTCGTCGACGACGCGACCGGGAGCCCGGCCGGCGTGCCGCTGTCGCCGGAGGCAGCCGCCGCGCTTCACCGCCGCCGGTTTGCCGCTCAACACACCAGGGCGGGGCGCCAACGGCAAGGCCGGCGACGCGACGCATCCGGGCACACTGGTCGCCAATGTCGAACAGCAGAAATATTTCGTCTCGGTCGCGACGCAGGCATTGCTGCCGCTGTTCAAGGCGCGCAACAAGCCGTTTGTCATGGTGTACTGGTCGCGCGATCCCGACGGGACGCAGCACTCGCACGGCGACAATCCGGGACAGCTGGTTCCCGGCATCAACGGGCCGACATCGCTTGCGGGTATCCGCAACGCCGACGACAATCTGGCGCAACTGCGTCAGGCGCTGGCGGCACAAGGGCTGGCCAACACGACCGACATCGTCATCGCCGCCGATCACGGCTTTTCGACGATCTCAAAGGAAAGCAAGACCAGCGCCGCCGCCAAGGGGGATTACGCCGACGTGCCGAAAGGCCAGTTGCCGGTCGGGTTTGTCGCGCTCGATCTCGCCGCGGCGCTCGACCTGCCGGTATGGGACCCGGACACGAAGAACGCTCGCGTCGAAGCCGGCAGGCATCCCGCCAGGGGCAACGGCCTGATCGGCGCCACGGCCGACGCGCCACAGGTGGTGGTCGCCGCCAATGGCGGCTCCGACCTCGTCTACCTGCCGACCGGCGACAAGGCGCTGGCCGCGCGGATCATCGCGGCGCTGCAGGCGCAGGACTATGTCAGCGGTCTGTTTGTCGATGAGGGGCTCGGCAAATTTCCCGGGCACCCTGCCGCTCGGCGCCGTCAACCTGAGCGGCGCCGCGATCACCCCGCATCCGGCGATCGTTGATCAACTTCCGCTCGTTCGACACCGGCTGCGGCGAGCCGGTGCGCTGCACTGTCGAAATCGCCGATACCGGCCTGCAGCAGGGGCAGGGGATGCACGGCTCGTTCAGCCGCGGCGATACGATGAACTTCATGGCGGCGATCGGTCCGGATTTCAAAACCGGCTTTACCGATCCCGGCGCCGGTCAGCAACGCCGATATCGGCAAGACGATCGCGCATGTCCTGAAACTGACGCCGGCCGACAAGGGCAAGCTGGTCGGCCGGGTCATCGGCGAGGCCCTGCCGGGCGGCACGGCGCCGGCCGCGACCCGCGAGACGATCGCCTCCGACCCGACGCCCGCAAGGGTTGCGCACCGTGCTCGAAACCCAGCGGGTCGGCGACACGCGGTATTTCGATGCCGCCGGCTTTCCCGGCCGCACGGTCGGCCTCTCGGCCACTCCCGGACCGCACGCCGACAGCGAGAGCGTGACAACCGCTCCCTCCGCCCGATAGCATCGGCAGCCCGGACCGGCGGCTTGTGAAAGGCTGGTCCGGGCAATGCCGATCGTCAGGGAGCAGCGTCATGCCGGCCTATTTCGTCGCCGAGGTCGAGGTCACCAACCCCGCGGGTTACGAGGCCTATCGGCCGCTCGCCGGCGCCAGCGTCGCGCAATATGGCGGGCGCTTTATCGCGCGCGGCGGCAAGGCCGAATTGATCGAGGGCGATGTCGAGCCCAACCGCGTCGTCATCATCGAATTCGCCGACACGGCGGCAGCGCACCGCTGGTACAACTCGCCGGAATACCAGGCGGCATTGCCGATCCGGCTGGCCAATTCGACCGGGCGGGTCCTGATCGTCGAAGGGGCCTAGCCCGATGGAAGCCGCCGGACCCGCCGGTCCGCTTACCGGCATCACCGTCCTCGATCTGTGCAGCTATCTCGCGGGGCCCTACGGCTGCACGCTGCTGGCCGATCTCGGCGCCAATGTCGTCAAGATCGAGGCGCCGCAGGCGGCGACCAGCTGCGCCAGTTCCCGTCGTCGCCTGCCCGGCGACAGCCGCTTTTTTGTCGGCGCCAACCGCGGCAAGCGGGCCCTCGCGCTCGACCTGAAGCAGCCCGAAGGGCTGGCGGTGCTGCACCGCATGGTCGAAAGCGCCGACGTGCTGGTCGAAAACTTCCGCCCGGCAGTGCCGGCGCGGCTCGGCATCGATTATCCGCGGCTGAAAAAGATCAACCCGCGCCTCGTCTATTGCGGTGTAACCGGCTATGGCGACGAGGGTCCGCTGCGCGAGAAGGGCGGTTTCGACCAGGTATTGCAATGCCTGACCGGCATGGCGGTATTCCAGGGCGCGCGGCCCGGAACAGCCGCAGCTGGTGCTGGGGTCGGTGCTCGACTATTTCACCTCGGCGCTGGTCGCCTATGGGGTGGCTGCGGCGCTATTTCACCGCGAGCGCACCCCGGACGTCACGGCCAGTATCTCAGCCTGTCACTGCTGCGCAGCGCGTTGACGATCCAGGCCGGCCGGTTCGTCTGGGCTGAGGGCGAGGGCCGTGATGTCGCGCGCGAATTCCGGGGCCGGCGGGCTCACCGGCATCCACCCGACAAAAAAAGGCGCGCTCTATATTTCCGTCCATTCAAATCATTTCTTTGCGGCTTTGTGCGAGTTGATCGGCCGGCCGGAGCTGGCGCACGACCCGCGCTGCGCCACGATGCGCAGCCGCGCTGCGCATGCCTCTGAATTGGTGCCCGAATTGCACACGGCGCTCGCCGCGCGCACCGCGCTCGATTGGGAAGAGGTGTTTGGCGAACGGGTGCCGTGCGCCGCTGTCCGTCAAATCGAAGACATGTTCGATCATTCGCAAGTGCTTTCGGATGATTTAATTACAACAGTCAAGCACCCTGTGATCGGCTCCTATCGCACGATGAGCAAGCCGATCAAGCTGACCGAGACCCCCGGCCCCATGCCCACGGCGGCTCCGGTTTTTGGTCAGCATAGCAATGAGATACTGAGCGAGTACGGGTTCTCGGCGGAGGAGATCGTCGCCTTGCGCGAGCGCGCCGTTGTACTGTGACCTGCGGCGACCTGATGCGGCGATGCTCGGATATCCCTTGCCAAGCCTCGCAATCGGCGACTGTCGACAAAAATACGATCAGATTCGCGCGGTGGATACACTGTTTCTCCTAGTATAATCGTTAGAGTTCTTATAACCTGCCCTCCTCAACTACGGGAGGAGCCCGATGAAACGCGTTATTGCCCTATGTTCGCTGCTGGCCCTCGCGGCGTGCGTGCCGCCGCCGGCCCCCCCGCCGCCGCCGCCCCCAGGCGCGGTAGCACCTGGCGCTCGCGTCTTCACCGTGTATTTTGGCTGGAACCGCTCCTGGGTCGGCCCTGCCGGCATGGCGGTGCTGCAGCAGGCCGCGGCCGTCTTCAGGGCCGGCGGCGTTGTGACCGTGCAGATCACCGGCTACACCGACACGTCGGGGTCGATGCCATACAATCAGCGTCTGTCGCTGCGGCGCGCGAAGCACGTTGCCGACATTCTGTCCCATATGGGCGTGCCATGGCCAGCCATGACGATCGCCGGCAAGGGTGAGACCGAACTCGCCGTGCCAACCCCGGATGGTGTCCGCGAGCCGCGCAACCGGCGCGTTACCGTCGTCGAATAGCCGTTGATCAAGCGGCGCCGCGCTCGCGCGGCGTCTGCGGTTCGCCGAGGAACTAGGGTCGCTCCTGCAAAGGGGGCGCCCTTATCGTTAGCCGGAGCTATCCCGGTGCGGCGGGCCGGCGGCCGGTGTAGCGCGCGCGGGGGCGGATCAGGACCGGGCTTTCGTATTGCTCGATCGCATGCGCGATCCAGCCGACCGAACGCGCCACCAGAAACAGCCCGAGCGCCGCGCCGCGCGGCAGGCCGAGTACCGTCGCCGCGGCGGCGAGACCGAAATCGACGTTGGGGTATTGCCCGGTCAGCTGCGTCGCGGCCGCGGCAACCCGGTCGATCCACATGGCACGCGCCGGCACCGCGGCCTTGGCGGCAGCCAGGATCGCAGCGCCGCGCGGGTCGCCGTCGGGGTAGAGCGGCTGCCCCATGCCGGGCAGGCTTTCGTCGCGCGCCAGTCGCGCCGCCATTGTCGCGATCGGCTCGGCACCGCCGGCCAGTTCGTGAAACCCCAGTTCATGAAACCCCGCCAGTTCGTGAAACAACGCCTCGGCCCGCGCCGAAGCCCCGCCATGCCGCCGCCCCGACAACGCCGCCAACGCCGCCGACACGACCGCATAGGGCGTCGCTCCGGTCGAGGCGACGCAGCGCGCGACAAAGGCCGAGGCGTTGAGTTCGTGATCGGCCAGCAGCACCAGGCAGCGCCGCACGAGGTCGGTCCCGGCATCGTCGAGATGCCACGATGCCGCGAGTTGTTGATGGATGGGGTGTTCCGAGGCCTCCATTCGACCGACACAGGCGGCGAGGTCGGCGAGGATCGCTCGCCCGGTACGCACGACGCCGGTGTGGGTCAAATCAAGCGCCGCCAGATCGGTCGCGGAAAGAGCCGCGAGGCGCGTTTGCGTCTGTTCGATCAGACCCGCCTGCCTCTCACCCTCCCATAGCTCTCGGCGTGGTCGCGCAGATGAGGGTCGCTGGGCGAGGCTCGGGCCTGCGGCCGCCCCCTCATCCGAACCCTCTCCCCCGATGGGGGCGAGGGAGCTTTTTTCCCTCTCCCGCACCGCGGGAGAGGGTGGATCGCCGTGTTTGCGGCGAGACGGGTGAGGGTAGCTGGGCCGGGGTTCGAGCCGGTGGCCGCCCCCTCACCCCAACCCTCTCCCCCGGTGGGGGCGAGGGAGCTTTTTTCCTTTCCCTGCCCATCGCTCCATAACAGCGCAGCCACCTCTTCGAGCGTGGCCGTGTCGGCAAGGCGGAGCGCATCGACGCCGCGGTAATAAAACCGGCCACCCTCGATCAGACAGATTGCCGAGTCGATGACCGGGATCAGCGTCGCGCGCGGCTCGCCGTTGCGCACCGCGCCGCGGCTGGTGCGGAAGCGCTCGACCTCGTCGGCGTCGTAGTGCCGCTCGCGGCTGCCCGCGACCTCAACCGAGCACAACAGGCCCCGGCTGACATAGGCGTAGAGGGTGTCGAGCTTGACCCCCAGGCGCCCGGCCGCCTCGCGCGCCGGCAGCAGGGTCTGATCGATAGTTGATCGCATAAATCAACATTGACACACCTTCGCGGGGTCCTCAAGTTTCGATGGACCAAGGCAGAAAGGCAGGTCGAGATGACCAAGCGCATCGATCCCGCAGCCCTGACCGCGATCACCGGCACACTCTATCCCTCGCCGTTACGACGAACCCTGCCGCACCCGTCAGCGCACCCGGCTTGGCGACGTTGCGGGCCTTACCCAATACGGCGTCAACCTGCTGCGCCTGCCGCCCGGCGCGTGGTCGAGCCAGCGGCACTGGCACACCGCCGGCGACGAGTTCATCTACGTCCTGTCGGGCGAGGTCACGCTGGTGACCGATGACGGCGACGAAATCCTGCATGCCGGCGACGCCGCCGGGTTCAAGGCCGGCGACGGCAACGGCCACTGCCTGCAAAACCGCAGCGAACAGGATGCGACGGTGCTGGAAATCGGCACCCGCGTCGCTGGCGATACCGCCTATTACCCCGACATCGACATGGTCGCCCCGTGCCGGCGGCAAACCCGCGGATCTACACCCGACCGCGACGGCACCGCCGTAGCCTCAGGGGCTGAGCCCCTCGCCCGCGGCGGTAAGGGGATTCGGCGCCTACCACCCCATCGCGTAGGCGGCGCGGCGCGGGTCGGCGCCGGCTTCGATGACGCCGCGCTTCGGGTCGGACAGGATCGCGCAGACCGCGCCGGCGAGCCACGCCCATTCCGGCCAGCGCTCGATCTTGTGGCCGCGCCGCGCCAGGTCGCCGGCGACCTCCTCGGAGAACCGGCCTTCGAGGTTCAGCCGGCCGGGGTAGTAATCGTAGGGCGCGAACGACGACGGATAGCTGTAGCTGGCGAAACGCGGGCTCTCGATCGCGGTCTGCACGTCCTGCCCGTGCACGAACACGTTGAGCAGCACCTGCAGCATCGCCTGGGTCTGCACGTCGCCGCCGGGCGTGCCGAACGGCATGAACTGCTCGCCGCCATTGCGGATCGCCAGCGCCGGGTTCGGCGTCAGGCGCGGCCGCTTGCCGGGCGCGACGCCGGCCGGATGGCGCGGATCGGGCCGCGACTGCGAGCCGCGGTTCGACGGAATGAGCCCGGTGCCGGGCACGATCGGCGAGCCGTAGGAGCCGTCGCTCGGCGTCGCCGAGAACAGATTGCCCCAGCGGTCGGCGGCGCAGACATAGGAGGTGTCGGGCTCGGGGTGCGGGTTCGGCGCGCTGGCGGCGAAATGCGGCGTCATCGCGCCGAGCGGCCCCGGCGGCGGCATTTCCGGCCACGCCTTGTCGGGGTCGATCAGCTTGCGCCGCTCGGCGGCGTATTCCGACGAGATCAGCGTCGGCAACGGCACCGCGCCCATCGCGGGGTCGGTGTAATAGGCCTCGCGATCGGCGAAGGCGAGCTTCAGCGCCTCGGTCAGGTGATGCACATAGGCGGCGCTGTTGTGCCCGAGCGCGCGCAGATCGGTGCCTTCGAGCAGCGCCAATGTCTGCAACAGCGTCGGCCCCTGGCACCACGCGCCGCAGGTATAGACGTCGAGATCGCCGAAGCGGCGGCGCTCGGCCGGGCCGACCGGCGAATGGTAGCCCGCCAAGTCCTCGGCCGACAGCAGCCCGCCTTCCTGCTTCATAAAGGCGACGATCTTTTTTGCGATGTCGCCGCGTAGAACGCGTCGCGCGCCGCTTCGAGCCCGGCATCGCGGCCGCGCGATCGCCGCGGCCTTCTCCTCGTCGATCATGTATTGCAGCGAGGCGCCGAGATCGGTCTGGCGGAACACGTCGCCGGTTTCCGGCGGCTTGCCCCCGGGCAGAAACACCGCCGCACTCGACGGCCATTGCGGCGTGCCGCTCGGCGTTCTTTTTCAGGCTGTCCGCCATCAGCGGGTACATCGGAAAGCCTTCGCGCGCCAGCCGCTGCCGCGGCCGCGGCGACATCGCCAAAGCTCATCGTGCCATAGCGGCGCAAGCGCGGTGATCCACGCATCCGGCGCCGCCGGCACGACCGTGCGCAACACGCCGGGCGGGATCTTGCCGCCGTGGTCGCTGCATGAACAGTTCGGGGTCGAGCGCCTTCGGCCAGGTAGCCGAGCCCGGCGATCGTCACGACCTCGCGCTTGTCGGCGAGGTAGATCATGATCGGCGCAACGCCGGCGACATCAACCAGATCGCTCTGCAGCACGCCGAGCGCGATCCCCGCCGCGACCCCGGCATCGACCGCGTTGCCGCCGGCCTGCAAAATATCGAACCCGGCCGTCGTCGCCAGGTAATGCCCGGCGGAAATCGCGTGGCGCGTGACGGCGATGGTCGGCCGATGGGCGTTGTGAGCTTGGGCGTTGTGGGACGCGGCGGCAGGCATGGCGTTCCTCCACGAAGCGGGGATCACCAGGAGCTTAACGCCGGTTGGGGCAGCGGCAGAAGCGGTAATCCCCGGGCATCGAATGCTATCGTCGGGCGAGGCGCCGGCGCCCGAACGTTACCAATGAGGATCATCGATGACCGCCAGGATTTGGGCCGCCGCACGATATGTTCCGGTGATCGTGCTGCTGTTCGGCCTTATCGCCTGCGGCGACAACGAACCGGCGCAGCGCGAGGCGTTCATCGAATTCCTGCAAACCCGCATCGTCGGCAAGCCGGGCGTGCACGTGGCAAAGCCGACCGCCGAGGAAACCGCGTCATTCGGCGACTATGCCAGGCACTACGCGGTCATCACCGATTTCAACGCGGGGCTCGACCAGTCAGTGTCGAAGCCGTTGCGGGAGGCGATGGAGAAAGGGGCGCCGCACTCGCTCGGCGAGGTCGTCAGCCGGCGCGGCGATTTTGCCGCGGTGCAGGCCGGCATGGCGGCGATCCGCGGCGCGCTCGACCAGCAACTGGCGACCGCCGACGCGGCGCATGCCGCGCTCAAACAACCCGACGATTTGAAACCGGTCTACGACGCCGCCTATGACCGCGATGTGACCCAGCCGGCGAAGGCGCTGATCGACATCTTCCCCGATGTCGACGGCGCGATGAAAGGCATCCTGACCCTTGCCGATTTCCTCGACCAGCATCGGGCCGCGATCAAGATCGACGGCCCGATGATCCAGACCACCGACCCCGCCCTGCAATCGCGCCTGCAGGCGCTGATCGACAATCTGCGCGACAAGCAGGAAGCCATTCAGAAGGCGCAGCAACGCCTGCGCGCGGTCGCCTATGGGTCGTGAGGTTTCGCTTCGGTCCGCGCCGAAGTGACCGCCAAGGCGTTTCCGGCCCCGAGCGGCCCCGTGGCAGAGTGCGGCCAACCCCTGTACTGGAGGACGCCATGACCGACACGATCACCCGCGACGCCGACCACGAGACATTGCTGCGCCTCAACCGCGACTACATCGCTTCGGTGCAGAACGGCGATGTCGGCCGTTTTGACGAAATCCTCGCCGACGATTTCCGCTGCTCGAACCCGGAAGGGTCGCTGCTCGACCGCGCCGGGTTTCTGCAACAGACCGCCCGGCCGGTGACGATCTCCGGTCTCGCCGCGCACGATGTCGAAATCCGCTTTTTCGGCGAGGTCGCGATCATCCACGCCCGCACCAGCTACACCGCCGCCGACGGCCGCCCCGCCCAAGGCCGCTATACCGACGTGTGGGCGCGCCTCGGCGGCGAATGGCTGTGCATTTCCGCGCATGTCACGCGCTGCTGATACCATCGGGTCTTTCGCATCGCGTGGCCCGGCGCGCCAATGCAACGGCGCTGACCCACCCGATAGGGTATGCGGTAGGCGCCTATATAAGTGTGTGACCTAACCTTAAATGTTGAGGGCGCCTTGGTTTGATGTGTCCTCCCGCTCGGAACGCCTAAACGCCGCGCCAGTGTCAACAAGCGGAAATAGCCGGCTTGGTTTTACGTGATCCCCTCGAAGTCAGACGACAACGACGGAGAGAGGAGCGTCAACCGGAAAGAATGTTGACACTCGTCTGGGAGGTGCGCTAAATTGTCGCGGATGTTTGCAGCATCTAGCCGGTTCCAACCCCGATCCTAACCGGAGGGCTAAGCAAATGCCGTCACAAGGATTCTCCCCGAAGCGCTTCAACAGTTAGCAGCAGAAATAGGAAATAGTATTTCTCGGAGCCTCGGTCCGTCTGCGGCGCAGCAGTTACGATGGACTTGTCAAGGGAGTTTCGACTGCACTAAGAGTTTCAAGTGCAGCTCGTTCTCTGGGCTTGTTGAAGAGAATATCGGGAGTATTACCTCCTGACGTAATTCCGGTAGGTGGGGGTGATGCCCGCGTTAATCGGTCGCCTCATTCCCACTCTACCCAGACGGTCTCACCTCCTTCGACACAGTAGTCGCAGGCGTATCCTTCCCTTGGAGGAAATCACGCCATGGCGGAACAAGATTCCCCCCCGAATTGATACAGGCCCTCGCAAACGACATCGCAAACTACGTCGCCGAACGCCTCCGCAAGGTCTTTGGTGACGATCTGCTCTCGGCGCTTCCTCCGGGGTGCACCCCGGGACGTTTCGAATGTCCAAGAGAGTTTGCATGCAGCGCGTTTACTGCTGTGGTCAAAGAGCCAAACGCATAGATCTTCATCTACAAAACATCACTCCCATCTACTCGGAGAGCGCCATGACAACGGACGCAACAATTCTGAGCGCCGATGTTCTCAGCGAGGAAATCCGAACTGTACTATTTTCAGATTCTCCCGATATGGATAATCTTCACACTAAGCTTGAACGAGATTATCCACTTTCCTCAGATAACGCGAAGGACCTAATTTATCAGGTCGCAAGATCAGTAAATACATCCTTCTTCCCTCCACTTACTCAATTGGAGTTAATACTAACAGAAGGTTGCAATCTTGCATGCACCTACTGTTTCGAGAAGGACATGCTTGGATACAAGAGGATGCCTCTGGAAATAGCTCAATCGGCTGTTGATCTTCTATTCGATTACTCAGCAAACGAGAGTGATCTATACATCACCCATTTCGGCGGGGAACCAACTCTTAATTTTCGTGCCGTCCAATATGTAACAGAGTACGCCGAAAAGAAATCAGTAGAACTTGGGAAAACACTTCATTTCAAAATGACCAGTAATGGCGTCTTGTTTACTGAAGCTATGGTCGATTATTTTGCCGAGCATGATATAGGGGTACTTTTAAGTATTGATGGACTGGAATCAACGCATAATCGTTATCGCGTCGATAAGCGCGGTCGCGGGACATTTGAGCGAGCATTGAAAGGGCTGAAAATGCTTAAAAAAGTCCAGCCCTGGATAGGCGTAAAACTCACTGTTATGCCGCAAAATGTGCCGAGCCTCTTTGATGATGTCCTTGGACTTTATGACTTGGGAGCTAACCAATTTATCATCGGGTATGCGACGGGGATTAAATGGTCTCCTGAAGGAATGGAATATTACGCTCGTGAGATTGGACGGTTATTTGATTGGTATAAACAAAAACATTCTCAAGATGTGCGAATTGCGGAATTCGATGAAGCGGTTAGTGAGCGAAATTTTTTCGGATGCCAGGCTGGGCGTAGCAGCATATCTGTAGCAATAAATGGTGAAATTTCACCATGTTCTAAAATACTAGCCTTAAACAACAAGGAGATACTATCAAAACTCGGTGATGTTCAATATGGTATAACCCATCTGCATAATCGCTTTGACCTCGTTAGCTGCTCTAAACTTCGAGCAGGATGCGATGTCGAAGGAATCGCCGAAGACTATCAAGGTGGGTGTTTCGTCGAAAATTATGATGACAACCGCGACCTTTTTCACCCTAGTATGCAGGGCTACCAACTCTCAAAGCTCACACGAGCGGCTTGTGCGGGATGTGGAGCGCACGCTAAAAAATGAGACCTCGTTATCGTATCAATGGCGCACGGCACCTTAAGGACCGCTAGTCTCGCAAGCTCTTCTTGTTGTTCAGATGCCCGCGTTGCTCTGCGTCGATCTTGGCGTGCGCTTCTGCGTCTTTAAACGCCTTATCAACGGACTGACGCACCAACTCGGTACGCGCATCATCCTAGTTCCGCCAGCCGCGGCAGAACCTCCTTCGAAAACATCGTCAGGTTGCCCACTGTGTCTTCGTGGGTGATGTGGCCGCCCTGGCCCATCATCAGCAGGTGGCCGAAGCCGCCGACGTGGTCGTAGAAGGATTTTAGCTGGTCCCACACATCGTCGGGGGTGCCGGCGAAGACGAGGCCGGCGTTGATGGCTTCCTCGACCTGGATCGTGCGGGCGTTGATCGGGCGGCCGTCCTTGGTCTGCACCCGCGTCGCGCGCGCCGCCATGGCGCCACCCTGCTTCAGCATCTGCGCCGCCCCGGCCGCCGGCACATAACCCGGCGGGTTGGCGAATTGCGGCGCGACGATCCCCGAGGTGCGGCTGTAGCCGAGGATCTGGTCGGCGCGGGCCCAGCCTTCCTCGCGCGTCCGCCCCACCCCGATCAGCGCCATGTAGGCGAGTTTGTCGAGCCGCATTTCGCGTCCCGCCGCCGCCGCGCTTTTGCGATAGGCGCCAAAAATCCCCGGCGTGCGCACCCAACCGGTGTTCAGGACGCCGATCGTGATGCCGCGCGCCGCCGCCTCGCTGGCGCTGCCTTCGCTGCCGACCGGCGTCCACACCGGCGGGTGCGGCTGCTGGTAGGGGCGTGGCCAGACATTGACGCTGCGGTACTGGAAATGCGTACCCTCCCAGTTGAACGGGCCGTCATGGGTGGTCATCGCCTTGAGGATCAAATCGTGCGCCTCCCAGAAGCGCTCGACGAGATCGGCCGGGTTGGTGTTGGCCGGCGAAATCTCAAACGGCACGCCCTTGACGAACCCCATCTCGACGCGGCCGCGCGAGATCACGTCGATCATCGAGTATTCCTCGGCGACGCGGATCGGGTCGTTGCGGTTGCCGATCGGCATGCCGAGCGCGAGCAGACGCACCTTTTTCGTCTCGCGCGCCAATATCGCCATCGGGATCGTGCACACGCTATCGGCGCAGGTCGCGGTGGCGTGGTGCTCGTTGGTCATGATGTTGATGCCGAGTTCGTCGCACAGCGCCCACTCGTCGAGATAGCGATGGTAGAGGTCGGCGCCAATTTTCGGGTCGAACAATTGGCTCGGGACGGTGACCCGATAGGTATCGGTCAGCTGGTCCCAGGCCGGGTGATAGGCCATCTCGCTGAAATGCCAGGCTTGCATCATTGCTGCTCTCCTTCGGCCTGAGCGATATCGCCGCTCCAATTTTTGTCATTCCGGGGCAACCCAGCAGGCTGAACCCGGGACCCAGGAACACCGTCGTCACCCTTTTTGGCGCCGTCCGTGTTCCTGGGTTCCGGGTTCCGGTTCCGGAGCTTCGCTCCGGAACCGGAATGACAACTATGTTAGCGCGTATGGGCTTGCGCCAGGCTTGCACCGGAACGCCTTTTTGCTCGGGTCGAACTTGATCGGACTTCGCTTTACGCCACGTCGCGGTCGAGAATTTCGATCAGCACGTCTTGCGGGCCGCGGACAAAGGCGATGCGGACGCCGGGGCGGATGGTTTTCGGCTCGACGGTAAACACGGCGCCCTTGGATTTCAGCTCGTCGCACACCGCGTCGATATTCTTGACGCGCAGGCCGAGATGGTCGAGCCCGACAAAGCTGTGCTCGGGCTTTTCCGACAGCGCCGCATCCTCCGGCACCTGGGCAATGAAAATCGCGACGCCGCCCAATTCCATGTCGGTGCGCTCGATGCCGTTCGACATCACCGATTTGATGACCTTGGCGCCGAACATCTTTTGGTAAAAAGCCGCTGTGGCTTCCGGGTCAGGGCTGCGCAGGTGAACGTGATCGTAGACAAATTCGATCATGGCGGCGGCTCCTCTTCGCGCTAAAGTGCCACGATGCTGGCACCGCACGCGCAACGACGCAACGACATGAATCTAGCCCTGCCCGCGCTGGACTGGGTTTCCCCCCTTTGTCGTATTGTAAAAGCGGATTTTTTAGGTTGGGCCGTTTGAGCGGCGTTGATGTCGGGTTGGGGAGGCACGGGTGAAGGCATTGTTTCTCGGCAACGTCGCGATCGACACTTATAACGGCATCAAGGACGAGTTGCCCGCTGGCCTCGATGTCGAGATCATGCTCAATCCGGCGGAATTGTCGCCGCAATTGACGTCGGGGATCGACGTTCTGGTCGGCAACCACTGGCGCGCGGACTATCCCCCGGCGCCGAAGGTGCGGCTGGTGCAGTCGGTGGCGACGGGGGTCGAATTGTTCGATCTCGCGGCGTTGCCGAAAGGTGCGGCGGTGTGCAACGCGTTCGGCCACGAGACCGCGATCGCCGAGTTCATCGTGATGGCGATGCTGGCGCTGCATCACCGGTTCTTCCAGATCGCCGGCGAGTTCCGCGAGCGCGGCTCGTGGGCGTCGAGTTGGGTGCAGAGCGGGACGCCGCACGGCGAGGTAAGAGGTTCGACGCTCGGCATCATCGGATATGGCCGGGTCGGTCGCGAAGTGGCGCGGCGGGCGGCCCCGTTCGGCTGCCGTATTCTCGCCGCCAACCGCACACTGCGCGAGGCTGACCCTGAGGTGGAAAGGGTCTATCCGCTGGCAGAACTCGACCAGATGCTGCCGTTATGCGACACGGTGGCGATCTGCACCGCGCTCGGCCCCGAAACCACCGGGCTGATCACCGCGCACCGCCTGGCGCTGATGAAGCCGACCGCGTACCTGATCAACATCGCGCGGGGCCAGGTCATCGACGAGGACGCGATATACGCCGCCCTGCGCGATAACAGGATCGGCGGTGCCGCGCTCGACGTGTGGTGGCAATACCCGACCGCCGCCGACCCGAACCGGCGCGGCTCGCGGCATCCGTTTCACGAACTGTCCAACGTCATCGTGACGCCGCACAATTCCGGCTGGACCGGCGGCATGGTGCGGCGGCGCTGGGACGAGATCGCCGACAATATCAGCCGCTTCACCCGCGGCGACACGCTGATCAACCTCGTCACAACGATTTGAGGCCATACGAATGAAGACGTTGTTGCTGGGCGGCCTCGCCGCGCGCGTGGCGCCGCGCATCCTCGGCAAGATGACCGAGAAGATCGACTCGACGATCCTCGCCGACCTCAATGATCAGCAGCGCATGATCCCTGCGCTTGCCGAGGCGGAGATCGTCATCGGCCATATCTGGCGGGCGGATTTTCCGGCGGCGCCGCGCCTCAAACTGCTGCAGACGGCGACGGCCGGGATCGACTGGATCGAGCTGCCGTCGTTGCCGGGCGGCGTCACCGTGTGCAACGTCTTTGGGCACGAGCCGGCGATCGCCGAATACGTGATGGGGACGATGCTGGCGCTGACGTTGCGCCTGTTCGAGACCATGCAGGATTTTCGCGGCGGCTCCTGGGGCGGGCATCAGCCGGCCGGCGGTTCGCCGCATGGCGAAATCTTCGGCAAGACCATCGGCATTGTCGGCTACGGCCGGATCGGCCGCGAGGTTGCGAAGCGGGCCGTCAGCTTTGGCTGCAAGGTCATTGGCGCCAATCGCAGCGCGATCGCCGACAAGGGCGACGCTTCGGAAATCTATCCGCTCGCCGAACTCGACCGCATGCTGCCGCAATGCGATGTCGTGCTGGTCGCGGCGGGGCTCGCGCCGGAGACGCGGGGTCTGCTCGACGCCCGCCGTATCGGGCTGATGAAGCCGACCGCGCTGGTGATCAATATCGGCCGCGCCCCGATCATCGACGAGGACGCGCTTTACGACGCGCTGAGCAACAACCGTCTCGGCGGCGCCGCGCTCGACGTGTGGTGGCAGCATTATTCGCCGGACCAGCCGAACCGCCGCCCCTCGCGCTTTCCGTTTCAGGATTTGCCGAACGTGCTGATGACACCGCATTGCTCGGGCTTTACCGAGGGCACCTCCGACCGCCGCTGGGGCGACCTCGCCGCCAATCTCGACCGCTACGTCAGGGGCGAGGCCCTGCACAACGTCGTGATGACGACCTGACGATCATCCGAGGCGCCTGGCACCCCATTTTGTCATTCCGGGGCAGCCCGCAGGGCTGAACCCGGAACCCAGGAACACGGTCGTTGCCCTATTCCCGCCGTCCGTATTCATGGGTTCCGGGTTCCTCCGCGGAGTTTATCCTCGGGCCGGCCAAAGGCCGGACCCGGGGGCTCCGGCCCCGGAATGACAGCTATGTTGGCGCCTATGTTGACGAAGAACCATCACGCTTTATCCCGGTGCGGCGCCCTGGGTGATGGTCTGGTAGACATAGAGCGAGGTGCTGGCGGCCATAAAGAGGCGGTCGCGCTTGGGGCCGCCAAAGGCGAGGTTGGCGCAGACTTCGGGGAGGCGGATGCGGCCGAGCAGCTTGGCATCCTTGGTGAAGCACAGCACGCCGGCATAGCCGAGCGGCGCGTTCGAGCTGATCCACAGATTGCCGTAGACATCGGCGCGCATGCCGTCCGGGCCGCATTTGATGCCGTCGAGCATCATGTCGGTGAAGAGGCGCATGTTGGCGACCTTGGTGCCCTGCACGTCGAAGGCATAGACCTCGCGCTTGCCGCCGGGGCCGGTATCGCCGGGGCCGGGGCCGGTGCTGATCACATAGAGAAGCTTGTAGTCGGGCGAAAAGCACAGCCCGTTCGGGTTCGGCAAGGTGGTTTCGGGGATCGCCTGTTCGAGCCTGCCGCTCGGGTCCCAGCGGTACACGGCGGTCGGCAGTTCCCGCTTTTTGCCGCCGATCACACCGGCATTGGGCGCGCCGACCCCCGGTTTCAGGATTCCCTGCGGGTTGGTCGGGCCGCCGGCCTCGTCGGGATGGCCCTCGTTGAGCCGGTCGCCATAGGGCGGGTCGCTGAACCAGATGCTGCCGTCGGGATGCGGCACGATGTCGTTCGGCGAGTTGAGCGCCTTGCCCTCAAAGGAATCGGCGATGACCTTGAGGCTGCCGTCATGTTCCCAGCGCACGACGCGGCGGTTGAAATCTTCGCACGATAATTGGCGGCCCTCGAAATCGAACGAATTGCCGTTGGTGTTGGCCGATGGCCGGCGGAACGGCACGACGCGCTCCGCGTCCCACAGATAGCGGTACTGGGTGTTGCCGGTGACATCGCTGAACACGAGGTACTGCCCCTGGCTCGACCAGGCTGGTCCCTCGGCCCAGAACGCGCCGGTCCACAGGCGGCGCACTGCGGCGCTGGTGGGCGCCACCGTGCGGAACGATGGGTCGATGACGATCACGTCGGGGTCGGGGTAGATCGACGGGTGACCGGGCGTCCAATCGCGCGGCGGGCTGGTGATCGTGCTCGGCGGCGTGCCGATCTGTGCGTTTGGTGTCGGCGCAGTCTGGGCTGTTGCGGAGCGCGCCAGTGCGGCGGTGGCCCCAAGGCTCGCGGTGCCGGCCAGCAGCGAACGGCGCGACAGATGTGGCTTCTGTGCCATGTTATGCGTCCTCCCCTGTGATTTTGTCTGATTGTGGCGGGCGGTGGCGCCGCCCGCAAACGATCTTCGCGAGCGGGCGGTGTCCGCGATTAACCGGACAGCCCGATGCGGATATCACCGGTTCGGTGCGTCATGTTAGAACAACGCCATGCTGACGATTTCTGATGTCACCTACCGCGTCGGCGGCAAGCGGGGCCGTGCGCTGCTCGACCATGCCAGCGTGCAGATCCCCGAGGGCAGCAAGCTCGGGCTGGTCGGGCGCAACGGCATCGGCAAATCGACATTGCTCGACCTGATCCGCGGCCGACTGATGCCGGATGACGGCGACATCCTGCTGCCGCGCGGCTTTCGCATCGGGTTTCTGGCGCAGGAGGCGCCGCGCGGCGATGGTACGCCGCTGGCGATGGTGCTCGCCGCCGATGGCGAGCGCGCGCGGCTGATGGCCGATCTCGAAGCCGGGCCGGCGCCGGAGCGCATCGCCGAGATCGAGGCGCGGCTCGATACCATTGGCGCCCGCGCGGCACCCGGGCGGGCGGCGCGCATTCTTGCCGGGCTCGGCTTTGACCAGGCGATGCAGGAAGGCGCGATCGACGAATTGTCGGGCGGCTGGCGCATGCGCGTGGCGCTTGCCGCGGTGCTGTTCGCCGAACCCGAGCTGCTGCTGCTCGACGAGCCGACCAATCATCTCGACATGGAAGCCTCGCTGTGGCTCGAGCGCTATCTGCGGCGCTATCGCCACAGCTTTATTGTCGTCAGTCACGACCGGCAATTGCTCAACGCCGCGACGACGGCGATCCTGCATCTCGATGGCGGCAAGCTGACGCTCTATTCCGGCAATTTCGACGCCTATCTGAAGGCCCGTGGCGCCGCCAAGGTACGGCAGGCGGCTCTGGCGCAGCGCCAGGACGCGCAGCGCCGCCACATGCAGGAATTTGTCGACCGCTTCCGCTTCAAGGCCTCGAAGGCGCGGCAGGCGCAAAGCCGGCTGAAAGCACTCGCCAAGCTCGAACCCGTCGCGATGATCGCCGACACCCCGCCGATCGAATTGCGCCTGCCGCAGCCAGCGGAGTTGCGGCCGCCACTGATCACGCTGGAAAAGGCCAGCGTCGGCTATGCCGAGGGCCGGCCGGTGCTGTCAGGCCTCGATTTGCGGCTCGATCCCGACGACCGCATCGCGTTGCTCGGCGCCAACGGCAACGGCAAGACCACCTTCGCGCGGCTGCTCGCCGGCCGGTTGCCGGCGCTGTCGGGCAAGATCACGCGGCCGTCAAAGCTGGTGACCGGGTTTTTCGCGCAGCACCAGATTGAGGAAATGCGGCCCGAGGAATCCGCCTTCGACCATCTCGCCGCGCTGATGCCGACCCTCACCGAGGAGGCGATCCGCACCCGCCTCGGCGGGTTCGGGTTCGGGCAGGACAAGGCCTTCGTGCCGATCGCGTCCCTGTCGGGTGGCGAGCGGGCGCGGCTCAACCTGGCGCTGGTGACCCACGACACGCCGGCCATGCTGATCCTCGACGAGCCGACCAACCACCTCGACATGGAAACCCGCGAAAGCCTTGTCGAGGCGCTCGCCGACTACTCCGGCGCCGTCGTGCTGGTCAGCCATGACTGGCATCTGGTCGAACTGGTGGCCGATCGGTTGTGGCTGGTCGACAAGGGCACCGTGCGGCCGTTTGAGGGCGATCTCGACGCCTACCGGGCGCGGCTGCTCGAACGCGAGGAGGAGACATTCGACAAGCCGAACGGTGCCAACGGGGCGGTGGTCGATGCGCGGCGCGCGGCGCGGCGGGATGCCGCGGAGCGCCGCCTTGCCGCCGAGCCGCTGCGGCGCAAGGCGCGCGCCGCCGAGGCGACAGCGGCCCGGTTTGCCGCCGAGCAGAAGGCGCTCGACAAAAAGCTCGCCGAACCCAAGGCGTTTGGCGGCCACGGTGCTGCGTTGACCGACGCGCTAAAGCGCCGCGCCGAACTCGCGCGGCTGATTTCCGAGGCCGAGGCCGAGTGGCTGGAGGCCGAAATGGCGATCGAGGAAATGGCGCAGGCGAGCGGTTGAGGCAGGTTGGTGGGACATGCCGGCCATCCGATTCGTGACGTTTGCCGCCGCGGATTACGCGGCCAAAGGCCGCAGCGACCGGGCGGGAGCCGGGTTTGACAGTCTTCTCGCGGTCGGTTTATCCAATGTTAAGGATAGCGTGCTTCCCTTCGGCCGCCTTCCGAGCTTACGCTTCGGCTGTTCGACGCTCGATGACAAATATAGGCCGCGCCCATGGCTGAGACCCCCGCAATCAGCGACCGCAACCTAGAAGCGGCGACAAACATTTCGTTAAAGCGGGAACCGGCTTGTTTTGCTTTTCTGTCGGCGCGCTCGGTTGCACCACCGATGCCGATCGACTCGATCAATCTCGATTTGGCGTCCGCCGATTACTTTCGTGGCCGCGCCTCGCTGTGGACGACGCTGGAGATGCGCTCGGCGGTCAATAACGACCGGCCGACTGCGCTGCTCGGGTTTGACGAGACGTTTCTGCGGCCGTTCGCCCGTGCCCTGGTTGAAGCCTCGACCACTCGCGCCGCCTACCGCATGACGATCCTCAACGACGCGGAAAACGGCGAACGCTGCCGCGTCGTCGAATACGTCACCGGCACCGGCAAGCCATTGAAGGAACTGGTGCTGCAGCCGTTCGACAATGTCGTGCTGGTTGTCGCGGCCGGCCCGAAAGACGGCGACGAAACCCTGTTCCAGCTGCCGCGCACCGACAGCTTTCTGCGCGCCTTCGCCAAGATGTCGTACAGCGCCGATCAGGCATTGCACGATGTGCTCGAAGAAATGGAACGGGTCGCGCGCCGCCATAAGACGGACTCGGTCGCGTCGCCGGAGTAAGCCCGGGCGTTCCATCTCGGGCCTGCCTCGGGGCGGGCCGCATGATGGCCGCGAGCGCCTCGCGCAGTGCAATTCAGGAGCATCGTCACCGTGAGCGAACCCGCCGCCTCGGACTGGCGCGACGATATTTTTGCCGCGTTGCAGGCCGCCGATATCCGCCAGGTCGGCTATGTGCCTGATGCCGGGCATTCGCGGCTGATCGAACGCTGTCAGGCCGATCCGACGATGACGGCGGTGTCGCTGACCAGCGAGGAGGAGGGCATCGCGCTGGCGGCCGGCGCGTGGCTCGGCGGACAGCGGGCGGCACTGCTGATGCAGTCGAGCGGTGTCGGCAACTGCATCAACATTCTGTCGCTGGCGAAATCCTGCCGCTTTCCGCTGGTGATGCTGGTCACGATGCGCGGCGAGTGGGCCGAATTCAACCCGTGGCAGGTGCCGATGGGGTCGAAGACGCAGGCAGCGCTCGAACTGATGGACGTGCTGGTGTACCGCGTTGACGAGGCGCCGATGGTTGGCGAAACCGTGACCGCGGCGCTCGACATCGCGTTCAACGGCTCTCTCGCGACGGCCGTGCTGCTGTCGCAGCGGCTGATCGGCGCCAAGCGGTGGGTGAAATGAGCCGGAGCCAAGCCACGCACAGCAACGACCCGAGGCTCGACCGTCGCGCCGCAATCCGCACGCTGCTCGAACGGCGCGGCGATCTGCTGGTGGTGACCGGCCTTGGCTCGACGACCTATGACGCCGCCTCGGTCGGCGATGACGACCGCAATTTCTATCTGTGGGGCGCGATGGGCGCGGCCTCGCTGATCGGGCTCGGGTTGGCGATCGCGCGGCCGGACCGCCGCATCGTCGTTGTCACCGGCGACGGCGAAATTCTGATGGGGTTGGGCGGCCTCGCGACGGTCGGGGTGCAGCGCCCGCCAAACCTCGCGATCGTCGTGTTCGACAATGGCCGCTATGGCGAAACCGGCATGCAGGCGAGCCATACCGATGCCGGCGTCAGCCTGTGCGGTGTCGCGCGCAGCTGCGGCATCGACACGGTGCTCGATATCGGCAGCGAGACCGCGCTGAAGGATCTGGCGACGCGGCTGCACGATTTCGACCGCACTCTGTTCGCCCGCGTCGCGATCAACGCCGACGACCCGCCGCGCGTTCTGCCGACCCGCGATGGCGTGCTGCTGAAAACCCGCTTCCGCCGCGCGCTTGGCGCGGAGTAGCCGGACCCTTTTCGTCATCCCCGCGGAAGCGCATAGGCACCCATATAGCTGTCATTCCGGGGCCGAGCGAAGCGAGGAACCCGGAACCCAAGACCAGTGGGAAATAGGGTGACGTCCGTGTTCATGGGTTCCGGGTTCAGCCCTGCGGACTGCCCCGGAATGACAAAAAAACAGCGATCTCCCTTAATTATTCTCCATGCGTGCTTTCGCTCAAATTACAAAAGTAAATAAGAAGGAAAAGAATAGAAAAAAATTAGCGTTTTGGTTGTGTGGGCAAAATTTCGCGACAGCCGAGCCCGGGAACCTTTGATCGAATAGCGCCTTTATCAAGCATCGTAGGATTTTCAGATGGGGAAAACGATGCGTAAGGCGTTTATTGCTGCTTCACTTCTGGCGTTCGCTGCTGGCGGCGCGATCGCACAGGCTCAGACACCTCCCGCGGCCGATGGCCCGGCAAACCGCCCGGTCAACAGCTCCGATTCCGTCAATCGGCAAACGGGCATGCCGGTCAAGGGGAGCGACAGCTTCACCGAGGGCCAGGCAAAGTCCCGCATCGAGGCGATGGGCTTCACCAATGTCAGCGACCTGACCAAGGACGATAACGGCGTCTGGCGCGGCCACGCGATGAAGGCGGGCAAGACCGTCGATGTCAGCCTCGATTATCAGGGCAACGTGGTGCCGGGCGCCGCCATGCCGGGCTCGACGATGCCAAGCCATCCGACCCCGGGCAGCGCCGGCCGCTGAAGCCGCCAACTCCTTCTTTAAGGGTGCAATAATGATTACGATCTCACGTCTTTATGACGATTACGAAGCGGCGTCACGCGCCGTTGCAGAACTGGAGCGTGCCGGGTTGCCGGCCGATGATATCAGTATCGTGGCCAACAATGCCGAAGGCCGGTACGACCGGAACACGACGACCTCGCGGGTCGATCCCGAACATGATCGCGACCATGACGGTGTCGATGACCGAGCCGAAGGTGCCCGTACCGGCGCCGGCGTCGGCGCCGCCCTCGGTGGTATGGCCGGCGTTCTGGCCGGTATCGGAATGATCGCCATCCCCGGTGTCGGTCCCGTCGTGGCGGCTGGATGGCTGGTCGCAACGGCGGCCGGCGCGGTTGCCGGCGGCGCGGCCGGCGGGCTGATCGGTGCATTGACCCAGGCCGGCGTCAGCGAGGACGAAGCGCATGTCTATGCCGAAGGCGTGCGGCGCGGCGGCACGCTGGTGACGGCGCGGGTGCCGGACGCCGAGCGCACCCGTTTCGAGGCAATTCTCGACCAGTCCGCGGTCAACTATCGTGACCGGTCCGCGCACTGGGAACAGGCCGGCTGGAACCGCTTTGACCCGAACGCCGCTCCGCTGACGCCGGAACAGGTGCAGCGCGAACGCGACATCTACCGCTCGCGTTAAGTTAATAGGCTAAGCCGGCGTTCCATCGGGTTGGGTTCGCCGGTCAAAATTCCTCTCGCGGGCCTGGCCCGCGGGCATCTACGTCTTCGGTTCGCATCGCTTGCCGCTAGGCGAACGACTCCGTCATCGCCGAATAGACCAGCGTGCGCAGGTCGCGGCGCAGCGTCAGGCGGGCGTCGGTGCCCATCACCTGGGTCATGAACACGACCGCCAGCTCCTCCTTCGGGTCGATCCAGAAGGCGGTCGAGGCCGCGCCGCCCCAGAAATATTCGCCGAGCGTAGCCCGGCAGCCGGGTCTTGGCGACGTTGACGTTGACGCCGCAGCCGATCGAGAAGCCGATCCCGGCATAGCCGGCTTCGCTGAACATGCCGGGCGGCGCCATGTCGGCGACCTCGCCGCCGTCGGGCAGGTGGTTGAGGCTGAACAGCGCGACCGTCTTGGGGCTGAGGATCTGCACGCCGTCCAGCGTGCCGCCGTTCAGCATCATCCGGCAGAACCGCATGTAGTCGTGCGCGGTCGAGACCAGCCCGCCGCCGCCGGATTCCAGCTTGGGCGGCGTCGGCGTAGGTGCTCTTGCGGGCGTCGTCCTGCAGCTTCAGCCCCCGCCCCTGCCTTCGGGCTGATAGCAGGAGGCGAAGCGCTCGATCTTTCCGGCGGCACGTAGAACGCGGTGTCGGTCATGCCCAGCGGCTCGAACAGCCGCGTGCGCAGGAACTCGCCGAAGCTCATGCCCGACAGTTTCTCGACGAGATAGCCCATCACGTCGATCGACACCGAATAGTTCCACGCCGTGCCCGGCGAGAAATCGAGCGGGATTTTGCGCGAGCTGCTCGATCATCCCGGTGCAGGCCGCCCGGCGTCTGGAAGTCGTCATCTTGGCCCTGCGATAGGCGGCATCGACCGCTGTGCGCATCATGAAGCCGTAGGTCAGGCCCGAGGTGTGGGTCACGAGGTCGACCACCTTCATCGGCCGCTCGCCGGTGTCGTGATAAAGCTGGGCGGCGCGCTCGGCCAGCAGCGACGGCATGCCGCTGGCGTAGACGCCGAGGTCCTTCCACGCCGGAATGTGGGTCTGCGACCGCGTCGTCGAGACCGATCAGCCCCTCCTCGACCAGCATCATCAGCGCGACCGCGGTGATCGGCTTGGTCATCGAATAGATGCGGAAGATCGCGTCCTCGCGCATCGGCTTGCCGCGCTCGAGGTCCATCTGGCCGCACATGCCGGTATGGACCAGTTGGCCCTTGCGGTAGACATGGGTCAGCATGCCGGGCAGATAGCCGCCATCGACATAGCGGCGCTTCATCACCTCATCGAGCCGCGCCAGCCGCGCCGACGACATGCCTGACTGTCTCGGGCTTCATTCGCTATTCTCCTGCCAAGACGAACGCTGGTGGCGAGCATAAAGCGCCGCGATGCTGAAAGCGACCGACGCGCGGTTTGGGGCGCGCTATCATTGCCACGGTAGCATCGGGCATCGGCGCGGCAGTATCGGGCCAACCAATTCTGAAAGGCGCTCGCGAATGGACATCTCCGGCAAGACCGCCATCGTTACCGGCGCCGCCTCGGGCATTGGCCTCGGCATCGCGACCGCGCTCGCCGAGGCCGGCGCCAACGTGGTGATGGCCGACATTCAGAAGGATGCGGTCGAACAGGCGGCGCACGGCCTCTCGGGCACCAACAAGCGGGTCATGCCGGTGCGGATCGATGTGACGCAGGAGCAATCCGTGCTCGACGCGCTGGCCGAAGCCGAACGCAATTTCGGCAAGCTCCACATCGCCTGCAACAATGCCGGCGTGCCGATGCATGGCGCCGCGATGGCCGATGTGTCGCCGGCTGATTGGGAATTCGTGATCGGCGTGAATATCTGGGGGATCATCCACGGCATCCGCCATTTCGTCCCCGCCATCCTCAAGCACGGCGAGGAAGGGCATATCGTCAATACCGCCTCGGTCGCCGGGTTTCCAGAACCGCCGCGGCACCAACCAGGGGCCGTATTCGATGAGCAAATACGCCGCGCTGTCGCTGTCGGAGGCGCTGGAGCACGAACTGGAAGACACGCAATGTCGGCGTCTCGGTGCTGTGCCCCGGACCGATCAACACGAATATCGCGCGCGGCGCCCGCAACCGCCCGGCCCACATGGGCGGGCCGCAGATGCGCGCCACTGACGAGGCGGTGCTGGCGGAGCGCCTTGCCACGATCGGTCTCGACCCGAAAAAGGTCGGCGAACGCGTGGTGGACGCGATCCGCACCAAGACCTTCTACGCCTTTGTCGGCGCCGTTCCCGCCGATGTCATCCGGCGCCCGCCACCGCCGCATCGAAGACGCCCTGAACAGCCCCTGGGTGACCCACTACTGACCTGGCGTTGGTCAGTCGACCCGCGCCACTCCGGCGACGGCGGCAAACAATGCTTCGATGTCGGGCTGGCGCAGATTGCGGGCGATGAAGACGAGGCGCGAGCGGTGGTCGTCGGTGGGCCAGGCTTCGAGTTCGATCGGGCGGTGCGCGATCTGTTGCACGGCGTGGATCACCACCGGCCCGCGACACCCTTCGACCGCGACGAGACCTTTGACGCGCAGCAGGTCGGCGCCGCGCAGCGCGGTAAGCACCGCCATCGCCTGATCGAATACCTGCCACGGCAGCGGCTTGTCGAACAACACCGTAAAGCTGCCGATGCCGCCGGTATGGTGGTGGTCGTGCGCATGGTCGTGGTGGTCGTGGTCATGCACACGAGCCGCCGGTTTGGTCGGCAGGTCGAGCGCGTTCGTCGAACACGAATTCCGGCGGCACGACGCCGTGCGATGCGCGGGCGATCGGAGCGGCTGTCAGGGTGGCGATGCGGCCCGCCAGCGCCTCGACCGCCGGTGGTGGCGCCAAATCGGTCTTGGTCAGGACGATGCGGTCGGCCAGCGCCACCTGATGGCGCGCCTCGGGCATGGTGTCGAGGTTGCCGGCGCCGCTCGCCGCATCGACCACCGTCACCAGCGATTGCAGGTGGAATTCCTGGCCGAGCGCGCGGTCGCTGGCAAAGGTCTGCAACACCGGTCCGGGATCGGCGAGACCGCTGGTTTCGATGATGACGCGGCGAAAGCCCGGCACCAGGCCCTGGGTGCGCTGGGCAAACAGCGTGCGCAGGGTTTCCTGCAGATCGCTGCGCATCGTGCAGCACACGCAGCCATTGCCGAGCAGGGCAACAGCGTCGCTCGACGCCCTGCAACAGCGCATCGTCAATGCCGACTTCGCCATATTCGTTGACGACGACGGCGGTGTCCGCACCTTCCGGTGTTGCCAGCAGGCGCGCGGATCAGCGTCGTCTTGCCGGAGCCGAGAAACCCGGCGATCGACCGTCACCGGAATGCGCGCCCCGCGCACCCGCCGCTGCCGCCGCCCAAACGGGCTGGCATCAGCGACGCAAAGATGTCGCTCAAGTGTGCCGCCTCGCAGGCGTCCCTCGACACGCGCACAGCGAAAACCCGCAAATAAACGCTACTGTTCCAACAGGATAATGTTGTCGTCCCTGCGAAAGCAGGGACCCACCCTGCCGGCGCGGGAAAGGCCGCCCTGCGGGTCCCTGCTTTCGCAGGGACGACACAAAGGGGAGGCCGTTGTCGCGACGGTGAGCACAGCGCAGCTTCGAGCGGCTGGCGCCATCCCGGGGCGCTCCGCGTCGCAGGATCGTGAAGGACGCTTGCCGGTCTTGCCGCACCCTCGGCCTCAGAAATCCATTTCCAGGCAGTAGAGGCCGCCGATGTGGCGATCGACGGTGAAGACGATGCCGCGGTCGTCGATGAACACGTCGTTGAGCTGGCAGGCGCCGGTCGGGGCGCCCTCGACCTTCGGCACGAAATGCGCGACCTCGGCCGGCTGGTACGGGTTCGACAGGTCGAAGGCGCGCAGTCCGCCGTTGAAGAACGTGCCGAACACGATGCTGTCGGAGTGGCAGCAGCCTTCCTTCGGCAGGTTTTCCCAAAGGTTGTGCGCGCCGTAGCGGCCGCCGCGCTGGCCGAAGGCCTCGACCGGCGGCATGGGCAGGTCGCGATCGGCACCGGGTTTTCCTCGGCGCGGTTGTCGACGATCCACACCAGCTTTGGCCAGTCGGCGCCGTCATTGCGCACGCATTCGTCGCTGACGACCAGCAGGTCGCGGTTGAAAAACGGCACGACGGTATGGGTGAAGCCCGTCATTCGGCGGGTGGTAGTCCCAGCGCGACACCATCTTCGGGTGCGCCTTGTCGGAGATGTCGAGGACGATCATCCCGCCGTCGAGATAGCCCATGTACACGCGGTCGGGCCGCTCGGGATAGACGTTGGTGTTGTGCGGCCGGAAGCCGCTGTCGCTGCCGCTCGGCGTGGCGCTTTGGCGGCGCCTCGTTGTCGCCCTGCATCTGGCCGGGCAGCCACCAGCGGCCGATCTCGGTCGGCTTTGACGGGTTGCGCACGTCGATGCACGGTAGAACTGGTCGTCCTTCGGGTGGGTCGGGCGGAAATCGGCGGCGCCCGACGACTCATGTGGATGGTCTCGCCATCGGCGAACCACAGCTGGTGCACGCCGCGCGAATGCGGGCCGGAGCAATCGGAGTAGCAGATGCGCTTCGGGTTTCCGGGGTCGAGATGTCGAACAGTTCGAACCCGGCCGGCTGCTGGCCCGGCTGCTGCGTCTGGTAGGCGATCGCCAGGATGTCGCCGACCGTCTCCAGCGAGTTCGACCGCATGTGCGATTGCGGCAGGTCGGCGCGGGCGACGATCTTCGGGTTGCGCGGGTCGGTCACATCGACCGCGGTGAAGTTCTTCGGCGCGCTCTCATGCGCCATCCACAGGATGCGCCGTCCGTCCTTGGCGAGCTGCATCGACATGCCCTCGCCCATGCCGCCGAACCCGTCGAGCGTGTTGTGGGACAGATGGCGGAAATTCCACATCATGGTGTCGCCGGCTTGGCTGGTCGCGCTTTGGGCCATCTCGTTCCCTTACGGCAGGTTGGTTGAGGTCGCGGTACTCGGCTTTGCTGTCGTCGTCGAGCGGGCTGTCGGTCAATTCCGCGACCGCCCGCACGGTGGCCTGCGCCACGCGCCATACCGCATCGCCGGCATTCCCGGCCCGGACCGTAACCCGACCCTCCCGATCGCCGGCCTGGTCCTTGATATCGACCTGCCAGAGCGGACCCTCATGCTCGACGCGCCTCGAGCGCGAGGACCCGACCGGGGAAATTGACGCGAACGAAGCCTTTGCGGGTTTGCGAGACTTCGATCCGATAGCGCATGGCGGCCGGACGATACCCATTGTGACTGGGCAAAGTCTACGGCGCGAAGCGCGGCTTTCATCCCTTTGCCGAATTCGCCTCTTCGCTTGCAGGCGGCGGCGCGGCGGGGAGGGCCGGCAGCGGCGGCGATGCGGGCTGTGTCGGCAGCGGGCCGCCGGCTGGCTCGATCCGCCGCATTTGCGCCGGCGGGCCGCTGATGACGTCGAAATCGCCGATTGTGTTGGTACGGGACATGGATGACCTCCTGTGGTTGGAGGCCGCTTCACATCGGCGACAATCGGAGATTTAGAGCACGAAAAACACGAAAGCCGCCTCAGTGGGCGGCTTCGGGGAATTGACGCTGATGCGCGTTCCTAGGCCGCCGGAATGTACCAGCGGTACCAAAATCGCGAATGGGTTGCGTGGCCGACATCCGGCCTGACCTTCAGCATCGCGGCCAATCTATGCAGCGCGCCGGGGCATTGCAAGGGCGCCGTGCGCCTCTTGTGCTATAGTGCGGTTCACACTAAAGATCGCCTGAGGAACGCGGGAGAGCCGCGCCCACAGGCAGCACATGCCGTGAGGGGGGAAGAGGGCGACATGGCCACCATCGAAGCCGTAACCCCGCGGGGCTATGTCAGAACCCCACAACGCGGCCCGATCACGAGGCTGCTCGAAGACGAGCGCTGGCTTGCGATCGGCCTGATGCTGCCGACGATGATCCTGCTCGCGCTGTTTATCGCCTATCCGTTTGTCAAGGGCATCCTGCTGGCGGTTACCGACACGACCGTCGGCGTTCCCGGCAACTTCGTCGGCTTGGATAATTTCGTCAAAATCTGGAACGACGACATCTTCCGCATCGCGGTGTGGAATACCTGCCTCTACACGTTGGTGACGACCGTCATCAAGCCGATGCTCGGGTTGTGGCTGGCTTTGCTGCTGAACCGCAATTTCCGCGGCAAGGCGTTTATGCGCGCCTTTATCCTGCTGCCGTTCATCATCCCGACGGTGCTGTCGACCTTTGCCTGGAAATGGATGTTCGACCCGACCTTCAGCGTCCTCAACTGGATGCTGTTGCATCTCGGGGTCATGCGTCGCCGCATCAACTGGCTCGGCGACCCGACCCTGGCGATGATCTCGGTGATCATCGTCAATGTCTGGCGCGGCGTGCCGTTCTACGCGATCAGCCTGCTGGCCGGGCTGCAGACGATCAGCCCCGAACTGCACGAGGCCGCCGCGATCGACGGCGCCCGCGCGTGGCAGCGCTTCCGCCACGTCACCTGGCCGCTGCTGTTGCCGGTGACGCTGGTCATCGTGCTGTTCTCGGTGATCCAGACCTTTGCCGATTTCCAGCTGGTCTATATGCTGACCGGCGGCGGACCGGCCAACGCCACGCAGCTTTTCGCGACCTATGCCTATCAGACTCGGCATCGGCACCGGCCTGTTAAGCCAGGGCGCGGCGATCTCGCTGGCGATCTTCCCGGTGCTGCTGCTCGTGGTGATCGTGCAGCTGGTCTACATCCGCAGGTCAGCGACGAGACGCCTTGCTGATGGCCCATGATCGAAGGTAGCCCTGCTGGCGGCGCTGGGTCTTTTTCTATGTCCCGCTGACCGCCTTTGTCGTCGCGCTGCTGTTTCCGTTCTACTGGATGATGGTGACGACGGTGCGGCCGGACAGCGAATTGTACCGGCCCTGGACGGCGCCGAATTATGCGCCGTTCTGGACGACTGCACCCGACGCTTGAGCATATCCACGACCTGCTGACCGAAACGCTGTTCACCACCTGGATGCTGAACACGATGGTGATCTCGCTGGCGGCGACGGTGATCTCGCTGTTTTGCGGGCTGCTGGCCGGCTATGCGCTGTCCCGGCTGAAATTTCCGTTCGCCGGCAGCATCGGCACCGGGATCTTTATCACCTACCTGGTGCCGCAGACGCTGCTGTTCATCCCGCTCAGCGACATCATCCGCAATTTCCACCTCGGCGACTCGCCCTGGGCGCTGATCCTGACCTATCCGACCTTTCTGATCCCGTTCTGCACCTGGCTCATGATGGGCTACTTCAAATCCATCCCGAAGGAATTGGAGGAATGCGCCCGCATCGACGGCGCGACGCGATGGAAGGCGATGCTCTACATCATCTTTCCGGTCGCGATCCCGGGCATCCTGTCGGCCGGCATCTTTGCCTTCACGCTGTCGTGGAACGAGTTCATCTACGCCCTGGTGTTCCTGTCCTCGCCCGAACAGAAGACGGTGCCGGTCGGGGTGACCTCGGAACTGGTGCGCGGCGATGTGTTCTTTTGGGGCGACTGATGGCGGGCGCGCTCTTGGGTCGATCCCGGTCGCCTTCGTCTATTCGTTCTTTGTCGAATACTACGTATCCGGCATTACCGGATCGGTGAAGGGTTAAGCACATGGCCCGCGTCGTAATGCGCAGCTTGAACAAGAAATACGATGAGGTTCAGGCCGTCATTGACGTGAACCTGGAAATCCACGACCAGGAATTCGTCGTGCTGGTCGGACCGTCGGGTTGTGGCAAGACGACGACATTGCGCATGGTGGCCGGGCTCGAAAGCATTACCTCGGGTAACATCTCGATCGACGAGAAAATCGTCAACGACCTGCCGCCGATGGATCGCGACATCGCGATGGTGTTCCAGAATTATGCGCTCTACCCGCATATGAGCGTCTACGACAACATGGCCTTTGGCCTCAAGATGCGGGAAATTCGACAAGCCGGAGATCGCCAAGCGGGTGCAGGACGCAGCGGAAATCCTCGGTATCGGTGAATCTGCTGAAACGCAAGCCGCGCCAG
>CAVTUM010000024.1:0-188131 GCA_963737875.1 uncultured Alphaproteobacteria bacterium | reverse complement strand
GGCCGCCCGCCTGCGTTTCGCTGCCCTGCGGCAGGAGGCGGTCGTCGAGGACGTTGATCTACGAGCGCCCCGCGGCCTCGACCGAACCTTGTTCCACAAGCTGGCCGCCGGTGACTGGATCGACCGTAAACAGAACTTGCTGGTGATCGGCCCAACCGGCGTCGGCAAGTCGTGGATCGCTTGCGCCCTCGGTCACAAGGCGTGCCGCGACAATCGCTCAGTCTCCTACTATCGGGTCCCTCGGCTGCTCGAAGCATTGGCCCTGGCACGCGGCGACGGCCGTTATGGGCGGCTGTTGAAGACGCTCGGCCGGGTGCAGCTGCTGATCCTGGACGATTGGGGTCTGGCACCGCTCACCGGCGAGCAACGCCGCGACCTGCTGGAAATCATGGACGATCGCCACGAGCGCGGCTCAACCATCGTCACCAGCCAGGTACCGGTCGATCACTGGCATGAGGTTATCGGCGATCCCACCATCGCCGACGCTGTGCTGGACCGGCTTGTTCACAACGCCCACCGCCTGCTGCTGAAAGCTGCGAAAGGAAATCCCTGCGCAAACGGGCTGCCAACGCGCTCATGCTTGACGCCGAAGCAGTCAACTGACTCCATAAGCCACGTCGACGACGACCCTGGACGGGATCATCGGAATCCCTGTCCGCCTTGGATCGGAATCAGCGTCCGGCTTCGATCGGAATCGCTGTCCGCTATCGTCGGAATCCGCAGACCTATCCATTCGCGCCTCTCTCCGAGCTGCGCGATGCGGCGAACGAACATGGCTATCGCATCGGTCCCGAGGAGGCAGCCGGATGGCTCTTTTTTCGATCGGCGAGCGCCCCGGCTGAAATCGGGCTCGCCGCAGCCGGCCCCGCTGGCCCGTTCTTCCTGTCCGTAGCGCATTAAGGGGTGGCTCAGACGCTGGACGCATTGTCTGCATCTCCCTGCGCCAAAGGACATGCGGGCGCCTTCGTGTTCACCACCCGTGAGTATCTGCACGCGGGCGTGGGTGCGGCGTATCGCTTGTCGGTTAGTCTTCCCAATTTTCCGCTCGAAAAGTATCAGAAGGCAGTTACGGGCCTCGGTGACACGGAAGGGGAGCGCGCTCAGAAATTCAGAATCGGTCAGGACATATTCAGAGATGCCCTGATGGAATATTGGCAAGGAAGCTGTCCTCTGACCGGGATATCGGCCCCGGAACTACTGAGAGCGTCGCATATGACGCCTTGGTGCCGGTGTGAGACGGATGGGCAACGACTCGACGTCTACAACGGTCTGCTTTTGTCTGCGCTATGGGATGCCGCGTTCGACGCTGGCTTGGTGACGTTCGACGATGATGGAAGCGTTCTGCCTTCTCCTCATTTGGATCAAGCCGCGCGCGGCGAGCCGAGGATTGCTGCAGCTCGACAGTTGATCTTACGCGGAGAGCATCTGCCTTACCTTACCTATCATCGAAATCAGATTTGGAAGCGATGATGTCCGGCGCGATCATCGGTCACGGCGACGTGGTCGCAGCATCGATAGGATCACTGGCGATGGGGTTGGAGCATTGGGATTCGAGTAGACGAAAATATGTGCTGTATCAAAACACTGAACAGCACAGCGCTGACTGCAATCGGTTTCCGTTTGAATTTATCCCTCGACGAGTATTCCTGGACACGAATGTGATCAACGTGCTGGTCAAGCACAGTACGCACGTTTTCGAGCAGGAGCCGATCCCGGCCAACATCGAGCCAACGCTCGCGACCGATATCGAAGCATTGATGCATGTGTTCTACGTTGGGGCGCGGGCCAACTGGGGCCTCTTAAGCTCTCAAATGTCCATTGACGAACTCTCGCGTACGAGAGACGGCGCGCTCCGCGACGATCTCTTGGAGTATGCGCTGGGATTTATTAACAGGGATCTCGGCGACGAGGATCGCAGGTTCTCCGCTGATTTTGGACGTCGGCTGATTGATGCGCCGCTCGTTACGCGTTGCCGGACCTCGCCGACCGCGAGCTGATCGGAAACGCTATAGGCTTTGGCTGTGATGTATTTTGCACCTGCGACAGGGCCACGATTGTGCGCAAGCGCGGTCATCTGCGGCAGGTGCCCTTGCGCATTGTGACCCCGGCAGAGTGGTGGGCGCGCGTAAAGCCATGGGCCGGACTTTGGTGTTAGCGCCGAGCCCAACATCGCGATCATGACAAAATCGGCATCCTGGTCTATAAGCGCTGACGGTCTTTTCTCTGGGCAGCGGCCATACCGCGCTTGGCGCGGCGATTTCGACGAAATCGGCCGATCGACAGCGATAGTTATCGAAACCGCGCGAAATTCGAATCGCGCAAATTTCCCTTTGAAATCAAAAGCGAAAAATTTTGACGGATTGGCAGTCGGATTTAGACCGTCAGAAGACAAAATTTTCCATTGAAATTCAATGCGTTACCATGACTTAAAATAATCGAGTGGGAGTGAGGGGTAGGAGAAAGGCGGCTATCGGCGGTCTTGAAATGCTCAAGCGTAATGTGCGTGCTCGATAGCTACCGATGGCCTCCATCACACCATCGTGAGTTAGGTGGCGACCCCACATTGCCTCAATTCTCGATCCCGGAAGAGATAGAAGGGTGTTCGTTATGACGAAAGTGCGCGTTGCAGGCATTTCGATCTCGCTCGATGGCTTCGGAGCAGGGCCCGAGCAAAGCCTTGAAAATCCGCTCGGCAAGCGCGGGCGGGAACTGCACCAGTGGATATTCGGCACGCGTATGTTCCGGGCGATGATCGGCGAGAGCGGCGGCTCGGACGGCGTCGATCAGGCCTACGCACATCGTTCGATGGAGGGGTTCGGCGCGTTCATCCTTGGCCGCAATATGTTCGGGCCCATCCGCGGTCCCTGGCCGGACGAAAGCTGGAAGGGCTGGTGGGGCGACAATCCACCCTATCACGCGCCGACCTTTGTACTGACACGCCATCCGCGCGATCCAATCGAGATGGAGGGCGGCACCACCTTCATTTTCGTGACCGACGGTATCGAGGCAGCGCTGGAGAAGGCGAAGCTCGCCGCCAAGGGCCGCGACGTGAAAATCGGCGGTGGCGTCGAGACGGTGCGTCAATATCTTTGCGCCGGGCTGATCGACGAACTGCATTTCGCTTTGTCCCCGGTCATGCTCGGGCAGGGCGAAGCGATGTTCGCCGGGATCGACCTGCCGGCGCTCGGCTACGGCGTCACCGAACATCAGGCGACCGATCACGCCACCCACATCGTTCTCGGCCGATAGGGGGCCACCGGAGAAACGGACGAGGCGGGATCGACCTGCCGGCGCTCGGCTACGGCGTCACCGAACATCAGGCGACCGATCACGCCACCCACATCGTTCTCGGCCGATAGGGGGCCACCGGAGAAACGGACGAGGCGGGTTCTACCTCTCGGACTGGGCGCACGACGACCGCGGCGATTGCGTCACAGACGTCACGATCCCGATCAAGGAGCCCTAGGATGCACCGGGTACTACTGCTTGCCGTTGCCACGCTGGGCCTGGCCGGAACGCCGGCATGCGCTGCTGACGCGCCAGCGTCGTTCCATGTCGGCGAGACTATGCGTGTGTTCCGGCCTGCTGAACAGCGCAACTGGCGGGGCGCGAAGACGCAGGCGCTCGTTACCGTCATCTGGTATCCGGTCGATGCGGCTCTCGCTGAGCAGCCGCACGACATCGGTCCGCCGGGCACGCCCCAGTTCCTCGGCCATCCGCTGACGACTGGAGCACCGATCGCACCCGAGAGCGCGCGCTACCTACTGATTGTGCTTTCCCATGGCACTGGCGGTAGCGCCGGCACGATGGACTGGATCGGCGCAGCGCTGGCGGCATCAGGCTACATCGTCGCGGCGGTCAACCATCCCGGCAACAACGCGCTGGAGCCACTGACCTGGGACGGCTTCACTCTGTGGTGGGAGCGCGCCACCGACCTGTCCGAGGTGCTGGACGGCGTGCTGGCCGACCCGGTGCTGGCGCCTCATATCGATTCCGCCCGAATTGGCGCGCTGGGTTTCTCCCTTGGCGGCTATACCGTGCTCGAGTTGGCTGGCGCGCGTACCGATCTGCCCGCGTTCATTGCCTTTTGCAGCAGTCCTGCCGCCGATGCCATCTGCGATCCGCCAGAGATGGCCCGGGTAGTGGACCGACCGGCGCCGGGCGCGGAACCCACGCCGCAATCCAAGGCATCGCTTGCCCGGTCTGGAGCATCCTACCGCGACCCTCGCATCAAAGCTGTATTCGCCATTGCCCCGGCGGTGGGGCAGGCGTTCGATGCCAAATCCTTCACGGATGTCTCTATCCCTGTCGAGCTGCTGGCCGGAGACAAGGACGTCACCGCGCCCGTGCCGACCAATGCCGGGCACATCGCCGCGTTGCTGCCCGCCGCGAAAGTTATTCTGGTGCCGGGCGCGGGCCACTACACCTTCGTGCCCGTATGTGTCAGGGCGATGGAACAGACCATGCCTCAACTGTGCAGCGACGCCCCTGGAACCGATCGCGCCGCCGTCCATGCCTTGGCGATCGAGAAAGCACGGGCGTTCTTCAGCCGGGTGCTCTAAGTGGGAACTGTCTGCGTTGATGCCAGGGGGCGGGGCTATTGGCTGCCTTCGGTGGAAGCGCGACCTGATCGGATATCAGGACGGATTGCAAGAGAGTGACCTGGTCATCGGCGCGTGTCGGCGACCGATCTTGGCCAGAGCTGCTTTGCGGGGAGAAGCGATTGTCGCTGAAATTGAGAGATTCTTTGATCGGTCAAAATTCCCTTTGAAATCAAGAGCGCGAATTTCTGACGGATCTGGCGCACGATGCTAGAGCGTGCGCTGAAAGAATTTTCCTTGCTAAATCAAGCCGTTACCATGGCTAAAAACAATCGAGTGGGAGTAGCGGGTCATAGAAAAAGCATGGATCGCGGCTGGCTCCGGTATCGCGGCGGTTAGTAGGCTTCCGCCAGCAGCCCCGCGCCGATAAACGAGAATTTCAGTGTGGTTTTCCATCGTTCGAAGGGTCTGCTCCCGCGCGTTTCTGTGCGGAAAGGTGAGCGATCGGCAAATGCCATCCGTGTCTGATCGCCATGAAGCGGAGGCCAAAGCACAAGGTGCCTCCGACCAGAGCTGAGGCGCCATAGGGAAGACCGAGCATATCGCCGATGACGACGATGGACGCGCCGGCCAGCGCCGCAACGGCATAAAGATCGGACCGCAGCACTTGCGGGATCTCGGTGAGGAGAACGTCGCGCGTCATGCCGCCGCCGATGCCCGTCAACATGCCCAGAAGAGCCGCCATTACGGGGCTTAACCCGAAGGTGATCGCTTTTTGCGCACCGGCGACTGCGAAGAACGCAAGGCCTACTGCGTCGAATAGAAGCACAGGACTGCGCAGCCGGTCGACGCCGGCATACAGGAAGAAGGTGATGAGCCCGGCCAGGACGGAAACCAGCAAGTATCGGCCATCGGTCAGGGCAGCCGGAGGCACCGCGCCGATCAATACATCGCGGGTGATTCCGCCAAAATTTCCCGCTACGAAAGACAGAACGAGGATGCCGAAAATGTCGAGGCGGCGATTGACCGCCGCAACCGCCCCGCTGATCGCGAAGACGAAGGTGCCTCCCAAGTCAAGAATATGCACGAAAGTCTCAATGGTGATCATGGCGGCCCCGTCCGCGAAAACCTGGCGCATCGAGCCGAAAGCACGAAGCAGCATCGGGACAAGCGGATGCGTAAGCCGCAACGGCGCCCCGTGTTTCCAGACCGCGCGATCCCGCCGCCACCTTCGACCCAACAGAAATCAGCTTGCGCCAAGCCAGGCTAGCGCGCCGACGACCAATGTCTCGACGCCAGTCTCGATGGTGGGATGCAGGACTGGAGCGAATTGCGGACTGTGATTGACCGGCAGTTCGTTCAACTTACCTGACGTCTTGGCCTTGGCATAAATTTCGGGATCATTGCCACCCACGAACCAGAACACAGAAGGCACCTGCCATGCGGTGCCGAAGCAGCCGAAATCCTCGCTCGCCGGCGCGGGGCCGGTATGTTTGACCCGGTCGGGGGGAAAGTAGCCGCGAAACGCCGCCGCGATGCGATTGCTGGCGGTTTCGTCATTCACGTTGAGTGGGTAGCGGTCGAGCGGCGTGATCTCCGGTTTGCGCGGCGCCCCCGAGGCTTCGGCCTCGGCATTGACGATCCGCTCGATCGCCGCAAGCACATGCTTGCGCACGCCGGCATCGAACGTTCGCACATTGAGCTTGATGATGGCGTCGTCGGGAATGACGTTCTCCTTCGTGCCGGCCTGCAACACGCCGACCGTGACCACCGCCGCGTCGTTTGCGGCGACCTCGCGGGACACGATGGTCTGGAGCCGCAGGACGACGGATGCCGCCATGACCACGGGATCGACGCTGGCCTGCGGCATCGAGCCATGCGCGCCACGTCCGAACAGACGGATTTGCAGACTGTCCGCTGCGGAGGTGATCGGTCCGGCGCTGCCGGCGACGGTGCCGGCGGGGCCGACCATGACATGCTGGCCAAGCACGACATCGGGTGTGGGGAAGCGTTCAAGCAGGCCGTCATCGATCATGGCCTGGGCGCCTTGCGCGGTTTCCTCACCCGGCTGGAAGACGGCCATCAACGTGCCCCTCCAGGCGCCGCGCGCCTGCGATAGCAATGTCGCCGCACCGACCAGCCAGGCGACATGCATGTCATGGCCGCACATATGGCCCACCGGCACGGTGTTGCCTTCGGCATCGGTCGCCGTGACCTTGCTGGCATAAGCAAGGCTCGTGTTCTCGGCGATCGGCAGCGCATCCATGTCGGCGCGCAGCATCACTGTTGGCCCCTCGCCGTTGCGGAGCAGTCCCACCACACCCGTCTTGCCCACCCCGGTCGTCACCTCGTAACCAGCTTTCTCGAGTCTGTCGGCGGCAATGCCCGCCGTCCGCGTCTCGTGCATCGATAATTCGGGATGGGCGTGAATGTCCTTATAAAGCGGTTCAAGATCGGATAGCAGCTTGCCCAGGTTCGTCAGGACAACGGCTGCGTTGTTGGGAGATGTATGCTCAGCCATGATGACCTCCTTCTGATGAGCGCTGGCGGCTGTGGGCATCCTGTTCGACCTCATCGACCATCGCGATGGCTTCAAGGCCGGCTGAATGAGTTGCACGAATGCCCGCGGCCAGTTGGTGCGTCCTTCACGGCTGACGGTCTTTTTTTGATCAGGCTGATAATGTGACAGCGATCACCTCGGGCATTAACGACGGCGATCGTGTCGTGGCGGATCATTGCTCTGGGTGCGACTTTGATCACGATCCAGTTCGATCTTGATCGCGACATTGACCCGGTGGCACAGGACGTGCCGGCGGCAATCACCGCCGCAAGCAAGACCTTGCCGCAATTGATGACCGCGCCGCCGACCTGCAAGAAGCTGAACCCGGCCGAGGAGGGTTGGTGGGTGGGAGGCAGGGCGGACGCGTCAGCGACGGGGGATGATTGCCCGGTCGTTGCGCGCTGCCCCGGCTCGCGGAAGCCGGCGCTGGCGGCTTACCCCGCCGGCTTCATGTGGTTGTTCGGGGTCGAGTGCGAGATACCAACCTCCTCCTCGTTCATGTCGGCGGCGATGTCAGCGAAGAGCGGGGTCGAGAGGTAGCGTTCGCCGGTGTCGGGCAGCATGCACAGCACGGTCGAGCCCTTTGGCGCTTCGGCGCACACCTTGAGGGCGCCGGCGAAGGTCGCGCCGGAGGTGATGCCGACAAAGATGCCCTCCTTCAGGGCGAGGTCGCGGCTGCATTTCAGCGCGTCGGGGCCGGCGACGCGGATCAGCTTGTGGATGACCTTCATGTCCACCGCGTCGCCGGTCAGCTTCGGGATGAAATCGGGGCTCCAGCCCTGCATCGGGTGCGGTTTGAACGCCGGATGCGCCGCCGTCGGGGTGCCATCGGGCTGGCGCTGCTGTGCTTCGCCGCTCGACAGCATCGGCGCGTCGTCGGGTTCGCAGACGATGATCTTGGTGTCCGGCCGTTCCTTGGCGAGGACGCGCGCGACACCTTTCAGGGTGCCGCCGGTGCCAAACCCGGTCACCCAGTAATCAAGCCGCTCGCCGGCGAAATCGTCGACGATCTCGCGGGCCGTCGTGCGCGAGTGCATGTCGGCGTTGGCCTCGTTCTCGAACTGGCGGGTCATGAACCAGCCGTGTGCCTTGGCGAGTTCGCTGGCCTTGTTGACCATTCCCATGCCGCGTTCGGCGGCCGGGGTCAGGATGACCTTGGCGCCCAGAAACCGCATCAGCCGGCGGCGCTCGACGCTGAACGACTCGGCCATCGTAACGACCAGCGGGTAGCCCTTCTGGGCACAGACCATCGCCAGCCCGATGCCGGTATTGCCGCTGGTCGCCTCGATAACGGTCTGGCCGGGCTTCAACTCGCCGCTTTTCTCGGCCGCCTCGATGACGCCGAGAGCAAGCCGGTCCTTGACCGAGCCGAGCGGGTTGAACGCCTCGACCTTGACGTAGAGATTGACGTCGGCCGGCGCGAGCCGGTTGATCTTCACCACAGGGGTGTTGCCGACGGTTTCGAGAATGTTGGCGTATCTGCGTGCCATGTCGCCCTCACCGAACAGACCAAGCCTGATCCAGCCCAATCATCTCGCAGCGCAGCCGCGCCGGCAACCACCGTCCGAAACGGTGGTAATGACGTGGCGGGATCAGGCCGGCTCGGATCGCCCCAAAAAGCGCCGCCGCCCGGTTTTCAGGGGTGCGGCACGGTGCGCATGGGCCTTGTCCTGCCGGATGGCGCCCTATCTGTAGGCGGGTCGATCACTGGGACGTCGTTTTGATGCCTGTCAAATCATCATTGGTTCGGTGACTGCGCGGGCTTGGAGCGTCTTCGGTAATGTCGATGCAGCGACCAGTCCGGCCGGCGCAATGCGCGGGCGGTCTGGTTCACGAAAACAGCATCTTCGCGAGCGGCATGTGGGATCGCCCGCTGACCGGCGCCGCCATGCGTGGAGCCGGTAATCTGCAACCAACCAAAGGTAGAGTTATGAAACAATTTGTTTATGCCGCGTTGACAACAGCAATCGTGGCTGCGGCATCGGTGGTGCCGGCGCTGGCCGACGGACCGCGCGCATCGTCCGGGAATAACTGGCCCGGCATGGCAGTTCCGATAAGCCAGCCTGTCGCTGTTGCCCCCGCTCCGGCACAGCCGCACTACGTCCTCCATCAGGGCTATGTCGGCGGCGGCAAGTGGCGCAGCCAGTGGGTGCTCGTCCAGTAGACGTTACCTGCACCTCTAATAAGTAAGAAAGGCCGGGCCGCAGCGCCCGGCCTTTCTGTTTACGGGCCGATCCGCGGCTGACCGGTCCTTGACGCAATTTCTGCCGTCGCAATGACATTTGCGGCAGGTGCCGGTATGACATCCGCGAGACCAGACGAGGGAGGCGAGACATGGATGCGACTGCGCTGCGCGACCTGCAGGCGCCGCTGAAGACAAAATACCGCGAGGCGCCGGAAGCGGCGTTTGTGACGTTGACGGCGCAGGGCGATCTGGCCGACGGCGCGATTGCCTGCAAGGTCGAGACCGGGCGCGCACTGATCGAGGCCGGGTTGCACCCGGCGACCGGCGGCAGCGGAATGGAGGCCTGCTCGGGCGACATGCTGCTGGAGGCGCTGGTGGCGTGTTCCGGCGTCACCCTAAAGGCGGTGGCAACGGCGCTCGAATTCGACCTGAAAGGCGGACGGGTGCGGGCCGAGGGCGACCTCGATTTCCGCGGCACGCTCGGGGTCGACCGCAACGCGCCGGTCGGGTTCGCCGCGATCCGCCTCGCCTTCGACCTCGACACCGAAGAGCCGCAGGAGCGCATCGACACGCTTCTCAAGCTGACCGAGCGCTATTGCGTCGTGCTGCAGACACTGCGCGCGCAGCCGCCGATCGCAGCGGCAGTCACCCGCAGCGGGGCGTAAGGGCCGGAAACACCGGCGCCGCTTCAAGACGTGGATGGCCGGGTCAAGCCCGGCCAAAGGGAGGAAGGGACGACAAAAAGGGCCGGTCGGCGAGACCGCCGCTCGCCGGGGAGGTGCGCTCAAACACGAATTTTCAGCCCCCTAAATGCCCTGAAAATGCGTTCGCAGGTGCAGCATGGCGGCACCCAGTCTGCCTTCCCCCTGCGGCGGAAGATAGCAGGCCGCACTGCACAAAGCCGATTCTGCATTCCCCTGTTAACTAATGCATACTGGCAATCGGCGCATCGCGACCGCGTGCTTCGAGGGAGATAAAGCGGCTGCCGCCGCTGGGTGAAAGAGCGTGAAAATGGCTTCGCAAAGCACAAAAGGGCTTTACGACCCCCGTAACGAGCATGACGCGTGCGGCGTCGGCTTTGTCGCGAACATCAAGGGCCGAAAATCGCACGATATCATCCAGCGCGGACTGGAGATCCTGGTCAATCTCGATCATCGCGGCGCGGTCGGGGCCGACCCGCTGATGGGCGATGGCGCCGGCTGCATGATCCAGATGCCGGACGCGCTGCTGCGCGACTGGGCGGCGGGGCACGGGCTCGAATTGCCGGCGCCCGGGCGCTATGGCGTGGCGATGTGCTTTCTGCCGATGGACGAGAAGGCGCGTGCCGTCGCGAACGAGCATTTCGAGCATTTCGTCGCCGCCGAAGGGCAGACGCTCCTGGCGTGGCGCGATGTTGGCGTCGACACTGACCGGGCTCGGCAGGGCGGTCATCGCAGACGATGCCGTTCATCGCGCAGGCGATCGTCGTCGCCAGCCCGGAGATCGCCGACCAGGATGCGTTCGAGCGCAAGATCCTGACGATCCGCAAGCAGGTGCTGAACCGCGTCGTGGCGACTGGCGGACGCGCTCGACATGCCGGCATTGCGCGATTTCTACATGCCGTCCTTCTCGACCCGCACGGTGGTCTACAAGGGCCTGCTGCTGGCGCCGCAGGTCGGCAGCTTCTACGACGATCTGCGCAACCCGCTGACGCGTGTCGGCGCTGGCGCTGGTGCATCAGCGGTTTTCGACCAACACCTTCCCGTCGTGGCGCCTGGCGCATCCGTACCGGTTCATCTGCCATAACGGCGAGATCAACACGGTGCGCGGCAACACCAACTGGATGGCGGCGCGGCGCCAGGCGATGTCGTCGGACCTGCTCGGCGCCGATCTCGAAAAGATGGTGCCGCTGATCGGCGCGGGCCAATCCGACACCGCCTGCCTCGACAACGCGCTGGAACTGCTGGTCATCGGCGGCGGCTATTCGCTGGCGCACGCGATGATGATGCTGATCCCCGAGGCGTGGGCCGACCCGCTGATGGACCCGGAGCGGCGCGCCTTCTACGAGTACCATGCGGCGCTGATGGAGCCGTGGGACGGGCCGGCGGCGATCGCCTTCACCGACGGCCGCCAGATCGGCGCGACGCTCGACCGCAACGGGCTGCGCCCGGCGCGCTACATCATCACCGACGACGATCATGTGATCATGGCCTCGGAAGCCGGCGTGCTGCCGGTGCCGGAGGAAAAGATCGTCCGCAAATGGCGGCTTGCAGCCCGGCAAGATGCTGCTGATCGACCTTGAAGAAGGCCGCATCATCGGCGATGACGAGATCAAGCAGAAGCTCGCCGCCGAGCATCCCTACGAGGCGTGGCTGAAAGAGACCCAATACAAGCTCGAAGACCTGCCGGACGCGCCCGAGGCGGCATCGCCGGCGGTGCCGAACGACCCGGCGACCCGGCTCGACCTGCAGCAGGCGTTCGGCTACACGCAGGAAGACATGCAGTTCTTCCTCGAACCGATGGCGCGCGACGGCGACGACCCGATCGGCTCGATGGGCACCGACACGCCGATCGCCGCGTTCTCGAACCGGCCGAAGCTGCTCTACAACTACTTCAAGCAGAATTTCGCGCAGGTCACCAACCCGCCGATCGACCCGATCCGCGAAGAACTGGTGATGTCGCTGATCTCGATGATCGGCCCGCGGCCGAACCTGCTGAGCCATGAGGTCGGCACGCATCACCGGCTGGAAGTGACGCAGCCGATCCTGACCGATCGGCGATCTCGACGAAAATCCGCAACATCGAGCAGCTGATCGACGGCCGGTTCAAGACCGACACGCTCGACATCACCTGGCCGGTCGGCGGAAGGCGCGGACGGGCATCGCGCATGGCGCTCGACCGCATCTGCGGCGAGGCGACCGCGGCGGTCGAGGCCGGGCACAACATCCTGATCCTCAGCGACCGCGCGGTGTCGGCGGATCGGGTGCCGATCCCGGCTTTGCTCGCGACCTCGGCGGTGCATCACCACCTGATCCGCCAGGGACTGCGGACCAAGACCGGCATCGTCGTCGAGACCGGCGAGCCGCGCGAAGTGCACCATTTCTGCGTGCTCGCCGGCTATGGCGCCGAGGCGATCAACCCGTATCTCGCCTTTGCCACGCTGGAGCAGATCCGCACCGAGAACGGGCTGCCGCTCAGCGCCTACGAGGTGCAGAAGAACTACGCTGAAGGCGCTCGGCAAGGGCCTGCTCAAGGTGATGTCCAAGATGGGCATCTCGACCTATCAGTCGTATTGCGGGGCGCAGATTTTCGATGCGGTCGGGCTCGAAAGCGACTTTGTCGAGCAGTATTTCACCGGCACCGCGACGACGATCGAGGGCGCCGATCTGCATGCGATCGCCGCCGAGGCGCTGGTGCGCCACGCGCGCGCCTATGGCGACGACCCGCTTTACCGCGAGATGCTCGATCTCGGCGGCGACTATGCCTTCCGGCTGCGCGGCGAGGCGCATGCCTGGACGCCGCAGATCGATCGCGCAGGTTGCAGCACGCGGTGCGCGGCAATTCGCTGGCCGACTACAAGGCGTTCGCCGCGACGATCAACGACCAGAGCGAGCGCCTGCTGACGATCCGCGGGCTGATGCAGTTTAAGCTGGCCGAGACGCCGGTGCCGCTCGACGAGGTCGAGCCGGCGGCCAGACATCGTCAAGCGCTTTGCGACCGGCGCGATGAGCTTCGGCTCGATCAGCCGCGAGGCGCATACGACGCTGGCGATCGCGATGAACCGCATCGGCGGCAAGTCGAACACCGGCGAAGGCGGCGAAGAAGCCGAGCGGTTCAAGCCGCTGCCCAACGGCGACTCGAAGCGCTCGGCGATCAAGCAGGTCGCATCCGGCCGGTTCGGCGTCACCGACCGAGTACCTCGTCAACGCCGACGTCTTGCAGATCAAGATGGCGCAGGGCGCCAAGCCCGGCGAAGGCGGCCAGTTGCCCGGCCGCAAGGTCGACAAGGCGATCGCCACGGTGCGGCATTCGACCCCCGGGGTCGGCCTGATCTCGCCGCCGCCGCATCACGACATCTATTCGATCGAGGACCTGGCGCAGCTGATCCACGATCTGAAGAACGCCAACCCGGCCGCCGCGGTGTCGGTCAAGCTGGTGTCGGAGGTCGGGGTCGGCACCGTCGCGGCCGGCGTCAGCAAGGCGCGCGCCGACCATGTGACGATCGCCGGGTACGAGGGCGGCACCGGCGCGAGTCCACTGACCTCGCTGACCCATGCCGGCTCGCCGTGGGAAATCGGCCTCGCCGAGACGCAGCAGACCTTGGTGCGCAACGGTCTGCGCGGCCGCATCGCGGTACAGGTCGATGGCGGGTTGCGGACCGGGCGCGATGTCGTGATCGGGGCCTTGCTCGGGGCCGACGAGTTCGGCTTTGCGACCGCGCCCTTGATCGCCGCCGGCTGCATCATGATGCGCAAATGCCACCTGAACACCTGCCCGGTCGGCATCGCGACGCAGGACCCGGTGCTGCGCGCGCGATTTACCGGGCAACCCGAGCACGTCATCAATTTCTTCTTCTTCGTCGCCGAGGAAGTCCGCGAATTGATGGCGCAACTCGGCTTCCGCACGGTCAACGAGATGATCGGGCGGGTCGACAGGCTCGACATGGTCCCGGCGGTCGATCACTGGAAGGCGAAGGGCATTGATCTCTCGCGCCTGCTATACCAGCAGCCGGCCGCGCCGGGCGTCGCAATCTACAATTGCGAGACGCAGGACCACGGGCTCGACAAGGCGCTCGACAACGAACTGATCGCCGAGTCGCAGCCCGCACTGGAGCGGCGCGAACCGGTGCGCATCGAAAAGCCGATCCGCAATGTCAACCGCACTGTCGGCGCGATGCTGTCGGGCCAGATCGCTAAGCGCTACGGCCATGACGGCTTGCCCGAAGACACGTCTGGGTGCGGTTCGACGGCACCGCCGGGCAGAGTTTTGGCGCGTTCCTGGCGCATGGCGTGACGCTCGAACTGTTCGGCGACGCCAATGATTATGTCGGCAAGGGCCTGTCGGGCGGCCAGCTCGATCGTGCGCCAGCCGCCGCAGGCAGACCGCGAGCCGACCGAAAATATCATCATCGGCAACACCGTGCTGTACGGCGCGATCGCCGGCGAGGCGTATTTCGAGGGCGTCGCCGGCGAGCGCTTCGCGGTGCGCAACTCCGGCGCGATCGCGGTCGTCGAAGGCACCGGCGACCACGGCTGCGAGTACATGACCGGCGGTGTCGTCGTGGTGCTCGGCAATACCGGGCGCAATTTCGCGGCCGGCATGTCGGGCGGCATCGCCTATGTCTACGACCCGCAGGGCGGCTTCGCCAATGTCTGCAACCATGTCGGGCGTCGATCTGGAGCCGATATCGCCGGATGATGGCGACGAAGACCGACGAGCGACCGCGCCAGCGCCCGCATGAGGTGCACGACAACGGCATGGGCGATCTGCTGCGCTTCGACGCGCAGCGGCTGCGCATCCTGATCGAGCGCCACCTGCTTTTCACCGGCAGCGCCCGCGCCCGGGCGCTGCTCGATGACTGGGATGCGACGATCGCCGCCTTCGTCAAGATCGTGCCGCAGGACTACCGCCGCGCCCTGCTGGAGCTGAAAGCCGAGCGCGAAGCCGCCCACATGGCCGCCGCGGAGTAATGCCGGAAGCTGCGCCCTAATCTTGCTGGCGCGGAACCCCAACGCTATATATCAATGATATATAGCGTTGGGGTTAACCGCGATGCAGACAGCAAGATTGTTCTGGTCTGGGCGCTCCCAGGCAGTGCGGCTCCCGAAGGAGTTTCGCTTTTCCGGTGAAGAGGTGCGCATTCGCCGGCACGGTAACGCCGTGATCCTGGAGCCGATAGCGAGCGATTGGAAATGGTTGGACGCCATCGCCGGGCCGTTCGACGAGGACCTTGTCCAGGCCACTGAAGAACAGCCGCTACAACAAGAGCGGCCGGGGCTCGACGAGATATTCGAATAATGCCCTATCTGCTCGACACAAACGCCGTCATCGCCATTTTTCGCGACACTGCGTCCCACCCGGCCCGACGAGTACGGCAGGAAGCGCTGTCCAACGTCGCGATTTCGGTGATTGTCGTGCATGAACTGTTTTATGGGGCGTTTCGGAGCAAGCTCGTCAATCGGAACCTCGCGCGCATCGACGCGCTGGAGTTTCAGGTACTGGAGTTCGACTGGGAGGATTCCCGGCACGCCGGAGAAATCAGAGCCCTCTTGGCGTCGCGTGGCACGCCGATCGGACCTTACGATATTCTGATCGCAGGTCAGGCCGTCGCGCGCAACATGACCCTCGTTACGCGCAACACCAACGAATTTGCCCGGGTGCCAGGGTTGCAGATTGAGAATTGGGAACCCTGAGATAGCGTGCTCTCTACCCCAATCCGCCGCAACGGGAACGGAATATGCATGGGTGGTTCGTTCCGCCCTGCGGTAATTGATAGTAGCCTATGATTCGGGCATCATCGATATAAGTCAGCAATTCTGACCGGGTTTACGCCCGGGGCAGCTATGTCGAGGGCACGTTGGATGGGCAAGCCGACCGGATTTCTGGAGGTCGAGCGTCAGGACCGCGGCTATGAGAAGCCGGCGGTGCGGACCAGGAATTGGCGCGAATTTCGTGACGCCGCTGCCGGAGCCGACCGTCCGGGCGCAGGCCTCGCGCTGCATGGATTGCGGCATTCCGTTCTGTCACGACGGCTGTCCGGTCAACAATCTGATCCCGGACTGGAACAACCTGGTCTACCGCGACCAGTGGCGCAATGCGCTGGTCACGCTGCATTCGACCAACAATTTCCCGGAATTCACCGGCCGCATCTGCCCGGCGCCGTGCGAAGCGGCGTGCACGCTGAACATCGACGATAACCCGGTGACGATCAAAACCATCGAATGCGCGATCGTCGATCGCGGCTGGGAGGAGGGCTGGATCACGCCGCTGGTGCCGGTGCACCGCACCGGCAAGCGGGTCGCGGTGATCGGCTCAGGACCGGCCGGCATGGCCTGCGCGCAGCAGCTGGCGCGCGCCGGGCACGCGGTGACGCTGTTCGAAAAGAACGACCGGATCGGCGGGCTGCTGCGCTATGGCATCCCCGACTTCAAGATGGAAAAGCACCTGATCGACCGCCGGGTCGACGCAGATGGCGGCCGAGGGCGTCGAGTTCCGCACCTCGGTCGAGGTCGGGGTAACGGTCAGCGTCGAGGAATTGCTGGCCGAATATGACGCGCTGGCGCTGACCGGCGGCGCCGAATGGGCGCGCGACCTCGAAGTGCCGGGGCGCGATCTCTCCGGCATCCATTACGCGATGGATTTCCTGCCGCAGCAGAACAAGCGCAATGCCGGCGACGACGAGGCGACCGCCGCGCCGAATGGCACGATCAGCGCCGCCGGCAAGCATGTCGTCGTGATCGGCGGCGGCGATACCGGCAGCGACTGCATCGGCACCTCGACCCGCCAGGGCGCGGCGTCGATCACCCAGCTCGAAATCCTGCCGCGCCCGCCCGACAAGGAAAACAAGGCGCTGACCTGGCCGGACTGGCCGCTGAAGATGCGCACCTCCTCATCGCAGGAGGAGGGCGGCGAACGCGACTTGGCGGTGCTGACCAAGCGCGCGGTCGGCCGGACGGCAGGATCAACGGCGCTCGAATGCGTGCGGGTCGAGTGGGCGCAGGCGCCAGATGGCCGCTGGGCGATGCAGGAAGCGCCGGACAGCGTGTTCGAACTGAAGGCCGATCTCGTGTTGCTGGCGATGGGTTTCCTCGGGCCGCGCCGGCCCGGCATGGTCGAGCAGGCGGGCGTCAAGCTCGATCCGCGCGGCAACATCGCCGCCAACACGCTCGACTACCAGACCTCGGTGCCGAAAATCTTTGCCGCCGGCGACATGCGGCGCGGCCAGTCGCTGGTCGTCTGGGCGATCCGCGAGGGCCGCCAATGCGCCCGCGCGATCGACCAGTTCCTGATGGGCACCACGACGCTGCCGCGGTAGGTAAGAGTGTAGGGCGGACGGAAGTCCGCCAGAGGCCGCGCCGGCATCGGCGGACTTCGTTGCACTCCGTCCGCCCTACGGGATATCGCTGCGCCGTAGCGCCGTAGGATGAGCTGAGCGCAGCGAAGCCCATTAACAGCCGTCGATGCGGAAAGACGATGGGCTTCGCTTTGCTCAGCCCATCCTACGGCGACGTTTAGACTTTTGATCTAATCGGGCAGGGCGGAGACGAGGTAGAGGGTTTTCAGCGTATCGGTGGGTTCGATCCGGCCGTTGAAGACGCGCTTGAACAGCGCGATAATCTCGTCCGAGCGGTAGATGTGGCTGAGGGCGCGGTCGACGGCGAGACGGAAATCCTCGTCGCCGTGCGGCAGGGCCAGCGCATAGGGCTCCAGCGTCAGGTATTGATCGGCGACCAGCAATCGCTTTGGCGCGCTGCTGTCGGCGACCAGAAACATCAGGATCGAGCGGTCGGCGAAATAGGCGGTGATCTTGCCGCCGTCGAGCATCTCGACGCCGTCCGAATGTTTTTGTACCGGCACGATCTCGGCATCGAGCTTGGCGGATTTGAGGCTGCTGCGCAGCGTCGCCTCGGTCGTCGTGCCCCCGAGCACCCCGACTTTCTTGCCGGCCAGGCCCTCGAGAGCGCGCGGGCCATCGTCGCGGATCATCATGCCAGCGCCATCGATGAAGGTCGGGATCGAGAAATCGACCGTTGCGCGCCGCGACAGGGTCACGCTGGTCGGCTCACATAACAGGTCGGCCTTGCCCTTGACGATGGCGTCGAAGCGGTCGGCGCCGCCGACCGGCACGTATTCGATCTTGATGTCGCCCTTGCCGAGATCGGCGGACATCTTGGCCACCACAGCACGGCACAGTTCGACCATGAACCCGGCTGGCTCGCCGCGGGCATTCTTGAACGAGAAGGGCGGCGCGTCGGTGCGGTAGGCGATCCGCAGCGATCCGTTTTGCTTGATGTTGTCGAGCGTCCCCGCGCTGGCGAGGCTGCCGCCGGACACCGCGAGCGCGACCAGCCATACCGCGATCCGCGCCGTCCCGCTCAATTTTGCAAACATGCTGTGCTCCCTGGTTTTTGCCGGCAACTGTCAGTTGATCGCAATAAGCGCTCGCTGCCAAGGCGCCGCCGCTGCGTATTTGTGCTATCCTTCGCAAAAGTGCGGCGCTGGGCCGCCTTGCGAGGGAGGGGCACGATGGGCGACATTCTGGGCATCGGCGTCACGCATTATCCCGGTCTCATCCAGCCCGATGCGCAAATGGCCGGGCTGCTCAACCGCACCCTGAACAGCGAGCAGGTGCCGGACGAGATGAAAAACCCGGCGCGCTGGCCGGCCCTGATGCAGCAGGAATGGGCCGACCCGGTCGCCGCCGCGACTGAGCATCGCCGCCGGCTGGTTGCCGGTTTCCGCAAGGCGCGCGAGGCAATCGACGATTTCAAGCCGGATTTCGTCGTGATCTTCGGCGATGACCAGTACGAGAATTTCCGCGAAGACGGGGTGCCGTCGTTCTGCGTCTTCCTGCAGGAGACGATCGAGTCGCACCCGTTCGCCCGCTACAACGCCGGCAGCACGAATATCTGGGGCGAAGGCAGGGACACGGTCTTCCACACCAAGGGCCACCACACCGGCGCGTCGTATCTCGCCGCCAATCTGATCAAGGAGGATTACGACGTCAGCTACGCCTACCGCATGCGGTATGAGAACGGGTTGCCGCACGCCTTTATCAACACGGTGCTGTATCTCGATTATGACCGGAAGGGCTTTCCCTACCCGGTCGTGCCGTTTCATGTGAATTGCTACGGCTCGTCGGTAATCGCCAAGCGCGGCTCGACGGCGCACCTGACCGGCGAGGCCGACCCGAACCTGATCGACCCGCCGGGGCCGAACCCGCGACGTTGCTTCGATATCGGCGCGGCGACGGCGCGCGTGCTGGCCGACAGCCCGTGGCGGGTGGCGCTGATCGCCTCGTCAAGCTGGTCGCACGCCTTCCTGACGCCGAAAAACCATTACCTCTACCCCGACAATGCCGGCGACCGGGCGCGCTATGACGAATTGGCCTCGGGCAACATGGCGCGCTGGCGCGACCTGACGACCGAGCAGATCGAGGATGCCGGACAGCAGGAATTCCTCAACTGGGTCACCCTCGCCGGCGCGATGCACGAACTCGGCCGCAAACCGGTCATCTTCGATTATGTCGAAAGCTATATCTTCAATTCCGACAAATGCTTCGCGGCATTCCCGGCGTAAGGAACGGGTGAGGGTGGTTGGGCAAGGTCGAGCTTGTGGCCGCCCCTCACCCCGGCCCTCTCCCGATGGGGGCGAGGGAGCTTTTTTCCCTCTCCCGCACCGCGGGAGAGGGTGGATCGCCGCGCCGGCGGCGAGACGGGTGAGGGCGGTTGAGCGAGGTCGAGCGCGTAGCCCTCGCCCCATCGGGCCCCGATGGGGCGAGGGAGAAGGGTGTTTATGCCGGGTAACGGGAAGCGGGTTTTCCTCGACTACGACCAGGCGGAACTGGATGTCGCCTACGATCAGGCGGCGTACCAGCCGAACATCCAGCAATTGCGCGACCGCTGGGTCAGCAGCAGCGAGCGGACGCGGCGGCGTATCGGCCTGCCGGAACGCCTTGCCTACGGTCCGAACGAGATCGAGCGGCTCGATATTTTCCGCACCGGGGCCGCGGCGCCAGCGCCGGTCTTTGTCTTCATCCACGGCGGCGCGTGGCGGGCCGGTCTTGCCAGGAATTATGCCGCGCCAGCCGAGATGTTCATCCGGGCCGGCGCGCATTATGTCGTGCCGGATTTCACGGCGGTGCAGGATGCCGGCGGCAGCCTGTTCCCGATGGCCGAGCAGGTCTGCCGTGCGATCGCCTGGGTCTACCAGAACGCCGCAAGCTTTGGCGGCGATCCCGGGCGGGTGTATGTCGGCGGCCATTCCTCCGGCGCGCATCTGGCGGCGGTGGCGTTGACCACCGACTGGCCTCGCCGGTTCGACCTGCCGCCCGACATCATCAAGGGCGGGATGTGCGGCAGCGGCATGTACGATCTCGCGCCGGTGCGGCTGTCGCATCGCTCGTCCTACGTCACATTCACTGACGAGATGGTCGCGGAATTGAGCCCGCAGCGCCACCTTGGCTTGCTGAGGGCGCCGGTCATCGTCGCCTATGGCACCTATGAGACCCCGGAGTTCCAGCGGCAGGCGCGCGAGTTCGCGGCCGCGATCCACGATGCCGGCAAGCCGGTCGAACTGTTGGTCGGTGACGACTATAGCCATCTCGAACTGCCCGAAACCCTGTGCAACCCTTACGGCCTGCTCGGCGCCGCGGTGCTCGCGCAGATGGGGTTGGCGGGGTAGTCTGACCGAACTCCGTTCCCCAGATCAGCCTGTGGTAATTTGTCGGCGATGAACGGGTTTGTCGTCAGTTTCGCGGTTTGTCTGCTGGCTCGCACGGGCCTTGGCGGAGGGGTGCTTTTCCTCCTGCCGCCCTTTGGCGAATTCCCGCCGGCATGGCAGATCCAGCTCGCTTTCGCGATCTGGCTGGGCTGTTGTTACTGGCATGGGCTGTTCGGCAGCGCGCGGCTTTCCCTTGTCGCTGCCGAGTTCGGCGATCTCGCTCTGGCTGTCGCTGAACTGGACGCGGGTGTTCGTCCTGGCGAGTTCGCTGGCTTTGTGACGGCCCCGCGCGCGCGTTCGGGCGCCGCCCGCTAATTCCGCAGCACGACCCGGCCGCGCACCTTGCCGCCGGTTTTCAGGTCGCTGAGCGCCTGGCTCGCCTGATCGGGGTGGCGGTGTTCGAGCGGGATCGGCGGCACCTTGCCGGCCTGCCCCAGCGCCAACAGCTCGCGCAAATCGTCGAGCGTGCCGACATACGAGCCTTCGACGGTCATCATCTTGAACGGGAACAGCACCGTCGAAATCGGGTTGGAGCCGCCATAGAGGCCGACCATCACCAATTTGCCGCCCTTGCGCAGAATGTTGACGCCGAATTCCATTGTTTTCGGCGCGCCGACAAAGTCGATCGCCGCGGCGGCGCCGCCATTGGTCGCCTGCATGACCTGTTTCACGGCGTCGGGGGCGGCATTGTCGATCGTTGCGACGGCGCCCATCTGGCGCGCCTGCGCCCGCTTTTGCGGGTCGATATCGGCGACGATGATTTTGCCTTTCACGATGGCCGGCGCGATGTGGATCGCGCTGCCGCCGACCCCGCCCGCGCCGATGATAACCAAATGGTCGTCCGGGCCGACATGCTCCAGCGTCTTCTTCAAGGCCGAAAGCGCGGTGATGCCGGAGCAGGTATAGGTCGCGGCGAGGTCTTGCGGCACGCCGTCATGCGGCAGCAGATAGCGCGCATGCGGCACGATGACATGCGTGGCATAGCCGCCGGCCTTGCGGGTGCCGAGGGTGCGCGGGTTGAGGCACAGCAATTCCTCGCCCTTTTTGCACACGGCGCATTCGCCGCAGCCGATCCACGGATAGGCCACCACCTTGTCGCCGATGTTGACGCCGGATGCCTGCGGCCCGAGGGCTGTCACCTCACCGGCGATCTCGTGCCCCATCGTGAACGGCAGGGCGACGCCGCGGGATTCGAGCGAGATCTTGCGTCCATCGCCGAGATCGAAATGCCCGTCCCAGATGTGCACGTCGCTATGGCAGACACCCGCCGCCTCGACGCGCAGCAGCACCTCCTCGCCCTGCGGCACGGGATCGGGATAGTCGCGCGCCTCGAGCGGCTGGCCCCAGTTGATGATCTGCATCGCACGCATGCCGCAATCCTCCGGTCGTCCGGTGTGTCCTCCGCCAATCTTGTAGCAGAAAGGCCGACCCCGCAAAGCTCACCCTCGGATGCGGATGCATGCCTATTCCGGGGTCAGGCGGGTCGGGCGGAAGATGTGGGCGGGCTCCTCGTCGTAGGCGCGAAAGCGCGGGATGCGGCGGACCATCGCCTCGTAATCGGGCCAGGCGACGATGAATTGCTGCATCAGGTCCTCGGGCAGGTCGAGACCGGCGTGCTTGACCATGCGTGCGGATTTCGTCGGGCGTCGAGGGCGGCAGGTGGCTGAGATCGGTCATCATGGGTCTCCGGGCGCTCAGGCGAGGGTCGGGTGGCGATGGTGCCAGTCGGTCGCCTGCTGGTAGGCGTGGGCGATGCGCAACACCGTCGCCTCGGCGAACGGCGCGGCGGCGATCTGCAATGACAGCGGCAGGCCTTCGGCGCGGCTGAAGCCGCAGGGGATCGCCAAAGCTGGCGTGCCGCCGACGCTGAACGGCATCGTGATGCTCGGCGTGCTGGCATGGCGGTCGGGCTGCATCCGGGTTGGCGCGGTCGGCGACGCCGAGGGCGCCGGCGGTGATAAAGGCATCGACCTGGCGCAACGCGCGGGCCTGCTCCTGGACCAGCGCGGTGCGCCAGCGCTGCGCCGCCATGTAGTCCTCGGCGCGGATCAGCGCGCCGGGCAGGACGCGGTTGCGCAGGATGCGGCCGAAATCCTGCGGTCGCGTGCGCAAATCCTGCTCGTGGATCGAGTAGAGTTCGACGCTCGATATCGTTGTCTTGCAGTCGGTATAGTCGCGCAGGCTCGACAGCTTGACCGGCTCGATGATCGCGCCGAGATCGCGCAACACCTCGATCGCCGCATCCACCGCGGGGGCGAGGTCGGGATGCCCCGTCGGATCGGTGTGCCAGTCTTCGATCACGCCGAGGCGCATTCCCTTGACGCCGCCGTCGAGCGCGGCGCGGTAATCCGGCACCGGCACATCCTCGCTGCCGGGGTCTTTCTGGTCGTAGCCGGCGATGACCTGCAGGAACAGCGCGACGTCCTCGGCGCTGCGGGTCAAGGGGCCGCAATGGTCCATCGAAAACGTGTTCGGGAAGACGCCGCGGCGGCTGATCCGGCCATAGCTCGGCTTGATCCCGGCGAGGTTGCAAAACGCCGCCGGACCGCGCACCGAGCCGCCGGTATCGGTGCCGATCGCGCCGGGCACAAAACCCGCCGCCACCGCCGCGCCGGCGCCGCTCGACGAGCCGCCCGGCATGTGGCCGGTGTTCCACGGGTTGCGCGCCGGTGGCCACGGCAGGTCATAGCTCGGGCCGCCGAGCGCGAATTCCCAGGTGGCGAGCTTGCCCATCAGCACGCCACCGCCGGCGTCGAGCCGCTCGACGACGTGGGCATCGGCCTTCGGCACATGGTGCTGGCGCAGTTTCGAATGCCCGGTGGTCAGGATGCCGGCGGTCTCGATGATGTCCTTCAGCGCGTAGGGGATGCCGTGCATCGGGCCGCGGCTCTCGCCAGCCAGCAATTCGCGCTCAGCCTGCGCCGCCTGGGTCAGCGCCTTGTCCTCGGTGGTGCGCAGAAAGCTGTGCAGTTTGCCGTCATGCGCGGCGATGCGCGCGAACAGGCTTTTGGTGACCTCGACCGGCGACAATTCGCGCTGGCGGTAAAGCCGGCCCAGTTCCGCAATCGTCAGAAAGGCGACATCCATCGCTTGTCCTCCGGGCTACCCGGGCTTCAGGCTACCCGGGGTATTCAACTCCTGCCGATCAGGGCACGCAACGTTCGTGCCGAGGCGCGTTCGGGTCGAAGCGTTTGACGGTCTGCCGGGTTCGGCTTCACTATGCGGCGCCGCTCGACCAATACGAGGATGCAAGGTGAGTCGCGCCCGCGCTGCCGACGATTTCTCGACGATCCGCGCCCGCCTCGACGAGTTGCGCCGCGAGCGTGAAGGCCAGGCCGGTGCGCCGGACACGCGCGCCGAAGACACGGAAATCGCCGCCGAACGCCGGCGCCGCGAGCGGATGGAAGGTTATCCGCCGCCGTGGGTTCCGACGATTTTTTCGAATTAAGAGGGCGGCGCGGGTTCGCCGCCAATCGCACCATCCTGGAGGGGATACGCCATGCTGATCGTCAATTCACAAATCCACATCTGGGAAAACGGCAAGATGTCGGCGCATCACCGGCAGATCCCGACCTATGACGTCAACGACGCGCTGACCGAGATGAAAGAAGCCGGGGTCGATGCCGCGGTGCTGCATCCGCCCTCAACGCTTGGCGAGGCGGTGAATATCCAGTCGGTCGAGGCGGTCAAGGCGCACCGCGACAAGTTCCGCATCCTCGGCCATTTCGATCTCGAAGCGGCGAACAAGGAAGAGATCGTGCGCAACTGGCGCATGCGGCCGGGCATGGTCGGCTTCCGCTTCACGTTCAACCAGCCGCACCAGAAGCGGTATTGGAGCGACGGGTCGCTCGAATGGTTCTGGTCGGCCTGCGAGAAGCAGGGTTATGTCGTCGGCCTCCTGGCGGGCGGCTACATGAAGGAATTGGGCAAGATCGCCGAGAGCCATCCCGGCCTCAAAATCCACATCGACCATCTTGGGCGGCATGGCGGCGGCGCCGGCGGCACTGACGCGCAGGCCTGGGCCGACCTGCCGGACATGCTGGCACTGGCAAAGCTGCCCAATGTCGGGGTCAAGATGTCGGGGGCGCCGAGCTATTCGAGCGAGCCGTACCCGTACAGGAACATCCACGGCTATCTGAAGCAGATCGTCGACGCCTTTGGCCCGAACCGCTGCTTCTGGGGCACCGACATCACCCGGATGCCATGCAGCTATCGCCAATGCGTGACGATGTTCACCGATGAGTTGCCGTGGTTGCAGGGCCAGGACAAGGAACTGGTGATGGGCCGCGCGATCTGCGAATGGCTCGGCTGGAAGCACCCGGCGCTGGCCGGCTGATCTGCACCCGCGGCATTTCCGCAGCGATGACGGCGGCGACGCATCAGGGTATAATCAATGTCCTTGGGAATAGGTGTGACAAACGGGGATGGTGCCGCGTGTTCACGCCTATCCCGTAATGCAACATTGCTGGATCCCGGGGTGAGATCATGATTGGTCCGCCAGGTTTGCCGAAACTGGGGCGGCGAATTTTTTCGTTCGCCGCCTCCCCGCCGGCGCGGTGGCGCGCGCCGTTGCAGCTGAAATGGGTCGCCGGCCTGTATCTAGCTGGCGTGCTGGCGCATTTCGGACACCACATGGCGTTCGACCTGCCGGCCGGAATGGACCCGTCGCTCGACGAAGCCTTGATCAGCGCGCCGGTCAGCCTGGTCTGGCCGGCCGATCTGATCGGGACGCTGATGGCGCTCACCTGAGACAGGCATGCGCGTCGCCGGCTACATCATTCAAACCGGACGAATTTTGTTCTAGGATCATGCGTGACGAGCGGGCGGCGCCTTGGCTCGGGGTATGCGTGGTGCCGAACCGCGGCGTGCGGATCGGCGATCCGCGACCCGAAGTCAGGGAGGGTGTGATGACCGCTCGCAGCGTTCGGCTTTTCGGCGGCGCCATGCTCATGCTGTTTGCCTGGGCGACAACCGCGCACGCCGAGCTTTCGCTGTTCGGCGCGTATTGGGACAACATTGCGCGTGCCACCGACAAGAACGACGCGTTCAAGGTGCGTCAGCTGATCACCTCGGGCAACGACCCGAACGAACTGGATGACAACGGCCGCACCGGCCTCCTGGTCGCGGCGATCAACGGCAACATGCAGATCGTCGCGATTTTGATCAAGGCCAATGCCCATCTCAACGTAAAGGACAAGCTCGGCAATACGCCGCTACACTACGCGACCGACCGCAGCCATGACGACATCGGCGAATTGCTGCTCGACGCCGGCGCCGCGGTCGATCCCGAGAACAAGAACGGCATGACCCCGTTGATGATCGCCGCGAGCCGCGGCAATGCGACGATGGTGCAGGCCCTGCTGGCCAAGGGGGCGAATGCGAAGAAAACCGATTTCACCGGCCGCGATGCCCTGAGTTGGGCGCAGGAGGGGCGCAAGCCGGCGATCGTCTCGGCGTTGCAAAAGGCCGCCGCGCGGCGTTGATCAGCCGGCTGCGGGGATCCATCGGTGCGGGCTGGGGGCCTATTCGGAACTGGGGCTTGACGCTGTTGTGCCGCACCGGCCACCGTTGCGCCGGTGGTTGCAGCGGGAGATGGCGTGATGGAATTCGGCATCTTCAATCTGATGGGCGTCGCGCGACCCGGAAAAGCCGACCGCGCAGGTTTTTGCCGAGGTCGCCGAGCAGACCCGGCGCGCCGACGAACTCGGCTACACGATCGCCTGGTTCGCCGAGCACCATTTCTCGAATTACTGCCTGTGCGCGTCGCCCTTGATGATGGTCGCGCACTGCGCCGCGATCACCAAAAAGATCCGGCTCGGCACCGCGGTGCTCGTCTTGCCGCTCTACAACCCGGCGCGGCTCGCGGCCGAGATCGCGACCGCCGACGCGCTGTCGAACGGGCGCCTGATGCTCGGCGTCGGCGCCGGCTACCAGCCCTACGAATTCGAGCGCTTCGGCGTCGACATCAAAGACAATCTGGAGATGACCGAGGAGTTCTGCGACATCCTCGATCTCGCCTTTCAGCCGCGATTTCTTCACCTATAACGGCAAGCACTACCAGATGCCGGAGACCCATATCCCGGCGCGGCCGGTGCAGAAGCCGCTGCCGATCTACGTCGCCGGCCATACCGAGGCGATGTTCCGCGCGGCGGCACGGCACGGCTACCGGGTGTTGTCGTCGGGCAGGGTCGGCGGCGCCGCGCTGCTGGCCGAGCAATACCAGACCATCAAGGACGCCTTCGAGGCCGAGGGCGTGCCGCTGGCGAACGCCCACATCACCGTCAACCGCTTCTGCCACATCACCGACAGCAAGGAGGAAGGGCTGCGCTTCGCCGAGAACGCGCGCTACCAGATCGCGGCTCGCCTCGAGCCTGCGGCGGCGGCAGGAGGTCATGCAGGGGACGGTGCTGGTCGACCAGCCGTTCCCCGACGAACCGCCGCTCGAACAGATCCGCGACGATCTGCTGATCGGCGATGTCGAGACCGTGGCCGAGAAGCTGGTCGCGCGAAATCCGCGCGACCCATCCGGAGCATGTGTGCTTTTCGTTCAAGGTCGGCGCGACCCCGCACGAGGCGGCGATGCGCTCGATGGAACTGATGATCAGCGAGGTCAAGCCGCGGGTCGAAAAGGCGCTCGGTGTCGCGGTATCGGCGGCGGCGAACTAAAAGCGGGGTTCGGCCAGGCGTCATCGGATCGTCGTCTACACGTTGAGCTTCACATATTCGAAATCGCCGGGTTTGCCGTCGATGCCGACGCTGGGCGGGGCGATCCAGGAGGCGTATTTGCCGGGTTCGGTGACCGGGCGCATCAGGCTCGCGACATAGGCGTCGTCGCTCGCCGACGGCAGGAACTCGTCGCGGCGGCGCTCCCACTCGGCGGCCGACAGCACGTTGCCGTCGGGGTCGGCGTGGATCGCGGCGAATTCGCCGATCTTGCGGTTGAACGCGACATGCGGCAGGCGCAGGCGGTAGGTCGAAACCGGCGCGCTCGATGACGCGGTTCCACCAGCGGTCGAGCCCCGATTGCGGCATCGGCGACGTAATCGTCGCGCAGCCGCATGTTCAGCGCCGACAGGGCCGGCACGTCTTCCGACACGATCCGCCCGTCGCGCGAGCCGCAACACCGGATAGGTCGCGTCGAGCAGCCGGTGGTCGTCGTCGATCTCGTCTTCGAGGTAGCGGCCCTTGAGCCCGGCTGTTAAAGGCGGTGGCGGCATTGGTGCTGATCTCGCTGCCGAACAGGTCGAGGGTCAGCGAGAAATGCAGATTGGCGCGCTTCTGGATGGTCGGCAGGTCGATGACGCCGAGCGAACGCACCCGCTCGATATCGGTCGGGTCGTCGATGCCGGCCTCGCGCATCGCGGCGCAGGTGCGCTCGATGACGCGGCCGATGCCCGACTGGCCGATAAACATGTGGTGCGCTTCCTCGGTCAGCATGAAGCGGCAGGTGCGAGACAACGGGTCGAACCCCGACTGCGCCAGCGCATGCAACTGCATCTTGCCGTCGCGGTCGGTGAAGAAGGTGAACATGAACAAGGCAGCCAATCCGGCGTCGCCTCGTTGAAGGCGCCGAGCAGGCGCGGGGTGTCGCGGTCGCCGGAACGGCGGCGCAGCAAATCTTCGGCCTCCTCGCGGCCGTCGCGGCCGAAATATTTCTGCAGCAGATAGACCATCGCCCAGAGGTGGCGGGCCTCCTCGACATTGACCTGGAACAGGTTGCGCAGATCGTAAAGCGACGGCGCGGTGGCGCCGAGATGGCGCTGCTGCTCGACCGAGGCGGGTTCGGTGTCGCCCTGCACGATAATCAGCCGGCGCAGCATCGCGCGGTATTCGCCCGGCACTTCCTGCCAGGCCGGCTCGCCCTTGTGCGCGCCGAACGGGATCGTGCGGCCCTCGACCTGTGGCGCCAGGAGGATGCCCCAGCGGTAATCCGGCATCTTCACATAGCCGAACTTGGCCCAGCCCTCGGGTTCGACGCTGATCGCGGTGCGCAGATAGACCGGATTCGACTGAAACCCTTCGGGCCCGCGCGCCTTCCACCAGTCGAGCGAGCGCGGATGCCAGCTTTCCAAGCGCCCGCCGCAGCCGCGGGTCGGCATTCAGCCCGACATTGTTCGGGATCAGTCCGTCATAATCGACCGCGCTCGTCTCGGGCATGGTCACCCTCCCTCATGCGCCTGCAAATCTCGTCTCCCCCGGGCTTGGCCCGGGCGTCCACGAGATGGTGCACTGTCTCGTGGATGGCCGGGCCAAGCCCGGCCAAGGCGTATGTGGGTAATTTCGCGCCGGTCTACACCCGTTCCGGGTTGAAGCGGGGGCGCTGGCCGGTGCCGTAGCGTTTCAGGGCGCCTTCGTCGCCGACCGCGTTGGGGCGCTGGAAGATCCAGTTCTGCCACGCGGTGAGGCGGCCGAAGATGCGGGTTTCCATCGTCTCCGGCCCGGCGAAGCGCAGATTGGCTTCGAGCGCCGGTCAGCGCGTCGGGCGAGAAACTGGCGCGCTCCTCGAGCATCGAGGCGCACTTCCTCGTCCCAATCGATCTCGTCATAGGCGGCGGTGACGAGGCCGAGCGCCTCGGCGTCTTCGGCCGACGAGCGCCTCGCCGATCGCTTTCTCGGCGCGCTCGAGGCTCGTCGGGCTCGCCGAGAAACCGGGTCGCCAGCCGCGTCAAGCCGTTGCCCATCGGGTAGGCGCCGAAATTGAGCGGCGACAGGCTGCAGATTCGCGGGGGCGTGGTTGTCGCCGCTGGTGCCGGCGAACATGAAAGCGCGGTCGGCCGCGAACACCAGTTCGGCGAGGCTCCCGGCGAAGCAACTGCCCGGCTCGATCAGTGTGAACAGGCTGCGCGCGGTCATGTCGATGCGCTTGAAGACGCGCTTCAGCAGCAGGCGGATTTCGCGGATGAACCAGTCATCGGCATGGTCGGCGAGTAACGCGTCGGCGGCGAGTACCATTGCCGGGTCGCCCTCCGAGCGGAATACGAGCGTGCCGAGTTCCGGCTCGTTGAAGCGCAGATGCAGGATCGCGTCGTCGAGTTCGCGCGCCATCGACCAAGGGCCAGAAGGCGGCGCCTTGACTCGGCGTGTCGTCGGCGTCGTCGGCCCCAGCACGGTGACCTCGGCGCGACGTGTGCCCGGTCGAAGGCGACCCGAACATAGCGATAGGCGAGCCCGTCTTCGCCGATCCGGCGCTCAAGCGGCGGCAACGGCGACGCCGCCGCGGCTCCCGCCGGCCGGTCCGAGTGTCGCTGCGAGTGCCAGCGCCCGCTCGCGCACCTTTTCGTCCCATGCCGACGGCGGCACGATTTCGTCGACCAGCCGCCAGTCGACCGCGCGCTGGCCGCGCTGCCCTTCTTCGCTGGCGCAGAAGATGTCGGCCCGGTCGCGCCGCACCCGGCGCTTGTCGGTGAGGCGGGTCAGCCCGCCGGTGCCCGGCAACACCGCGAGCAGCGGCACCTCCGGCAACGCCACCGCCGAGCGCCGGTCGTCGATCAGCATGATCCAGTCGCAGGCCGCCGCCAGTTCGTAGCCGCCGCCGGCCGCGGTGCCGCCGACCGCCGCCAGATAGCGCTGCCCGGAATAGGCTGAGGCGTCCTCGATCGCGAGGCGGGTCTCGTTGGTGAATTTGCAGAAATTGACCTTGTGCGCGTGCGTTGCCCTGGCGAGCGCGCCGATATTGGCGCCGGCGCAGAACACGTTGTCCCTGCCGGAGCGGATCACCACCGCGCGCACCTCGGGGTGCTCGAAGCGCAGCCGGGTCACCGCGTCGGCCAGTTCGATATCGACGCCGAGATCGTAGGAATTGAGCTTCAGTTCGGTGCCGGGAAACAGGCCGCCTGCGGGATCGACATCGAGCGTCAAGGTCGCGACCGGGCCGTCACATTGCAGCCGCCAGTGGCGGTAGCGGCTTGGATCGGTGGCGAAATCGATCTGCATCGGGGCTCGTCGGGCTCGTCTTTGGCAACGCGCCACTATACGCCGCATTCCCTATTGTCGCACCGATAGCCGCGAAAGGTGGTTGCCGCGGTCCCGGTCAAGCAGGATAAGATAAGACAACAAAGCGTAAGGCTCACCCTTACGGATATCGGGGGGAGAACGCGCGTCTGGGCAGTACGGATTTCCGCTCGAACGGGGATGGGTTGCCACGACGCCAATGATCGACCGCCGGCACTTAGAGACATACCCCTGGGTTCGGGACCCGCCGTGACGGCGCGGCCGCCGCGACCCATTCTGCTCTGAACCGAAAAAGGTCACGCGACGCCACAAGCGTCTGCCCACACACAGGAGGAAGCCTTGACGACCCTGACCCGCCGCACGCTGTTGTCGCGCGCCTCGATCGCCACCGCCAGCTGTCGTCGCGTCGCCGGCGATCCTGCACTGGCCGGCCCACGCCGCCGAATTCGCCTATAAATGCGGCACCGCGCTGCCCGACGGCCATCCGATGGTGATCCGCGGCCGCGAGGCGGCGGCCAAGATCAAGGAGGAAAGCGGCGGCAGGCTCGAGATCACCTTCTACACCAACAGCGTGCTCGGCCAGGACACCGCGATGATCTCGCAGACCATCGCCGGCGCGCTCGAGATGTACTGCCTGCCGATCGACCTGCTGGCGCCGAAGAACGAGGCCTGCGGCATTTTCGGCGTCGGCTTTGCCTTTGACGGCTACAAGCATGTCTGGGAGGCGATGGACGGCGAACTCGGCAACTACCTGCGCGACATCGCCGAAGCAGATCGGCTTCCACTGCATCGAGAAGATGCCCGGATCACGGCTTCCGCCAGATCACGATGAAGTCGAAGCCGATCAAGATCGCCGGACGACCTCAAGGGCGTCAAGATCCGCCTGCCGGTCGCGCCCTATCTGATCGCGCTGTTCAAGGCGCTCGGCGCGTCGCCGACGCCGATCAATTTCGGCGAGGTCTACAGCGCGCTGCAGACCGGGCTGGTCGACGGCCAGGAAAACCCGCTGATCCTGATCGACACCGCCAAGCTCTACGAAGTGCAGAAATACTGCAGCATGACCAACCACGTGTGGGCCGGCATCCACTATTCGTTCGGCAACCCGTACTGGAACAAGCTGCCGGCCGACCTGCAGGACGCTGTGCGAAAAGCACTTCAACGCCGCCGCGATGACCGAGCGCGACGACTGGCAGAAGATGACGGCCGAGGAGACCAAGAACCTGACCGGCAAGGGCATGACCTTCAATACGCCCGACACCAAGCCGTTTCAGGAAGTGCTGAAAAAGGCCGGGTTCTACGGCGACATGAAGAAGAAGTCCGGCGACAAGGCCTGGGCGCTGCTCGAAAAATACGTCGGACCGCTGGCCTGATCGCGACGAAACCTGGGGCGAGGAGGGCCGTGATCCGAGCCACCAACCTGTCGAGCCGGTCGATACCGGTGTTGCCTGGGGCGGCGTGCGGCGCGCCGCCGCTCAGGCCTCGACGCACTGATCGGCCGCTTCACCGAGGCGGTCGGCGCGGCTGCTGGTGCTGGCCGAGACCTGCATCCTCTTCGCCGGCGTCGTCTCGCGCTACGTCTTCGACAGCCCGCTCATGTGGACCGACGAGCTCGCCACCTTTCTGTTCCTGTGGCTGGCGATGTTCGGCGCCGTCGTGGCGTTGCGCCGCGACGGCCACATGCGGCTGACGACCTTTATCAACTGGGTGTCGCCGCAATGGGGCAACTGGCTCGGCAGCGGTCGCCGCGCTGGTGGTGATCGTCTTCGTCCTCGAAATCATCGTGCCGGCCCATGGCTACCTGCAGGTGCAGGAATCGACCGAACTGATCACCCTGGAGATTTCCGACGGGTACCGGGTCGTCGCGATCCTTGTCGGCGCCGGGCTGATCGCGACCGTGGCGCTGCTGCGGCTGCTCGAAACCACCGACCTGCGCGGCTTTCTGGCGGCGCTGGCGGTGGTCGGCGTGGTCGCCGGCGGGCTGTGGCTGGCGCAGCCGGTGCTGGTGGCGATGGGCGCCGGCAGCCTCATCCTGTTCTTTGTCGTGATCGTCGCGGTGTGCGTCGGCATCGGCGTGCCGATCGCCTTCACCTTCGGCATCGCGACGCTGTCGTACCTCGCGCTGACGACGCAGCTGCCGCTGACCATCGTCATCAACCGCATGGATGACGGCATCTCGAACCTGCTGCTGCTCGCGGTGCCGATGTTCGTCTTTCTCGGCCTGCTGATGGAGATGACCGGCATCGCGCGGGTCATGGTCAATTTCCTCGCCGCGCTGGTCGGGCACGTGAAAGGCGGGCTGTCCTACGTGCTGCTCGGCGCGATGTACCTGGTTTCGGGCATTTCCGGGTCGAAGGCCGCCGACATGGCGGCGGTGGCGCCGATCCTCTTCCCCGAGATGCAGAGCCGCGGCAGCCATCCGGGCGAATTGTCGTCGCTGCTGGCGACGTCGAGCGCGATGTCGGAGACGATCCCGCCGAGCCTCGTGCTGATCACGATCGGCTCGGTGGTGCCGGGCCTGTCGATCGCCGCGCTGTTTACCGGCGGGCTGCTGCCGGCCTTTGTCGCGGCGCTGGCGCTGGTCGTCGTCGCGTGGTGGCGCTCGCGCACCGAAGACAAGGGCGCCGGCGAGCGCGCGCCCGCTGTCGATGATGGCCCGCACCTTCATCATCGCGGTGCCGGGCCTGACGCCTGCCGTTCGTGATCCGCTTTACGGTCATCGAGGGCATCGCCACCGCGACCGAGGTGTCGACGGTCGGCGTCGTCTACACCGCGCTGCTCGGCCTGCTGGTCTACCGCCAGTTCGATTGGCGGCGGCATCTACCCGATCCTGGTCGAGACCGTGTCGCTGACCGGCGCGGTGATGATGATCATCGGCACCGCGACCGGCAATGGCCTGGGCGCTGACGCAATCCGGATTCTCGCTGTGGCTGGTGTCGGTGATGGCGGCGGTGCCGGGCGGCAGCTGGGGTTTCCTCGCGATCACGATCGTCGCCTTCATCATTCTCGGCAGCGTGCTCGAAGGGCTGCCGGCGATCGTGCTGTTCGGCCCGCTGCTGTTCCCGGTCGCCAAGACGATGGGGGTGCACGAGGTGCACTACGCGATGGTCGTGATCCTGGCGATGGGGATCGGCCTCTTCGCACCGCCGTTCGGCGTCGGTTTTTATGGCGCCTGCGCGATCGGCCGCACCAACCCCGACGATTCGCTGTGGCGCATCTGGCCCTATATCGGCGCGCTGGTCGTGTCGCTGATCATCATCGCGGCGATCCCCTGGCTGTCGATCGGGTTCCTGTAGGAGCGGCCGTTGCCGGAGACCGCAAGCCCGTTCCGCCTCGACGGCAAGGTTGCGCTGGTCACCGGCGCCGGCCGCGGTCTTGGTCGCGCGATTGCGCTGGCGCTGGCCGATGCCGGCGCGGAATTGCTGCTGAACAGCCGCACCCTGGCCGAACTCGATAGCCTCGCCGCCGAAATCACGGCAAAGGGCGGCAAGGCGCGGGCGATGCCGTTCGACATGATCGACAGCGCCGCGGTGCGCGCTGCGATCGGCGGACTGAAACGGCTCGACATCCTGGTCAACAATGCCGGGTTCAATCGGCCGCAGCCGTTTCTCGAGGTTGACGATTCGACGTTCGACCAGATGACCGCGCTGAATATGAAAGCGGTATTCGTCGCGTCGCAGGCGGCGGCGCGGCTGATGGCCGGGGCCGGGGCCGGCGTCATCATCAACATGACGTCGCAGATGGGCCATGTCGGTTCCGAGCGGAACCGCAGCGCCTATGTGATGACCAAGCACGCGGTCGAGGGGCTGACCAAGGCGATGGCGGTCGAACTGGCGCCAAAAGGCGTGCGCGTCGTGTCGATCGCGCCGACCTTTGTGATGACGCCGCTGACCCAGCCGTTTTTCGACGACCCCGAGACTCGCAAATGGATTCTCGACCGCATCCCGCTCGGCCGCGCCGGCACGGTCGAGGAGGTGGCGAATGCCGTCGTGTTTCTGGCATCGCCAGCGGCCGCCCTCGTGACCGGGTCGAGCCTTCTGGTCGATGGCGGCTGGACCGCGTGGTAGGTTACGGGAATACTTGAACCGCGGCGCCGTTTGGCTCAAGACGGCCCAGACCCTCCAACGCTTTTGGGGTTGCGGCAATGCCGAGGCTCACGCTGCGCATCGATTTCGACGAAGACCGCGCCATCGGCCCGGGCAAGATCAAGCTGCTTGAGCTGATCGATGCGCTCGGCTCGATCTCGGCGGCTGGTCGCCGCATGAACATGTCGTACCGGCGCGCATGGCTATTGGTCGATGCGCTGAACCGCTGTTTCCGCGAGCCGCTGGTCGATTCGCATGCCGGCGGCGCGAATGGCGGCGGCGCCGCGCTGACCCCGGCCGGCGCGGCCGTGGTTCGCCACTACCGCGCTGTCGAGGCCGCCGCCCATGCCGCCGGCGCCACCCACATCGAAGCCCTCGCCAATTCCCTCGCCGAACCCAGCCCCGAACGCCCCGCCGCCGAAGGCAAATCGCTGGCGCGCTCGCTCGACGGCACCTCGTAACGACCGGCCCTTCGGCTAGGCGGCCTTGGCGCCGAGCAATGCTGGCCGCCGCGTCAGCACCAGTTTCTGCGCCGAACGGCCGAAGAAATGATAGCCCGAGCCGCCTTCGGCGAGCAGGTCGAGAAAGGCGTCGGGGTTGGTGATCTTGACGCAGCCAAGCACATCGGCGCCGTGCGCCAGGAACGCATCGGGCAGCATGCCGACAGTCGGGCCGACGATCGTCACCCGCGCCTCGGGCCGCGCCAGCGCCAGCAAATCCTCAAGCGTGTTGTTGACCAGCGTCGAGCCGGTGACCAGCACGACATCGGCAAGCGGGATGACATCAGGGGCCTGCTCTGCCGGACGGAAAAACGGCAGTTCCTCGGCCTTGAGGGTCGCCGGGTCCTTTTCCAGGACAAGAAACGGCTGATGCCGCCGCTTCAATTCGTTGAGAAACGGCACAAAGGCTCCGATCACGACGACCTGCTCGCCCGGCTGGATTTCGGTGGCGTCGAAGGCATCGACGCCGTGGCGCAGCTCGACATCGGGATGCGGCCGGCGCTCCCAGCAATAATCGGCGAGCGCATTGACCGCGGCGATGCCGACGGCGCGGCGGATGCCGTGCCCGGACAGCGCCTCGCGCGCCACCTCGATCGCCTTGCGCCCGGCGAGCTTTCCCGGAAATGGCATCGCCATTGCTGAACTCGGGCAGCATACCGCCTCAGGGATCGTCTTGAGCGGCGTCGCGCAGCCTCCGGTGCTGCCGTTGTCGAGCTTGACGCCGGTGAAAAACAACCCGACCACCACCCGCTTCACGGTGATGTCTTCGACATCGGTGCCAAGGATCGCCTCGATCGCGGCAATCGTCTCTTCAAGAATGGGGCTGGTCTCGTGCTGCATTACGCTTACCTCGCGTTGGATGGCAGAGCTTAGCACGCGGTGGCGACGTTCGGCACCAGCACCGCGGCGCCTCGGGCGCCTCGCAGGGCGGCGTTGCGCAGATCGGCGAGGACCTGGTTGCTGGGCGTGTATCGCCAGGCCCCTTGCGGGTTTTTGGCGAATCAAGTGGCGGCTGCCGCTTGAGGCCGGCCGGGCGGACCCGGCATAATCAGTCGGCGCGGCGCACCCCAGAGGGGGGCTTGGCAGGCGCGGGAAATTTGCGTCCTGATAGAGTGCGATGGGCGGCAATAAAACATTGGCAACCGAGCTGGTCAGCGAAGCCTCGCTGTATGGACCGGTCAAACAGTTTCTCGAGGGGCTCGGCTTCGAGGTGAAGGGCGAGGTTCGCGGCTGCGACCTGGTTGGCCGGCGTGGCGACGAGCCGCCGGTCATCGTCGAACTGAAGCTGCGCTTCAATCTGGCGCTGGTGCTGCAAGGGGTGGATCGGCTGGCGCTCAGCGAGCGGGTGTACCTGGCGGTGCCGCGGCCGTCGCGCCACACACGCGCAGTGACGCCCGAGGCGCCGGCCGTGCGCCGGCTGTGCCGTCGCCTGGGGCTCGGGCTGATCGTCGTGGGACGCGGCTCGGTCACGGTGGTCGAGGAGCCGGTGCCGTATCGGCCGCGGCCGGCGCGGCAGAAACTGGCGCGGCTGGTCGCCGAGTTCGAGCGGCGCACCGGCGATCTGAATATCGGCGGCAGACGGCGAACCCCGATCGTCACGGCCTATCGCGAAGACGCGCTGCGCTGCGCCCGCGCGCTGGCCGCGACCGGCCCGATGCGGTTGCGCGACCTGCGTGCCGCGACCGGCGTTACCGACGCCGCCAGCATCCTGCAGCGCGACGTCTATGGCTGGTTCACCCGGCTCAGCCGCGGCACCTACGCGCTGTCGGAACGCGGCGGCGAGGCGCTCGGGCAATTCGCCGAGGCGGTGGCGGCACTCGCGGCTCCGGTGTTAACCGCCCCTGCCGCCGAGCGGGCGGTGGCATGATGCCGACACGCCCGGATGAGGAGCATCTGCGCCGTGTCGTCGGCGAGTATTTCGGCGGCGCCGCGCGGGTACGGGTGTTGCGCACGACGCCGGCTTTCGGAGCGCCGGTCTTTGTTGTCGATTTCGACCGCGGGGCCCGCCATTACCGCACCTTCGGTTCGTTTGGTCCGTCGTTCGGCACCGCCAATATCGAGGCGCCGCAACTGACCGAACAGTCGAGCATGGATATGATGTACCCGGCGCATCTGGTGTTTCATTACGAGCGGCTGATGTCGCTGAGCTTTGCGCTGGTCGAGCGGCCGATCACCGCGCTGCTGATGGGAGTCGGCGGCGCTGCGATGTGGCGCTTCATGCGCGCCTTTGTACCGGAATGCGCCCCGATTCTGGTCGATGCCGACCCGGGCGTCATGGCGATCGCGAAGCGCTGGTTCTATCTGAGCCAGAAGGTCGAGATCGACACCGCGCAGCGGTTTCTCGCCGGCAACACCCGGAAATACGACGTGCTGCATGTCGATCTCTACAATTCGAGCGGGCCGGCGGCGCTCGACGAAGCCTTCTGGGCACGCTGTATCGAGGCGCTGGCGCCGGGCGGATGCCTCGCGACGAACTGGGCCGATTTCGCGACCAATCGGGATGTCAAACCGATGGCCGAGGCGCTGGACGCCGCGGCCCGGGCGCGCGGCTTCGCCACCTATTACGTGACCCGCTACGGCTTTCGCGACAATTTGATCCAATTCCTGCCGACCGGCGCCGAGCGCTCGCCGGAGGGCATCACCGGCGTCCTCGAACGCTTCGCCCGCGAACGCCGCCTGCCCGACCGCGGCCGCGGCATCCTCGAACACTGCCTGGTCTCGACCGGCTTCCCGATCAGTTTTTAGTCCGGGCGCAGTTTTTAGCCGGGGGCGGCTTTTAGTCGCCGGCGGCCGGGGCGGCGACCTTGGCGCGCGGGCGGATCAGCAGAGAGGAGCGGGCTCGCCAGCACGACGACCAGCATCATCAGCATGAAATCGTCGATATAGGCGACCATCGCCGCCTGCCGCGTCACCTCGGCGTTGAGCGCGGCGACGCCGGTCGGGGTCGACAGATTGAATTGGTGCATCAGCATCGACGATTGCACCACCGGGTTGTCGGGGCGGATGTGCTCGACAAGGCGCGAATGCACCGTCTGGGTGTTCTCGCTGAGAAGCGCTTCCAGCACCGAAATCCCGACACTGCCGCCAAGGTTGCGCATCAGGCTGCGGATCGCGGTGCCCTGGGTCATGATGTGCCGCGGCAGCGCCGACAGCGCGATCGTGTTGAGCGGCACAAACGTGCAGCCGAGCCCAAAGCCTTGCAGCATGCCGGAAATCAGCACCGGCCCGGTGCCCATGCCGAGCGAAAACCCGGTCATCTGCCACAGTGACAAGGCGGTCAGCATCAGCCCGGTGATGATGATCAGCCGCACGTCGATGTGGTTGATCAGCCGGCCGACGATGAACATCGCCAGCATCGTGCCCAACCCGCGCGGTGCGGTCAGAAAGCCACTGGTCATCACCGGGATTTTCAGCACCGATTGCAGCATCGTCGGCAGCAGCGCCAGGCTGCCGGTCAGGATGCCGCCGATCAGGAACATCAGCACCGAGCCGGTGACGAAATTGCTGTTTTTCAGCAGGTCGCGGCTGAGAAACGACCGGTCGGTCGCGGTCGCCGTGTGCACGGTCAGCAGATAGAAAGCGACGGCCGAAACGATCGCCTCGGCCCAGATTTCGGTCGAGTGAAACCAGTCCTTGAGTTCGCCGCGGTCGAGCATCAATTGCAAGGCGCCGACCCCGAGGCTCAGCGCCAGAAACCCGATGAAATCGAAGGCCTCGCGATGCGCATGCCGGGTTTCGCGGATGAAGATCAGGATGCCGAGCGCCGCCAGGATGCCGACCGGCAGGTTGATGTAGAACACCCAGCGCCAGCTGTACTCGTCGGTCAGCCAGCCGCCGAGCGCCGGCCCGGTGATCGGCCCGACCATGACCCCGATGCCCCACACCGCCATTGCCTGGCCGTGCCGCTCCGGCGGGTTGATCTGAAACAGCACCGATTGCGACAGCGGCACCAATGCCGCGCCGCACACCCCCTGCATGACGCGGAAGGCCACAAGCTGCGACAGGCTGGTCGCGGCACCGCACAGCGCCGACGCCATCGTGAAACCGATCACCGAGATCAGGAAGACGTACTTGATGCCGAACCGGCCGGCGAGCCAGCCGGTCAAGGGCATCGTGATCGCGGCGGTGACGATGTACGAGGTCAGGACCCACGCGACCTGGTCCTGCGACGCCGACAGGCTGCCCTGGATGTGCGGCAGCGCGACATTGGCGATCGTGTTGTCGACGCCCTGCATGATCGTCGCGAGCATGATCGACACGGTGATCGCGGCGCGGTTGATGTTCGCGCCGCCGCTACCACCCTCGCTGCTTTCGCTGCTCTGCACCCGGTCGTCCTTCGGCCGCCGCCGCTCGGTCACGTTTTTATCATCAATCGCGAGCACGGCGCCCCGGCAATAGCGGATACCCGGCTCGCCACAACCGACAAAGCGCCGCCGCCCAATGCCGACCTCCTGTATTGTCATCCCGGGGCGACCCGAAGGGTTGAGCCCGGGATCCAAGCACACGGACCGTGCCCGGTTCCGGTGGGCCGGTGTTCTTGGTTTCCGGGTTCCTCGCTATCGCTCGGCCCCGGAATGACAATTATGGTGTTGGGTGAGGCGCGAGGAGGTCGAAGCATGATCGGGTGGAGGGCGAGGCTCGGGTTTCTGTTGCCGCCGGGCAATCCGACGATCGAGCCGGAGATGATTGCGCTGACGCCGCCGGGCGTGTCGGTGCATTTCCACCGCATGACGGCGCGCGGCGTGACCGGCGCGCTCGACGGCCAGGAAGAGCGTAACCGGATGATGATCGCGAGCCTCGATGACAGCGTCGAGATGCTGGTGCAGGTCAATCCCGACATCATCGTGCTGGCCCATACCGCGACCAGCTACACCCTCGGGCAGCAGGCCGAGGCCGAATTGCTGGCGCGGCTGAGCCGGGCGAGCGGCATCCGGGTGGTCTCGGCCTATGGCGCGGTGGTGGCGGCGCTGGAGCGGCTCGGCGTCCGGCGGCTGTCGCTCGGGGCGCCATATTCGGCCGAAACCACGGCCCAGGGCCGCGCGCATCTCGAAGCCTGCGGCTTTACGGTGGTGCGCTCCGACAATCTGAAGGGCGTCACCAACATCTACGACACGACCGCCGAACAAGCTTATCAGCTGGCCCGCTCGGTCGATATGCCGGAGAGCCAGGCGGTGTTCCTCAGCGGCACCGGCATGCCGACGATCCCGATACTGGCAATGCTGGAGCGGGACCTCGGTAAGCCGGCATTGTCGAGCAATGCCGCGATGATGTGGCACGCGCTGCGCCTTTGCGGCGTGCGCGAACTGACCCCCGGCTACGGCCGCTTGCTGACATTGGACTGAGCGATGAACGCGATCACCGACCCCGCGACCGGCGCGCATTGCCTGCAAACGGTGGTGCCGATGCGCGACGGCACCAGGCTCAACACCTTTGTCTTCATCCCGGAAAACGGCGGCCCGCGCTTTCCGGTGATCGTGCATCGCACGCCCTACGGCATCGCCGCGGCCGATGCGCGCGACAAATTCGATGTCGCGCATGCCTGGCTGCCGAACCCGGCCGAGCCGATGCGCGGCTCGATCCTGCGCGGCTGGCGCGCCATCGTCGAGCACGGCTATGTCGCGGTGTATCAGGATTGTCGCGGCCGCCACGGCTCGGAAGGCGAAGACCGCGTCTATGCCGACGATGCCGCCGACGGCCACGACACGCTCGACTGGATCGCGGCGCAGCCGTGGAGCAACGGCCGCGTCGGCATGTCGGGGTCGTCGGCGGGTGCGACGACGACCTTCGCCGCCGCCTCGACCCGCCACCCGAGTCTGCGCGCCTTTTTCGCGCAGGCCGGCGGCTCCAGCATCTACGACGACGTGGTCTGCGAGGGCCAGTCGATCGAGATGGAGCGGCTCTGGCTGTGGGTGTCGAAAAACATCCCCGGCCTGTCGGCGTCGCACCGCGAGGCGGTCATGCAGTGCTTCGGCCTCACCGCCGCGGAACTCGACGCGGCGGCGGAACGGGCGGGGGCGCGGTGGACCCGGCTCGACGCGGCCCGCAGCGCCTCGCCGCCCTTTGTCGGCTCGCCCGACTGGATGCACCTGCCGCTCGCCGGCTACCCCGATTTCGCGACATGGCAGCCGTTTCTCGACGAGATCATCACCCACCCGGCGCCCGACGCCTTTCGCGCCCGGCATAATTTCCGCGCCACGATCGACATCCCCGGCTTTCATGTCACCAGCTGGTTCGACATTTTCCAGACCAGCGTCATCGCCGCCTTCCAGGACATCCAGGCGCGCACCGGCACGCAGAAATTATGGGTCGGCCCAAACGAGCATTATTTCGTCTACGCCGGCAATTTCTGGCCGCGCGACCCGTATTTCGAATGGTTCGGCTACTGGCTGAAAGACCAGCCGAGCGGGCTGATCGCCGAGCCGGCGGTGTCTTATTCGCCGCGCGCCTGGGTCGAGCGCACCGGTTATGTGCCGAACGACTGGCGCCATGCCGAGCGCTGGCCGCCGCCCGGCGTGTCGCCGTGCCGGCTCTATCTGCGCGGCGACGGCCGGCTCGACGCGGAGCCGAGCGGCGAACCGCTGGGATACACCTACGATCCGCGCCACCCGGTGCCGACCCTCGGCGGCCGCAACATGTCGATCGATCCCGGCCCGCTCGACCAGCGCCCGGCCCAGGCGATGCCCGATTACGGGCTGATCTACCGCGGCGACGAACTCCCCGAGACACTGACGATCGCCGGCAACGTGCGCGTGACCCTGCAGGTGCAGTCCGACTGCCCCGACACCGATTTCATCGCCAAGCTGATCGAACTAAAGCCGGATGGCGAGGCGATGCTGTTGATGGACGGCGTGGTCCGCGCGCTCTACCGCGAACCGGCCGAAGGTCCGCAGCCGCTCGTACCCCACCGCACCTACCGGCTGACGATCGACCTCGGCGACATCCACCATACCTTCGCCGCCGGCAGCCGGATCGAGATCGACATCACCAGCAGCAATTTCCCGCGCCGCGCCCGCAACACCAATAGCGGCAACCCCGTCCTCGCCCGCGATGGCGACGCGGCAATCCGCATCGCGCACAACCTCATCCACCACGCCGCTGCGACGCCATCATTTGCGGAATTGCCAGTGTTGGTTGGGCGGTGAGCAAATGCCTTCTCCGGCACCGCAATGCGGAAGAGGGGATTACTCAGGGGGTGGATCGGTGCCGCCGAGTTCGGCTTCTTCCTCGGCTTCGCGTTTCGCGCGGGCCTTTTCGACGAGGCGGGCCGAGATGATCGACGCCTCGTAGAGGATGATCAGCGGGATCGCGAGGCAGGTCTGGCTGATGATGTCGGGCGGGGTCAGGACCGCGGCGACAGCGAACATGATGACGATCGCGTAGCGGCGCTTTTCAGCGAGACCCTGCGCCGTCACGAGGCCGACGCGGGCCATCAGGGTCAGCAATACCGGCAGCTGGAAAGCGACCCCGAACGCGAACAGCAGGGTCATCACCAGCGACAGGTACTCGTTGACCTTTGGCTCGGAGACGATCGGCAGCGTTCCCTCGCCGCCCGGCGTCTCAAAGCTCAGGAAAAAGCGGAATGCCACGGGAATGACGACGAAATATGCCAGCGAGGCGCCCATCGCGAACAGCACCGGCGTCGCGAACAGATAGGGCAGGAAAGCGCGCTTTTCGTTCTTGTAGAGGCCGGGCGCGACAAACTTCCAGATCTGGGTGAAGACGATCGGAAACGCGAGGCAGATCGCGGCCCAGAACGACACCTTGATGTAGGTGAAGAACGCCTCGGTCAGGCCGGTGAAGATCATCTTGCGCCCGGGCTCGCCGGCAAAAATTTGCGCCAGCGGGTGTGCCAGAAAACGGTAGATCATCTCCTTGAACTGATAGGCGACGAGAAACGCGACGATGATCGCGCCGAACGACCACAACAGCCGGTTGCGCAACTCGATCAGATGCTCGAGCAGCGGCATCCGGCCGTCTTCCAGCTCGGCCTCGCGGTTGTCTTCGGCTGTCATGTTCGACCGTTACGGCTTTGGCGGCGCGGATTCGTGCGCCGCTACTGGTGCCGGCGCCGCGTGCCGTTCCGCGTGGTCGTACTCGGGCACGCCCGGCAGCGGAAGCGGCAGCTGCGACGCGTCGTCGGCCGGCAATGCTGCTTCCTCGGGCACCGGCAGCGATGGCGCCTCGGCGGCGGCCGGGACCGGCGCGGAGGGCGTGTTGTCGAAGAAATCCGGGATTTCCGGTGGTCTGGATGCTCTCGGCAAGGCTGCCGGTCGGGTCGATGGTTTTCTGGAATTCCTTTTCGAGGTCGAACTCGGTCGCCTTTTTCAATTCCTGGCGCATCTCGTCGAGTTCGGCTTCGCGGATCATCTGGTCGATGCTGCTCTGGAATTCGCGCGACAGCGTGCGCGCCTTGCGCACCCAAAACCCGGCGACGCGCAGCGCGCGCGGCAAATCCTTCGGCCCGATCACGACCAGCGCGACCGCTCCGATCAGCATCAATTCCGGCCAGCCGATATCAAACAGCATCGCTTGATCAATTCACCGCGGCGGCATTCCGCTCAGGGACGTAAGACATAGCCGGCTCTCGTTGGGCGCGCGATACTCTCAGAAAGGCGGCGCAGCGGCAATCACGGGCGCGCTCCCGCGGCGTTCCGGCCTGCTATTCCCGACTCTCGCGGTTCCATCTCGGCCGGTATCAAGTTCGGACGCCTCGCCGAGCACCGCCGGGCCGATATCGAGCAGGCCGGCGGCGCGCAATTCGTCGATCGCCGGGCAATTCGCGCAGGCTGTCGAGGCCGAAATGGCCGAGAAAGGCCGGCGTCGTCACCCAGTTCAGCGGCCGGCCCGGCGCCTCGCGGCGCCCCGTCGGCCGCACCCAGCCGGCCTCCATCAGCCGGTCGAGCGTGCCGCGCGCCAGCGCAACGCCGCGGATCGCCTCGATCTCGGCGCGGGTGACCGGCTGGTGATAGGCGACGATCGCCAGCGTCTCGACCGCGGCGCGCGACAGTCGGCGGGCGACCGCGCGCTCGCTCCTGAGGTCGGCGGCGAGGTCCGGCGCGGTTCGAAAGGTCCAGCCGCCGGCGAGCGCGCACCAGATTGACGCCGCGCCCGGCGTAGCTGTCCGCCAGCTCGCGCAACAGTCCCGGCACGTCGGTGCCATCGCCGAGCCGGCGCGCCAGCTCATCCTCGCCGAGCGGCTCCGGCGCCGCGAACAGCAGCGCTTCCAGCAGCCGCAGCTGGTCGTCGCGACGGTCGCGCTCACCCGGTCGCCCGGCGGCGGCTGCGCAGATAGAGCGGGCCGAACGGCGCGGTCCTGGCGCAGTTCGATGCGGCCGGCGCGAGCCAGCTCCAGCGTCGCGGCAAAGGTCGCGGCGAGCGCCGAGCGGCGAAAGACGCCGCCGCGCAATTCCTCCGGCAGAAACGCGGACAGCTCGCGCCATTCCGGCACGCTGTCCGATGAACTGCGCCAAGGTGCTGCAGCGCCTCGTCGAGCGAATGCAACGCCGGCGGCTCGATCGTCAGCACCTGGCGTGCTGGCGGCGGTGACCCTCGGCATAGGCGGTCAGCAATTCGTAGAGGCTGAGCTCGTAAACCGGGCGGTCGACCCGCGGCAGGCCCTCCGGCGCGCCGCGGACGAACACGTCGCGGCCGAGCTGCGGCCAGCCATCAGCGCGGTGCCGGCACGCTGCATCGCCGCCAGCAATTGCAGGCGATGCGCTCAGCGCCGCCGCCAGTTCCTCGGCGCTCGGCCCGTCTCCTCGGCCGGCGGCTCGGGCAGCAGCAGGCGCGATTTGAGATAGGCCAGCCACGCCGCCATCACCAGGTAATCGGCCGCGATCTCCAGCCGCAGGTGCCGCTGCTGCCGCGATAAAGGCGAGATACTGGTCGGCCAGCGCGAGGATCGACAATTTCGGCGAGATCGACCTTCTGCTCGCGCGCCAGTGCCAGCAGCAGGTCGATCGGCCCTTCATACCCGTCGAGGTCGAGGACCAGCGCCGGCTCGCCGTCGGGTGCCGGCCGCAATCGCCGGACGACGGTGCTCACCGGCCCTGCCCGGTGATCGTCAGCACCGATCGGATCAGCGCCTTGGCCGGCCAGGCCGATCAGCCAGCCGAGAGGTTGAAACCGAGCCCGATCTGCGCCGCCGATATAGGACAGCACGAAACATCAGCATCAGCAGATCAGCATGCCGTAAGGCTCGAGCCGCGCCAGCGGCAGCGCCAGGACCGCGGCAGAATCCCGACCGCCACCCGCCCGCCATCGAGCGGCGGCAACGGCAGCATGTTGAAGACGCACAGAACGGCGTTGATCTGCAGCGAATTGACCAGGTTGCGCGCGAGCCAGTCGGCCGCGCTGCCGCGGCATCAGATCGACGCCGTAGAACAGCAGCGCCGACGACGATCGCCAGCAGCACGTTCATCCCCGGCCCGGCCAGCGCGACCAGCACCATGTCGCGCCGCGGATGGTTGCAGCCGGCCGAAATTGACCGGCACCGGCTTCGCATAGCCGAACAGAAACCGCGAGCGCGCCAGGATCAGAACAGCGCCGGCAGCAGGATCGTGCCGAACGGATCGATATGCTTCAGCGGGTTGAAGGTCACCCGGCCCGCGCGCCAGGCGGTGTCGTCGCCGAGCCGGTGCGCGACAAACCCGTGCGCCGCCTCGTGAAACGTCACGGCGAAAATGATCGGCAGGATCCAGGTCGTCGCCTGCGAAGCATGCCAGCCCATTGCGCCGTTGCGTTCATCGCTGCGCCGTCTCACCGCGCCTGCTCGGCGGCGGCCATCAATTCGGCGAACCGCAGGCCGGCGGCCCGGTCGATCGATGTCCTGCCGCGGCGCCGGCGCCGCATCGCCTCGCCGCGCGCGATGCGCGCCTGCGCCGCCGGCGACAGCGGCGGCGCGGCGTCGGCGACCTCCTCCATCTCGGCCAGCTCGCCGTTGCAATGCAGCACGAGATCGCAGCCGGCGGCGAGCGCGCGCGCGGGTCCGCTCGGCGAGACCGCCGTCGAGCGCGCCCATCGAGATGTCGTCGGAGACCAGCACGCCGTCGAAGCCGATATCGCCGCGAATCACCGTCTCGATCACCTGCGGCGACAGCGTCGCCGGCGCGGCGTCGTCGATCGCCGTGTAGACGATATGCGCGGTCATCGCCCACGGCATCGCCGACAAGCGCGCGGAACGGCGCGAAATCGCTGTGCGGTCAGCACGGCGCGGCTGGTCGTCGACCCGCGGCAGTGCGCTGTGGCTGTCGACCGCGAGCGCGGCCATGCCCCGGGATGTGCTTGATGATCGGCAGGACGCCGCCGGCCAGCAGCCCTTCGCAGACCGCGCGGCCGAGCGCGCGCGACGCGCGCCGGCTCGGTGCCCTAGGCGCGGTCGCCGATCACCGGATCGGCGCCGCGGCGCCGGCAGATCGAGCACCGGCGCGGCAATCGACCGTGATGCCGAGCCCGGCGAGATCGTCGGCGATCAGCCGCGCCGCCGAGCCGCGCCGCTTCGCAGCGCGAGCGGGTCGGGCAGCGCCGCGATTTCGCGCCGCCGCCGGATAGGCGCGCCATTGCGGCGGGCGCAGCCGGGCGACGCGGCCGCCTTCCTGGTCGATCAGCACCGGCGCGTCCGGCCGGCCGACGCGGCGCGCAACGCCGCGACCAGCGCGCGGACCTGTCGCGGGTCTGCGCAGTTGCGGCGGAACAGCACGAAGCCGAGCGGATCGGCGGCGGTGAAAAATCGCGCTCGTCCGGGCTCAGCCGCTCGCCGGCGCAGCCGAGGACGACGGCGCGCGGCCGCTTCGCGCCGAAGGTCCGCGCTCGCGTCATCGGACAAGGATGCACCCGAGATTGCGCCGCTTCAGCTCGCGCGCACAGCCGCTCGGCCGCGGCCGCATCGGCGAACGGCCCGGCCTGGATGCGATAATAGATGCCCTTGTCGCCGAGATCGGCGCGCACCGCGTTGGCGGTCAGCTTGCCGAGCAGGTCGGCGTTTTCCTGCTTCAGCCGGTGTCCACTCCTCGCGCGCCGCCTCGGGGCTGCGCACCGAGCCGAGCCGGACCTGCGACCGTGCCCGCCGCTGTCGCGGCAGCCGGATCGCGCGCGGCCGCCGCCGCGGCGGCGTCTGCCGGCGGCGCGGTTCGGCTCGGCGCGGCTTGGCGCGCCGGCGCGCGGTCGCGGCGCCGGCGCCGCCGCGGGCATTGCGTCGCCGGCGGCGCTGCGTCGACGCCGGTGCGGCGGCTGCGGCCGGCGGCCGGCGGCGGCGCCGGGCGCGGCATCGGCTGCTCGGGCGGCGGCAGCAGCTTCTCGACCGGCGCGCCGCCGGGCTTGCGTTGTACAGCGAGATGTTCTGGTCCGGGACCGCCATGCCGCCCGGCTGGTCGGGCTTGACCTTGGTCGGGCGGCTCGTCGGCGCGGATCAGCGGCACGCGTCGCCGCCTGTCGTCGCGCTCGACCGGTCGCGTCGCATGGCGGGTGCCCTGGACATAGGCGAACCACAGCCCGCCGGCGAACACCGCCATCACCGCGAGCGTCAGCAGCGACCGCCGGCAGCCGGCGGTCGCGCGCGCGGCGGTCCTCCTCGCGCGTTCTTCGCCGACCAGCTCATAATCCTCCGCTGCGCGATCGTCGTAGCTTCGCTGGACCGGCTGCCGCATCGTCACATCTCCTCCACCGGTTCGACGCCGAACACCGCCAGCCCCGAGGCGATGACGAGCGCCACCGCCCGCACCAGCGCCAGGCGCGCCGAGGTCAGCTCGGGGTCCGCCGCGATCAGGAAACGCAACGTCGCGTCGTCCTTGCCCTTGGTCCACAGCAGGTGGAACTGCGCCGCAACCTCCTGCAGGAAAAAGGCGATGCGGTGCGGCTCGTGCGCCTCGGCGGCGCTCTCGACGATCCGCGGCCAGCCCGCCAGCAGCCGGATCAGCGCCAGTTCGAGCGGATCGGTCGAGCCGGTCGAGCGGCGCCGCGGCCAGTGCCGCATCGGCCAGCGCGCCGGCCGGCAACATGCTCGGCGGCATGGCGCATCACCGAGGCGGCGCGGGCATGCGCGTACTGGACGTAAAAGACCGGATTGTCCTTCGACTGCTCCGTCACCTTGGCGAAATCGAAATCGAGCGTCTGGTCGTTCTTCCGCGTCAGCATGATGAAGCGGAAGACGTCCTTGCCGACCTCGTCGATGACCTCGCGCAAGGTCACGAAGGTGCCGGCGCGCTTCGACATGCGCACCGGCTCGCCCTTGTCGAACAGATTGACGAGCTGGGTCAGCTTGACGTCGAGCGCCGCCTTGCCGTCGCTCAGCGCCTTGACCGCGGCCTGCATGCGCTTGACGTAGCCGCCGTGATCGGCGCCCCACACATCGATCAGATTGTCGAAGCCGCGCCGCACCTTGTCGTGGTGATAGGCGATGTCGGCGGCGAAATAGGTCCACGAGCCGTCCGATTTCTTCAGCGGCCGGTCGACCTCGTCGCCGAACTGGGTGGCGCGGAACAGGGTCTGCGGCCGCGGCTCCCAATCGTCCGGGCAGCTTGCCCTTCGGCGGCTCGAGCACGCCTGTATAGATCAGCCCGCGCTCGTCGAGCGCCTCCAGCGCCGCATCGACCGCGCCGCTCTCGACCAGCGCGCGCTCCGAGGTGAACGTGTCGAAACGCACGCCGAGCGCCGCAAGATCGGCGCGGATCAGCGCCAGCATCTCGGCGACGGCGAACTCGCGCACCGGCGCGAGCCATTCCGCTTCCGGGCGTGCCGAGCCAGCTGGTCGCCGTCGCGCTCGGCCAGGGCCTGGCCGGTCGCGACGAGATATTCGCCGGGATAGAACCCCTCGGGGATCGCATCGATGGCTTCGCCCAGCGCCTCGCGGTAGCGCAGATGGGCCGAGCGCGCCAGCACATCGACCTGCGCGCCGGCGTCGTTGATGTAATACTCGCGATGCACGTCGAACCCGGCTTTGGCGAGCAATGCCGCCAGCGCGTCGCCGACCACCGCGCCGCGGCCGTGCCCGACATGCATCGGCCCGGTCGGGTTGGCCGAGACGAACTCGACATTGACCTTTTCGCCGCCGCCGAGTGTCGAATCGCCATAGGCCGGCCCGGCCTGCAGCATCGCGCGCAACTGCGCGTGCCAAACGGCCGGATCGAGCCGAATATTCAGAAAACCCGGCCGCGCCGGTGTCACCGTGAACCCCGAGCCTTGGATAACCGGCGCTGCTCAGTTCGCGGCCCGCGAGCGCGCCGGCGATCTTTTCGGCCAGCGCCATCGGGTTCTGCTTGGCCGCGCCGGCCAGCACCATCGCCGCGTTGGTCGCGAGATCGCCATGCGCCGGGTCGCGCGGCGGCTCGACCGCGACACGGCTGAAATCGAGCCCCGACGGCAGTTCGCCTTGCGCCGCCAGATCGTCGAGCGCGGCCAGCACCAGACGGCGGAAATCGGCGAAGATGTTGCTCATCGGGGAGCGACCTCGCGCCGCGGGCCGGAGGAGTTAAAACAGATGAGGGTCATCGAATTCTTGTCATACCGAGGCGTAGGTATCGAACAACCGGCGATGCTCGTCGAGCGCGAATCGGTCGGTCATTCCAGCGAGGTAGTCGGCGACGATGCGGGCGGTTTCCGGCTGGCCGCCGCGCGGCAACGCGCGCCATTCGCCGGGCAGGCATTCGGGCTCCGCCAGGAATAGCTGAAACAGCTCGCGCACAACGCGGCGGGCTTTTGAACTCATACGGTTAACCCGGTAGTGCCGGTACATCCGCTCGAACAGGAAACGCTTCAGCGCCCGGTCGTGCTCACGCATTTCATCCGAAAACGCTGCCATCGGACGCCCCAGCAGACGCACCTCTTCGACGCTCGATACACCGCTCTCGGTGAGCCGCCGGGTGGTCTCGGTGATCAGATCGCGGACCATCCGGTCGATCAGCCGGCGAATCGACTCGTGGATCAGCCGCGACTCGTCGATGCCGGGATAGCGGCGCGCCACGTCGTCGAACACCGGGCCGACCAACGGCACCTCGGCAAGGTCGGCGACCGCGAACAGGCCGGCCCGCAATCCGTCGTCGATATCGTGGTTGTTATAGGCGATGTCGTCGGCGAGCGCGGCCACCTGCGCCTCCAGACCGGGCCAGGTATCGAGCGCCAGCGGGTGCAGCCGGTCATATTCGGCGACCCACAGCGGCACCGGTCGCTCGATGTCAGGGCCGACGAGCGGCCCGTTATGCTTGGCGGTGCCTTCGAGCGTCTCCCAACTCAGGTTGAGGCCGTCGAACTCGGCGTAGCGCCGTTCCAGCCGGGTCAAAATCCGCAGCGTCTGATCGTTGTGCGAGAAGCCGCCAAACGCCTCCATCTCGGCGTTCAGCGCTTCCTCGCCGGCATGGCCGAACGGTGTGTGCCCGAGGTCGTGCGCCAATGCCAGCGCCTCGGCCAGATCCTCGTCGAGCCCAAGCGTGCGGGCGATCGTGCGGGCGATCTGCGCCACTTCAAGGCTATGGGTCAGCCGTGTGCGATAATGATCGCCCTCGTGATAGACGAAAACCTGCGTTTTGTGCTTCAGCCGGCGGAATGCGGTTGAATGGATGATGCGGTCGCGGTCGCGCTGAAACGGCGAGCGCATGCCGCTCTCCGGCTCCGCGTGGAGCCGTCCGCGACTTTTTTCCGGATGTGACGCGTAGGGCGCGCGCTCGACCGCCCAAGCCATGCCCGACCCTACGCCCGGCACCGCGATCCGTCTACTGCCGGTGGAGGGTTTCTTAAAGTGCCAGGGTCGTAGCGCCGCGGCCGGCCTGTGGCGTATCCTCGCCGGCAAGCCAGGATCAAACGCGGAGGAAACCATGAGCGCGGCCACCGACGGCTTTGTCCATCCCGAGTTTCTCGTCGAGACCGAGTGGCTCGCGGCGCATCTCAATGATCCGGGTGTTGTGATCCTCGACGCCACGGTGCACCTGATCCCTGACCCGAAAATCACCTATACCGTCAAATCCGGGCGCGAGGATTTCGAGAAGGGCCACATTCCCGGCGCCCAGTTCCTCGACCTGCAGGAGGACCTCTCCGACAACACCGGCCGCCATGGCAAACTGCGCTTCATGCTGCCGAATGCTGCCGATTTCGCCACTGGCATTGCCAAATTTGGTGTCGGCGACGACAGCCGCGTGGTCATCTACAGCACCACCAACCCGCAATGGGCGACGCGCATCTGGTGGATGCTGCGCAATTACGGCTTTGACAATGCCGCGGTGCTGAACGGCGGGTTCCAGAAATGGGCGCGCGAGGGTCGGGCGGTCGAAACCGGCCCCGGCAAGGCGCGACCGCCGGCGAAATTTACGGTGCGCCAAGACCGCAGGTTGATGGTCGGCAAGGAAGCGGTGCGCGGCGCGATCGGTGACGCCTCGGTCTGCACGATCAACGCGCTTGCGGCACAGCAGCACACCGGCACCGGCGGCAATGTCTATGGCCGGGTCGGGCGCATCGCGAAGAGCGCGAATGTGCCCGCCGCTTCGCTGCTCAATCCGGAAACCGGCGCCTTTCTGGCGCCGGGCGAATTGCGCGCGAAATTCGATGCGGTCGGCGCCTTCGACAAGAAGCAGGTCATCACCTATTGCGGCGGCGGCATCGCGGCCAGCGCCGATTCCTTGATCCTCGTCATGCTCGGTCACCCGGACGTCAAACTCTACGACGCGTCGATGTCGGAATGGGCCAATGACGACGCACTGCCGATGGAAACCGGCGCTTGATGCCAGCGAAAAGAAGAGGAGAGGGAGATGCCTAGTTTCCGCCGTTCCGCCGATCTCGACATGCATTACGAGGTCGATGATTTCACCGATCCGTGGCGCACGCCTGAGGCGGTGCTGATGCTGCATGGCAATGCCGAAAGCGGCCTTGCGTGGTGGGGGTGGGTGCCGGCGCTGTCGCGGCAGTACCGGGTGGTGCGGCCGGACATGCGCGGCTTTGGCCGCTCGACCGCGATGCCGCGCGAGTACAAGTGGACGCTCGACGCACTGATCGAGGATTTCTGTCTCCTGATGGACCATCTCGGCATCGACCGGTTTCACCTGATCGGCGCCAAGATCGGCGGTACGGTCGCCCGTGCCTTTGCGGCGCGCCGGCCGGACCGGGTCAAGACGTTGACCGTGGTCGGCACGCCACCGCCGTTCCGCGCCGAGGCCGCCGCCGGCGTCGCCGCCACCGTGAAGATGTTCGAGGATCACGGAGTCGAGTACTGGGCCCGGCAGAACATGGCCAACCGGCTCGGCAGCAGCTTCCCGAAAGAGGGGTTCGATTTCTGGGTCCAGTACATGGCGCGCACCGCGGTATCGACGCAGATCGGGTTTATGCCGACGATCGCGATCGCCGACATCCGTCCCGATATCCCGAAGATCAAATGCCCGACGCTGGTCATCACGACCAGGGATAGCGGCCTCGGCTCGGTCGATGCGATGCGCGCGTGGCAGGAACAGATCGCCGGTTCGGAACTCGTCGTCCTCCCCGGCAACTCGTACCACGTCGCCGCCACGCACGCCGAACCCGCCGTCAAGGCCACTCTCGACTTCCTCGCAAGACGCGGCGCGTAGTTTTCATATTCATGGCCGGCTCGTGGTTGAGCGCCGCCGCGAGCCTCTCCTCCTCGTTCGTGGCCGGGCTTGGCCCGGCCATCCACGAGCGGAGCATCCGACGGTCGGTTTCTCGTGGATGGCCGGGCCAAGCCCGGCCACGAACGTGGGAAGAAACGTTGGTGGTGAATCTCCGCAGTTTATGCGGCGCCGCGGCGGTGGGAGAAGGAGGTTTCGGCGCTGGTGATGAATTCGAGCAGCGCGGCGCGGCCGCTTTCGTTGATGCGGCGGGCGCGCAGGATGGCGCCGGCGACATCGCCGGGGTTGGTCACGCGCTCGCCCCAGCCGCCCAAATCCTGCGCCAGGTTCGCGTAATTGCCGCCGAGATCGCGGGTGCGGTGCTTTTCGTGTGAATACGCCATCGCATGCGTCTCGATCGCCATCGTCGAGTTGTTGAGGACGATCGTCGTCATCGGGATGCCGCTGCGCGCCGCGGTCTCGAAATCGAGGCCGGTCATGCCGAACGCCGCGTCGCCCATGAAGTTGACGCAAAACTTGTCGGGCGCCGCGATCTTGGCGCCGATCGCGAGACCGAGGCCGGTGCCGAGCTGGTGCGACTTGCCCCAGCCCATATAGCCGCGCGGCTGTTTCGCGACATAAAACGGCAATAGCTGGTCACGCGGGCTGCCGGAATCATGCGTCACGATCGCGTCTTCCGATGGGATCACCCGCATGAATTCGGAGATCACGAAATACGGGCAGATCGGCCGTTCGTGCGAGCGCAATTTGTGGTGCCAGCGTTGCAGCCATTCGGTTTTCGCGGCGGCGATCTTGTGGCGGGCACCGGTGGTGTGGCTGTGCCCGTGGAGGCGGTCGCGCACCGCCTCGACCAGCTGGCCCAGCGCGAGCTTGGCGTCGGCCGAGGATCGGCAGCGCGGTGTCGTTGGCCTTGTAGAGGTCGCGCGAATCGTTGGTGAGGTGGATGATGACCTTGCCGTCGGGGATGATCGGCGTCGAGATGTTGTGCCGCGTCAGGCTGGTGCCGATCGCCAGGATCACATCGCAATCGAGCAGCATCTGCCGCCCGTGCCCGGTATAGACGACGCCGCCCGAGCCGAGCGCCAGCGCATGGTCTTCGGGAAAGGCGCTTTTGCCGTCGGTCGTCGTCATCACCGGCAGTTCGAGCAGGTCGGCCAGCGCCAGCAACTCGTCGCATGCCTCGGCATAAAGCACGCCCTGGCCGGCGATCACGATCGGCGCCTTGGCGGCGATCAGCATCTTCGCGGCTTCATCGATCTCGCTCGGGTCGCCGGCCGAACGGGTGCGGCGCACGGCGGTGTAATCGACCTGGTTGCCTTCGAACTCGGCGGTCATCACATCGGTCGGGACTTCCAGCATAACCGGGCCGGGGCGGCCGTTTTTCAGCGCGTTGAAGGCACGGCGCATCGCCGGCACGGTGTGCTCCGGCATTGATACCGGCTCGACATGCTTGGTGACGCGAGGCATAGGTGCGGGTCGAGTTGAACAGCGGGAACATCTGCGCCGTGTCGCGCGGATGGCCGAGCGGCAACAGCAAGAGCGGCGTTGAATCCGAATAGGCCGAGGCGATGCCGGCAAACGCATTCTCGGCGCCCGGCCCGTACTGCATCGCAAAGACGCCGGCCGGCTTGCCGTTCATGACGCGGGAGCAGCCATCGGCCATGTGCACCCCGACGCGCTCCTGGCGGCAGATCACCGGCCGCAGCCCGCCTGCCACCGCCGCCTCGATAATCGGCGTCGTCGGAAAGCAGAACATCGTCTTGATGCCTTCCCGCTTCAGGATTTCGGTAATCGCATCCATGACCAGCATCAGCGTCGCTCCCCTCTTAAGTTCTATGCCCGAAACCCTACCGCCGCCCCGCCCGATACACCAGCCCGCCCCGTTCCCGATTTGCCGCGTCCCAGCCATGTTTTCGCTGCTTCTGCAGGGGATTTGCAGCCAAAGCCGTACAGCCGGCGCGGAGAATTCACGTTTTGTTCCCAATGCGTCATGTGGATATAATCGGCTGGTGCAAAAAAAGGGGGCGAGCCATCATTGCGGCCCCACAGAGCCTGAGAACCCGGAGGTTGTATGCCCGAGGTCCGAAAATTCCTTACAGTGTCGGCCTCACACCTCCCGCCGCGCTTCGCGAAACGCTTAGGGGGACGCCTCGGAGGCACCTGCCGCGCTCGTTTTAGCGGGCTATTACGGCTATCTGGTCTTTGCCCGCGGCGAGCACCCGACTACCCGGCCAGCTAAGGACTGTCCTTACGCGGATACAAGTCTCGGTTGCAGCGTTATATTGTTCGATGGCGGCGCGCGCGGTTTTCGTGATGCTGTATATCGGTGCAGTCGAAGGTTCCGGAAGTTGGATGGCGCCGAAGCACGTCTACCGGATGGGGACTGCCCAATCGGATTTGCGGTCTGACGAGGATCGGCAGACTTACATCGCTGCGGTCGAGAGGCGAGGTTCGCAACTTCCGGCTGATCGGTGGTTTCAGGACAATACGCGCGAACCGATCCGCGACGAGACCTTGCGTGATGGTTTGGTGCGCATGGGGGCCGTTGTTGTTCGTACAGGGATTCCTACAACGTCATCGAAGGGTCGCTATGCGCTACAAACTGCGTTCGCCTCGCTGTTTGCACCTGTGTTGCGCGCCGAGCCGCTTGCCGCGGCCATCACCGCCTGGCAGGAGCGCTATCTTTCGCATGAGGTGCTGGCGCGGGTACGGCTCCAGCAGCGATCGGCCATAGCCGCCCAATCTCGTGTTCTCGTCACAATGCCAAATGGTGAAACACGATTGATGGAGGCGGGGCCGTCATCAGTAATCACGAAGGCTGTAATTGAGGTGTTTGCTTTGAGAAATTCCTCAGTGACCCAGCGGTACTGTGGGTTTCGGAAAGCGGCAACAAGATTGTTCAACGCGACGATCAATTAGCACAAGCGCTCGGTCTCAAGATAGAAGCAGACAGGCTATTGCCTGACACGATACTTGTGGACCTTGGCCCGGCGGAACCCCTGATCGTTTTCGTCGAGGCGGTCGCCAGTGCCGGTGAAATTACTGAAGCGAGACGCGCTGCGTTGCTCGATCTGATGACGGCGGCGGGTTTCAGAGCGGGCCGCGTTGCGTTTGTCACTGCCTTTGCCGACCGAAACGATGCGGCTTTCAAGCGAGCAATCTCCGGCCTGGCTTGGGGCTCGTTCGCCTGGTGCCTCAGCGAACCCGAGCATCTGATCGTATTTGACGGGACCGTCGCGGGAAGCATTCGCGTGCTGAATGACTTCGCTCCGAGCGTAACAGGTACTTGATACCCGGCCGCTCATCACCCCGGAAATGCCGGTAACACTTTCCCCTACCATTTCCCCTTTTCCGCGCCGCCAGGGCAACCCGCGACGTGGCGGACGTATCGTTGCGAAAATTTTGCCCTCCCTGTGATCGGCCTCACAGGCAGAAATCGCTAAAGGGGGCATCCTCCTTCGTGCGTGGTTACCACCATGCGGGTTTGAAGGAAGATCGCCATGCGTAAAGCAGCTCTGTCACTGATCGCTTCCCTCGCGCTGACCGCGAGCGCGTTGCCGGCGGACGCGCAGGGATTTCCATCGGCGCAAGTCTACCCCGCCAATCCGGCGCCGGCGGCTCCGGCCTCCTGGAGCTACAGCCCCTATACGAGCGGAATGGGGCCGTGTCCGCAACGGGACCGCACCGATAGCCCCTGCTCCGAGAGGATTGCCCCCACCGCCGGCCAGCCGAACTACTGGGTCCGGTGCGCACCCGGGACCTCGATGGCGTTTGGCGGCATGTCGGGTGGCCAGGCGGATGCGCAATGCCGCCAGAGCGCGATCACGCAGGCCTACGAGTACGCCTACGCGCAGCAGACGGCAGTCGCGCCGCAGGTCGCACAGCAGGCGGCAATTCGGGCCGGCGCGCTGACCCTGCCGGCCTCGGCCTATGAACCGGTGTCGGTCGATTACACGAGCCCGTCCGATAACCACCCGCGCCGGGTCACCGTAAAGCGGCTGAGCAGCTATAGCGAACCGGCGTCGCGACAGATTTGCGACACGTTCACCAGCATCGAATCCGATCTCGCCAGCGGCACGAGCGCGACCGCGACGGCGCGTCGCTGCAAGGGGCCGGATGGGCGCTGGCGCGACGCGTGACGCTGTGCGATTTCGGGTTGAGACATCGCGGCGGGGAACGGGAAAGGCCGACGCCAATTCCCCCGCCGTGGTTCGATAAGACAAACCCGCCCTCCCGCCGGATTTCGGCGAGAGGGCGGCAGGTGATGATGCTCCTAGGCGATGACGAGATCGGCCACCATCTCTTTGCCCCTCGTCTCAGGGCCGAGAAACAGAGCGACGACGAAGTTGACCAGCCCGAACATCGCGCCGATCAGCATCGGGATCGCGAAGCCAAGGTTCCACGACGGGTCGGTTGCGAAGTAGGTCAGGAGCGGCGGCACGAGCCCGCCGGCGATGGCACCGACGTGATAGCTGAACGCACTGGCCGTGGCGCGCACCTCGGTCGGGTAGCGCTCGTTCAAATAGGCCGGAATCTGGCCGTACATCCCGCCGCCGGCGAACAGTCCGATAGTGACAAAGCCGGCGACAATCACCAGCGTGTCGTCAGACAGTAAATAGATCGGCACAATCACGATCGAGATAAGGGCGGGAACGATCATCGCCCAGCGCCGGCCGAACCGATCTGAGAAAACCCCCCAACTCGCACTGGCGAGGAAGACGAAAACGTTCGCCAGCATGATCGGGGTCGCGATCAGCGCGGTCGAGAGGCCCAGGTCCTTTTGCAGATGGGTCGCGAACAGCGCGTTAATCGAATAATAAGTGACAAAACCGGCGCACTGGAACCAGCAGGCGTTGAGCACATTGCCGATGATGCCACGGCGGAAGATCGCGGCGAGAGGTGCCTTGACCACGCGGTTCGCCGCCTTCTGCAGACGGTTGTTTTCGACCCAGACCTCAGGCTCCTTAACGAAGAAGCGGACATAGACGATCGCCAATGCCGGGGCGATGCCGATCCACAACATGCCGCGCCAGCCCCAACTGTCGAAGAGCATCCAGTAGCAGAAGCTCGACAGCAGGAAGCCGAGACCCCACGAGCCTTGCAGCACGCCACTCATAAAACCGCGCGAGCGCTGCGGCCACTGCTCCATTGCCAGCGCCGCGCCGCACGGCCATTCGGCCCCCATGCCGATGCCGAGGAGCGTGCGAAACAAGAGGAGGAACCAGAAGGTGGGTGAGAACCCGGCGATGAAATTGCACACCGAGAACCAGGCGATCGAGATCATCAGCGGCGTTTTACGGCCCATCCGGTCAGCCATCCACCCGGCTGCCGTCGCCCCAACGAGGCGCATCCACAAGGTCAGGGTGAAGACGATCGCCACATCCGTCAGCGGGACGTTAAATTCCTTGGCGATCGGCACCATGATCAAGAGAAAGACAGTGAAATCGAAGGCGTCCAGAACCCAACCGAGCCACGCCGCCCCAAAGGCGTACCATTGATCCTTGGTGGGTTCCTTCCACCAGGGCACACTGATGCTGCTGGCCGAAATCGCCATTGCAAAGAACTCCTCTGTTCAAGCCGGCCCCATTTTTTTACGGGGCCTTGCGCCTATAGGGTAGGAGAGCTATTCGGAGTTGTCCACCGCGCTCTGTGGCGGGTAGTGAGTGGCCGGCCGGTATTGAGTGGCCGGACTGCCCTCCACCCTTCCTGACGCAAGCCCGCTTTGCTCGCCCCGCGACATCCGCTTCCGAGCCGGCTTACCGCAGCCGCTCGCGAGATCTCAAATGTAGCCGGAGGAGGGGGAGGCCGAGCGCTCTGTTGACTCCGCTCTTACTGTCTCTCACCGTTCGCGAGGTGCTTTCAGCTTCGGACCACACACGCCCATGAGCCCGTTGGACGCCGCTGCGTGGCGACAGTTGATCTCCGCGACACATGCGTCCGGCCCCAAGGCTGCGCTCGCGATCACCGGCGGCGGCAGCGGGGCGATCGGTGAGTTGCTGCGTGTGCCCGGCGGTTCCCGGCTGCTGATCGACGCGCAGGTGCCCTACGACGAGCGGGCGCTTGCGTCGTTTCTCGGCTTTGCGCCGGCGCAGGCGAGCAGCGCCGACACCGCAATCGCGATGGCGCAAAGCGCACGCGCGCGCGTCGCCACGTTGATCCAGGCGGGGATGCCGGCGGGCACCGATTTGGTGGGTCTCGGGGCGACGGCGGCGCTGGTGAGCGATCGCCCGCGCCGCGGCGAGCATCGATTTCATATCGCCTTCGCCAACGCCGCCGGCATCGCGCATTGCACCTGCGTGCTGGCCAAGGGCCGGCGCGATCGCGCCGCCGAGGAAGACCTCGTGTCGCGCGCCATTGTCCTGTGGCTGGCCCGCGCCTGCGGGGTTGCCGCACCGTCGCCGCACAGCCTGCTCGATGCGGACGAACATTATGCGGAGACGGTTGTTGTACAGTCGAGCATTGCACAGTCGGGCATTGCGGCCGCGGATACCATCGCTCAGCTCCTGACGGGCGAACTCGATCGCGTTACCGTTCAGCCCGATGGCCGAATGATGCTGTCGGCGCTGCAGCCTGTTGTGCTGTTCCCCGGTTCTTTCAACCCGGTGCACGAGGGGCATGTGTTGCTGGCGCGGGCTGCCGAAGAGCTGAGGCAACAGCCTCTGGCCTTCGAAATCTCCGTCACAAACGTCGACAAGCCGCCGCTGGCGGGCGAGACGGTCAGACACCGGCTCGCGCAATTCGCCTGGAAGGCGCCGGTCGAACTCACGCGGGCGCCCACCTTCGTCGAAAAGTCGCGCCTCTTTCCAGGGACCACATTCGTGGTCGGCGCGGATACCGCAGAGCGACTGTTCGGGCCGAAATATTACGGCGATGACGAGGCTCGAATGCACGAAGCGCTCGAGGAGATCGCCAATTCCGGGAGCACCTTTCTGGTGGCTGTGCGCATCGACGCGGCGGGGCATGTCCGCGCGCTGAACGACATCCCGGTGCCGCAGCGCTATGCCGATCTCTTCACCGAAATCCCCGAGCACCGTTTCCGCCTCGACACCTCCTCATCCGAGATACGCGCACGGGGACGTGTCGTTGGTGATTCATAGCGGGCTGCGCAGATAGCCTGCGCGTCTTCGCGGCGGCAGCCGCATCCGGGTAGCTGGCCCGGCGGCGATGCCGCTGAAGTCGTCTGCCCCCGGCGAACGGGGCTGCGAACGGCGCCGTGTTGCGGCTTGTTCGAAGAGGAAAAGCCATGAACAGACGACAGACGCTTCTCGGTGCCGGGGTGCTGCTGACCGGCAGAATGCTGCGGCCGATGCCTGCCTTTGCACAATCGACCACGGCGGCCGAGGCGCGGGCCATCGCGAAGGCAGTGACGATCTACGGGTTTCCGCTCGTCGACAATTACCGCATCCAATATTCGTATTTTGTCGATCGCGGGAGCCCGGAGTTCAAGGCATCGTGGAACACAATCGTTAACAATGCGCGGGTTTATACCCCAGACGACAAGGCGATCCAGACGCCTAACTCGGACACGCCGTATTCCTATGCCGGTGCCGACCTGCGCGCTGAGCCCCTGGTGCTGACGGTTCCGGAAATCGAAAAGGGCCGCTACTATTCGCTCCAGTTCATCGATATGTACACATTCAACTTCGCCTATGTCGGCAGCCGCGCCACCGGCATTGGTGCCGGAAGCTATCTGCTCGCCGGACCAAAGTGGCAAGGAGAGAAGCCCAAGGGGATCAAGGAGGTGATTCGGTGCGAAACCGAGTTCGCGTTCGTGCTCTATCGAACTCAGCTCTTTGATCCCGGCGATATCAAGAACGTCGAAAAGATTCAAGCGGGCTACAAGGTCGAGCCACTCTCCGGGTTTCTGGGCAAGCCGGCGCCCCCGTCTGCGCCGGCCGTCGATTTCATGAAACCACCGACGGCCGGGCAGGAACGCTCGTCGCTCCAATTCTTCAGCACTCTTAATTTCGTTCTCCAGTTCTGCCCGACCGATCCCTCCGAGAAAGCGCTGATGGCGCGCTTTGCCAGGATCAATGTCGGCGCGGCCAGACCGTTTGATGCCGCCTCTCTGTCGCCGGACATGCGCAAGGCGCTCGAAGACGGCATGGCCGACGCCTGGGCTGAGTTCCAGGAATATAAGAAAACTCAGCTTGATACCGGGAAAAAGACCAGCGCGGACGCATTCGGCACGCGGGCGGCCCTGAAGAACGACTACATGAGCCGGATGTCGGGGGCGGTGCTCGGGATTTATGGGAACTCCAAGGATGAGGCGCTGTATCCGGTTTACTTTGTCGATGCCGGCGGCCAAAAGCTGGAGGGTGCCAATCCGGATACGCTTCGCTTTCCGCCCGGACAGCTGCCGCCGGTCAATGCGTTCTGGTCGCTCACACTTTATGACCTGCCGGCGAGCCTGCTCTTTGCCAATCCGCTCAACCGCTATCTGATCAACTCGCCGATGCTTCCATCGCTGAAGCACGACGCCGATGGGGGCATCACGTTGTACGTCCAGAATGAGTTGCCGGGCGCCGACAAGGAGCCAAACTGGCTCCCCGCACCGAAGGGGCCATTCTTAGCGGTGTTACGCTTGTACTGGCCGAAGCCTGCGGCGTTGAACGGCAAATGGAAGGCACCACCGCTGCAACGGGCGAATTAAACTATCGCAGGAGAACGGTCGTGAAACGCATTCTCTACGCTTCGGCCATCGTGCTTGGGGCGAATGCAGTCTTGGCGCAATCACCGGCAAACGCCCCCGTACCGGTCACGGTCGACACATTACCGCGGGCCGAATCCGATTTGTATTTTGGTGGGCTCCTCAAGGATAGCGGTGCTATCGGAAAATTCCTGCATAGGCGCGAACCGGCGCGTATCGACAACCAAACCGTGATCCGCCTCAATCGCGACACGGTTTATTCTTCCGCCATTTTTGATCTCGACGCGGGCCCGGTCACGATCACCCTGCCGGACGCCGGCAGTCGCTTCATGTCGATGCAGGTCATCAATGAGGATCACTACGTACCGGAAGTCGTTTACGGCAAAGGCAGCTATACCCTGACGAAGGACAAGGTCGGAACGCGCTACGTCGCCGTTGCGATTCGGACTCTGGTCGACCCGGCCAGCGAAAAGGGTATCGAACAAGTCCATGCGCTGCAGGATGCGATCAAGGTCAGCCAGAAGGATGCTGGAAAATTCGATGTGCCAAACTGGGATCAGGTAAGCCAGAAAAAATTGCGGGACGCACTCCTGGTCCTCGCCTCTACAATTCCCGACTTCAAAAGAGCATTCGGCACCAAGGCCGCAGTCGATCCGATACGTCATTTGATCGGAACCGCTGCCGGCTGGGGCGGCAATCCCGACAAGGATGCGATCTATCTCAACATCACGCCACCAAAAAATGATGGCACGACCATCTACAAGCTCGATGTCAAGAATGTGCCGGTTGACGCCTTTTGGTCTGTCAGCCTCTACAATGCCGAAGGGTATTACGAAAAAAATTCATACGATGCGTACTCGATTAACAGCATCACAGGCAAGAAAAGCACCGATAACTCGATCGCTATCCAGTTCGGCGGCTGCGACGGCAAAATTCCGAATTGCCTGCCGATTATGAAGGGCTGGAATTACACGGTACGGCTCTATCGCCCGCGCGCTGAGATTCTTGATGGCCGATGGAAATTCCCGGAGCCGCTGCCGGTAGACTGACACGACTTCTGGAGGCAGGTCTGCTGGTGGTACATTTCGGCGCATAAACCGCCGCGCCGGGCGTTGCCGGTTATAGGTCACCCCGGAAACGCCAGTAACAGCACCCCATACATCACCATGAACCCCACCGGGAAGGCGCCTGTCAGGGCGAGGGCGGTGCGGGAGCGGGTTGTGCGGCGGGCGACGATCAGGCCGGGGAGGGCGGTCAGCAGGAAGAGGACCGCGATCAGCCAGGGGAGGGGGATGCCGAGGGCGGTCTGGGCCGGGTCGGTGGCGGAGAACAGCCACATGAGGGTCAGGCAGAGCGAGGCGACGATGTCGAGCAGGCCAACGACCGTGGCGATCAGCGCGAGGGCCTCGCCGAGGGGGCTGTCCGACTCGGCGAGAAATTTTTCCACCTCCGGATTCATGGCGCGGCGCTACCCTGGTTGCGACGGGGCCGTTGGTACACCCGGGTGAGGGAGAAACCCATGAAGATCGCACGCATCGAAAGCTTCATCCTCGGCACCAAAAGCTCAAAGGATTTGCTGTTGTGCCGGGTCGAGACCGACCAGGGGCTGCATGGCTGGGGCGAGGCCTATGTGACGCATGGCCGCGAGGAGGTCATCGCGGCGCTGATCGACAAGATGGCGGCGCAGGTGGTGGGCCGCGCGGTGTTTCAGATACGCCATACCGGCCAGGTCATGTTTGACGATTTCGCGATCAAGCGCGGCTCGATGGAGTTGCTGTCGGCGTGGAGCGCGATCGAGATCGCCTCGTGGGACATCATTGGCAAGATCGCCGGGCTGCCGGTCTACAATCTGCTCGGCGGCGCCTCGCGTGAGCGGGTGCGGGTTTATGCCAATGGCTGGGCCGGCCGCACGACGATCGAGGACGGCGTCGAGCGCGTCCGCAAGATCAAGGCGATGGGGTTCAGCGCCGCCAAGTTCGACCCGTTCCCCGGGCCGTGGCGCACTCATGTCGACCGCAAGGACGAGGATTTCGCGATCGACTACGTCGCCGCGGTGCGCGAGGCGGTGGGACCGGATTTTGAGATACTGGTCGAGGCGCATCGCCGGTTTGCCCCGGCGCACGCGATCCGCATCGGCCGCCGGCTCGAGGCATTGGGGATCGAGTGGTATGAGGAGCCGTGCCTCGCCGACAATCTGGCATTGCTGGCCGAGGTGCGCGACAAGGTGAATATCCCGATCGTCACCGGCGAGGCGCTTTATACGAAGGAATCGTTCTTCGAATGCCTGTCGCGGCGTGCCGCCGACATCCTCAACCCCGATATCTGCGCGATCGGCGGCATCAGTGCGCTGATGGATATCGCGGTAATGGCGCAGCCGCAGGCGGTCGTGATGTCGCCGCACAACTACAACTCGCCGTTGGTCGGCATGGCGGCGACCGTGCATGTCTCGGCGGTGATCCCGAACTTCAAGATCACCGAGTATTTCGTGAATTTCGAGGACATCTGCCGCGACATCGCGACGACCGGGCTGGTGCGCGATGGCGGCTGGATCGACCTCCCGACCGCGCCGGGGCTCGGCATCGACATCGATGTCGCGCGGCTGCGGGCGCATCCGCATCACCATGCTCACGGGGAAGTCACCGAAAAAGGGTTCCGGCAATACTGGGAGGAATACCCCCGCAAAGGCTACGAGCCGACCCTGGCCGGCGACATGGCCTCGCCCTGATTTTTCACTGCTTGTCATTGCGAGGAGCCGGAGGCGACGCGGCAATCCCGGTCCGCGGGAGGCTCCCCCGGCACGAGATTGCTTCACGGAGCCTGTCCTCGGGCGGCGCGAAGCGCCGACCCGGGGGCTCGCAATGACAGCTGATTAACGCAAAGAATGGGAAGACAGTTTTCGTAGGATGGGCTGAGCACAGCGAAGCCCATCAGATCGTGCCGCGTCGAAATGATGGGCTTCGCTGTGCTCAGCCCATCCTACGAGGCGACAAAAAAGCCCTCTCCGCCCGCGCGGGAGAGAGGGCTTTTCTTTACAACAACGACAACCTTATGCGTGGTTCGCCGTGTAATGCGAGTTGCGCAGGACGCGGCCGGGCAGGTTGCCGGTGTGCTCGCCTTCCTTCATCAGCATCTGGCCGTTGACAAAGGTGCAGTAGATGCCCTGCGCCGGCTCCTTGAAGCGCCAGCCGCCGGCCGGGAAGTCGTGCACGACATACTCGGGCAACGGCTTGACGGTGGTCGGGTCGAACACGGTGATGTCGGCCTTCATGCCGGGGCGCAGCAGACCGCGGTCATAGAGACCAAAGGTCGAAGCCGAGTTCGAAGGTCAGCCGGCGCACCGCCGCTTCCAGGGTCATCGCCTTTTTCTCGCGCACCCACTCGGAGAGGAGGCGGGTCGAGAAGCCGTAGCCGCCGTGGAACTGCACATGCGCGCCGCCATCCGACAACCCGATCAGGGCATTCGGATAGGTCAGGATGGCGCGCATCGCCTCTTCTTCGACGTTGTTCTCGGCCTGCATGAAGGTGGTTTCGAGCTTTTCCTCGACGACGAGGTCGAGGAACGCGTCGATGATGCCCTTGCCTTGCGCGTCGGCGACCTCCTTGAGCGACTTCTCGATCATCCACTTGTTCTTTTCGAGAACCGGCTCATGGACCCAGATGTAGTTCCACCAATCCTTGGCGATCGTGTTGCCTGGGATCACGACTGTCCCCTCGACCATTTCCTCGTGCAGCTTCCGCCGCACTTCGGGGTCGGCATAGGCCTTCAATTTCTCCTCATCCGACGAGATCAGGATCGGATGCCAGGTCGGCGACCCGCGCCAGAGCTGCGAGTTGCTCATGTTGAAGGTCTGCGTCGTGCGGTTCGGCGAGCACAGCGGATAGGCGCGGATGCCCTGGGAAACCGTCTCGTTGACCCGGTCCATGTGGGTCTTCCATTGGCCCGGCCGACGCACGCTCTGCCCGAGATTGTTATAGACGACAGGGCGCCCGGTCGCCTCGGAAAGGCGCGCCATCAGCCCGCTATCCATCTCGGCTTCGCGGCCGCCGCCCGACTGGATGATGCCGGTGCTCATGTCACGGAGCACATCGGCGAGCGCGAAGATTTCCTTCTCGTCGGCCCACAAGGCCGGGATGTGCACGCCCTGCGGGTCGTAATGGCCCTTGTTGCGCGACACCGACAGGCCGAGTGCGCCGGCTTCCATGCCGTCGCGCACCAGCGCCTGCATCTGCGTCAGCTCGTCATCGGTGGCGCTGCGGTTCTGGCAGTCTTCGTCCATCACGTAATAGCGGATGGCGGTATGGCCCATCAGCGTGCCGACATTGACGCCGAGATTGCTGTCGAGCCGCTCCATGTATTGCGGGAACGTCTCCCAATCGACCTCGACGGTGTTGAGCACCTCCATCGGAATCGCTTCGACATAGGAAAGGAATTCGGCCATCCGCTTTTCCTTGCCGCGGCGCACCGGCGCCAGAGACAGGGAGCAGTTGCCGATGACGACGCTGGTGGCGCCGTGGTCGCACGAGAAGGTGCAGAGCGGGTCCCAGGTGACCTGCGCGTCGTAATGGCAATGATTGTCGATAAAGCCGGGCGCGATGACCTGGCCGCCGACATCGACGGTCTGGCCGGCGGCGCCGGAAAGCTTGCCGATTTCGGCGATCTTGCCGTCCTTGATGCCGACATCGCCGCGGAAGCCGGGCATGCCCGAGCCGTCGATCACGAGGCCGTTCTTGATCAGGACATCGTAAGCCATTCAGTTCCCTCCTCTATCGCAGGTCGCGAGTTACCCCTTGTTGCTGCGGACTATACGCCCAACTCCTCCCCGTGGCGGCGGAATTCTGCGGCAAAAAGGCGCACACCCGCCATGCGTCAACGGGTAAACTGCCGCCAGCGAATGGAGGCAACGGGCATGATCAAAATCCTCGACCTGAAGGCGGAGTTCGGCAAGCTGACGATGCTGCAGGGGCGCACCCCGGCGATGACGCCCGAGCAGCGGGTCGGCGCCTTCGCGAACCCGGCGCCCTACCGCGACGGTGGCATCTTCATGGCGAAATTCGCCGGCAACGGCGCCTGGGAACGCCACCCGCAGGGCGACGAAATCGTGCAGATCGTCGATGGCTCGACGATGTTGCACGTCATCGAGGCGGACGGGCCTTATTCGCTCGAATTGAAGGCCGGGATGGTGGCGATCGTGCCGATCAACACCTGGCACCGCTTCGAGGCGCCGGACGGGGTGTGCCTGATGACCGCGACCCCGCAACCGACGGAACATCTGAAGGTCGACGTGGAGGACCCGCGGACGGTGTCGTAAGGCCGATTATCGCGGCGGCGCAGTTTACAGTTCCAGCGAGTCCATATGTACATGCCTTGAGGACGTGATGGCGGAAAATGTCGTTGTGTTCTCAGACGAGATGCACATTAGGGTGGCACCATGGACTCTGAGAAATGCGACAATGGGAGAAGTCTAGGGTAATCCGCTCCGCCGATTGGGACGGCCTCGCAAGGTCGAATCACGACGTCTCGTGGCTAACTCAACTATCCCGATTCTCGGGCGGACTCTCAGGCCCTCCCGACGGCCGGAAGCGGCGCGATGCTGTCGCTGCTCCGGCGATCGGTGCCCGACGGGAATTGCCCCTTTCCGGCCTTTTGTTTGCAAGGGCCTGCGGCGGACGCCTCCTATTTGTCGAGCCAGACGTCCTCGAAGCGCCAGCCGTTGTAAGAGCTATTGACCATGATGTTCAGCCCCTTGACCTCGGGCCGCCAGCAGGTCGCCTTACGCAGGTAGAACTCGATCGGCCGTGCCACTGCCTGCTGCAATTTACTGTCGATTTCCCAGACGAGCTTTTTACGCTTCTGCTGATCGCGTTCCATCGACTGCTCGTCGATCATTTTCTCGATCTCGGGATCGCAGTAATGCGTGTAGTTGCGGTTCGATTTGCAGCCGTAATTCTCGTAGAAGGTCTGGTCCGGGTCGTCGATGCCGGCGCCCGCGACACTCTGCGCCAGGACGAAATCCGAGCGCACCAGCCTCGGCAGCCAGTTCGCCGTTTCCACCAGCTCCAGCTCGGCGTCGATATAGATCTGCTTGAGCTGATCGATCACCAGTGAGGCGGCGTCGCGATAATCCGGCAGGTTGCGCGCGGCGATCTTAAAGGCGAGGTGTTTGTCCGGGCCATAACCGAGCGACTGCATGATCTTGCGGGCTTCTTCGCGCGATTTTGCGATATCGGGGGCGTAGCCCGGCAGCTTCTCGCGCATTTCCTTTGGCATTGCCCATTGTCCCTCGGGCCCCGGCTGCACGGCGGTGCCGACATCGCCGTTACCCTCGCCAAGGATGTCGACAAAGGCCTTGTGATCGATCGTCATCGCCACCGCCCGACGCAGCTCCGTATTGTCGAACGGCGCTTTGCGCGTCATCAGCAGATTTGGCGCGAAATTGGTCGGCGCGATCTCGCAGATCGCGTTGGGCATCTGGCTTTTGATGTCCTTCATGTTCGCCGCCGTAACCTCATAGGGGAAGGTCATATCGAACTGGCCGGCGATAAAGGCGAGCATCTGGGTCGAGCGGTTCGGGATGATCGTCCATTCGATGGCGTCGAGATGGGGCAGCCCTTTTTTCCAGTAATCCGGGTTCTTGACGACCTTGATCGACCGGTTCGGCTTGTATTCGACAAACTTGAACGGCCCGGTGCCGATCGGGTTCTGCCGCATCTGCGCCGGCGAAACATGGCACGGATAGACCGGCGTAAAGCCTGAGGCGAGGAAGGCAATGAAGGCGGGCTGTGGCCGCTTCAGGTGAAAGGTTGCCTGATAATCATTGTCGGCGGTGACCTGGTCGAGATTGTCCCACCATGCCTCGCGCGCGTTGAGGCGCAGCTTTTCCGTGGTTTTGCCCTGCAGCAAATCCCAGGTGCATTTGACGTCGGCGGCGGTGAACGGCTTGCCGTCATGCCATTTGACGCCCTGATGCAGCTTGAACGTCAAATCCTTGCCGTCCTCGCTCCAGCTCCAGCTATCGGCAAGATCGGGCACGATATCGTCGAGCCGGTTCTGTTTCTCGTGCTGGTTAAACAGGACGAGGTTGTTGAAAATGGGCATCATCGGCGCGACGACCGAAATCGTGCCCTCTTCGTGGATTGACATGTTCGCGGGGCTGTCGCGGTGAAAGATACGCAGCGTGCCCCCCTGCTTTTGTGCATTGGCCGCGGTGCTCGCCAGCAGACCCAGCAAGGCGAGCATCGCTCCCGTTAAGATACGCTTCCGGCACCTCATTGTGTTTCGCTCCCATCGTGTCGGGCGACATCACCTGCTGTCGCCCAAGAAGGCACACCTATCTTCTCGCGCGCTCTGGTTCGAGTGTCGATATTGCTCTTGGAGACTTGCGCGTGGTGCGCAGCAGCAGCAGAAGCGGCAGCACGCCGAGCGCGATCAACATCATCAACCGAAAATCGTCGATATAGGAGACCATAGCGGCCTGCCGTGTCACCTCAATGTTGAGCGCGGTGATACCGTCTGGCGTCGACAGGCTGAACTGCGGCGGAAGGAAGGGTGCGTGCGCCAGCGGGTTGTCGGGCCGAAGCCGCTCGACCAGGCGGGCATGTACGATCTGGGTGTTCTGAGCCAGTTGGGACACCAGCACCGAGATGCCGATCGAGCCGCCGAGATTGCGCATCACGCTGCGGATCGCGGTGCCTTGGGTGAGGATGTGCGGCGGCAGCGTCGAAAGGGCCATGATGTTAAGCGGCACCTGGGTGCAGCCGAGACCGAATCCCTGAACGAAGCCGGAAACAATTACCGGCATCATTCCCATCTGCAGCGAAAATTGGGTCATCTGCCACAACGCGTAGGCGGTCAGCGAAAAGCCGAACAGGATAATGAGGCGGTTGTCGACGCGAGTGATCAGCGGGGCTACCAGAAACATCGCGGCCAAGCCACCGACGGCGCGCGGCATCGTCGTAAGCCCCGCCGTCATCGGGGGGTAGTTCATCAGGTTTTCCAGCATCGTCGACAACAGCGCCAAGGTGCCGGTCATGATCAGACCACCAGCAAACATCAAAACCGTACCGATCGCGAAATTAGCGCTGGTCAACAGCTCGCGGTCGAGAAACGAGCGCCCTTCGACGGTCGCCGTATGCACCGCGAACAGGTAAAACCCGAGCCCGGCAATTGTCGCCTCGATCCAGATCTCGCTCGAATTGAACCAATCCTTCAACTCGCCGCGGTCAAGCATTAGCTGGAGCGCACCGATCCCGAGGCTGAGAACGAGGAAGCCGACGAAATCGAACGGTTCACGGCGTATGTTCCGGGTATATCGGATGAATACCAGGACGCCGAACGTACACAACAGGCCAATCGGCAGGTTGATATAAAACACCCAGCGCCAGCTGTGATATTCGGTCAGCCAACCACCGAGCGCCGGCCCCATGATCGGGCCGACGATGGTTCCGATCCCGAATACTGCCATTGCATGGCCATGCCGCTCTGGCGGGTTGATCTGCAATAACACCGCCTGGCTGAGCGGAATCAGCCCAGCGCCGGCGATGCCTTGCAGCGCGCGAAACAGCACCAGCTCACCGAGGCTGGTTGCCGCGCCGCACAACGCTGAGGCGATCGTGAAGCCAATGATCGACCCAAGGAATATGTATTTGATGCCAAACCGTCCGGCGAGCCAGCCGGTCAGCGGCATCATAATAGCGGCGCAGACGATGTAAGAGGTCAGCACCCAGGCGATCTGATCCAGCGACGCGGACAGCGAGCCCTGGATATGCGGTAGGGAAACGTTGAGGATCGTGTTGTCGACCCCCTGCATGATGTTCGCCAGCATGATCGAGAGCGTGATCAAGGCGCGATTGGGGACCGCAGCGACAGCCTCACCTCTCACCGCTTGACCTCGCGGCGGGTGCTAGTGGCGTTTCCCTCTCCTCGCCGATCTGGCTCAATCAAGGCCTATCAGATGTCGGCTTCCGATCGATGATTAGCTCGTCAATGAGGGGCTTTACGAAACGTCAATGTCGCAATTCTGTCATGTTTCGCCGCTGGATCTGCCGAGAAGGTTGCTCCTCCGTTGGAACGGCCTGGGCGGGGGGTATGGATGTATGGCGCGCCGAGCGACCGCTGTGGCAACACCTGCGTCTCCCGGCGTCCGCTAACGGCGCGTCTTGCCCTGGCTCAACACCCAAAACCGATCTTCATCACCGTCAGGAGTCGACGTGGAATGGATCGCGGATGAATTAAGTTCGACTGCCAGCCGATCTGTCTGCATGGTGCTGCGGCTCGTACTGGCTCGCCCGTGCTTCATCGGAGGACCCCGCATGGCCGTCACCGCAATGCCCAGAACCCGCATGGCCGAGGCCGAATCGCAGACCCGCCTCGATCTCGCCGCCTGCTATCGCCTCGTCGACCTGTTCGGCTGGTCGGACCTGATCAATACCCGCATCACGGCGCGCGTCCCGGGCCCGCAGGACCATTTCCTGATCAACCGTTTCGGCATGCTGTACGACGAGGTTACCGCCTCATCGCTGGTCAAGGTTGATGTCGACGGGAACAAGGTCGAGCCGTCGGATGACGAGGTCAATAGCGGCGGCTTCGCGATCCCCAGCACGATCCATATGGCCCGCCCTGACATCAACTGCGTGATCCACACTCATACGGTCGCCGGGTGCGCCGTGTCGATGCAGAAGGGCGACTCCTACCCCTCAACCAGCATGCGCTACAGGTGATCGGCGATGTCGCCTACCACGACTACGAGGGCACCGGGAGAAGCCTCGACGAACGCGAGCGCTTCCTTGCCGATTTCGGCGACAAGCATATCATGGTCTTGCGCAATCACGGCCTGTTCATCGTCGGGCGCAGTATCGCCGAAGCCTTTATCGCGACCTATCGGATGGAGCGTGCCTGCGCGATGCAACTCACCTTTCAGCAGTCGGGCGCCGAGTTCAACCCGCTCTCCGACGCGGTCGTCAGCGCGGGCTATGCCAAGTCTCATGCCGGCGCCGCACGCGGCCACGATCCGAACAAATTCGACTGGCCGGCATTGCTGCGTAAACTCGACCGCACCGACCCAACCTACAAGGAATAGGCGAGCCGGAGAGCGAGGGGGCGATGGTAAAGCTCAACGCGCTCCCCTAGGTTCAATGCCGAAGTGAAACAGGCATTGGCGGAAAGCAAGCCCGTGATCTCGGTCGATACCAAGAAGAAAGAATTGATTGGAGACTTCAAGAACAACGGCCGGGAGTATCGGCCTAAGGGTGATCCCGAAGCGGTTCGGGTCCATGACTTCCTGATCAAGGAACTTGGCAATTCAATTGCTACCCCAGTTGCTACCCTGGCACTGCCCGTCGTCGCGACAGTGCCACAAACTTGTTGGAAAACTGGTGCCCCGAGTTGGATTTGAACTGACGACCTACCGCTTACGAAGCGGTTGCTCTACCGCTGAGCTATCGGGGCGAACCGGTTGCTCGGGCCGGCCATCGGTGGCCGGCGCGTCCTAATTATCCGATTGTGCCGGCGCCGCCAAGCCGCTCGGCGCCGACTGGGTGCTGATCGATGGGTTCGCGACCGGCAGCATCAACGTCGAGGGGCTGGCGGGCGGGCTGATTGGCAGGGCAGGGCCGGTGTTTTGCGGGGTGTCCTGGAGGCTGCGGGCCAGCGTGTCGAAGCTGCCGCAGCGGCGGCACAGCGTCTGCCATTCGGTGGTCATGTCGCCGCAGTGGCGGCAGGTATAGCCGGCGTCGGGTGGGGCGGCGATGGCACGGTCCAGCCATTCGCGCGCGGCTGCCATGTGGCCGCCGTCGCTTTCCTCGAGCCGTGCCATCAGCAGGCACAGTCGGCGCGACGGGGCAGAAGGTGAAGCCGCCTCCCGCGCGAGGTCGAGCTGGCGGCGCGCCTCGCCCCATAGCTGGGCCGCAAGCGCGGCCTCGGCGATCGCGAGGTGGCTTTCGGCCGCCCCCGGATTTTGCTGTCCCAGCCTGACCAGGGCGGCGGTCCGTGCCACCGCTCCGTCCTGCGGCCGGATATCGAGGTAGAGGCGGGCGAGGTCGGAGTGCGGCGCGGTGCGCCAGGCACGCTCGATCGCGCGCGCGGCGGCGCGATGGCGCCCGAGCCCGAGCAGCAGACGGGCGTGGTGCGATGCCACCGCCGCGATGTCGGGCGCCAGCGCCTGCGCCTTGGCGGCAAAGCCGGCGGCGCGCCGCAGTTCGCCGTTGCGCTCGGCGGTGCGGCTCAGTTCGTAGAACACAACGCCGCGGTGATGCCGCACTCGTTCGGCCGACAGGGCACCGCGCCGCGCCGCGGTCGCCAACGTTGCGCGCGCCGCGTCCCACGCGCCGGTGCGGGTTTCGAGAACCAGCAGGGTCTCGGCGAGCCAGTGTGCGTCGGGCCGCAACCGCCTCGCCTGCTCGGCGAGGCGCAGCGCGGTCTCGTCGCTGCCGGCCCGCAAGGCCTGCCCGAGCAGACCGCGCAAGCCGAGAAATTCGCTGTCGGGGCGGCCGCGCAGTTCAAGGTAGGCGCGCTCGGCCGCCGCGATGTCGCCTTCGCGCGTCGCCGCCTCGGCGGCCAGCAGCAGCGTCACCGGCTTGGGGCCGCCGAGGATTTCGGCACGGCGCGCCTGCACCAGCGCTTCGGCCGACTGCCCCGCCACCAGCGCGACGAGCCCGCGCGTCACCGCCCGGTCGGCGGCGCGCTGGCGGCGCAGCGCGCGGCGGCGGCGCAGATTGCGCGGAACCCGCCGCAGCCCGGCGACCAGCAGCACCAACAGCGATACCACGAGCACCAGGGATGCGACCGCCGCCACCAGCACGCCAACTGAGGTGTCGATCTGCCAGCCCTGCCAGACGATCTCGACCTGGCCGGGGCGGTCAGCGAAAAATACCGCGCCCCCGACGATCGCCAGCAGCACCAGCAATGCGAGGATTCGCCGCAGCAGGCGACGCATCAGCCCGGCTGTCCCGAACGCGCGGCGAGCAGGCTTTCGACGTTGCGCAACGCGGCCTCGACGGCGAGCCGCTGGCGTGCCATGCGCAGCCAGGGACCGGCGGTTTCGGCCGGCCGGCCGGTGAGCTTGTCGAGCGCGGCAACCGCACCGTCGAGATCACCGCCGGCCAGCGCCAGTTCGGCGGCATTGACCGCGGCTTCCGGGCCGGTCTTGGTGCCGCCGCCGTCGATGCGGCGAATGCGAACGAGGCTGCGCACCCGGCCCCAGGCCTCGTCGAGCCACCCTTCCGATGCTGCCGGGTGCATCGTCTGGTTGCGGCCATCGCGCTGTCGAGGTCGCGCAACCGGCGCGCCAGCACGCTTCGAGTCGCGATACCGGTCTTCGCGGGTTCGGCCAGTGGCGCGGCGGCGGTCGTGATGTCGGTGCGGGTCCGGGACAGCGTCGTCAGCGCTTCGTATTCCGCCGCAAACGGCCGCCCGGCCTCGACCGCGTCGCGAATTTGCAGCAGGGCCAGCACCAGCGACATGTTCGATGCGTCACCGGCATTCTGGCTGCGCACACTCTTGTCGAGGGCATCGACACGCGCCGCTAGCGATGCAGCGGTGTTCGACAATGCCGCAAGCTGCTGGCGGAGGTCGCTGGTATCTACCGGCGGGGGCGGAGGCGGCTTCGCTTCGAGCGCCGCGAGGCGCTTGTCGAAACGTTCCAGCGCGGCACTGGCGATGCTGCTTTCCTGCTTGATCTGTTGCTGGGCGGCATCGAGCCTGTCGAGACGCTGCGACGCGGTGCTGGCGATGCCAAAACCAAGTTTCAGCTGCTGTTGTGCCGCGTCGAGCTTGTCAAGGCGCTCGGTCAGCACGGTGTCGTCGCGCCCAGGCGATGATGCCCAGGGCAATGCGGGCACCCATAGCGGCGCACTGATGATCAGCACAAGCACGACAACGAGGCCGACCCCGAGGCCGACCGCCAGCGAGCGGAAATCGCGTGGCGGCGGCCCGGCCGGCGATGACGCCGGCGGATCGGGAAACGGGGAGGAGGAGGCGGCTCCGGCTCGGATGGGTTGTCGCGGGAAGGTGGGATGATTTCCTGATGCGGGTCGCTCATGCCGGGCACCGCCATTCGTCGAGCACCCGGTCGAGGCTCGCCAACAGGCTCATCTGGTCCGGCCGGGCGGCGATCAGCCGGCGTTCGAAGCGCAGGTCCGACAGCGCGCGATCGGCCGCGCCGCTGATCGAGACGGCGGCGATGCGGTGCATCGCCTCGCCGAGGCCCTCGCGCTCGACCAGCGTTGCGAAAACGGCGGCGGTGCGAGGGGAAAAGAACGTCGCGGCATCGATTGTTCCGGCCGCGATGGCGTCGACGATCGCCGTACTGAAGGCGTCAACCGGGCGCGCCTCGTAGAGCACGGCGCGATCGACGGTAAAGCCGAGCGCCGACAACTCGCCGGCGAGATCACCGGCTATGGTGCTGCCGGCGACATGCAGCACGCTGCCCGCCCGCGGATTCAGACGTTCGGCGGCGAGCCGCACCAGATCGGGCAACGCACCGCCGGCGCTCTCGACGTGGACGAAGCCTTCGTCGCGAGCCCGGCGCGCCGTTGCGTCGCCCACCGCCAGCAGCGGCAATTGGCGCTCGCGGCTCAGCCTCGCCAGGGCGCGGACGCCGTTGGCGCTGGTGCACAAAATCGCCTGCACGCCCGCGAGGTTGGGCGCCGGCCCGCTGTGGTAGTGAAGGTCGAGCAAGGGTTCGATGACCGCCTCGGCACCGCGCGCCGCCAGCGCCTCGACCAGCGATGCCGCCTCGCCGTGCGGGCGCGTCACCAGAACGCGAAACCGGGAAGGCTCGGAAGAATGCGGCGGCTGCATCGTCATTGCCTGTCTTCATCGCCCAAGATCGACGGCGAGACAAGGACGGCGGTGGAGGCCGGGATCAACGAGATCATCCGATAGCGTCAGCGGGAAACACCCGGCCCTGACCTGAAAATGCACTTGTGACAGCGGCTTATTCAACCACCCTTGCAACGATGCCATACCGGCGAGGTGATTGTCGGAAGCGGCGGGATCGACTATCACGATTGCTCACTCCTGGCGAAAGGTCGCGATGATGGCGGAAACCAGCGACATCTCGTTTCTCGACGCGCTGCGCGGACGGGTCGATGCAACGCTCGACGCCTGTACGCGCTGCGGCAAATGTGTCGAGGCCTGCCCGATGGTCGAGCCCGCCGGCATTGATCTCGGTCCGGAGGCGGAGCGCGCGCCGGCAGTGGTCGGCGGCATTCTCGACCTCTTGGCCGGCGGCGCCGGCACGCCCGATGCGGAGCGCTGGGCGCAGGTCTGCACCAATAGCGGCAAGTGCATCCCGGCCTGCGATTACGGCGTCAACCCGCGGTTCATGGTCAACATGGCGCGGATCGCCGCGAAGGCAAAGCTCGGCGACGATGTCGTGCGGCGCGGTGCCCAGCAATATTTCAACACGATGAGCCGCGGCACCCGGATCATCTCGCGGCTGCAATTGCCGCCCGAAGTGCTGGCGCGGGTCGCACCGCCAGTGCGGGCGGCGGCGGAATATACCGAGACGCCCGAGATCGTGTTCTATACCGGCTGCAACGTCATCAAGACGCCGCATATCGCGCTGTTGGTGCTCGAGGTGCTCGATGCCCTCGATGTCACCTACGAGGTGATGGGCGGCACCGCGGCGTGCTGCGGCATTCAGCAATTCAAGCGCGGCGACGCCAAGACTGCCGGCCGGGTCTCGTACAATACGATCGACCGGCTGCGCCGGCCCGGTGCGTCGCGCGTCATTTCATGGTGCCCGAGCTGCCAGATCCAGATCGCCGAGGTGGCGCTGCCGGCCTACCAGGAATCGTTCGGCGAGACGCCGTTCGACATGAACCCGATCGCCGAGTTCTTCGCCGAGCGGCTCGACGAGCTGCGGCCGTTGTTCGTGCACCGGGTCGAAAAGCGCGTCGCGTTGCAGGAACGCTCGGCGCTGCCCGGTGTCATGGCGGCGGTAAAGCAGGTGCTGCGCGCCATCCCCGGCCTTGAGGTCGTTGAACTCGACGTGCCGATCATGAGCACCCAGGCGAGCCATCTTTCGGTGCTGCCGCAGTTCAAGGCCGAGTTGCGCGAGCGCGAGTTCCCCGCCGCCGCCGCGGCCGGCGTCACGACCTTTGCCTCGATCTTCCACGGCTGCCACCGCGAGCTGATCACGTTCCAGCCGCAGGTCTCGTTCGAGCTGCTCAACTTCATGGAGTTGATCGGCGAGAGCATGGGCATCCACATTCCCGACCTCTACAAGCGGCTGCGCCTGATGGGTGACATCGACATGATCGTCGCCGACAGCGCCGATCTGATCGCCACCCACCATCTCGACCTCGATCAGGTCCGCGACGCCCTGGCGAAGGACATGTACGGCCCAGGGTGAGCCGCTGCTTCCAGCTCGGAATCCGATCAATGGAGTCGCACCCTTGATTCGCTCTTGGCCGGGCTTGACCCGTGGGACTTCAGCCCACGGACATTTGATCCGTGGGCACCCAAGTCTTGCGCCGGTCGGCTCAGGTGACGGCGTCGTGCGATACTCAGTAGTTGGGGAGGGTCAGGCCGCTCGGGGTTATTTCGGCGGTGACGCGGGCCTTCAGCCGTTCGAGGCCGTCGGGGCTGGTCGATTCGGCGCGCACGACGATGACCGCCTGCGTGTTCGAGGCGCGCAATAGCCACCAGCCATCTGGCGTGTTGACCCGGACGCCGTCGATTTCGTTGATCTCGGCGCCGCTCTTGCGCAGCCGCGCCTTGACCTCCTCGACGACCGCGAATTTGCGGGCGTCGTCGCATGTCAGTCGCAGTTCCGGCGTGTTGACACGCGCCGGCAGTTTGTCGACCATCTGCGGTCAGGCTCTCCTCGCGCGCGAGCCAGGATGCCGAGGAGCCGCACCGCGACATAGATCGCGTCGTCAAAGCCGTAATAGCCATCGGCGAAGAAGATGTGGCCGCTCATCTCGCCGGCGAGCGGCGCGCCGGTCTCCGCCATCTTCTCCTTGATCAGCGAGTGGCCGGTCTTCCACATCACCGGCTTGCCGCCGGCGCGGGCGATCTCGTCGAACAGCACCTGGCTCGCCTTGACGTCGGCGATGATCTTGCGCGCCCGGCTGGCGCGCCAGCACGTCGCGCGCCAGACGATCATCAGCTGGTCGCCCCACAGGATGCGGCCCTGCGGGCGTCGATGACGCCGATGCGGTCGCCGTCGCCATCGAACGCGATGCCGAGGTCGCACTGATGCTCGGCGACGGCCTCCTGCAACTGCACGAGGTTTTCCGGCACGGTCGGGTCCGGGTGGTGCGCCGGAAAGGTGCCGTCGATCGTCTCGTTGATCAGGACGTGGTCGGCCCGGCAGCTGCGGCACGAGCGCGGCTGACGACCTCGCCGGTCGCGCCGTTGCCGCAATCCCACGCGACCGTCAGCAGCCGGGCGCCGTCGTAATCGCGCGCGATGCGGTCGACGTAATCATCGAAGACGCTATGCTCGGTCGACCCGGCCGCGCGGCGCTCGCCGGCGGCACCGAGCGCCAGCGCCATCTGCGCCGAGCTGCTGGATCGCCTCGCCGAAAAACGGCTTGCCGCCGAGCACCATCTTGAAGCCGTTATGGTCGGGCGGGTTGTGCGAGCCCGTCACCATGATGCCGCCATCGACGTCGAGCGTCGCCGCGGCGAAATACAGCATCGGCGTCGGCCCGAGGCCGATCCGTGACGACATCGGCGCCGCCCTCGGCCAGCCCGTCGACCAGCGCGGCTTCCAGCTCGGGCGAGGTCAGCCGGCCGTCATACCCGACCGCGACGCGCCTGCCCGCCGGCGGCCAGGACAGTCGCGGCGAAGACCCGGCCGAGCGCGTGCGCATCGGCGGCGAACAGCGTTTCGCCGACAATGCCGCGGATGTCGTATTCGCGCAGGATGCGTGGGTCGAAACGATGCGGCATGATCAGGATCACCGGTACTTTGCGAGAATCTGGCGAAAGCTGTCGCCGAGCACCGGGTGTTGCAGGCCGAGCGCGACGTTGGCTTCGAGGTAGCCGAGCTTGTCGCCGCAATCGTAGCGCCGGCGCGGCGACGCGAATGCCATGAAATGGCTGGCCCGCGGCGATCAGCCGGTCGAGGCCGTCGGTCAGTTGGATCTCGTTGCCGCTGCCCGGCTTTAGGTCGGCAAGGTGGCCGAAGATCTTCAGGCTGGATGATGTAGCGGCCGATGATCGTCAGCGTCGAGGGCGCGACCGCCGGATCGGGCTTTTCGACCACCCCTTTCGCCCGCACCAGCATGCCGTTGTCGGAAACGACATCGAGCACGCCGTAGCGCCGGGTCTGCTCGCGCGGCACCTCGATGACCGCGACCATGTTGCCGCCGGTGCCGGCCTGTAGGCCTCGATCATCTGCTTCAGGCAGGGCGGCTCGCCGACCATCAGATCGTCGACCAGCATCACCGCAAACGGCTCGTCGCCGACCAGATGGCGGGCGCACCACACCGCGTGGCCGAGCCCGAGCGGCCGCTGCTGGCGGGTAAAGGCGAACTCGCCGGCGGCTGGCAGCCAGGCCCCCAGTTCGTCGAGCGTCTCGGTGCTGCCGCGTCTCTCGCAACGTCGCTTCCAGCTCGAAGGAGACGTCGAAATGGTCTTCGATCGCGCTCTTGCCGCGGCCGGTGACAAAATAGAACTCTTCGATGCCGGCCGCCCGCGCCTCTTCGATCGCGTATTGGATCAGCGGCTTGTCGACGATCGTCAGCATCTCCTTCGGCATCGCCTTGGTCGCGGGCAGGATGCGGGTGCCGAGACCCGCCACCGGGAAAACCGCCTTGCGTACGGGCTTTTGCATCTGCGCCTCGAAATCGCGTTCAGGGTGGGGCTAGACCGTAAACAGCCGCGCCCCCACCGCGGCACCGCAAGACCGGCGAATGCCTGAGAGAAGCCAATGCCGCCGGGCGCCGGCCGCCGCTGACCGGCGCTTCGGCCTAGCGCTTGCCGGCGAAGGTGCCAGCCGCCATGTAGCTCGGGCCGACCGTCGTCTGGACCGCAAAGGTGCCGCCGGTCTCTGCCGCCATCGGACCGTAGAACGTGCCGTTGACGGCGCCTTTGATCCCGGGTGAGGCGACGTTGAACGTGTAGGCCGCCCCGGTCAGCGGTGCCTTGCCGCTGGCGCCGAAATTCTTGCCGTCGAAATTGGTCACCGCGATCGCGCCGCTTTGCGTACCGAAATTATAGGAGCCGTTGAAGGCGCCGGCCGCCATGTAGCTGGCGCCGTTGTTGAACACCGAGCCGACCGCGGCGCCGGAATAGGTGGCGGTCGCCGATTGGGATTGCAGTGTCCGCAAATCGTTGAGCGGGGTTGGCACGCCGGCGACCCAGGTGTTGATGCCGGCGCGATCGATCCGGTTGGCGCTGCCGCCGGCGGCCGTGCCGGTCGCCAGGTCGCCGCCCCAATAGCCCCATTGCAGGTACTGGCACTGGCAGAACGACGCATTCGGCGGCAACAGCGTGGTCGGCGCGCCGGCGGTGCCGGAACTGACCATATAGAGCTGGCTTTGGCCCGACAGGTTCTGTCCGTTGACCTGCTGCTGCGCAGTGGTCGCTTTCGAGCGCGGCGTAGTTGTTGCTATCGACATAGGCAGAGCGGCCGGTATCGGTGCCGGTCAGCCCGCCATACTGCATCTGCACCGTGTTGACGCCGCTGGATGGCGATATCGCGTTGCCGACAAAGGTTGCCTGCACCCGGTTGGTTGCCGCGTCGGTGCTGACCAGCGTGCCGCCGTTCACGATGTAGGGGTTGGCCTGTGCGTTGGTATAGACGAGCCCGGCGAAGCTGCCGTTCCCCGCTTGCGTCGTGCGGGTGGTGCCGACGCCGCTTTGTACTGGGGTCGGAAGCACCGGCTGGGCAAACCCGTACTGCGTCGTGCTGCCCGACAGGGTCGTTTCGGAGGCGAGGGTCGGGATGGTTGCGGCACCGACGGTGCCCGGGGTCGTGCCCTGGGGATAGCCGGTCTGGTCGAGCGACAAAGCCGGAAATCGAATTGGCGCCGTAAAAGCTGTTGCCGCTGCCGTCGACCGTCGTGCTGACGCTTGACGCGAGCCCGGTCGGGGCGCTGGCGGCGGAGAATTGCGAGGTGCCCCGCATCGCGCCGGTCAGGATCGGCTGCCCGGTGCTGGAGGTGGCGATCGTGCCGGTGGTCACCGCGATCGCCGATTGCTGGTTGGCGCCGCTGCCGCTGACGCCAAGGCTCGCCTGCAGCGCCGCGCGCCGCCGAATTGGTCGAGGCCTGCCCGATCGGGGTGGTCGCCGGCGCGACGACGTAGAGCGGCGACACCTGTGCGTTTGGCAGATTGCCGCCGGCCTGGGTGCGGACAAAGGGTATCGTCGATTGCAGCGCGGCGTCCGGCTGGATGCTGAACGCGAAGATGCGGGTGCTGCCGGTCGGCTGGTAGAAGGTCGAGTTGACCGGAACGCCGCCGGAGATGAACAGGCGCTGGGTCGGCTGGTTGGTCGGCGTGATGTTCGCATAGAAATACGTGCTGTCAGCCGACAGAAAGCTGGTGCCCGAAAAGGTTCCGAGACTGCTCGCCGTGCCCGTCGGTCCGAACGAGGCGGAGCCCACCGCAAGCGGGAATGTGACCGTTCCGAAGCTGCCGAAATTCCCGCTAAAGCTGCCGGTCGTTGCGGTGGCGAGGGTCAGCGTGCCGTTGCTGTACGGGATGTCGCCATTGGTGGCGGGCGGCGATTGCGCGGTAAATCCGTTCGCGGTGCCCTGGCCGTTGGTGTTTTTCAGCCGCCCGGCCACCGTGACCGTCGTCGGTGGTACGGGCGGTGCGGCGGTGTTGGTGGCGTTGGCGGTGTCGGTGGCGCCGGCGGCGGCTGGTTGTTGCTGCTGGCGTGCCGCTGTTGGGGCCGCCGACCGGTTGGCCCGACAGCGTGGTGCCGCACCTGCGTCGTGTTCGCGACATTGCAGGTTGATGGCTGGCTCGCGCAGGTAATCACCTGGCCGGTATTTTGCGCGCCGTTGACGTTGTTCAGCGGGTTGCTGTTCTGGTTGCCTGTAAAGCCGCCGCCACCATTATTGCCAGTGTTGGCATTACTGAAGTTATTGCCGCTGTTTTGCTGCGACTGTGCAATGCTTTGTGAGATATTGCCGGAGACGGTCTGGCCGATGCCGCTGTTGACCACGGCGGTATCGGTCGGCGGGATCGGCGCGCCGCCGCTTGCCCCGGGCTGCCCATTGAGCTGCTGCAGGTATTGCGCGAGCTGCCCTTCCGGCTGCGGCGCCGGCGTCGTCGGGGAGTTGCCGGGCGTTACGCTCGACTGATAGCCGGGCCGCGTTACAGTCGTGCTGCTGCCATTGCTGCTGGTGATCGTCAGCCCCTTGCCGTAGATGAAAGTCGCGTCGACCTGCCCGTTGGCCGGATATTCACGATAAAAGCGCCACCACGCACGGCCAGGGTTGCCGTGCTGGTCTTCAACGTGACCGCATCGTCCTGTTTGCTGAGCTTGCCGCCGACATAGCGCAGCAGGCCGCGCGTCGCGCTCATCGCCAGCTTGCCGGAGCCGCTCTTCGGGTCATAGACGAACTGGTCGATCTTGAGGTCGGAGTTGGGGCCGACCGACATCGACGACTTGTCGAGGAACAGCAATTGCGTCTGGCCTGCCGGCCCGGTCGTGACCCGCTCGTTGTAGACCACCTCCTGCCCGATCACGAGTTGCCGAGTCGCGCCGCCAGGCGGTGTGCCGGTCGCCTGGGGGTTGACCGCGCTGCTGACGCCAACCCTGTCCTGCGCCGGGAGAGGCCCGGTGCTCGCCGCCAGCAGCAGGCCGGCAGCCAGTAATTTGCGCAGCGGCAGCGAAGCGAGACCGGGCATAAAGCCTCTCCTGTAAACAGCACGCGGCGATGAGAGATAGCCGCGCGGTGCTAATAACAAGTTAGCGTTGAACGATACCGTTCATTGCACGTGCTGTCATGCAGCAGCCGGGAGCGTGGGTCCGTGACCGCCGGCATCGGCTCTAGAACCGGATCTGCGGCCCGATCAGGATGCTGTTGCTGGTATAGGCATAGAGCGACAGGTTCGACGACACGATGTCCCGCTGCAACTGGAGCACGACGTTGGCGTAGTCGCTGACCTGCCAGCTCTGGGTGATCCCGAAGCGCAGGTGTTGCGTGCTTTGCTCGGCGCCGACAAACACGGCCGGGTTGGTGCTGACATTGCAGCACGGGTCGACACCCTGGTAGTTCGACCAGGAATTGCTGATCAGGAACGTGGTCTCCCAGGGGTACTTGTTCAGCCCGAGCGGATTGTCGTAATGGATCCGATAGGCGGCGCCGATGCTATAGGTCCGGTTTGAATAATAGTTCAGCCGGGTATCCTGGTTCAGGAAGTCGAATTCGAGGCTGAGTTCCGACGGGATGACGGAGTAGGTAATCGGCTTGCTCAGAAAGACCGAGACCAGCGTGTCGTTGCCGGTGAGACCGCGCGACAGCGGGCGGTCCGGCGCGTCGGTGAAATTCTTGACGCGGAACTCGGTCACGGTCCTGAGCTGCAGGTCGCTCCACAGAGACGTGCTGGCCTCGACGCCTGCGCCGAGCGTGTGGAAATACTGGTTCGACCCCAGGCTCACGTCGTTGACGATCGCGTAGGGCTTGACCGATGTCGCTCCGGTCCCGGGCAGCGGCTGCGACAGGTTGAAGCGCGGGCCGATCGTCGCCTCGACCAGCCCGAGGTCAAGCCGCCTTGTGTGCATGTAGACATTGCCAAAGCCGGTGCCGCTGATTTCCAGCGTATCGCGCGTCTGGGTGCCGAGGTCATAGCTGTAGAGCAGCGAACCCGTGCCAAACAGGTTCAAATCGGCCTGCTTGACGAACTGGCTGTTGAGCAGAACGTCGCCGACCGGCGAATGAACCAGTGGCGAACCGGGCGCGATGTTGGCATCGGTCTGGTACTGGCCGCCGAAAAAGAAATAGCCGGACAGCCGGCTGGTGCTGCTGAGCTTGGCGATCTGGTCAAGATAGGTGTTGATACGGGTCTTGACTTCGTCCGGCGGGTTGCCGGCCAGCGCCTGCTGGAAATAGTTGCGCGAGATTTCGTAGGAACCCATCCGAAAATACAGCGCGGCAAGCTCCAGCTTGACGCGCGGCAGGTTCGGGTTGAACAGCAGCATGCGTTCCATCGCCGAGACCGCAGCCTCGTTGTCGCCCAGCTTGGCGGCGACATCGGCATAGGCGAAGGTGGCGTCCAGGTTGCCCGGGTTCGACAGGGTCTTCTGGAACAGCTGCGCCTTTTGCGCCTCGAGCTGGCTGCGCTCTTCGGGGGAAAGGGTCTGGGCCAGGCTGGGGTTGTAAAACAGCCCAACCAACAGCAGCGCCGCCAGGAGCAGCCCGGCAAGCCGATGCATCCTGCATAGTGCACCGGTGATCATTGCGAGAACGCTCGACAACCCGCCCCCCAAGCGCGGTCAGACTACTCAACGTTCGAAACGTAGCTAACCTGAGGTTGCTTAGCAACGAATGCGAAGCGACCGGCGAATATTGGGCCCGAACAGTGGCAAATCCGCCGAGGTTCCTACGTAATAGGAGAGACTGTTAGTCGCTGTGAGACTTATTGGCGAGGCCGGCGCAGCACAATCCTGCCGTGTGCCGACACGGATAGCCGAATCGAACGCAGGGAGGCAAGGCGGTGGACGGTGCTTTTTATGATGCATCCGAAACACGCGATCCGGCGGCGCGCGAGGCGGCGTTGATGGCGGCGCTGCCGGGCGTTGTCGCCGCGGCGCAACGGCACGCTCCGGCCTATCGCGAGCGGCTCGCCGGGGTGGCGGCCCGCGAGGTGACCAGCCGGCGAGGCGCTGGCCCGGCTGCCGCTGACCCACAAATCCGAGCTGATCGAATTGCAGCGCCGCTACGCCGCCGCTTGGCGGTTTTGCCGCGGTGCCGCTCGCCGCGGTGGCGCGGATCTTTGCCTCGCCCGGCCCGATCTATGAGTTGGAGGCGCGGCGGCCGGATTTCTTTCGCATGGCGCGGGCGCTCTACGCCGCCGGCATCCGCGCCGGCGACCTCGTGCACAACACCTTCTCGTACCATCTGACCCCGGCCGGGGCGATGCTGGAAAGCGCGGCGCAGGCGATCGGCTGCCCGGTGATCCCGGCCGGCACCGGCCAGACCGAACAGCAATTGCGCACGATCGCCGATCTGCGGCCGGTCGCCTATATCGGCACGCCGTCCTTCCTGAAGATTCTGCTCGACCGGGCGGCGTGAGCAGGGCACCGACATCGCCTCGCTGAAAAAGGCGATGGTCGGCGCCGAGGCCTTCCCCGGCGTGCTGCGCCAGGAGTTCCGACGCGCGCGGCATCAATGCGCTGCAATGCTACGGCACCGCCGATCTCGGGCTGATCGCCTATGAGACGATGATGCCGGACGGCACGGTGTGCGACGGCATGGTGCTCGACGAGGGCGTCATCGTCGAACTGGTGCAGCCCGGCACCGGCGATCCGGTGGCGCCTGGCGAGGTCGGCGAGGTCGTGGTGACGACGCTGACCCCGGAATACCCGCTGATCCGCTTTGCCACCGGCGATCTGTCGGCGCTATTGCCGGTGCCGAGCCCGTGCGGCCGCACCAACCAGCGTATCCGCGGCTGGCTCGGCCGGGCCGACCAGTCGGTCAAGGTGCGCGGCATGTTCGTGCATCCGGTGCAGGTGGCGGAAATCGGCCGCCGCCACCCGTCGATCATACGGGCGCGGCTGGTCGTCGAGCGGCCGGCGAGCGGCGACCAGATGACGCTGCTGGTCGAGACTGCGCGAACCCGCCGAAGCCGCGGCGGCGATTGCCGAGACGATTGCAGGCGGTGACCAAGCTGCGCGGCACCGTGACGCCGGTGCTCGACAGGCAGCCTTGCCGAATGACGGCAGGATCATCGAGGACCGCCGGCCGATCGGATGATGACAATCGGCTTAAATGTCATCAAAACGCCCCAATTTCTTCAAACCGGCGTCGCAATCGGGAGCTTTAGTCGAATTGTAGGGCTCTGTCCCTACGGTTTGTCCCCCAAACCTCCGATCCGGCCGCTCTTATCGGGCGGATGGGTCCGCGGCTCCGGTCTCCCCCACCGGGGCCGCTTTTTTTACGCCTGCTGGCGCGGCGGCCGGGCTATTGCTGCTGCATGAACCCGAGGCTGCGCGGCGATGGCGATCTGATCGCGGAAAGTCTGGCGTGCCGCCGCGGCGAGCGGCTGGTGTTTGCCGGGCTCGACTGCCGCCTGCCGGCCGGTGGCGCGCTGTTGCTGACCGGCAGCAACGGCAGCGGCAAGTCGAGCCTGTTGCGAGTTGCTGGCGACGCTGCTGATGCCGGAAGCCGGCCGGCTGCTGTGGGGCGGCGCGCTGGTGACCGATGACCTCCCGCGTTACCGACGTGCGATCCATTATGCCGGGCATCTCGACGCCACCAAGCCGTCGCTGACACCGCGCGAGACGTTGGTGTTCTGGGCTGCGCTGCGCGGCGCCGACGGCGCCGGCGATCGACGATGCGCTCGACCGCGTTTGGGCTTGGCGCCATCGCCGACTGGCCGTGCCGCTGGCTGTCGGCCGGGCAGCAGCGGCGGCTGGCCCTGGCCCGGCTGGTTGCGGCGCCGGCGCCGGTCTGGCTGCTCGACGAGCCGAGCGCGGCGCTCGACGCGCGACGGCGAGGCGCGGCTGGTCGGCGCCGATCGCGGCGCACCGCGCCGAAGGCGGCCGGGTGGCGATCGCGACGCACCAGCCGCTCGCCGCTGCCCGATGCGGCGGAATCGCGGCTCGACGACTACGCCGCGCCGCCCGCTGCCGAGGCTTGGTGACAACTCGCCGATGACCGCGGCGTTTCGGCCTGTTTCGCCGCGACCTGCGGCTGGCCTTGCGCCAGGGCGGCGAGATCGGGCTTGTCGTCGGGTTTTTTGTGCTGGCGGTGCTGCTGTTCCCGTTCGGCGTCGGCCCCGAGCCCGAATTGCTCGGCCGCATCGCCGGCCGGCATCATCTGGGTCGCGGCGCTGCTCGCCGCTGTGCTGAGCCTCGACCGGCTGTTCGCCGCCGATTACGTCGATGGCGGGCTCGACCTGATGGCCCTGTCGCCGATGCCGCTCGAGGCGACGGTGCTGGCGAAGGTGGCGGCGCATTGGGTGACGACCGGCTTGCCGCTGACCCTGCTAAGCCCGGTGCTCGCGGTGTTCGTCGATCTCGACCCGGCGGCATCCCGGTGCTGGTGCTCGGCCTGCTGATCGGCACGCCGGCGCTGAGCCTTCTCGGCGCGATCGCCGCGGCGTCTGACCCTGGGAGCGCGGCGGCCGGGAGTGCTGGTCGCGCTGCTGGTCCTGCCGCTTTATCTGCCGCCGCTGATTTTCGGCACCGGCGCGGTCGAGGCGGCGCTGGCCGGCGAAAGCGCCGGGCCCACCTGCTGCTGCTCGGCGCGTTCACCCTGGCGGCCCTGGCGCTGTCGCCGCTGGCGACCGCCGCAGCCCTGCGACAGGCTCTCGATTGAATAACAGGGCGGTCGAGCGACAGACGCCGCGCTGACGCCGCGACCGCGGCTGCACTGACGCGGTGAGCGCGATGCGCTAGGATCGCGCCATGCTGACCCGCCTTGCCAATCCGGCGCGCTTCATGCGCGTCAGCGGCGCCGCGCTGCCGTGGGTCGGCGCCGCTGCCGGCGGCGATGCTGGCGGTCGGACTTGTCTGGTCATTGGTGATCGCGCCGCCCGACTACCAGCAGGGCGAGAGCGTGCGGATCATGTTCATCCATGTACCCGGCCGCGTGGATGGCGCTGTCGGTCTACCTGTTCGTCGCGGTCGCCAGCTCCGTGGCGCTGGTGTGGCGGCATCCGCTGGCCGAGATCGCGGCGCAGGCGGCGGCGCCGCGTCGGGCGCCGCCTTCACCTGGTTTGCCTGGCGACCGGGTCGCTGTGGGGGCGGCCGATGTGGGGCACCTGGTGGGTGTGGGACGCTCGGCTGACCTCGGTGCTGGTGCTGTTCTTCCTGTATCTCGGCTATATCGCGCTGGTGAACGCGTTTGACGATCCGAGCCGCGGCGCCAGGGCAGGATCGTTGCTGGCGCTGGTCGGGGTGGTCAACCTGCCGATCATCAAATTCTCGGTCGATTGGTGGAACACGCTGCACCAGCCGGCAAGCGTCATGCGGCTCGGCGGCCCGACGATCGACAAATCGATGCTGCTCGCCGCTGCTGGTCATGGCGATCGGCGTTCATGCTGCTGTTTGCCTGGGTGCTGCTGCTGCGCATGCGTACCGCGCTGAACGACCGCAAGCTGCGGGCATTGCGCCTGCATGGCCTCGCGGCGCGCGAGGCCGGTCGCGACGACTTGGCCGACCGCCGCCCGGCCGGCGTGGCACTGACATGAGCTGGCTCGCGATGGGCGGATACGCGGCCTTTGTCTGGCCGGCTTACGGGATCGCCGCGTTGGTGCTCGGCGGTCTGGTGGTGGTCAGCTGGTGGCGGCATCGGGTCGGTACAGCGGCGCTGGAGCGTCTGCAGCAACAGGTCAGGCCGGATCGATGACGCGCAAGCGGCGCCGGCTGATTGCCCTGGCGCTGGGGTTGTCGCTGCTCGGTGCGGCGACCGCGCTGGTACTGGCCGCGTTCAGCGACAACCTCGTATTCTTCTACAGCCCGAGCGATCTCGCCGAGAAACCGGTCGGCGCCGGCCGCCGCGTGCGAATCGGCGGCCTCGTCGAAGACCACAGCCTGAAGCGCGAGGCCGACGGCCGCAGCGTCACGTTTCGCGTGACCGACGGGAAGACCGACATTGCCGTCGTCTTATGAAGGCATGCTGCCGGACCTGTTCCGCGAAGGGCAGGGGGTCGTTGCCGAGGGCCGGCTGCGCGGCGACGGCGTCTTCGCCGCCAGCAACGTTCTCGCCAAGCACGACGAAAAATACATGCCGCCGGAAGTCGCCGATGCCCTGAAGAAATCCGGCCGCTGGCAGGAAGGCGCCTCTCTGCCGACGGCAGCCCCTGTCCGCAGCCCGTAAAGTTCAGTAGGGTTAGGTAACGCGAAGGACGCAAAGGATACGCAAAGAACGCGAAGACGTTTTTTGGGCGCGAAGCGCCCCATCAATCCCCGAGAGATCAATATTTACTGACGCTTCGCGTCGAGCACCGAGCCCTTCGCGCTCTTTGCGTATCCTTTGCGCCCTTCGCGTTAACTACACTTTCTTACGGCCCCGGCGCACGGTCGGCGCGGGTGGCGGCCTCGAGGTAGCTCGGCAGGTCGCGCCAGGCATAGCCGGCCGCCTCGATCTTCTTGCCGCCGACGACGAAGTTGCGGTGCTGCACCTCATGCCCGCCGAGGCGGCGGTAGAAGAAGCGGCCGGGATTGTCGCGCAACACCCAGATGATCGCGGAGCCGCAGCCCTGTGCCACCAGCCGCTCGAACAAGGCCAGCAACAACAGGCGCCCGATCCCCTGGTTCTGCCAGTCGGGCGCGACGTAGAGGGTGAAAACCTCGCCGGCGAATTCGGCATCGCGCCTTGTGCGGCCGCAGCTGCCAAAGGCGAGAATGTCGCCATCGCTGTTGACCGCAACCTGCACGTCACGCGGCTCGCGCTCAATGACCGTCGCCCAGCCGACCTCGCGGCGCTGCGTCGACAGTCCGACGAGAAACGGCGTCGTCAGCATGCCCGCATAGGTGGCCCGCCACGTCTCGACATCGAGTCGGGCGATTCGCTTGGCATCGCCCGGCCGGGCGTTGCGGATGCGGATCTCATCCATGCCGGTATTGTGCCCGGTTTTGCGTTGTATTGGGAGGGTGGATCGCGTCCCGGCCGCCATTGTTGCGCCGCGCGTGGCAATCGCCCGGCGTCGCTAGTATGGTGCGGCAATGAGCAGTGCCCGGCGTTACGTCATTGGTGCGCTGGCGGTAGTGGCGACAGCGCAGGTGGCGCTGTCGCTGGCACAAGCCGCCGACGCAAAGAAGCATCACCACCATGCCGCGACCAAGTCTACCAAGCATACCGCCGCGAAGGCCCAGCCGGCGACGGAACAGCCGGCCGGCACGCAATCGCTCGGCAGGGCTGGCGTGTGGTCGGCCTATGTGTCGAACGACAAGACCGGTCGGGTCTGCTACGTCGTCGGGCAGCCACAGAAAAGCGAACCAGCCGGCTTTGCCCGGCGCGCGCCATCGGCATTGGTGACTTACCGACCGACCGAACAGATCTCGAATGTCGTGAGCTTTGTCGAAGGCTACACGCTGAAAGACGGCAGCGACGTGGCACTTGATGTCGGCGGCAGCAAGTTTGACCTGTTCACTAAGGAAGACAGCGCCTGGGCCCGCACCTCCGACATCGATAAGACGATCGTCGGCACCCTGTCGAAGGCGCAGCAGGCGGTCGTCAAAGGCACTCCGCAAAAGGGGCCGCCGACGACCGATATCTACACGCTCGCCGGCTTCGGCAAAGCCCTCGCCCTGATCGACAAAGCCTGCGGCGTCAAGCGCTAACGGTCCACTCAGCAAGTCAACGAGCCAGGAGCAAGTTGCGCCAGCGCCCCTCCCGGCCATCCACGAGCGAGCGTGAGTTGCCCAAAAGCGCTGGAGTCCGCAGAACCTAAAGGTCGGGCGTCGGCGGATCGTCTTGACGCGGCGGTCTGCGCGCCACACCGACGCGTCGCCGCTCTGCGCCGGCAATGCGTGCCGGATTTCGTTCGCCGATAAGTTATGCTGTAATCTTAACTGCTTATCGTTTGTGGCGAGCGGGAGTAGGGGATTTGCGGCGGCGTGAGCTTTTGGCGGCGGCGATGGCCGCTGTGGCGTGGCCGCATCATGCGGCCCGGGCCAGTGTCGCGACACCGTTTGGCTGGGATGTGGCGCCGCCGATGAATTCCCGCGACGCATTTGTCGGCTGGATGCAGGAGCATCGCGGCGAAGACCCGGCGTTTCTGCGGCAGCGCTGGGACCGGTTCGAGGTGCTCGTTGCCAACCGCGATGTCGTTGCCGACAACGACAAGCGTGCCTTTCTGATGACCGCGCGCGAGGATTTCGTGCCAAAGAGCGAGCGGGCGCGGGCTTACGACCACGCATTTCTCGATATCGGCTATGGCGTGACGATTTCCGGGCCGCATCTGGTGGCGCGCATGACCACCTCGCTGGAAATCGGGCGGAGCGACAAGGTGCTCGAAATCGGCACCGGCTCCGGCTACCAGTCGGCCTATCTGAGCCACCTGACAGACCAGGTGTGGACGATCGAGATCATCCGGCCGCTGGCCGAGCGCACCCGCGGCATCTACGAAGCGCTGATCGAGGGCGGTTATTCCGAATACAAGGCGATCACCAGCAAATTCGCCGACGGGTATTACGGCTGGGAAGACAACGCGCCGTTCGACAAGATCATCGTCACTTGCGGTGTCGACCATGTGCCGCCGCCGTTGTTACAGCAGTTGAAGCCGGGGGGCGTGATGATCATCCCGGTCGGGCCGCCCGGCGCGCAGCACGTCTTGCGCCTGACCAAGGAGACCAGCGGCGACGGCTCGGTCCGTGTCGCCCGATCGGACATCTACAACGGCCGCATTGTCGCCTTCGTCCCGTTCACCAAGCTCGACGGAGACCGGATTGCCGGTGTCCACCATGAGTAGGCCGGAGATCGCGGGCCAGCCGGGCGCGTGGCGGTTCCTCCGGCAGCCCTGATCGACCGGGCCCTGGCCGGCCGGCTGCGCCTCGGGCTGGGGCGCCTCGGGTTGGGGCGCGCCGTGGCCCTGTACGGCTCTGTTGCGCTGGTCGCCGGGGCCTTGATCGCATTGCAGCTGGCGATCATGCGCATTTTCGCGGTCGGCAGCTGGGCGCATTTCGGCTCGCTGGTGGTCAGCCTCGCGATGCTCGGCTTCGGCCTCAGCAGCGCTGCGATCTGCGTCGCCCGCCCCTTTGTCGAGCGGCACGGACGGCGGGTGGTGGCGGCGACGCTGATCGTGTTCGCGCCGGTGCTGGCGATAGCCAATCTGGCGGCCCAAGAGGTTCCCTTCAACGCTGTCTTCATGCTGTCCGACCCGCAGCAGAAATGGCGGCTGGCGGCAAATTTCGTGCTTTACCTGATGCCGTTCCTGGTCGGCGCGATGTTTCTCGGCACAATTTTTTTGCAGAACGGCGACCGTTTCGGCCGGGTCTATTTTGCCGATCTGAGCGGCGCCGGGGCGTGCGGACTGGTGTTCGTGCTGGCGATGTACGTGGTGCCGCCGGCCGATCTGATCGTCGTGCCGCTGGCGCTCGAGTTGTGCGGCGCCGCGCTGTGGATCGGGGCCTATGGCGGGCGTATCGAGCGGCTGGCCCTGGTGCTCGCCATCGGCGCCACCGCGCTGATCCAGTTCGGGGTTCCGCCGGCCTTCGACATCCCGAAACTCGCGGTCTCTGACTACAAGGGCGTCGCCTACGCCCGCAAATTTCCCGACAGCCGGCGCGTGCTGCACGAATTGTCGCCCTACGGCGATCTGCAGGTCTACGCCAGTTCATACCTGCATTTCGCGCCGGGGCTGTCAGACAATGCCGCGTTCAATCTGGCGCGGCTGCCGGACAACGCCTATCTCGGCCTCTACCTCGACGGTGAGGGGCCGACCGGCATCCTGCGCGACCTGCCGGCCGGGGATACCCGGTATTTCCACTATCTGCCGATGGTCTACCCCTACCTCCTCGCGGCCGAGCCGGATGTCTTTGTCGTGCAGTTCGGCGGCGGCATCTCGACCAATGTCGCGTTGCGCAACGGCGCCCGCTCGGTGACGGTTGCCGAAAGCAACCCGGCGGTTTTGCAAACCTTCGAGCGCGACCCACAGATCGCTGAGTTCACCGGGCATCTGTTGCAGAACCCGAGGGTGCGGGCGGTCGGGAATGAGGGGCGGCTGACGCTGCAGGCGAGCGGCGAGCATTACGACATCGTCGATCTGAGCCTCGGCAATTCGGTCGGCCTGTCCAGCCCCGGAGGCTTTTCGATTGTCGAACGCTATGCCCATACGCAACAGGCGATGCTGACCTATATGCGCGCGCTGAAACCGGGCGGCATCCTGGCGGTGACGCTGTGGAACAAGGAGGAGCCGCCGAAATCGGTGCTGAAGCTTTACATAACGATGGTCGCCGCCGCCCGCAGCTTTGATGCGGCGCAGCTGGCGCAGTCGTTTTATGCCGTCTCGAACTACCTCTCGACCACGACCGTCCTCTACAAGTTTGGTGGGTTTTCCGCCGGCGATCTTGCGAAGCTGCGCGATCACAGCGCCGCGATGTCGTTCGACCCGGTCTACGATCCCGGTATCCCGTATGACCCAACCGAGGCGTCAGGGGTGATCGCCGCCTATCGCGACCAGATTTTCGCGGCGCCCGATGTCGATGCGCCGCCCGCTGCGGGCCCTGACCCGACGACCGCGCCGGTCACGACGCTGCCGTCGACGGCGATGGCGCGGCTCGCCTGGCATCACCTGATGCAAGGCGATTGGGCCGGGATCGCAGCCGATTACGTGTTCGACGTGCGGCCGCTGACCGACGACCGGCCGTATTTCGCGGGCTATATCAAGCCGGGCGACCTTCCCCGAATTGTCGACCGGCTGGAGGTATTGCAGGACGAATGGGGCTATCTGCTGTTGTGGGTGACGCTGGCAGTCGCGGTCTGCGGGGCGGCCCTGCTGATGGCTCTGCCGCTGGTGTTTGGGTGGCGGACGATGGTCGAGCATTTTCCGGGTAAGCTCGGGACCGTCGTTTATTTCGCGTGCCTTGGCCTCGGCTACATCGTCGTCGAGGTCGGTCTGGTGTCCAAATTCGCGTTGCCGCTAAGCAACTACACGATTGCCGCCGCGGTGGTGATTACCGGAATGCTGGTGTTTTCCGGGCTCGGCAGCCTTGCTTCGGAAGCCTGCCTGGGCCGCGCTCGCATCGCATTGCCGCGGCTGCTCGGCGCGGTGGGCTCGGTGCTGGCGGTCTATGCGCTGGCCGCTGATCCGGTCCTCGACTGGATCGGAACCATGCCGGCACTGCCGCGGCTGGCCTGCTGCTTTTGCCTGATTTTGCCGCCGGCTTTTCTGATGGGGTTTCCGATGCCGCTCGCGATGACGACATTGGCGCGGCTCGGTAAGGGCCGCCTGTTCATGTGGGCCTGGGGTATCAACGGGTGTTTTTCGGTGATTGGCGCGGCGCTGGTGCCGATTGTCGCCACCGCGTTCGGGCTGGACACCGTGCTGGCAATAGGCGCCGGTGCCTACCTGGTGGCGATCCCGGCAGTGTCGGCCCTGTTCCGCCCCGGCCAGCCGATTCCGCGCCTCGCCTGACGCCGATGCCTGCTCGTTTGCGCCGGTTCGCCGTCCTCGCGGCCATCCTGACCCTGCTCGCCGGGGCCCCCGGATTTGCCGGGGACGCCGGATGCACGCCGCGCACCGGTGACGCAAGGCCGCTGAAAGCCGCCATCGAGCCGCGGCTGGTGCCGTTCCAGACCTCGCCCTTCCCCTATGATGGCAATCTTCCCGGCGACGACAACAAGCCGTTTCTCGACGATAGCGAGAACGGCAGGCGCGGCCATACCTCGCCGCGCGGCGGGGTGCATCTGGCCGAGGAAGCCTATAGCGATCGCAACTCGCTGCTCTACATCCCCAAGGGGTTCGTGCTGTCACCGCGGGCGCTGATCGTCGTGTTTCTGCACGGCAACAATGTCCGGCTGATGCGCGATGTGTATCAGCGCCAGCGCATCCCGCAGCAACTTGCCGCCAGCCGGCTGAACGCAGCGTTGGTTGCGCCGCAATTCGCGCTTGATATCGCGGATTCAAGCGCCGGCAATTTCTGGCGGCCCGGCGCGTTCCGGCGCTATCTCGACGAGGCGGCGGGGCAGCTGGCGGCGCTTTACGGCGACGCGTGCAGCCGCGAGGTTTTCGCGCGGATGGGGGTGGTGCTGGTCGCTTACAGCGGCGGCTACAACCCGGCCGCCTACGCGCTCGATGTCGGCGGTGCTGACGCGCGGTTGCGCGGCGTCGCATTGTTCGACGCGCTTTACGGCGAGACCGATAAATTTGCCCGCTGGATCCGGCGGCGCGGCAGCGCCTTTTTCTTCAGCGCATACTCGGAATCAAGTCGAGCCCAGAACCTGGACTTGCGGCAGGCGGTCGAGACCGCGAAGGTCCCGATAAACAGCGCCGACGCCGCGCTGCGGCTTTCCGCGGGGAGCGTCTCATTTCTGTCTGCCGGGCCCGAAGCCGAGCATCAGGATTTCATGACACGCGCCTGGGCACCCGATCCGCTGACGGTGGTGTTGTCTGCGGTACGCCGCGTATATCGCGAACCCTGACGGTTCGCGACACACATTGCTGCCCCAAAACTGTGGCGAAGCGAGCCCAACGTCTACATCGCGGCTTGCTGACCGCCGGAATGACCGTTGGGCGCCCTTCGGTCGGCGGTGGTCAGAGTATCCCGTCGTTGCCGTGTAGGTATCACCGGGGGCCGGTGATACCTACACGGGCGCTCTTGTGGTCAACCTCACACTGCAATCACAGCTTCGTCGCGATAGTGTTGAAGATGCTGCTGAGGTTGGTGCCGACCAACTGAAACGCGGTGATCGCCGCGACCGCGATCAACGCTGCGATCAAGCCGTATTCGATCGCCGTTGCGCCAGACTCGTCTTTCGTCAGAAACTTGATGAACGCCATTGTTGTCTCCTGTCGGTGTGCTTTCGGACCACTTAGTATAGAGCACGTGAGCATTAACATCTAATTAGCAGCCCTGAAAACCCTGCGCGCTCCCGCACTTTTTTTTGCACCAGCGCTACGCAGCGAGATCAGGCAGGACGGTTGTACAGCCCACTGGTTAATACTCCGTATACTCGTATGCGGGTGAAGGGCAAGTCGCGCCGTCGCCAACCCACGGCACCGAAGTCAGGTTAATGTCGATTTGAGCTTGCCGGCGCATGGGGATTCCCCGAAAGGCGAAAGCGTGATTTGCTGAGGCTTCGATTGATGAGGAGCCGGCGATGGACGAGGTGTTGGTTAAGGCGCGCACGCGCAGCCTGCTTGAGCATTTTGCGGCGATCACGGACGCGCGTCCGCAATGGAAAGTAGCCTATCCGCTGCCCGAGATTCTGCTGCTGGTGGTATCCGCGACAATCGCCAGCTGTGACGATTATGACGACATCGTCGCGTGGGGCGAGGCACATCTCGATTTTCTGCGCCGCTTCAGCCCCTATCACCACGGCATTCCGTGCACCGACTGGCTGCGGGTGCTGATGAACCGGATGGATCCGGATTTGTTCTCGACCTGCTTTATGGCCTGGGCGGGCGAACTGCGGCCGGACGCAGCCGACCTCATCGCGATCAAGCCTGCCCCGGCGCAGGCCGGGGGCAAGACCTCGCGCCGCAGCCATGACCGTTCGCGCGGCAAAGCGGCGCTCCACCTCGTCTCGGCTTTCGCCACGACGCACAATCTCGTGCTCGGTCAGGAGGCGGTGGCGGACAAATCCTGCGAGAGCCAGGCCATTCCCGAACTGCTGGCGCGGTTGGCGCTGAACGGCGCCCTTGTCACCATCGACGCGATCGCCTGCAATCCCACCATCGCACGCGCCATCACCGAGGCCGGCGGCGATTATCTGCTGGCGGTCAAAGGCAATCAGCCCACGCTGCAGCGTGAGATCGAGCGCTACTTCGTCGACGCACCGGCGGCACAGATCGACATCGCCAGCGAGACCGAAAAAGGCCATGGCCGGATCGAGACCCGGCGTCATGTCGTCAGCCACACCATCGATTGGCTGTCCGGTGACCGCCGCTACCCCGATGAACCCCGCTTCGCCAGGCTGACCGCCATCGCCATGGTCGAAGCCACCGTCGAAAGCAAAGGACAAACCAGCACGGCGCGGCCTATTACATCAGTTCGGCACCCCTCACCGCCCTGCGCCTTGCTCAAGCAGTGCGCCTGCATTGGGGCATCGAGAACTGCCTCCATTGGGTCCTCGACGTCACCTTCAAGGAAGATCAGTCCCGTCTGCGTGCCGGTCACGGCGCCAAAAACATGGCCGTGGTCCGCCACTTCGCCATCAATATCGTCAGACGCGCGCAGGACAGACGAAGCATCAAAACCCGCCGAAAACTCGCCGGCTGGGACCCCAAATACCTCGCCTCACTCCTCAACCCCAAACCCTGTTAACCTCGACTTGGTGCCCTGGTCGCCAACCAGGGTTCCGCGGCGGCATTATTAAGAAGAAATTCCACTCAACCTCAAGGCGAGAGCCGACGCGGCGGCCGGTCACAGGGGGCTAATGCCCTTTGGTGCGCCGGACGATCGTTTAATATCGCGGGACCAGTGGGGCGAGTTGCAATCAACCGGCGGTGCCGCCGCTTGTGCGAATCGGGGCCGAATCGGATAGGCCAGAGGCGCCTACTCGGCGGCGCGCGGGTCCGGCACCGCCGGCACCTTGGGCCGGGCGCCGGGCCGCAGGCGCTCGCGGATCGCCTGAAACGACGACATAGAGCGGCGGGATCGCGAAAATGCCGATAAACGACGCGAGGATCATCCCGCCGAACACCGGCGTGCCGACATCGCGGCGCGCCAGTTGCGACGCGCCGGCCGCGACGACCAGCGGGTAGAGGCCGAGAATGAAGGCAAACGAGGTCATCATCACCGGCCGGAACCGGTCGCGGGCGCCCTCGATCGCCGCCTGCTGCAAGCGGCACGCCGTGCTCGCGGCGTTCCTTGGCGAACTCGACGATCAGGATGCCGTTCTTGGCGGCGAGGCCGATCAGCACGACAATGCCGATCTGGGCGTAGAGGTCGAGCGTCAGACCGGCGATCACGATCGCGCCGACCGAGCCCAGCATACCGATCGCGACCGACAGCAGTACCGGCACCGGGATCGTCCAGCTTTCGTAGAGCGCGACCAGGAACAGATAGGCGAACAATACCGCAAAGCCGAGGATCATCGCGGTCTTGCCTTCGGCGCGCTTTTCCTGAAACGCCGTGTCGGTCCATTCGCCGGCATAGCCCTGCGGCAGGGTGCGCGCCGCGACCTCCTCCATCGCCTGCAAGGCCTGTCCGCTCGAGACGCCGGGCGCCGGGCTGCCCTGGATGGTCAGCGCCTTCAGGTTGTTGTAGCGGATCTGCGCCGGCGGCCCGACCACGACCTTGGGCTCGACGAGGCTGCGCAGCGGGATCATCTTGCCGTCGTTGCTGCGCACATTGATGCGATAGAGGTCGTCGATGCCCGCCCGGTCCGCCGCCTCGGCCTGCACCTGGACCTGCCAGGTTCGCCCGAACAGATTGACGTTGTTGACGAAATAGCCGCCCAGCGAGGCCTGCAGCGCCTGGAAGACGTTGTCGAGCGGCACGCCGAGGATCTGCGCCTTGTCGCGGTCGATATCGAGGTAGATCGACGGGTTTGTCGCCGAGAAGGTCGCTGAAGACCCGCGAGAGCAGCGGGTTTTGGTTGGCTGCGACGGTCAGCCCGCGCACCACCTGGGCCAGCGCTTTCGCGTCGCCGCCGCGCAAATCCTCCAGCACATAGGTAAAGCCGCCGCCGGTGCCGAGGCCGATGATCGGCGGCGGCGCCAGCGGCAGCACGAGGCCGCCGCCGATCTGGCGGAACTCGCCGCCGAGGCGCGCGATGATCGCGCTGGCGCTCTGGCTCTTGGCCCTTGCGCTCCTCGAACGGCTTGAGCGTCACGACGATGAAGGCGGAATTGGACGCCGAGTAGTTGTCGATGAAGTTCAAACCGACCACCGACGTGTAATCGGCGACCGACTCCTCTTTTTTCAGCGGTCTGCTCAGCCTCCTGGACGACTTCGAGGGTGCGCCCGACCGAGGCACCGCCGGGAAGCTGGATCACGACGAAAAACGCACCCTGGTCGTCTTCCGGCAGAAAGCCGGTCGGCGTCGCCTTCAGCAGCCCGACCGTGCCGATGGCGGCAACCGCGACCATGACGATGCCGATGATCGAGAACCGCACGATGCGCGCGACGGCGGCGCCATAGGCATCGCGCACCCGGTCGATCGCCCGCATCACCATCCCGATCGGTCCGCGCCGCGGTCCGTGATGCGGCCGCAGCAGGACGCCGCACAAGCGCCGGCGACAGGGTCAGCGCGTTGATCGCCGACAGGAACATCGACACCGCGACGGTGACGGCGAACTGGCGGAACAATTCGCCGGAGATGCCGGGAATGAACGCCACCGGCACGAACACCGACAGCAGCACCAGCGTGATCGCGATGATCGGCGCGGTGATCTCGCTCATCGCGCGCTTGACGGCATCGCCCGGCGACAGCTCGGGATGCTCCTCCATGATGCGCTCGACGTTTTCGACGACGACGATCGCGTCGTCGACGACAATGCCGATCGCCAGCACGATGGCCAGCAGCGAGACCGTGTTGGCCGAGTAGCCGATCGCGTTCAGCACGATAAAGGTGCCGATCAGGCTGACCGGCACCGCCAGGGTCGGGATCAGCGTCGCGCGGATGCTGCCGAGGAACAGGTAGACGACGATGACGACCAGCACGAAGGCCTCGATCAGTGTCTTCTGCACCTCGTGGATCGTGTCGCTGACGAACGCGGTCGGGTCGTAGGTGACCTTCCAGGTGAGGTCGTCGGGGAAGCGCTTTTGCAGTTCGTTGAGCTTGTCGCGGACCGCCTGCAGCGTCGCCATCGCGTTGGCGCCGGGCGACTGGTAGATCGCGATCGCGGCGGCCGGGCCGCCGTTGAACCGCGTTTCGCGGTCGAGATTGGCGGCGCCCAATTCCAGCCGAGCCACATCGCCGAGCCGCAGGATCGACCCGTCCGGGTTGGTGCGGATGATGATCTTGGAAAACTCGTCGGCGGTGGTCAGCCGCCCCTTGGTTGTGATGTTGAGCTGCAATTGCTGGTCGTTGGAGATCGGCCGGGCGCCGATGCGGCCGACCGCCGCCTGCACGTTCTGCGACTGGATGGCGGTGATGATGTCGCTGGTCGTCAGGTTGAGCCCGGTCAGCAGATCGGTGTGGACCCAGGCCCGCATCGCGTAATCCTGCGGCCCCCACAAATTCGCATCGCCGACGCCGGGCGTGCTCTTGATCTGGTCGAGCAGGTTGATCGTCACGTAGTTCGACAGAAACAGCGAATCGTAGCTGTGCTTCGGCGAATAGACGGCGATCACGCCGAGCAGCGCCGACGACTTCTTTTTGACCGTGATGCCCTGCCGCTGCACCTCGGTCGGCAGGTTCGGCAGCGCGATCTGGACGCGGTTGTTGACGTTGACCGCGTTGATGTCGGGGTCGGTGCCGAGTTCGAACGAACAGATCAGCGCGTAGCTGCCATCGTCGCCGCTGACGCTCTTCATGTAGATCATCTTGTCGACGCCGACGACCTGCGCCTCGATCGACCTGCGCCACGGTCGCGTCGACCACCGACGAGTTGGCGCCCGGGTACAGCGTCGTGACCGACACCTGCGGCGGCACGATGTCCGGATATTGCGCCAGTGGGATCACGAACAGCGACAGCAAACCGGCGATCGTCGTGACCAGCGCGATGACGATCGCCAGCCGCGGCCGGTCGACAAAAATGGCTGAGAACATTGGGCTAGCTCTTGCCGAGCGCCGGGGGCAGCGGCTTCGCGATCACCGCCGAGCCGGGGCGCACCGTCTGCAGCCCTTCGACGATGACCGGCTCGCCGCCGTTCAGCCCCTGCGTGACGATCATGTCGTCGCCGCTCGCGCCGCCCGTCTTGATGCGCCGGATCGCGACCTTGCCGTCCTCGACGACCAACACATAGATGCCCTGCTGATCGCTGATCAGCGCCGCCTGCGGCACGACGACGACATCGTCGGATTTGTCTGACTTCGAGATTGACCGTCGCCAGCTGGCCGTCGATCAGAGCGCCTTTCGGGTTCGGGAAGATGGCGCGGACCTGGACCGTATCGGTCGATCTGTCGACCGTCACGTCGACGAAATCGATTTGCCCGCTCTCGGGGTAGCTCGGGCCGTCGGCAAAGCGCAGCGTGACCTTGATGCCCTTGATATTGCTGGCGGTGCCGTCGCGCTTGGCCTGCATAATGCCGCGCTGGCTGATCGGAAACAGGACGTAAATCGGGTCCTGGCTGACAATCGTCGTCAACACCCCGCTATCGGGCCCTGACGACGTTGCCTTTGGTGACCTTTGTCAGGCCGATCTTGCCGGCGATCGGCGATACGATGTCGGTATAGCCGAGATTGATCCTGGCGGTTTCCAGATTGGCCTTGTCGATCAGGATTTGCGCGTCGGCGGCGCGGTCCGCGGTCAGCGCCTGATCACGCGCGACGACAGTGCCGGCGCTGGTTTTCGTCAGTTCCTCGGCGCGCTGATACTGGATCGCGGTCAGCAGCTTCTTGGCCTGGCTCGCGGCAAGGGCACCCTGCATCTGGTCGGCCGCGGCCTGGAACAAATCCTTTTCGATGCGGTAGAGCGGCTGGCCTTCCTTGACGATGTCGCCTTCCTTGAACAGCACCTCTTCGAGATAGCCGATTACCCGGGCGCGCACATCGACGCGGTTGATCGCGGTAATGCGCCCGACAAAATCGGCGGTCCGCGCCACCGGCCTGCGCGCCGCGGCGACCGTGCCGACCGGTACGGCCGCCGGCGTTGCCGCCTGCTGGGCCGCCACCGCCGTGGCGAGCCCGCAGCACAGGATCAGCACGCCGATGACGAGGCGCAGCCTGCCTTGCGGCTTGAACCCCGCGGCGGTGCCACGCCGCGCGCCGCGGCGCCGGTCTCGCATGTCTTTCCCCCAGGACGCTGGCATCACTTGGTCACCACGTCAAAGTCCCATCCAACCCGAGGTTCGGGTTAAACCGCGTCGTTGTCGATGCAATTATGACGATCAATGGAGTGTCGACCGGTCCGGGAGGCGGGGCCAGGCACAAAAAGACCCCGGCACGCGAGGCGCCGGGCTCTTAAAGTCGCCGCTCTTGAAGACGACGCCCCGGAAGCTGCTCCCGGGGCGCGCCGACCATGTTACTGCTTTACTGCGGCAGTTGGATGACGATGACGACGGCGCGGTTGTTACGCAGCCGCACGCCCTGGTCGGTGACCACCAGCTGCTGGTTTTCGCCTTGCGCCTTGGTCATCAGGCGGGCCGGGTTGATGCCGGCGCCGGCCAGGTATTCACGCACCGCGTCGGACCGCTTTTGCGACAGAGCCAGATTCTCGTCTTCCTTGCCGACTGTGTCGGTGTGGCCGAACATCCAGATGTTGGCGTAGTGGCATTTCCAGGCGCGAATCACCTGGTCGAGGATGGCGCGGCTGTCGGCGTTGACCCAGGTCTTGTTGTAGCCGAATTCGAGCACGTAGGCGTGCGTTTGGCTCAGCGGCGGTTCGGCCAGCTGGACCGTCATGCCCTGGCCGCCAAAGCCGAGCCCGATGCCCTGGGTCTCCGCCTTCAGGTTCATCACGATCGGATTGTTCTTGTTGCGCATCGCGAGGCTGCCGCCGCCGACCACCAGCGTGGTCTCGCCCTGCGTCGCCTGGTATTGGCCGGTCAGATCCGACACCCGGGTCATGTTTTGAACCGCCCCGGAGGCGCTGACCTTTGAAATGCCGACATGGATGCCGGCGCCAAAGCCGTTCACCTTGAACGGATATTCGCAGTTGGTGCCGAGGTTGGGCAGGTGCAGCAGCCCGTCGCCGGTATTTGAGCCAAGGCCCAGATTGACCGAGGTGGCCTCGAGCTGGACCCAGGGGCCTTGCCCCTGGGCGAGGGCGGGCGCTGCCGCCGCAACCGGCAGCAGCAATGAGGCGAAGGCGGGGAGATACTTAAACGACCGCATGACCGGGCTCCTTTGTCTCGGTTGGTGAATGCGCTGCGCTCGCCGTGACGCCGAACGCCGGCCTCTAGAGCCGCGCTGGTCGCTCAGCCTCCCGATATCATCCGGGCGTTCCAAGCGCGCAGACATTCATCTACATCAACACGTTCGCTCCGGCACGACGATTCTACTCAAACGTAACCGTTTGCCGACGATTTCGGACGGGAATTGATGTAAATCAAAGTAATGATTCGGAGGTGTCCGGGTATCGGGCCGGCGCGCGAACCCGCCTCGGGTGCACGCCTCAGAGCCCCCCGCTCGGCGGTCAGCGCCGCAACCGTCAGAAATGAGGCGTTAAGGCCATCTGCGCGAGGGCTGCCTCGGGGGGTATGACGCGCAGGTAATAGGTGTCGCGCGTATAGAACGGGAGGCCGCCACCCGAGTCCCAGCTCGGCAGGTTCTCCACCTTGACATATGCCTGCTGGCCGGGAGCCAGTTCGACATGGGCATCCTGGTCGTAGTCGGTGCCGGGGCTCTGGACGGTCAGGTGGTAGGCCCCCGGCAGAACGTCGCGGTAAAGCGTGCCGCCATAAGGCTGCACCGAACCGGCGATGGTGCCGTTGATCAGCACCGTCGCGTAGTTGCGGTTAACGTAGGGGTCGTAGTCCCGATAGAACCAGATGCGGGCTGTGTTCGGCGACGGCGGCGGCAGCTGTGCTGTCGCCGGCTGCAGCGTCAGCCAGCCCGTCAAGGCCCATGCCGCGAGGCCGAGCGCCCGGCGCAGCCGGGTCGAGTTACGCATGGCGCTTCCGGAATGAAGAGTCACCGAACCGTTCCTTCTCAGGCCGTGCTGTCTAGCGGCGTCCGCCGCCATGCCCGCCACCGCCGCCGCCATGCCAGCCGCCACCGCCATGCCAGCCAGCCACCGCCGTGCCAGCCGCCACCGCCGCGCCATCCTCCCCAGCCGCCGCGCCAGCCTCCCCCCCAGCCATAGCCGCCGTATCCGCCGTACCCGTAACCCAACGCGCGCGCGGCCGCGACCGGTGCGTATGGGTAATAGGGGTAGGCCGAGTAATCATAGGCATACGGATTCGAGTAGGGGTAATACGGGTAGCCATACGGGTAGGCGGCGGCGGGATAGCCAGCCGCTGGATAGCCAGCGGGTGGATAACCGGCGGTGGGGTAGCCGGCCGTCGGATAGCCGGCGCCAGGATATCCGGCCGCGGGCGCCGCCTGCGGATAACCCGGGGCGGCTCCCTGCTGCTGCATCAATTGCTGCTGGTTGAGCTGCTCGGCGATGTTGCCGCTGGCCGGATAGGGACCGGTCAGCGACTGCGCCAAAACCGGGGGTGCACTTCCGACGCTGGCGACGGCCAGCGCGGCGGCGAAATAGAAGTAACGGTTCATCATGTCCACCTCCAGGGTGATATCGCAGCCCATACCGCAGCATCCCCGCGGCCGGCATTGCGGCAGATCAGGTCTGGGTCATATTCCGGCCCGGCTGGTTGTCGCCGTGGGCGGTGGCGTTGGCCCGCCAGGCTTCGAGCAGGGTGAACAGGATCGCGATCAGCGTCGGCCCGATAAACAGGCCGAGAAACCCGAACGCGACAAAGCCGCCGAACACGCCGAGGATCGTCAGCGACATCGGCATTTCGATGCCGAAGCCGATCAGCCACGGCTTGACGAAATTGTCGACCATACTGACGAACACGCCCCAGATGATCATGAAGGCGCCCGCCACCTGATGGTCATAGGCGAACAGCCACCACGCCGCACCGCCCCAGATCAGGACCAGAAAGGGTCCGCCGATCTGGCTGATCGCCAGCATCAGCGCGACAAAGCCCAGCGTGGCAGCGCCCGGCACGCCAACGACGGCAAGACCCGCGGCGAGCAGCAGGGCCTGGATGACCGCAGTGCCAACGACGCCGTAGGCGACGCCGCGGATCGCCAGCGCCGCGACATCGAGCGCCTGCTCGGCGATCGGTCCGCCGAGGCGCCGCAGCGCGTCGTGCAGTACCGCGACCGGCGCGTCGCCGTTGATCCAGAACATCGTCGCGATCGCCAGCGACAGGATGACCTGCACGACGCTGTCCGCGAGGGCGCCGGCGGCCACCACCATCGTGTGTTCGATCGTTGCGGCATAGGGTGCGGTCAGCGCGCGCAGATGACCCTCGGACTGGACCAGCCGGTCCCAGAAAGACGTCAGATACTCGCTGACGAACGGCACGCGGGCGAACCAGCCGGGCTGTGCCGGCGCCGCCGCGAAATACGACTGCACCCGCTGCACCCCCTCGACGACCTGGGTCGTCAGGTTGGGGGCGACCGCCAGCAGCGGCAGCCCGATCAGCGCCAGCGAGCATAACAGCAGGATCGCCGCCGTCACGCCGCGGCTGAGGCCGCGCCGCACCAGCATCTGGCGCAGCGGCCACACCGCGGTTGCGAGCGACGCGCCGAACAGGATGCCGGTGATGAATGGCTGCACCACCGCCGCGACACCGACAAACAGGCCGACCACCAGCAGCACGAGGATGCTGCGTTCGATCAGGGCCATCCGCAGGCCGTCGTCGCGGAGCGGGGCGGCGGATGCGGCAGCCGGGGCACGGTGGTCGTCGCGCTCCACGGTTGCTGTGATGTCGGCCGGCTGCAAGCTGCTGCTCATGTCCTATGCCCCTGACGGCGCTGTCAGCCCGGCGTCATCAGCCTCAATCAAGGTTGGCTGCCGATAACGTGGGCGCATCGGGGAACCCGGTCAACGCTGCCCTGTTGCGCTGCCGCCTCAGTTTCGGATGTTGTCGGTCTGAGCGGGCCACGCAGCGGATCGACAAGCGGGACCGGGCGAGCGGGGTGGGGAAGGAATAACGCTTCGCTCGTGGGCTCTCTTTATTGAAACTCGCGAAAGTCAGTCGGATGGGTGAGGGTGGTGATGTTGCTTGTCGAGGCTTTCCCGGGATACCGGTTGATTTCCCTGAACCGGCCCGAGCGGCTGAATGCGCTGACCATCGAGATGGCGGCGGCGCTTGGCGAAGCGCTCGACGCCGCGGCGGCCGATCCGGATTGTCGCGCGGTGCTGTTGACCGGAAGCGGGCGCGGGTTTTGTGCCGGACAGGATTTGACCGCGCTCGGCGAGGCGTCGCCCGAGGCGGTCGCCCGCCTGCTCGACCATTACAACCCGCTGATCCGCAAATTGCGCGCCCTGCCGTTGCCGGTGGTGTGCGCCGTCAATGGCGTCGCGGCCGGCGCCGGCGCAAATATCGCGCTGGCCTGCGATATCGTTCTGGCGGCGCAGTCGGCGAGTTTCGTGCAGGTGTTTGCCCGGATCGGGCTGCTGCCGGATTGCGGCGGCACCTGGTTTCTGCCGCGGCTGGTCGGCGCCGCGCGGGCGAGGGCGCTGTCTCTGCTGGCGGAGCCGGTGCCGGCCGAGCGCGCCGCGGAATGGGGCATGATCTGGCAGGCCGTTCCCGATGACCGGCTGATGCCGCAGGCGCACGCGCTGGCGGCGCGCCTCGCGACGCAGGCGACGATCGGTCTTGGCCTCGCCAAGCGCGCGCTGGAAGCCAGCGAAGGTAACAGCCTCGCGGCGCAGCTTGACCTTGAACGCGACCTGCAGGCCGAGGCCGCCGGGACGCCCGACCATGTCGAAGGCGTGCGCGCCTTTCTCGAAAAACGGCCTGCGGCGTTTCGCGGCCGCCGATACTGAACGCCGTTCGCAATGCCGCATGACTGCCCGGCAAATTTATGCGCTCTTTGCGGGGGAGACCTGCGCTAGACTTATAGCAGTGCAATCTTGAGCGACGTGAAGGAGGATCGCTGATGGCCCGGCAGTACAAGCGCATCTCGGCAGATTGTCATTTGGACATGCTCTGGCTGCCGCCCGACCTATTTACGAAGAACGCGTCGAGCAAGCTCAGGGACCTGATGCCGTATGTTGAAAAGCAGGCGGATGGCACGGAGATCTGGACCGACAAGGCCGGCGCCATTTATGGCCAGTGCGGCGGGGTCGGCGCCACCGGCACAGCGCATGTCCCCGGCAAGCAGCTCCGCGCCGACAAGATGGCCGAGGCCGGTCTCTACAGCGACTATTTCGAGAAGGGGCTCCGGCGACCCGGCGACCCGCATTTGCGCGTCAAGGATATGGACCGCGACGGCGTCGACGCCGAGGTCATCTATGGCATCCTCGCGGCATGCGCGAAGATGGATGATCCCGACGCCGCCGAAGAGATGCTGCACATCTACAACGACTTCATGCACAATTTCACCAGCTATTACCCCGACCGCATGATCGGCCTTGCCTGCCTGCCCTACAACAACATCGAGGGTGCCGCGCGCGAAGTCCGGCGCGTCGCCAAGATGGGGATGAAGGGCGTCGAGCTTTCCTGCTCATGGCACATGACGGGGATGTGGCATCCGATGTGGGATCCGCTGTGGGAAGCGGTCAACGAGACGCAGTTGCCACTGCATTTCCACACCTTCCCGGCGACCGACCCCGAGCTGCGCAAATCGCTCGAGCCGGAAGTCTCCCGCCGGATGACCTATAGCACGCTGGTCCGTTTCCAGATGACGCTGGCGACGATCCTGACCGATCTGATGGGCGCGGCGGTGTTCGAGCGTTTCCCGAACATCCGCATGGTACTCGGCGAAAGCGGCATCGGTTGGATCCCCTACGTCATCGACCGCATGGATTTCGAGTACAAGGACCAGTACCAAGACCTGAAGCTGAAGAAGCTGCCGAGCGAATACTGGCGCAACCAGTGCAGGGCGACGTTCCAGTATGACCGCATCGGCACCAAGCTGATCGATGAAATGGGCGTCGAGACCCTGATGTGGGGTTCGGACTTCCCGCATCCCGACGGTGTTTGGCCGGAATCGGTGAAGTATATCGACGACCAGTTCAGCCACCTGCCGGCCGACGTCAAATACGCGATGACGTGCGGCAATGCGGCCAAGTTCTACGGCCTGACCAACTAGGGCCTTGGCAAGCGGCGCCGGATGCGGGTATCCCCGTGTCCGGCGCCGTTGGCGTTTCAGGGTTCGTGTTTTCGTACTGTTTCGTAGGATGGGCTGAGCGTAGCGAAGCCCATCCTGTCCGCGGCCGTAAGGAAGATGGGCTTCGCAACGCTCAGCCCATCCTACGGTGCCGAGGCGTAAAAAGGGACGGACCGCCTGCGGGCGGGTCCGCGTAAAGGCTTCAAATCTGGCGAGCGTAAAGCAACCGCGGCGAGGTCGCGGTGGCCTGATCGCGTGCGTGGGCATGATGCCCGCCGAGGAATGGAGCCGATGGAACGGACGATCGAACAAAGAACCATGCGCAAGGTGTACTGGCGCCTCTTGCCCTTTACCGGACTGTTGTACCTGATCTGCTATATCGACCGCGCCAATGTCGGTTTTGCCGCGTTGACGATGCGGGGTGACCTAGGGCTCAGCCAGGCCGCGTTCGGGCTCGGCGCCGGCACCGCCTTTTTCCTCGGCTATTTCATTCTCGAAGTGCCGAGCAACGTGATCATGGACAAGGTCGGGGCGCGGCTGTGGATCGCCCGCATCATGATCACCTGGGGCATCGCCTCGGGCGCCACCGCGTTTGTCGTGGGGCCGTACAGCTTTTATCTGGTGCGCTTTCTGCTGGGCCTCGCCGAGGCGGGGTTCTTTCCCGGCATGGTGCTGTTCTTCACCTACTGGTTCCCGACGGTGCATCGCGGACGCATCATCGCCGGGTTCATGACGGCGATTCCGATCTCGATCGCGATCGGCGCCCCGGTATCGACGACGCTGCTGGAGCTGAATGGCGTCCTCGGTCTCGCCGGCTGGAAGTGGATGTACCTGGTCGAGGCGGCACCCGCGATAATCTTCGGCGTGGTCGTGCTGTTCTACCTGACCGACCGGCCGGAGCAGGCGACCTGGCTTGCGCCCGATGAGAAGGCCTGGCTGGCCGGCGAGTTGGCGCGCGAGCGGCGCGAGGTCGAGTCCGCGGGCAAATTGAGCCTGTGGCAATTGTTCTACAATCCGCGCGTGCTGGCCTTGTCGGCGATCTATTTCGGGATATCCGCCGGCAGTGTCGGGCTCGTCATGTTCCTGGCACAGATCGTCAAGGAGCTTGGCCTGTCCAATTTCCTGACCGGCTACGTCGCGTCACTCCCGTACATCGCCGGGACGATCGGCATGCTGGTGCTCGGCTACATCACCGACCGCACCCATGAGCGACGCTGGAACTGCTTTTTCGCCTGCATGCTCGCGGTCATTGGGCTGACCCTGGCGGGGCTGACGCACGGAACCTGGTGGTCGCTGGTCGGCTTGTCGTTCGCGACGGTGGGCATCTACGGCATGAAGCCCTCGTTCTGGCCGATGCCGTCCTTGTTCCTGACGGGGACCGCGGCGGCGGCCGGAATCGCCTGGATCAACGCGGTCGGCAATCTTGCCGGCACCATCGCGCCGTTTGTCGTCGGGTGGACCAAGGACGTCACCGGCAGCTTCTCCGGCGGCCTCTTCGCGCTGGCCGGCTTTGCGCTGATGTCGTCGCTGGTCACGCTGCTGGCGCTGCCCTCCGACCGCCGCCGCGAACCGACCGTCGGACTCGCGCGCAGCGCCGCCGAGTAGTTTCAGTGGGGAGGCCTCGGCGTTGTCGGCGCCTCCCCGGCTGAAGACTGCTGTGAAGCGCTGCCCTTGAGGCGATATACTCCGGTCGTCATATCGGAGGGCGCGATGTCGTACATCGAGAACAACTCACTGATCGGCAGCTGGCGGCACTTCGGCGAGACGGGGCCTGCTTATGAAGTCATCGCGCTCGGTCCGCTGACACCCGATGGCACCGACAGAAGTGTCCGCATTCGGCTCGCGGAAACCGGCGAGGAAGTCGATTACCTTCTCAGCAAGCTGATCGACGACGACGTCCTGGCAGATGCCGCGGGCTGATGTTTGCAATCGCGTTTGACCTTGTGGTTGCCGATACCCTCCGCAATCACCCCAAAGGAGTGACGCAGGCCTATTCGGAGATCCGCGCGGTGCTCGAGGGTTTTGGCTTCGATTGGCGGCAGGGAAGCCTGTACACGACGGATACCGACGATCTGGCAAATCTGTTTGCCGCGATCATGGCGCTAAAAGCGCTGACTTGGTTTCCTTCCTCCGTTCGGGATATCCGTGCGTTCAAAGTTGAGCATTGGTCGGATTTCACGACCTTGGTGAAGAACTGAGATGAGCGTCACGATCCGCTTCGCGGTTGAAGAGGATTGCGGGCTGATCCTGCGCTTTATCCGCGAACTGGCAGAGTATGAGCGGGCGCCGGACGCGGTGGTCGCGACAGAGGCCAGCCTGCGCCACTACGGTTTCGGCGAGCGGCCGTATTTCGAGACGTTGATTGCCTCGGTTGACGGTGAGCCCGCGGGCATGGCGCTGTTCCACCCACGGTTTTCCACCTGGATCGGCACCCCCACCACCTATCTCGAAGACCTGTACGTGACCGAGGCGGCGCGCGGTCACGGTGTCGGCCGGGCGCTGATGGCGCGGCTCGCCACGATCACGCTCGATCGAGGCTGGGGCGGCATTGATTTCGCCGTACTCGACTGGAACCCGGCTCGCGATTTCTATCGCAGGCTCGGCATCGACCATCTCGACGAATGGCTGCGCTACGGCGTCGCCGGCGGATGGCTCGAACGTCTCGCCGCGCAGGACATGGACCGTCATCCGCGCGAAAGCGCGTAGGCGCTAAATGCGGCGGCAGCACCCCTATTTTGTCATTCCGGGGCAGCCCGCAGGGCTGAACCCGGAACCCAGGTACACCGTCTTCGCCCTTTAGGCACCGTCCGTGTTCCTGGGTTCCGGGTTCACCGCTTCGCGGCGCCCCGGAATGACAAAAATAGGGGCGATTTGCTGAGAGGTGGGCACGGGCAGACGACCTGATAAAGGCAATGTTAGGAAGCGCCGGAGGCGTTAAGCGCGGCCGACAGATCGTCGATCAGGTCGTCGGCGTCTTCGATGCCGGCGGAAAGGCGCAGCAGGTCGGGCGGCACCGGTGTGCCGGCGCCTTCGATCGACGCCCGGTGCTCCATCAGGCTCTCGACACCGCCGAGCGAGGTGGCGCGTTTCCACACCGCGACGCGCGCGGCGGTGGCGATCGCCGCCGCTTCGCCGCCTTTGACACGGATGCTCAGCATGCCGCCAAACCCGCCTTCCATCTGGCGCGCCGCGACATCATGGCCGGGGTGGCCGGGCAGGCCGGGATAGAGCACGTCGAGCACCCGCTTGTGCGCCGCCATCGCCTCGGCGATGCGTTGCGCCGAACGGCAGGCGCGCTCGACGCGCAGATGCAACGTGCGCATGCCGCGCACCAGCAGGTAGGATTCGAGACTGCCGAGGATCGCGCCGCCGCCGCTGCGTCCGGCGACGAGGCGCCGCCAGAATTCGTCGTCGCGTGCTGTGGTCAGCGAGCCGGCGATCACATCGCTGTGGCCGTTCAGGTATTTTGTCGCCGAATGCATGACGATGTCGGCGCCGAGTTCGAGCGGCCTTGTCAGGATCGGACTTGCCGTCGTGCTGTCGACCGCCAGCAAGGCGCCGGCAGCATGCGCGATCTCAGCGGCGCCGGCGATGTCCGTGATCGACCAGAGCGGGTTGGCCGGCGTCTCGGCCCAGACCAGCCTGGTGCGGCCCGGCACCACCGCGCGGCGCAGTTCATCGAGCGAGGTCATATCGACGAAATCGGCGGCGATATGACCCTCCGCGGCGTAGTTGGCGATCCAGCGGCGCAGGCTGTGGTACATGATTTTCGGCCCGACGACATGCGCGCCCAGGGGCAGGGCGCGGAACACCGTCGTTGCCGCCGCCATGCCCGAGGCGACGATCAGCGAGGCGGCGCCGCCTTCGAGCGCGGTGATCAGCGCCTGCGGCTGGTCGTAGCCGGGGTTGTCGGCGCGGGCGTAATTGCGTCCCCGGCGGTACTGGTTGTCGGGGTCGCGGATATAGGTGGTGGCCGGCTGGATCGGCATCACGACCGCGCCCGTGGTGGGATCGGTCCAGCCGAGTGCCTGGGCGGCAAGAGTGTCGGGGTGCAGCATGTTGCGCGGCATCGGCGCAGCCTCCGAGGATATCTGCTTCATGCTACAGTGAATTTCCGCTCGATAGCCCTGCGATCTGGAGTCCCATGCCTGCTCGCCGCCGCCTCGCCGCCTTCGCGCTGCTGCTGTTTGCCTGGACCGCGCCGGCCTTCGCGCAATTCCAGCCGTTCCCAACCGCGCCGCTGAGCATCGTCACCGCCAAAGGGCCGCAGGAATTCACCGTCGAGGTTGCGACGACGCCGGCGCAGATGGAGCAGGGGCTGATGTTCCGTCAGAGCCTCGCGGCCGATGCCGGGATGCTGTTCGACTTCAAGACGCCGTCGCCGGCGATGATGTGGATGAAAAACACACTGATCCCGCTCGATATGCTGTTCGTCGATCAGGGCGGGCATATCGTAAATATCGCCGAGCGCACCGTGCCGTTGTCGACCGATACGATCCCGGCCGCCGCGCCGGTGCGCGCCGTCATCGAACTGAATGGCGGCACCGCCGCCCGCCTCGGCATCAAGCCCGGCGACCGCGTTGTCTTCCCGATTTTTGGCGGCGCCTCATAGGCTTCCACCTCCCAGGCCCTGTCATTGCGAGGAGCCGGAGGCGACGCGGCAATCCCGGGCGGAGGAGCCTCTATCTGCCCGAGATTGCTTCGCGTTGCTCGCAATGACAGCGAAAAAAGTTATCGCATTGTCGTCGGTGTCGGCATCAAGCCCGGCGGTGGCTCATAGGCCTCCTCCTCTCAACTGTCATTGCGAGGAGCCGGAGGCGACGCGGCAATCCCGGGCGGAGGAGCCTCTATCTGCCCGAGATTGCTTCGCGTTGCTCGCAATGACAGAGGATCAGGTTACCGCATCGTCGGCATCACGTAGTCGGCGCCGGCGCGGATGCCGGTCGGCCAGCGCGAGGTCACGGTCTTGAGCCGGGTGTAGAAGCGCACGCCCTCAGTGCCGTACACCGCCATGTCGCCGAACAATGAGCGCTTCCAGCCGCCAAAGCTGTGGAACGCCATCGGCACCGGGATCGGCACGTTGATGCCGACCATGCCGATCTGGATGCGGTTGGCGAATTCGCGCGCCGCATCGCCGTCGCGCGTAAAGATCGCGGTGCCGTTGCCGTATTCGTGCTCGTTGATCAGCCTCGTCGCGTCGTCGAATGTGTCGGCGCGCACCACCGACAGCACCGGCCCGAAGATTTCCTCCTTGTAGATGCGCATCTCGGGTTTCACGTCGTCGAACACGCAGCCGCCGAGGAAATAGCCGTTCTCGTACCCCTGGAGTTTGAGATCGCGGCCATCGACGACGAGCTTGGCGCCTTCCTTGACGCCGAGATCGACGTAGGAGCGCACCTTGTCGTAATGCTGCTTGGTGACCAGCGGCCCCATCTCGGCTTCGGGGTCGGTGCCGGGGCCGATCTTCAGCGCCCGCACGCGCGGCACGAGCTTGTCCATCAGCCTGTCACCGACGCCGCCGACCGCGACCGCCACCGACACCGCCATGCAGCGCTCGCCGGCCGCGCCATAGGCCGCGCCCATCAGGGCGTCGGTTGCCTGGTCCAGATCAGCGTCCGGCATCACCACCATGTGGTTTTTGGCGCCGCCCAGCGCCTGCACCCGTTTCCCGGCCGCCGCGGCATTCGTGTAGATGTACTCGGCGATTGCCGTCGAGCCGACAAAGCTGACCGCCGCGACCTGCGGGTGGTGCAGCAGCGCGTCGACCGCCTCCTTGTCGCCGTTGACGACATTGAAGACGCCCGGTGGCAGCCCGGCTTCGCTGAGCAATTCGGCGATGCGGTAGCCGGCCGACGGGTCGCGCTCCGAGGGTTTCAGGATGAAGGTATTGCCGGTGGCGAGCGCCATCGGGAACATCCACATCGGCACCATGACCGGAAAATTGAACGGCGTGATGCCGGCGCACACCCCGAGCGGCTGGCGCACCGACCAGCTGTCGATGCCACGCCCGACCTGCTCGGTGTAGTCGCCCTTCAGCAGATGCGGGATGCCGCAGGCGAACTCGACGACTTCGAGACCGCGGGTGATTTCGCCGTGCGCGTCGGAAAAGACCTTGCCGTGCTCCTCAGAGACGACGCGCGCAATATTGTCGTGCTCGCGGTTCAGCAGTTCGAGAAACTTGAACATGACGCGGGCGCGGGTCAGCGGCGGGGTCGCGGCCCAGCCGGGGAAGGCCCTGGCGGCCGACTGGACCGCCGCATCGACCTCCGCGGCGCTGGCGAGCGCAACCCGGCGGATTTTCTCGCCGGTCGCCGGGTTGAACACGTCGCCGCCGCGGCCGCTTTTGCCCTCGGCGCGCTTGCCGTCAATATAGTGATGAATGTCGGTCATGCCCTTCTGCCCACGGGATAATTCGCTCGGGACGGCATCATAGGCCCGCCCGGCCGCACCCGGCATGAGATTTTCGTGAATATCGCCGACACGACCGCGCGGATGCGCCAGATCAACGGCACGCGCGAAGGGTGCGGCAAGGGGTAGCGAAAAGGCGGGTTGTCGAGCGGACCGCGACGCGGCACTTTCCGCCATCATGACCGCTTCCGCCCCTCTGACGACGGCCGCCGCGCCGGTACGTGTCGATTCCGGACAGACGCCGGCCTCGGGGTCGCGCGCCCTGTCGCGCCTCTTGCAGGTTTGGGTGCCGGGCGTCGCCGTGGCGATCGGCTTTGCGCTGATCATCGGCCCGGTGGCGGCGACGCTGGTGCGCAGCATCATCACCTCGGATACCGCGCTGACGCTGCCAAGCCTCGCGAACTTCGCCAAGCTGTTGCACAACCCAGGAATGGCCGAGGCGACGGTCAATACGCTGCTGACCGGGATCGGCGTGACGCTGGCCAGTTCCCTGCTCGGTTGTACCCTGGCGTGGATCGTCGTGCGCACCGATATCGGCGGGCGGCGCTGGTTCGAGGTGCTGAACCTCGTGCCGTTCTTCCTGTCGCCCTATGTCGGCGCGATGAGCTGGCTCTATCTCGCGGCGCCCAATGCCGGGATCGTGCAGAAATTGCTGAAGCCGTATTTCCCGCACGGCCTCGATTGGCTGAACCTCTACAGCATCGGCGGCGTGATCTGGGTCCTGTCGCTGTTCTACACGCCCTACATCTACCTGTTCGTGATCGGGCCGATGCGCAGCATGGATGGCGCGCTCGAAGACGCCGCCCGGGTGCACGGCGCGGGGTTCTGGTACACGACGCGGGCGATCACCCTGCCGCTGATCCTGCCGGCGCTGTTGTCCGGCGCGCTGATCGTGCTGGTGACCAGCGCCGGGCTGTTCGACGTGCCGCTGGCGCTGGCCGCGCCGCGCGCCATCCACACGATCCCGACCGATATCTATGCCGCCGTGCAGTACCCGACCGATTTCGGCTACGCCGCCGCGCTCGGCACGCTGACGATGGTGGCGACGGTACTGTGCTCGATGTTCCAGCAGCGCTATGTCCGCAGCCGCCGGTTTGACACGGTTTCCGGCAAAGGCTACCGGCCCCGCCCGGTGCGGCTCGGCCGGGTCGGGCGCGCTGGTGCCTATACCGTCGAGTGCCTCTATCTCGCGATGGGCGTGGTACTGCCGCTGATCGCGCTCGTCATGGTGTCGCTGTCGTCGCTGTGGACCGGCACCTTCAACCCGAGCCGGATCACCCTCGGGAATTTCCGCTATGTCCTGTTCAATTATAGCCTGACCCAGCAGGCGCTGCAGAATTCGCTGTTTCTCGCGGCGGTCGGCGCGACGATCGGGATCACGCTCGGTTTCCTGCAGGCCTATTTCGTGCGGCGCCGCAGCGGGCGGGTGGCGCGCTTTGTCGAGCCGGTGCTGTCCATGCCGCTCGGCATTCCCGGCATCATCATCGGTCTCGGCTTTCTGATCCTGCTGATCCGCACGCCGCTCTACAGCACGATCTGGATCCTGTTGATCGCCTATGTCGCGCATTTCTTTCCGTTCGCGCTGCGCAGCATTTCGGCGATGCTGCTGTCGCTGAACCCGGAACTGGAACAGAGCGCACGCGCCAGCGGTGCTACCTGGCTGCAAACGATGCGCTATATCGTATTGCCCTTGTTGCGGCCGGCGCTGACCGCCTCGTGGCTGATGCTGTTCGTCATTTTCATCCGCGAACTCGGCGCCAGCATCCTGCTTTACGCGCAAGGAACCGAAACGATCAGCGTCGTGCTGGTCGTGCTCAGCGAACGCAATTTCGGCTATGTCGCGGCGCTTGCGGTGACGCAGCTGATGCTGCTGCTCGTCGCCTTCGCGTTTTTCGCGCGCAAGGGCGCCTCGATCCTGGAGCGGTGATGGTAGCGGAAATTATGGAACCGCCGGCGCGGCGTGCGGTGTCGCCGGCGCCCCCCTATGTGCGGGTGCGCGGCCTCGTCAAGCGGTTCGGCAATTATACCGCGCTGGGCGGTGTCGGGGTCGAGGTGGCGGAAGGCGACACGCTGGCCCTGCTCGGCCCCAGCGGCTGCGGCAAGACCACCACATTGCGCTGCATCGCCGGGCTGGAAACCCCGGATGCCGGATTGATCGAGATCGGCGGCATTCCGGTGTTCGACGCGACCCGCCGCATCGATCTGATGCCGGAGCGGCGTGAACTCGGCATCGTGTTTCAGTCCTACGCAGTGTGGCCGCATATGACCGTCGCCGAAAATGTCGGTTTCCCGCTCAAGGTGCGGCGGATGGCGAAGGCCGCAGTGGCGGCGCAGACCGACGAAATCCTCGACCTCGTCGGCCTGCTCCCGTGGCGCAACAGCTCGGCGATGGCCTTGTCGGGCGGGCAGCAGCAGCGCGTCGCGCTGGCCCGCGCCCTGGTTCACAAGCCGCGGCTCGTGCTGTTCGACGAGCCGATGTCAAACCTCGACGCGCAATTGCGCGAGCAGATGCGCATCGAACTGAAACTGTTGCAGCAGCGGCTCAATTTCACCGCGATCTTCGTTACCCACGATCATACCGAGGCTTTCGCGCTGGCCCGGCGCGTGATCGTGATGAACCGCGGCCATATCGAGGCCGAAGGCGAGCCGCGCGCCGTTTTCCGGCGCCCGGCGACGGCGTTTGTGGCGCGGTTCTTTGGCTACAACGTGCTGCCGGGCCGGGTTGCTTCCGTCGCGCCCGCCGGCAATAGCGCGCAGGTGGTTGAGGTCGCGCTCGGCGATGGGCTGCGCCTTTCCGGCCTGCATTGCGGCACCGAGACCCTGCCGGTGGGCGCGCGGGCGGTGCTGTGCGTGCGCAAGGAGCAGGTCGGGCTGGCCGCGCCCGGCACGGCGCCGCCCGCGGAAAATGGCCGGCAGAATGTGCCGGCGATCTTGCGCGCCTCGTCCTTCCAGGGGCTGCACGACGAGCATGTCGTGATCGCCGGCGGGGTCGAGCTGCGCGCGATACAGCCGGCCCTCGAATTCGAGGAAGGCCCGGTAATGCTGACGCTCGCGACGGAAGACTGCCTGGTGTTGCCGGACGAACCTTCCGTCGCCGACCAGAAGGACAAGAAATGACGATGATTCTACGCTTCTGCGCCTTGCTGCTCGGCGCCATAGCGTTTGTCCCGGCCGCGCGGGCGGCGGACGAGCCGCCGGCCCTCGCGGCCGCCGCACCGGCCGACAAGGCGGCACTTAAGGCGCTGATCGAGGCCGCGCAGAAGGACGGCCAGGTCAGCTATTGGGACACGATTTTCCAGCCCGAGACGAATGACGCACTGACCGCCGAGTTCCGCAAGCAGTACGGCCTGCCTGCCTCGTTCAAGGTGGGCTACACCCTCTCCTCCACCGGCGGTCTGGTGACGCGGGTCGATCAGGAACTGGCCGCCAATCGCGCGACGATCGATGTCGCGTCGGTGGCCTCGCTCCCCTGGATCTACGCGCACATCCGCGACGGCAAGTTCGTGCAATACGACTCGCCGCAATACGCGCATTACTCCAAGGCCTTCGCCCAGGGCCTCGGCAAGAAGGGGTATTTCGCGTTTGTCGGCGCCTACATCTTCGTGCCGATGTGGAACACCGAAAACCTCGATTTCAAGGGCACATCATGGAATGACATCCTCGGCGCGGTCGCCGAAAAGCGCATGAGCACCGGCGACGCCACCAAGTCGGAAACCTATCGCGCGACCTACCTCGTGCTGCGCAAGGCGCTGGGTAAGGAATATTTCGAGAAACTGGCGAAGATGTCGCCGAACCTGATCCTGCGCTCGGAGAACGTCGCCGAACGGCTCGTCTCGGGTGAGGATTTGATGGCGGCCGGCGGGATGCCGACCCGCGCCTATCAGTTCAACGAGCGCGGCGCCAAGATCAAATTCATGATGCCGAAAGAGGGCGTCGTGCTGCTGCCCGAGGCAACCTTCATCCTCGCCGACGCACCGCACCCGAACGCTGCCAAATTATGGGTCGATTTCGTGCTGTCCGAGGCCGGGCAGCAGATCATCGTGCAGCACGAGGCCCTGATCTCCGGCCGCGACGGGTTCGAGAGCCCGCTGCCGGAATACGCGCCGGCGATCGAAAGCATCAAGGCGATCCCGGTCGATTGGGAAAAGGTGACACTCGAAGACATGCAAAAGGCCCGCGACGAATGGGCCAGCATCTTCATGCGTTGAGGTTGGGTTTTGGGGAATATACAATGACAATTCTTGCGGGAAGACACCTTATCGGCGCCGCGCTCGCGCTTTGGCTCGGCACGGTCGGGGCGGCTCTGGCAGCCGACCCGCCGGCGCTCGCCAATGCCAGCCCCGCGGAAAAGGCCCGTCTCGAACCGCTGATCAAGGGCGCGCTCGCCGAAGGCCAGCTCAGCTATTGGGACGTGGTGATCCAGCCTGAGACGAACGAGATACTGACCGCGGCGTTTCTGAAACGCTACGGGCTGCCCAGTTCATTCAAGGTCAACTACACGCTGACCAGTTCGAGCGGCATGGTAACCCGGCTCGACCAGGAACTGGGGGCCGACCGGATCACGATCGATGTCGCGGCAATCGCGTCGCTGCCGTGGGTCTACAGCCATCTCGCGCAGGGCAAGGTGATCGCCTACGACTTGCCCGAACTGGCGCATTACAGCCACGCGATCACAGCCGGTCTCGCCAAGGCGGGCGCCTTTGCCTTCAATGGCGCCTATCTGTTCGTCCCGCTGTGGAACAGCGAGAATTTCCAGTTTAAGGGAACCTCGTGGAAAGAGGTGATCGGCGCCGTGCCGTCGGGCCGCGCCAGCCTCGGCGATGCCGGCAAGTCGGAAACGCTGCTCGAAACCTATTACGGACTGCGCCCGATCCTCGGCCGCGATTTCTTCGAGGGGATCGCGAAGATGAAGCCGAATTACATCGTGCGCTCGGAACAGATCGTCTCCCGCCTCGTCTCGGGCGAAGACCTGCTGGCGATCTCCGGCAGTACCGGCCGCGCGTATCAGTTCAACAAGCGCGGGGCCAGCCTCAAATTCGTGTTTCCGAGCGAAGGCGTCGTTTTGCTGCCACAGGAAACCTTTACCTTGAAGGGCTCGCCGCATCCCAACGCGGCGCGGCTGTGGATCGACTTCATCCTGTCCGAGGAAGGGCAGAAAATCCTGGTCGAAAAAGAGGCGCTGATCTCCGGCCGCGACGGCTTCAAAAGCCCGATCCCGGATTACGCCCCGGCGATCGAGAGCCTGAAGCTTATTCCGATCGACTGGTCCAAGGTAACGCTCGACGACCTGCAAAAAGCGCGGGCCGAGTGGACCTCGATCTTCGCGCCGTGAACCGGTAGTCTGGTTAGGTAACGCAAAGGGCGCGAAGGTTACACAAAGAACGCGAAGGCGACCTCGCCGGGCGCGAAGCGCCATTAGTAGCTTTCAAAGGATTTTGAAAGCACTTCGCGCTGGTAAAAGTCTCTTCGCGCCCTTTGCGTAACCTTTGCGCTCTTTGCGTTAAATTTTGTTTTCAGGTAGCGCAAAGGACGGCGCGAGAGCTACCCCGCTGCTATTCCCAGAAGGCCATCACGACGGTGTGGTTGTCGTCGAGGATCAGGTTGATGCGGTTCGGGTTGTGCACCTGACCGGCGACGCCGTGGGTCGGCTCGATCGTGCGGAAGCCGCGCGGCAGGTCTTCCTCGCGCACGACACCGGCGGTGCCGGCGGCGGCCTTGCCCTTTTCGGCAAATTTCTTGCCGACGCAATCCTTGCAATCGACCACCTTGACCTCGGCGCGTGCGACGCCCGGCATCTGTTTCAGCTCAATTGCGTTGGCCGCGGCGCGCACGCGCACGCCTTTGAACGGGTTGCCTGCCTCCAGCGTGAAAATGGCGCTGATCGGCACAAAACCGTCGGCTTTCTGCGACTGCTCCGGGCTCGTCGCAATGAATTGCAGGTCGAGGACGTCGTCGGCCGGCCGGCCGTAGAAGAACGGCACCAGGATCGGGTTGGACCAGCTTGCCGAACTGGTCAGCCCGGTGACGCGGACCAGCTGGACCTTCGGATCGTTGGTCGTGTTGAGAATCTCGACCCCGGTCACGTAGAGCACGGGAACCTCCAGCGGCCGGGTCGCGCCGGAGGGGCCGGCCGCATTCTGGTCGGGGCCGGTTTCCTGATAGCCTAACGATTCCCCGCCGCCCTGGCCCTGCGCCTGCGCCGCCGGCGCGTTCTGGGCCGCGGCCGCGACGGCAAAACCGGCCCCGACGATTGCCGCAACCGCTGCGGCCAAAAATTTCGAGTACATCTTCGTCATCCCCGTTCTCCGAAGTGGTTGCTCTCAATCGGGCGCGCCGACGCCCCGGCGCCATACGGCGCGCGCTCCTCTGTCACCGATGGCTGCAGCTGATCGAGCCGGTCGAGCACGAGATCGGTGACCCGCATCCGGGTCATCCGGCAATAGGTCGTCTCGGTGCTGATGAAACTGCCGTTTTCGGACAGTTTATTGATCGGCTCGCCGCCGCCGCAGATGCTGAAATACTCGCAGCGCTCGCGGCACAGCGCGACACCCGCCTGAATGTCAGCATGCATCCGCGCGAAGACCGGCTGCTCCGGCATCGCGACCAGCTCGTCGCGATTGATGTTGCCAAGAATGAAATTGTCGTATTGCGCGTTCTTGTGCCCGAGCAGTTCCGGCGAAAATGTCGCGATATTGCCCTGCCAATCCATGCTGGTAACCGCGAACGGCTCGACCAGCTGGTTGAAAAAGGCGGCCTCCTGGGGCCGCAAGATGCTGTTCTGCGCGTCGTCGATTTCGCGGACATAGCGGATGCGGCCCGGATTGGCCGCCTGCAGGCGCCAGAACTCGCTGAGAAAGCGGTAGTAGCGGTCTTCGATCCCGGCGGCGGCAAAGGATTGCGAGCGGTAATCACCCTCGCTCTCTTCCGCGTTGAAGCAGACCTGGTCGATCCCCTCGGCGAGATAGAAATCGAACATTTCCTGCGGCGCATCAATGGCTTCGGCGGTCAGCACCGAGATCACATGAAACGGCACGCCGTGGCGCTTCAGCCGTCGGATCCCGGCGATCGTGCGGTCGAACGTGCCGCGCCCGGATCGGGTCACCCGGTTCTTGTCGTGCAGAAGCTGTGGCCCGTCGATGCTGACGCCGACATTGATCTGCATCTCGGCGAAAAATTCGCACCACGCATCGTCGATCAGCGTGCCGTTGGTCTGAAACGACTGCCGCACGGTCAGAGACGGCGGCCTCAGCCGATCGATCAGCGCGCCGGCGCGCCGGTAGAAATCGATCGGCAGCACCATCGGTTCGCCGGCATGCCAGACGACACTCAGCCCGTCGGAGGCCCAGCCCGAGGCAAAGACCTGACGAAACAGGTTGCCAAGCGTTTCGTCTGCGACGACCGCCTTGCTCGACCGGTCGGGGAGGTAGCAATACCGGCAGTCGATATTGCAGAACGGCGTCGGCTGGACGACCAGCAGCTGTATCTGGGGCACGGTCCGGCCCGGCGGGCCGCTCATCGGCCGCCGCCTGTCGCGGGCGCCCTACCAGTTCCGGAACCAGTTGCCCCAGTTGTGCCAGCCGTTGGGCCAGTTGCGAAAATTCGGGAAACCCCAGCCGACGTTGCGCCACCACCAGGCGACGCTAAGCTCGTCGCCGGCCGCCTTGGCCTTGGCGCCGGCGACTTCGGAAACCGCATCGCGCACCGCCGCCAGCCGCTCCGCCACGCGCCCGCCGCCGGATGTGGCAGAGTCGGGCTGCATGCTGGCGGCGGCCGGTGTCGCGGCGCCGAGCGCCAGCGATATGCCTACCGCTCCGGCAGGCGCCAGGCGAGATAGGACGGTCAGGTATTTTTGCCGCGACGACAATGCTTCCTCCTGTATCGGCAACCAGCGGGTCGAATGGCTTCGCGTGCCCAGGGGCAAGAGCATATGTCACGACCGCACAAAAACGTCACAGCGAATTCCGTCTGGGTTGTGCCCCGACGCCGATGCCCCGGATTTCCGCGGGTTTCGTAAGCGTGGCGCGCCGCAATCATGGCGATCCCAGAGACCATATGCCGCGAAATTCCCGATCCTCCGCCGCGTCGGGAGAAATTGTTATTTGCGTTCATTAAAAGAACAGTCTGCATTGGCTTAGCGATCACCGGGACTGGCGGTTCGGGGATGGTCAAAGGCAACGCAAGCGGGGCATGTCGCAGCATCATACGCAACGGCCGCGCCGGTTGCCTTTGACGAGCGCTGAAAACTCAGCTGCCGAACTTTTCGGTAAGCGGCGTGAGCGGCATTGCCGTGATACGCAGTAGTGGTGCGCAAGGCAGCTGGAATCGGAAACTGAAAGACGAAACAGAACAATGGTTTAGGGGATTCATCGAGCGATCTCGCTGGCAAGAGGAGGTGGCGTTGACCGGCCCGGAGGCTTCGGGCATGCTGCGGCCGATTCGGCGGCCGGGGCAACCTGAGCCGCGGGGAGTGGGTACCATTGTACGGGTTTTTGTTGTCGCCGACCGGTTTGGCCGGCGATGGGGTACCTTTGTCATGCGCTCAGGTCTCATGCGCTCACGGCCGATGAGTTGGGGCAGGCTTGGCAGGCTGTTGAGCGCGGGAGGTCTGCTCCTGGCGGCGGGAGCCTGTGACAACGTCGCCGGCCCGCCGGGCGCCCCCCCCATTTCCGTTACGACATCCAGCTCCGGCTCCAGTACCGGGTCCGCCACCTCGCTCGGCAGCATCGATCCCGGCCGTGCCGTCGCGGTGATGGCCTCGCGCAGTCCGCAGCCGGCGATGCCGGCGTATGTGAAGCGCGGCGAGGATGCGCCGGCCGTCCCGGCGGTAGGGGCGCGCAGCGGCGGTGGTAGTGGTGGCGGTGGGCCGGCCGACATTACGCTCAACTTTTCCGGCGCCGACATTCGCGATGTCGTGGCCGAGGTGCTGGGCCAGATACTCAAGATCAATTACGTGATCGACCCCGACGTGACCGGCGTCGTGACCTTCAATGTCAGCCGGCCGATGCGCCGTGACGAGGTCCTGCCGGTGCTCGAAACCGTGCTGAACAGCCGCAATGCGACGCTGGTGCAGAACGGCGGCATGACCCGGGTTACGCTGCTGCACAAGGATGGCGGCAGGCCCGCGGTGGCGGCGCCGATCGCGCGCGATGCCGGAGGGGCCGGCGGCGCGCATACCGAAATATACCCGTTGCGCTATGTCTCGCCGGGCGACATGCAGCGGGTGCTGGAAAAGGCATTGCCGGCGAGTGCGACGGTCAGCCCGGACGAGGGCCGGCACGTCCTCCTGGTTCAGGGAACGCCGGCCGAACTCCAGCTTGCCGCGGAAACCGTGCGCATCTTCGATATCGACCAGATGCGCGGCATGTCGATGGCGCTGGTGCCCTTGCGCAACGCGGACCCGCCGGCGATCGCAGAGGAATTGCGAAACCTGTTCGCCGCGACCCGCAAGGAGGCTGATAGCGATGCGATCCGCTTCATGCCGGTGAAGCGGCTGAATGCGGTCATGGTGATCAGCCGGTCGGCAAGCTATATGGACGAGGCGCGCGGCTGGATCGCGCGGCTCGATCGCAGCCGCAACCCCAACGAGCAGCGCGTCTACGTCTATAACCTGCAATACAGCAAGGCCTCGCAAATCGGGCAGAAGCTGCAGGGCCTGCTGACCGGCATGGATATCCAGTTCAAGTCGTCGACCGCGCCGGCCGGTCCGGAAGGTGTCGGCGTCGCCGCCGGCGCACCCGCCGCCCCGCCGCCTGCGGCCGACGCAGGCGGGCCGCCGGGCACGAGTGCCCAGGCGACCGCCAAACCGGCCCCGTCGACCGAACCCGTGCCTCCCTCGGCGCTGGCTGCCGGCGCGGTTCCCGATCCCGGCCCCTCAGCCGATCATGGCCCGGTGGATCGCGGCGGCGTCCGCATCGAGGCTGACGAAGCCCATAATTCGCTGCTGATTTCGGCGAGCGCCAGGGATTACGACATGATCCGTCAGGTGCTGCAGGGCATCGACGTCCCGCCGTTGCAGGTGCTGATCCAGGTCACGGTGGCCGAGGTCGTGCTGAACGACAAGCTCAATTACGGCGTCGAGTTCTACATCAACGCCGGGAATTTGAACTCGCTGCTGACGACCGGGGCAAGCGCGGTGGCGGTGACGCCGACGACGCCCGGTTTTGCGCTGTCGTGGGTTACCGGAAAGTTCGGGCAGCAGGCTCTCCTCGAGGCCTTGTCCGACGTGACCGAGACGCGGGTGATCTCGACGCCGCGCCTTCTGGTGATGAGCAACCAGACGGCACGGCTGCAGGTCGGCGATGTCGTGCCGATCATCACCCAGTCAGCGACCAGCACGGTGACCAGCAATCCGCTGGTGCTGAACAATGTCACCTATAAGGAGACCGGCGTTGTGCTCGAAGTGACGCCGCGGGTCAGTTCTGGCGGCATGGTCACGATGGACGTCAATCAATCGGTCAGCGACGTGGTCAACACGACGACCTCGACGATCGACTCGCCGACCATCCGGCAGCGTCGCCTGACCAGCACGATCAGCGTTAAAAGCGGCGACTCGATCCTGCTCGGCGGCTTGATCCAGCAGCAGAATACCCGTGAGAATTCAGGCATTCCGGTGCTTAACGAAATCCCGGGGATCGGCGCGCTGTTCGGCACGCGGAACCGAAATGCCGGCCGCACCGAACTGATCATGCTGATGACGCCGCGGGTGATCGGCAACGAGGATGCGGCGCGCGACGCGACCGCCAAGGTCGAAAGTGAATTTTCGGCGGTGCTCGACGCCAACACGATGGCGCACCCGCGGCGGCCCCGATAGGCGCTCGTCTGCGCGACGATCACTTAGCGATAGGTTGGCGCCCGTCGGGTTGCTAGGGTGGGCGCTGGGCCACATAAAAGGTTGCGTGTCTCGCCCGATTGTTGACGACATTTCGCCCCTATCGGGATCCGTGAATGAGCGACTATAAGGTCATCATCGTTGGCTCCGGACCAGCCGGGCTGAGTGCCGCGACGCACGCCGCCCGGCGCGGCATCACGCATGTGCTGCTGGAGCGCGCGCCGCACCTCAACGACACGATCTTCAAGTTCCAGAAGCGCAAGCACGTAATGGCGACGCCGGAGTTCCTGCCGCTGCGCAGCGACCTGGCGTTCCAGGAGGAGTCCCGCGAGGAACTGATCGACGGCTGGACCACCGCGGCCGAACAGCTGAAGGTCAATGTCCGCCTTGGCGTCGATGTCGCCGGGATCGCCGGCGAGCGCGGCGCCTTTACGGTGACGTTGGCGGGCGGCGAGACGCTGACCGCGGAGTTCGTCGTACTGGCGGTCGGTATTCAGGGCAATCTGAACAAGCTGCGGGTTGCCGGCGCCGAATTGCCGATGGTGCAGTATCAGCTCGACGACCCGGAGGAGTATCGCGGCGAGGAAATCGTCGTGATCGGCACCGGCGATGCCGGGCTCGAAAACGCCCTGGCGCTGGCCGCCAACAACCGCGTGTCGCTGGTCAACCGCGTCGCCGACTTTCCGCGCGCCAAAGGCGGCAACATCGCGCTGATCGACGCCGCGATCAAACGCGGCGACATCGAGCATCTGGTTAATTGCGAGCCGAAGCAGATCGAGCCCGGCGTCCTGCTGGTCGAGACGGCGGACGGCGCCGCCCGCATCGCCTGCGACCGCATCATCGCGCGCATCGGCGCGTTGCCGCCGCGCCGCTTTGTCGAAGCGTGTGGGGTCAAATTCCCGAACGAGGGCAGTTCCGCCTTCCCGGTGCTGTCCGATACCTACGAATCTTCGGTGCCCGGCCTCTACGTGATCGGTGCGCTCGCCGGGTATCCGCTGATCAAGCATTGCTTGAACCAGGGCTACGAAGTCATTGAATATGTTCTCGGCAACCAGATCGCGCCGGCTGACGAACCGCTGATCCAGGCCAAGCTCGACCATGCCGGCGTGCACCTGTCGGTGTCGGAGCTTGTGACCGCGACGCAGCAGCGCGTGTCGGTGTTCCAGTCGCTGACTTCGCTGCAAATCCGCGAATTCCTGATCCACTCGAATATCCACGCGCCAAAGGCGGGCGATGTGGTGGTGCGGCGTGGCGAGTACTCCAATTCGCTCTACGCGATCCTCGACGGCGAGGTCGGTATCCAGATCGACCAGGATGACCCGTCGCAGATCGTCACGCTCGGGGCGGGCGAGTTTTTCGGCGAGATGGCGCTGATTTCCGGCCGCCGGCGCAGCAACACGATCGTCGCGAGCGCGCCGTCGCTGCTGCTCGAAATCGACCGCAACATCATGATCCGCCTGGTGCGGTCTGAGCTGCGGGTGCGTCAGGCGATCGACGACGCAGCCGTTGCCCGGCAGATCAGCACGTTCTTTGGCGCGCATGTGCCGAATCATATTATGACCGAGGTGCTGGCGACGACGCTGGTGCTCGAGTTCAAGCCGAATGAGAGCCTGATCGACGAGGGTGCGCTCGACGATGCGATCTACCTCATCCGCAAGGGTTCGGTGACCGTGTCGGTGCGGCTCGGCGGGCGCGATGTCGTGCTCGCCTACCTGCCGGCTGGCAACTATGTCGGCGAGATGGCGCTGATCACGCGGCGGCCGCGGACGGCGACGGTGCGCGCGGTCATCGCGACCGAGGCGGTGCGCATCGACGGGCGCGCCTTTCGCATGATGCTCGACCACGATGTCGAGCTGCGCCGCTCGATCGAAGACAAGCTCGGCAAGCGGTTGGCCGAGCTGCAGCAGGTGCGGATGCACGCGCAGGAGAGCAGCGCGGTCGAGTTCTTCATGCGGCACGGCCTCGGCGAGGCGACCGACGTACTGGTTATCGACGAGTCGCTGTGCGTGCGCTGCGACAATTGCGAAAAGGCCTGCGCCGAGACGCATCTCGGAATCAGCCGGCTCAACCGCGAGGCCGGTCCGACCTTCGACGCACTGCATCTGCCGACCTCGTGCCGGCACTGCGAAGACCCGCATTGCATGAAAGACTGCCCGCCGGATGCGATCCATCGCGCCCCGAACGGTGAGGTGTGGATCGACGACCAGTGCATCGGCTGCGGCAATTGCGAGCGCAACTGCCCCTACGGCGTGATCCAGATGGCGGCGCAGCCGCCGGAAAAACCGAGCCTTTTGAAATGGCTCATGTTCGGCTGGGGCTCGGGACCGGGCGAGGACAAGTCGCCCGAGGGGTTGGCGAAGCGCACCGGAGCCAAGCACGCGGTCAAGTGCGATATGTGCAAGGACATTGCCGGCGGCCCGGCCTGCGTGCGCGCCTGCCCGACTGGCGCGGCTATTCGCATCGACCCGATCAACATCATGGACACGATCCGGCGGGCACATCCATGAGACGGGCACATCCATGAGACGGGCACATCCATGAGACGGGCACATGGGAGAGGGAAGGGGCCTTAGGACGGCATCCATGAGGTCGTTTGGCGCCGGCGCGACCGATCTCGCGGAAGCGGGCCGGCGCCATGAATCGTTCATGGCGTACTCGCGGTTCTTCTACCTCAAGGTCGCGCTGGGGCTCGCCGCCGTCTCGACCGTGCTGTACGCCATCGACCGGCCCTACGGGTCCGGCTATGGCGGCAGCTGGGCGGGTTATACGCTCGGGACGGTCGGGGCGCTGCTGATCCTGTGGCTGACCTGGTTCGGCTATCACAAGCGCAACTACGCTAGCATACGCGGCCAGCTGGCCTCGCAGCTTTCGGCGCATGTCTATCTCGGGCTGGCGCTGCTGGTGGTCGTGACGCTGCATAGCGGGTTCCATTTCGGCTGGAACGTCCACACGCTGGCCTACGCGTTGATGTGCCTGGTGATCGGGTCAGGGGTGTTCGGGGTGTTCTGCTACGCCCGCTACCCGCGGCTGATGACCGACAACCGGTCCGGCATGACGATGCAGCAGATGCTCGGCCGTATCGCCTCGCTTGATGATGAGTTGCGGCTGGCGGCGCTACCGCTTGATGAGGAGACCGCCGCGGTCATCGGCCGCTCGACCGAAACCAACGTCATTGGCGGCTCGGTGCGCCGGCAGCTGACCGGACGGCTGCGCGGCTGCACGACCGAGGCCGCGATCGCCGATCTCGATGCCAAGGGGATGATGGTGCCTCCCGAAATCGAGGAGGCATGGCGCCGCGTGCGGGTGCTGCTCGAGGAAAAGCAGCTGCTGCTGTCGCGGGTGCGGCACGACATCAGCTACAAGGCGATGATGGATGTGTGGCTGTACCTGCACGTACCGGCAGCGTTGATGCTGCTGGCGGCACTGTTCGCGCATATTTTTTCGGTGTTCTTTTTGTGGTGAGTGCTGCGTCTGGTACTTGAGGGTCGGTAACCGGGCACCGCTGACTGGGGTCGTGAGCGCACATGGAGGTCCAGGTTACCGTCCTGAGCCGGCGAGGCAGCGCTACCTTGCGCCGGTCCTGGACCGTCAGCTCGCGGCGGGTCCGGTTTGGCCGCGGCACCGGCAACGAGATTCCGCTTTCCGACATCCGGGTCGATCTGACCGCGGCGGCGCTGTTCCCGCTCGGCGGCGGCATCACGATCGAGGCGCTGGGCCCCTCACCGGTGCGGGTCAACGGCAACAGCGCCAAGGCGTCGTCGGTGCATCCGGGCGACGAAATCCTGATCGGCCCGTATCAAATTCGCCTCGGCATACCGCCGCCCGGCATCGACGCGGCGCTGACGATCGAACTGGTGCAGCCGCTGGGCGGCAGCCTCGACCGGCTGACCGCGACGTCGCGGATCGGGCTCGACCGGGTGGCGATCAGCAAGCGCAAGATCGCCTGGATCGGTATCTTCCTGATCCTTGCCGTGTTTCTGGTCGCGCCGGCCCTGCTCCATCTGTCGGACGGCCTGTCGGCATGGCGCACGGCCGGCTCCGGCTTCAACCCAACGACGATGATCGCCTCGCTGTGGAAGCCCGGCGAGCTTTCGAACGCACATCGGTTTTTCGCGAGCAACTGCAAGGCCTGCCACGGCGCGCCGTTTTCCCGCGTTGCAGATACCGCCTGTCTCGCGTGCCACGAAAAGGTCGGGGCGCATACCGAGCCCGGCGCCGATCTCGGAGCAATGCAGCAGGTGCTCGACGCGCACCGCTGCAGCGATTGCCACGAGGAACACCGTGGTGCGAGCGCCATCACGGTCAGCGATGCGCGGCTGTGCCTCGACTGCCATCGCTCGCTCGGCGAGACGGCACCGGCTGCCGATGTCCGCGATGTCACCGGGTTTCCGTCGGGCCATCCGCAATTCCGCGCGACGGTCGTCGCCGATGCCGCGAAGCCGCGTTTCGCCCGCGTCGATGTCGCCGACAAGGCGGCGGCGATCGACCGGCCCGGCATCAAGTTTTCGCATGCCGCGCATCTGGTCGGCGGTGGTTTTCCGGCGCTTGGCATCAAGCAGATGGTCTGCGGCGATTGCCATATCGCCGAACCGTCGGGGCAGGGGTTTCAGCCGGTCACCTACAAGGGCCAGTGCGCCGGATGCCACGCGCTCGATTTCGACCGGCAGGACCTGCCCTGGCCGAATGCGCGGGTGCCGCATGGTGACGACACCGGCATCGCGGCGGCGGTGTGGAATTTCTACGCCGCCAAGGCCTTGCAGGGCGGCATTGCCGAGCCGCCGGCGCCGGCGGTGTCGCGGCGCGTACCCGGGGCTCCGACCCTCGCCGTGGCGGATAAGCCCGACAGCGGCAACCCGCAGGCCTGGGTTGCCGCCAGGACCGAAGCCGCCCTGCGCACGATCGTGTTCGATGAAAAGCGCGGTTGCGGCTATTGCCATTTCGGCACCGGCCCGGAGGGCGCGTTCGACCTGACCAATGCGTTTGGCAGCGGCGCCGGGCCGCCGCACCCGCCGACGGCCCGCATCATTGCACCGGTCGTGCTGCGCACGCGGTTTCTGCCGTTCGCCCGGTTCGACCACGCCAAGCATGTCGCGGTCGATTGCGAGCAGTGCCACGCCGCCGGCAAGGCCGACGCGGTCGGCGCGCTGCTGATCCCGCCGATCGAGACCTGCATCGGATGCCACGGTGGCGAGCACGCCGCGCTGCTGGCGCAATCGACCTGCACCAGCTGCCATGGTTTTCACCGCGATTTCTTCGGCCCGATGCGCTCGACCGCGGCGGCGACGGGCGCAGCGCATTAGGGCTGTGGGCGGGCCGAGTCGCCGCCGATTTGCCGGCGGCTGGGAGGGGGAGCGGGCACGGAACCGGCGGAAACGCGGGCTACGCAAGGCTGTGACGCTGCCTCTGGACCAGGGCTCGCGCTCAGGTAACGATTGCGCGGGACCCGCTGTCGTCAAAATTGTGCCTCGGGGGAAGCGTGTGGGGAATGCATAAGGCTCAAGCGAAGACGGCGCAGTCTCGGCGGGGGCTGTTTGCCAATCCGGCCTTTCGCGCGGCGGTCGCGATGCTGTCGCTGGTGTGCGCTGCACCATCGAGCTGCGGCGGTGGCGGTGGCGGGGGTGATGGCGGGTTCGCGATCGGTGGCGCCGCGCCGACACCGGCGACGGTTGGTACACCGGCCTCGCCGTCGAATTCGCTAACCGAGGCCGACGTCAACCAGATCGTCCTGCAGGCGATCAACGAGGCGGGCGCGCGCGGTGCCGCCGCGACAATTGCGGTGGTCGATCGCGTCGGCAATGTGCTGACCGTCGCGCAGATGCCGGGCGCGGGTGCGACAGCAACGATCACCTCGAACCGCGGGGTCACCACCGGGCTCGAAAATGTCGCGCTGCCGACCCCGCTGGCGGCGATCACCAAGGCGCTGACGGCGGCCTATCTGTCGTCGAACGGCAATGCGTTCACGACGCGCACCGCCAACCAGATCATCCAGGAGCACTTCAACCCCGGCGTCGCCGACACGCCGGCCGGGCCGCTGTTCGGCGTTCAGTTCAGTCAGCTCGCCTGTTCCGATTTCAATACGGCGGCGTCGGCGACCGCCGGCGCGACCAATGCCGGCCCGCACCGCTCGCCGGCCGGGTTTTCGGCCGATGCCGGCGGCATCCCGCTTTACAAGAACGGCGTGCTGGCGGGCGGCATCGGCGTCATCAGCGGCACGACCTATTCGGCCGACCTCAACATCTTCAATGTTGATGCCGCACCGGACGAAATCATCGCGATTGCCGGCGGCACCGGCTACGAGGCCCCGCCAGCGATCATCGCCAGCAACATCGCGCTCAACGGCCTCACGTTGCGTTATACCGATGCGTCGAGCAGCAACCTCGCCGCGCCGGTCTCCGCGACCGGTAGTTTTGCTCCCCTGATGGTAAAAGGCTATTTCGCCGGGGCTGGCGCCGGTCATACGGCCGTGAACGGCCTGACCTATGGCAGCCCGGACGGTGCTTCGGGTGTGGTGCAGGACGGGACGATCGGCGCTGTGCTGTACCCGGGCCTCAGCACGCCAGCCTATGTCTTTACCGACGGCGCCGGGCATGTGCTGTACCCGCCGACCACTGGCCTCGTGCCGACCGGCGGCGCCGCCATCACCGCGACCGAGGCACAAGGGCTGATGGTCAGCGCGCTGAACGTCGCCCTGTCGGCGCGCGCTGCGATCCGCAACCCGACCAACAGCTTCTCGCAGGTCACCGCCACGGTGGTCGATCTCGATGGTAATGTGCTGGCGCAGGCCCGCACGCCCGACGCGCCGGTGTTCGGCGCCGACGTGTCGCGGCAAAAGGCGCGCTCGGCGGTGTTCTTCTCGCGGCCCGATGCGGCTGCGAAGATCAACGCGATTACCGCGCCGGCGAGCACCGCGACCGGCACTTTTGCCGATTACATCACCCGCTCGCAGGCGCTGATCGGGCCGACCGCGTTCGCCGACGGGGTGGCGTGGTCGGAGGTCGCGATCGGCGACGTGTCGCGGCCGTTCTACCCCGACGGCATCGACGGCATGCCGCCGGGTTCGCTGAGCCTGCCATTTCCCTCTTGGAGCGTGTTCTCGACCGGGCTGCAACTCGATCTCGCCAAATCGGACATCCTGACCGGCACGACCGGCGCCCCGGCCCCGGCCATCGGCTGCGCCAATATCGGCGGCGCCGGACTGCCCGCGGCTTCCGGCGGCAAGACACAACTCGCCAACGGGCTGCAGATCTTCTCGGGCGGCACGCCGGTCTACCGCAACGGCACGCTGGTCGGCGCCATCGGCGTGTCCGGCGACGGCATCCAGCAGGACAGCATGATCGCGTTCCTCGGCGTACAGAACGGGCCGGGCTCGCTGGCCAACGCTCCGTCGACGATCCGTGCTGACCAACTGACGGTAGGCGGTGTGCACCCGCGGTTTGTGAACTGCCCGGCGGCGCCGTTCCTGACCTCGCGCGTCCAGAATCCGTGCTGAAACCTGTGCTGGGCATAGCCTGGCGCTTGTCTCGCAGCATCATTCTGCGGGCCGCGATGGCGGTTGCCGCCTGCATGCCCGCCCTGCCGGCCCTCGCGGTGACGCCGCCGGCAAATTCACCACCCGCCCACTCACCAACCGCCTCCTCACCAACCGTCGACGAAATCCGCCGCGAGCGGCTGAACGCCGACGATCTGGAAACTGCGATCAATGCCGATGCCGCGACCTTTGACAAGGCGCTGACCGAACCGGCGTTGCGCGCCAAGCTCGAACGCGCGCTGCACAAGAAACTGTCGGACGAAACCTTGCAGTCGATGGCGGCGCAGGCGCATGCCGAGGCCGCGTACTGGGCGCAATACCGCATCGGCCTCGAACTGATGACCGGTGTCGAACGGCCGCAGGAGATGAGCCGGCGCGCGCCGGGGCAGGCGCCGCCTCCCTCCGGTGTCGAGCCGATCGTCAACCCGGAAAACCTGCCGCCGCCATCACCCTTCCCGACCGGCGGCTATATGCCGATCCCCGACCGGTGGCGCGTCCTCGATGCGCTGGGGCGCTACGAAAACCCGCTCGACCCTTACAACACCAACACGCTGAAGGGCGACAAGCCGATCTTCGGCGACGACTGGTTCCTCAACCTGTCGGCGATTTCCGACACGCGCTACGAGCCGGGGCGGGTGCCGCTCGGCATCGGAGCGCAATACACGGCGCGGCCGATCGAAAACAACACGTTCGGCCGCTATGGCCGGATGCTGTTCAACCAGAACCTGATTTTCAGCGCCGAGTTGTTCAAAGGCGATACCGCCTTCAAGCCGCCTGACCTCGAATTCCGCTTTACGCCTGTCTTCAACTACAATCACCTCGATGTCGGCGAGGTCGGGGTGGTCCGGATCAACCCACAGAAGGGCCAGACGCGTAACGACGCCTTTCTCGGCATCCAGGAAGGTTTTATCGACTACCACATCCGCAACGTCTCGCAATATTACGATTTCGACTCGATCCGGGTCGGCATTCAGCCCTTCAACGCCGATTTCCGCGGCTTTCTGTTTCAGGATAACCAGCTTGGCGTGCGCCTCTTCGGCAATCGCGAGGCAAACCGTTGGCAGTACAATATCGGCTTTTTCCAGATGCTGGAAAAGGACACCAATAGCGGCCTTAATGCCGTCACCCAGGCGCTCCGGCGCGACTATCTGTTTGTCGCGAATTTGTACCGGCAGGATTTCCCGGTGCCCGGCTTCACATCACAGCTGACTTATTTGCGCAACGATAATAACGAAGGCAATGAGTTTCATTATGACAAGAACGGGTTTCTGGTGCGCCCGGCGCAGATCGGCGACGACCGCGGCTACAACTATCACGTCAATTACCTCGGCGCCAACGGTGACGGGCATTTTGGCCGGGTCAACCTGACCACCTCCGCTTATTGGCTTAACGGCAGCATCAGCCACAACCAGTTCAACCCGGACCCGAGCAATGGTGGTGCCCACGTCAACGCCTTCTTCGCGGCGGCCGAACCCTCGATCGACTTCGACTGGACGCGAGTGCGCTTTTCCGCCCTCTACGCGAGCGGCGCCAGCAACCCGCAAAGCGGCCATGTCGGCGGTTTCGACTCGGTGTTCGAGAACCCCCAATTCGCTGGTGCAGACACCAGCTTCTGGATTCGCCAGTCGATCCCACTGATCGGCGGCGGCGGGGTGGCGCTGAACACCAATAATGGCGTGCTGGCCGATCTGCGGTCGTCGAAAGGGGAAGGGCAGTCGAACTTTGTCAATCCCGGCATCATGCTGGCCGGCGTCGGCGCCGATTTCGATCTGCTGCCGGAACTGCGCCTCTCGACCAATTTCAACTATCTCCGCTTCGCCAATACCGCGCCACTCGAATTCCTGCGGCACCAGCCGGATATCCCGAACTCGATCGGCTACGATATTTCGACGGCGCTGACCTACCGGCCGCTATTCACCCAGAATGTGATCCTGCGCCTGTCGGGCGGCGTGCTGCTGCCGGGGGATGGGTTGCGCGCGCTCTACAACACTGATGGCGGCGCGAAATTGTTTGGCAGCGGCAATTTCCTGTTCACCGTTCTCGCCAATGTCATCCTGACGTACTGACCGATGCCGCGCCTGCCGATCCTCGCCATCCTGCTGCTCGTGCTGGCGCTCTGTGGCGTCGGTGCCGGCGCGGCCGATATGGCGAGCGGCCCGTCGCGCGAGCGGGTGACGACAGCCTCGCCCGCGCCGCAAAAGCAGACGGCGGAAGGCGCCCGCCAGCAAAGCGCCGGCTGCATGAGTTGCCATACGACGACCGACTCGCTGTCGATGCACACGAGCCCCGGCGTCATCCTCGGTTGCGCCGATTGCCACGGCGGTAATCCCAGCGTGTTCGTCGCCGCCGGCGCGCCGCGCGACAGTCCGCAATACCGCCAGGCGCTCGACGCGGCGCATGTCCAGCCGCGCCACCCGGAGGCGTGGAACTATCCGTCGAGCGCCAAGCCGCCGCGCACCTACACATTGCTCAACGCCGAATCGCCTGATTTCGTGCGGTTTATGAACCCGAGCGACTATCGGATCGCGCGCGATTCCTGCGGCGCCTGCCATATGCCGGTGATTGCGGCGGCCGAGCGCAGCCTGATGGCGACGACCACGATGTTCTGGGCTGCGGCGGCCTACAACAATGGCATCCTGCCGTTCAAGCACAGCATCGTCGGCGAGGCCTACACGCCGGACGGCCGCGCCGCCGAGTTGCTGGCGCCACAGGCGCCGACACCAGCGATGACCAAATATCACGGCCTGCTCGACAAGATCGACCCGCTGCCCGCCTGGGAAACCGTGCCGCCGGGCGATGTGTTTCGCGTCTTCGAACGCGGCGGCCGGGTCATTAGCCCGCAATTCCCCGAAATCGGCAATCCGAACTCGTCCGGCGAAATCCAGAAGCTCGACGAGCCCGGCCGGCCCGATCTGCGCCAGTCGATCCGAGGCCTCGCCACCGGGCTGCGCGTCTCGATCCCGATCCTCAACCTCGCCAAGACGCGGCTCAACGACCCGACGATGTGGTTTCTCGGGACCAACGACAACCCCGGCGACTATCGTCAATCGGGCTGTGCCGGGTGCCACGTCGTCTATGCCAACGACCGCGACATCCAGGAGGGCGGCCCCTACGCCGCGTTCGGCAATCGCGGCACCAGCCTCGGCACCGATCCGACGATCCGCCAGGGCGAAAGCGGCCATCCGCTGCGCCACCAGATGACGACCGCGATCCCGACCAGCCAGTGCATGATCTGCCACATGCACCAGCCGAACCTGTTTCTGAACAGCATGCTCGGTTACACGATGTGGGACTACGAGACGGCGGCACCGCAAATGTGGCCGCGCAAGCAGAAATACCCGACCGATACCGAAATGCGTGCGGCGCTCGAACGCAACCCCGAAGGCGCCGTGGTGCGCGGCAATTGGGCCGACCCGGAGTTCAGCGCCGAGGTCAACCAGCTGAACCCGAAGTTGAAGGACACGCAATTCGCCGACTATCACGGCCACGGCTGGAATTTCCGCGCGGTCTTCAAGCGCGACCGCAAGGGCAATCTGCTCGACGACGCCAACAACATCATCCCGCCCAGCGACCCGGAGAAGTTCAAAAAGGCGGTGCACCTCGAACTCGGTCCATGTCGATTTCGGCATGCAATGCGTTGATTGCCATTTCTCGCAGGACAATCACGGCAGCGGCCACCTGTTCGGCGAGGTGCAGGCGGCGATCGAGATTACCTGCGCTGATTGTCACGGCACTGCGATGCGGCGCCCGGACCTGAAGACGCACGGGCCGGCGGCGCCGCCGAAAGGCCATGACATGTCATTGCTGCGCACCGCCGATGGGCGCTCGCGCTTCGAGTGGCGCGGCGACAAATTGTTTCAGCGCTCGGCGGTCTATCCCGGTCTCGAATGGGAGGTGACCCAGGTGCTCGATACGGTCACGCCAGGCAATCCGAAATACAATCCGCGTGCCGCCCGCGCCAAGCTGATGTCGAAAAGCACGTCGATGAAATGGGGCCTGGGCGTCCCGGCGGCCGACCTTGCGCATTCCAACGACGAGATGGCCTGCTACACCTGCCACCTGTCGTGGACGACCAGCTGCGGCGGCTGCCACCTGCCGATCGAAGCCAACCAGATGACCGAGCGGCACCACTACGAGGGCGGCGTCACCCGCAACTATGCGACCTACAACCCGCAGGTTGCGCGCGAAGACATGTTCCAGCTCGGACTGCACAGCACGGTGAAGGGCAATGTCGTCGCGCCGATCGCGTCGCGCTCGGCATTGGTCCTGTCATCGACCAACATCAACCGCGAGCACATCTATGTGCAGCAGCCGCCGGTTTCGTCCGCCGGGTTTTCGAGCCAGGCCTTTTCGGCGCACTACCCCCACACCGAGCGGCGCACCGAAACCAAGACCTGCACTGACTGCCACCTGTCGGAAGCCAACGACAACAACGCGATCATGTCGCAACTGCTGCTGCTCGGGACCAATTTTGTCAATTTCGTCGGCTACAACGCCTGGGTCGGCGAAGAGAAGGATATCGAGGCGGTGCGCGTCACCGAATGGGACGAGCCGCAGGCGGTGATCGGCAGCTACCTGCACAAATACGCCTATCCCGACTACTTCAAAAAGCACATCGACAACGGCCGCCAGCTCGATGAGGCGCACGGCCACGGCTCGAACCAGGCGCAATGCCTGCAACTGCGCGGCGAGTATCTGTATGTCGCCGAGGGCAGCAACGGCATGCGCGTCTATGATGTTGCCAGCATCGCCAACAAGGGCTTTTCCGAACGCATCATCACTGCGCCGTTCTCGCCACTTGGCCAGGACACGCACATCGCGTCAAAAAACGCGACCTGCGTCGTCCTGCCGACCAACCAGCCGATCAACCCGCTGCGCAATGCCGGCCGGAACCAGCCCTATGCCCCGGAAAAGGATTACGCGGCGGTGATGCGCGGCGAGAACGAAGAGCAGGTGCTGCATCCGATCTACACCTACGCCTATATTACCGACGCGGTTGAAGGCCTGATCCTGACCAATGTCGCCACCTTGCAGGACCAGGAGCCGCGCAACAATTTCCTGACCCGCGCCCTGACCTGGAACGAGAACGGCATCCTCAACGGCGCGCGATATCTGACGATCGCCGGCACACGGTTTTTTGTGACCGCCGATATCGGCATCGTCGAGCTGAACATGGACGACCCGCTGCACCCGCGCGTCGTTACGGTGATCCCGATCCGTGACGCGCGCGCGACGGTGGTGCAGTTCCGCTATCTGTTCGTGGTGGGCGGGGGCGGGCTCGATGTCGTCGATATCACCCAGCCGGCGCAGCCGGTGGTGCTGCCGCAGGCGCATCTGGCGCTGAGCGATCCGCACCGCATCTTCGTCTCGCGCACCTATGCCTATATCGCCAATGGACGAGATGGCCTCGCGATCGTCGATGTCGAAAAGCCCGATCGGCCGCGCCTCTACATGAACTACACCGCCGACGGAAAGATCAGCGACGCGCGCGACGTGGTGATCGGTGCCACCAATGCCTCGCTGTTCGCCTATGTCGCCGACGGGGTGAACGGCCTCAAGGTGATCCAGCTGATGTCGCCATCGAGCCAGCCAAACTTCTATGGCTTCTCGCCTGATCCGAAGCCCGAACTGATCGCGTGGCGGCCGACCCGTTCGCCGGCGCTGGCCTTGTCGCGCGGTCTCGAACGCGACCGCGGCGTCGACGAAACCGGGCATCAGATCGCCGTGTTCGACCGCATCGGCTCGCGCCCGTTCAGCGAAAGCGAGATGAAGTCGCTGTATCTGGGGCGCAGCGGCAAGCCGTATTTCGTGACCGACCGGGTCAAGCAGGAGGATTTCGTTCCCAGCCGCTAACCGGCGGAGCGCCCCGTACCGGTTCGCCGACCGCTTCCCTTTTGAAATTGCTTGCTCTTTAATGCCGCCGCAATGGATCGGCGGCGCCTTCTTTCGCTTGCAGGTGGATTGGTCGTGTTGCCATCGCTGGCGCGCGCCACGGTCGTGCCGTGGTCGCCCTATCGGCTGCGGCTGTCCAACGCCCATACCGGCGAAACCTTTGACGGCCCCTATCGCGACGAGAAGGGGCCGCTGGCGTCGGCGATGGACGAGTTGTCCTATTTCCTGCGTGACCACCATTCCGGCCGGCGCATCGGGATCGATGCCGGCGTGCTCGATTTTCTCGCCGCCGTCATGGACGCGGTCGGGGTGACGGGCGCCACGGTGCTGTCCGCCTACCGCACCGTCGAAACCAACCGGATGCTGGCGCGCACGACCTTTGGCGTCGCCGACAACAGCCAGCACCTTTACGGCCGCGCGCTCGACATCAACCTCGGTGGCCGGCTTGAACAGGCGATGAGCGCGGCGCGGGCGATGAAGCGGGGCGGCGTTGGCTGGTATCCGCGGTCGAGCTTTTTCCATATCGATAGCGGCCCGGTGCGTAACTGGACGCTCGACGGCATCGGCATCGACCGCATCCTGATGCAGGTCGAGCAGGTTTTGGCGAAAGGGGGCCTGACGGTCTCGACCAAAGGAGAATTGTTGCTCGGCCAGGCGCTGCACCCCCCGACCATCCCCGAACGCCTCGCGCTGCACCGCGCCATCGCCAAGGCCGCCCTGACCTCGATGCCGTAAGGCCCGCTCACGATCCGTTGAGGCGGTCTCAAGCACCCCGACCCGAATAACGTGCGGCGTCTCGTGGATGGCCGGGCCAAGCCCGGCCACGAACGGCTGGGAGGGCGTGCGAAGACAGGCCGCCGGCGATGCGGAATAAGGCTGGCGTAACCCAGCCCAAATCCCGTGTATCCCTGTTCGTTCGTGGCCGGGCTTGGCCCGGCCATCCACGAGCAGGCGCGAGTTGTGCGGCCGATGCTTTTCTGGTGGCGGGAGGCTTTCACCTGCCCTTGGCCGGCTCGGGGTCGGGGCGGGCGAGGCGGAGGGTGGCTTCGCCCTGGGGCGATGTCAGGACGATGCGGTCGGCTTCAATGCGCAGCACCGTCCAGGTGTCGAGCAGGCTGCCTTCGCCGATTTCCACGCGGCGGCTGCCGTCGGTAATCAGCGCATGACGGGCGCCGCCGGCGGTAACCAATCCAATCAGGCGATAGCGCGCGAGGCCGCCGTCACTGGCGGCTGGTGCAGTTGCCGCAGGCCGCCGCGAAGGTGAAAACAGGGGTCGCTCGGCGATCGCCGTGAAGCTGCCGGCCCGTGGCAGGGCCCCGACTGGCGGGTCAGGGGAGGGGGGTGTCGGGCGTGTGGCGGCTGTGGTCGTCGGCAGCGGGGCGACCCACGGCCATAGCGCGATCAGCGTAAGACACAACGCCACCGCTGCGAGCAGGTGGTTGGCGCCGAGTTGTGGCAAAATCGGGCGGGTCATCAGGCGCCGCTGCTGCGGAAGCCGGTCACGTCGAGCTGGAAGTCGAGCGGTGCCGGCGGGGCGCCTGGAGCAGTGGGCGGCGCGGTCACTTGCAGATTGTCGGGATAGAGCGCCGGTTGCGCGCTTTCGACCGCGAACAGCAGATGCCCGAGGCTCGCGACATCGCCGGCCGCCCGGATGCGCACACCGATCCGGCCGGTATCGGCACCGGCATCGTTGCGCAGCACCTGGAGGCTGCGAACCTCGATGTGGTTGGCTACGGCCGCCGCCTTGATCGTCTCCTGCAGCATCGCGACGGCCTGCGCCTCCGGTACGGCGGGGAACAGGCTCGGCGATTTTGCCGGCCGCGGTGTCTCCGACGGCGGCGCGCGCGCCAGGGTCTCGTAGCGCTGCAACAGTGCCCCGCGCTGCGCCAACTGCTCCCCACCGTCGCCGACCATGTCGAGATAGAGCGACACCGGGCCGAGCCACAGCAGGGCCAACACCAGCGCCAGTACCGCGAGCGCCACCGCCCTGCCGCCGCCGCGGGAGGCCGCGAGCGTCATTTCGGAGCCTCGCCAACCGTGGCGCCGAACTGGAAATGCTCGAGCCCGGTCGCGGTGTCGCGCGCGATCGGCGAGCGGAACACGATGCCGGTGAGTTGGGGATCGTGCTGCAACGCCAGGGCGATCGTGGCCGCCGACGGGGCGAGACCGTCAAGCACGAGGTCACGCCCGGCGACCGAAAGCGACAGCAGCCACGCACCATCCGGGAGGTCGCGGCTGACCCGGTCGAGCACCGCGACCAGGGCCGGACGGCCGGCGCGCAGCCGGGTGATGGCACCGGCGTGGTCGGCTTCGCGCTGGCGCTCGGTGCGGGCACGCAAGGCGGTCTCGGCGGCGGGTTTCGACGCCGCGATGTCGCGCTCGATGCCGGCGAGCCGCACCTGTTGCGCCACCGGCCATGAGATGATCGCCAGCACAGCCAGCGCCGCGGCGCCAACCATCAGGCTGCGGCGCGGCGCGGCGCGGGCGGCGACCGGCAACAGCGGATGAGGGGCGAGTAACAGGGGCTCGGCGCCCGGTCCTGGAACCAGCGCAAAGGCGGCGACCCACAGACTTGCCGCGGTCAGTTCGGCGGTAATGGCAAAGATGACATCGCGCGGCACGGCGGCGACCTCAACCGCGAGCGGCGCCGTGCCGGGGGGCCGCCAGCGGCAGGGGGGCTGACGATGCGATAGCCGTAGAACACGCGCTCGGCCGGAAACGGGAAATGGCGCGACATCTCGAATGGCAGGATGCGGTCGAGCTGAGGGTGCGCGCCGGCCGGTAATTCGATGATTTTGCTGAGCACCCGTTCCGCCGGAATTTCGACCGTGACGCTGCCGCCCGCGACACCGGCGAGGGTTCCCAAACCGGCGGCATCGATGTCGCGGGCCGGCTGCCTGCCGCGGCGCATCCGCCACTGCCGCTCGCCGGCCTCGATCGTGATCGCATCGCCACGGCGGTCGCGCAGCCAGCGCCCCAGATCGGCGCAGACCCCGCGCAATTCGCCGATCCACCAGCGAAGCGCGCGCTCGATCCCGGCGCGTATCCCTTCGATCGGGCGATTGGCGACGATGCTCATCGGGTTGGTCGGCAGCCCCCAGCCGGCGGGCTGTGACGGTAGCATATCGAACGGGCGCTAGGGTACTCGCCGGGCCGCCGGCGCGGCGCTAGTGCCGCCGCGGTCGGCGGGTGGGGCGCGGGCGGCGATGAATTCGTAAGGGTGGGCCGGGAGGTCGGTCAGCCTCACCTGCAGATCGGCGCGGTAGCGGGCTCGCGCGCCAGCGGTTGCGACGGCCTTGATCGTGAAGTCGCGGGCGGGGCTGGTCATCACATTGGGGATGCTGCGCATCACGTCGTCGCCGGCATCGGCAGCGGCAAGCTCGTGCCAGCGCGCCCGCTGTTCGAGAAAGGTGTCGACCAGCGCCGGCGTCGCACCGGGTATCGCCAGCAGCACCGGCCGTGCCGCAACGCCAGGGTCAATCGCCGAAGCGCGGGTCGCGACCGTCACGTAATCTGCCACCGCGTCGTACAGCGTGTCGCCGATGCCCGGCACCTGCGCCAGTTCCTCGGGCACGGCGAACAGGCGTGGCCGCGGGCGGACCGCGCCGCCAAACCCGAAATCGCCAAACTCGAAACCGAACGGCTCGGGGCAGGAGGCGCCGGTATCGCCGCGCCGGTCGAGGATGTTGCAGGCGATCAGCAACGCCTCGTCCGGCGTCCGGCCGACCGCGACGAACAGCCCTTGCAATAATTCGATCGGCGCCAGGTTCAGGTCGATTTTCCCGCTTTCGTCGATGATCGCGATCTCGACCGCCGTCGCACCGTCTTCCCAATGCTCAGGCGTGCCGTCGAACACCAGCGTGCCCTCGGCGCGTCGGCGGAGCAGACGCGACAGCCCGAGTTGTGTCCCGGCCTCGGCGGCGAGCCGGGCGCGGCTGAGGGCCAGCCAGTTCTGCGTTTCGCGGACCTCGATGCGGGTGGTGCGGATCATCGCGGCAAGCAGCACCGCGATGATTGCGAGGCTCCACAGCGCGATGATGGCGATCGAGCCGGCTTCGTCCCGCCGCCGCGTCACGGGCTTTGCCACAGTCACGGGCTTTGCCACAGGCGCACGACAATCGGCGGGTGGCTGGCGCCGCCGCCGTCGTCGAGCGAGAGGCGCACCAGGCTTGGCGGCGCGCTCGATTCGTGCCAGCTGGTTTGCCACGCGGGTTTGGCGTCGCGGGTCGGGGCGCCGAAATAGGCCAGGGCGAAGCTGTGCACGTTGCGCGCGAGGATGCCCTCGCTGCGGCGCGGCGCGGTGCTGCCGATCAGTTGACGGGTCAGGATCAATGGCCGGTCAGGCCGCGTTGCGTCGAAGGCCAACCGGATGCGGTAGAGGCCGGGGCCGCCATCCTCGGCGATGCTGAGAAAACTCATGCTGTCGGCCTGTCCGACAAAGGCGGGTTGCCCCTCGAACGCCGAGAACGCGGCGGTCGAGCCGAGCGCACGGCGCAGCATCGCTTCGAGGGCGCGGCGCTGGTCGAGCTGTGCGACCCGGTCGGACAGCCGATCGACGCCGCGCACGCTCACGCCGACGCCGTGCATCAGGATCAGGCTGACAAGACCCGCCAGCGCCAGCGCCACGGCCAGCTCGATCAGCGTGAACCCGGCCTCGCTGTGCCGCTTCATGGCGGAGCGGGCCGAGGCGCAGCGTCGACAGCGCGAGCTGGCGCCCGCGCAGCCGTCGCGCCAATCCATGGCGACGGCGACGCGGTAGAGGACCAGCGTGCCGGTCGGCCTGGCTGAACGTGGAGGCGCGTGTCTGGCGCGGGCTTGTCGTCGTAGCGGGCGACGCTGAGACGCCAGTGGAAGCGGTCGGCGAAAACGCCTTCGCTGTCGCCGGGCACGAGCGGCGTGGCGCTGCCGGCGGTCGCGAGTTCGGTTTCGGCGAGCGACAGAGCGGTGGTCGCGGCGTCGCTCGCCTGATGGCCGAGCGAGGCCGGCGCCGAACACCTCGCGCGATCGCCGTCAGCGCCAAGCCCGTGATCGCCAGCGCGACCAAAGTCTCGATCAGCGAGAACCCGACGGGCGGGCGCCGCCGCCGCCGCCGGTTACGGGCGAGGAACCGCACGGCCGGTCGACCGCATCGACATCGATATCGCGCCGGGTTTCTGCCGTCTCGATCCGGATATGGCCGCCAGACGAGCCGCCCCACGGGTAGAAGGCGATCGGCCCGGCGCCGGCCACCGTCACCCGCAACGGTGTGCGCTCGCCGAGCGGGTAATGCCGCCGGTCGAGCCAGAAGCCGCCGCCGGGGTCGCCGCGGAACATCACAATGCGCGATTGCGTGACCGCGTCCGAATTGGCGGCCTGGAGGCTCACCCGCAATTCGGCGACAGCCGCCCGCAACGAGGCGCCGGCGGTGGCCCGGCCGATGAAGGGCAGCGCCGTGGCGGCCATCAGCGCCATGATCGCCAGCACGACCAGCAGTTCGACCAGCGTAAAGCCGCCAATGCACCTCCTGTACTCACAGAGCAAGGTCGTAGACTTCCATGACCGTGCCGAGGATCGCCGACGGCGACGCCGCCGACGAGCAGGCCGAGCACCACGATGCGAGCGGCGTGACGATGCCCGATCAATTCGCGGCTGGTCGCCTCGAACTCGCGGCGCAGCAGATCGCCGGCCTTCAGCAGCATCGGCGCGAGGTCGCCGGTCTCCTCGCCGATCCGCACCAGTTCGCCCGCCAGCGGCGGCAGCACGCCGGCGGCGTCAAGCGACACGGCAATGCCGTCGCCGCGCTCGATGCCGCGCTCGGTCTGCGGCGAGACCCGGCGCGGAAGGCCTCGCTGGTCATCGCCGCGCGCGTCACGGCGAGCGCTGCCGGCAGTTCGACCCCGGCGGCGACGAGATTGCCGAGCAGATGCAGCAGCTGCTCGGCCTCGAGCTTGCCGATCAGCGGGCCGAGCACCGGCAGGCCCAGCAGTCGCCGGTGCAGCGCCAGCCGAAAGGCCGGGATCGCGATAGCGCAACGCGACGAACACCAGCCGGCGGCCGCAAGCAGCGCGGCAAGCGGCAGGGCGGCCTGCTGAAACACCGCCGACAGCAGCAGCAGCAGGCGCATCGCCAAGGGCGGCTCGCGCTGAAAGCTGGTCAGCAATACCTCGAAGCGCGGCACGACAAAGCCGAGCAGAAACGACATCGACACGCAGCGCGACGACGAACACGCTCGCCGGATAGATCAGCGCATCGAGCAGGGCGCGCGTCGTGGCGCGGCTGCGCTCCAGCACATCGGCGAGGCGGTCGAGCGCGGCGCCGATATCGCCGCGCGCCTCGCCGGCAGCGACGATCATCGCGTAGTGCGCGCGGCAGTCGCGGCAGCTCGGCGCAGGCCCGCGACAGGCTTTCGCCACGATTGACCGCCGCCAGCAATTCGGCCGGCGAGCGTGCGGCCGGCGCTGCGGCTGCGGCCGTCGGCGATCAGACCCGAGGCCGCGGTCGAGCGCGACGCCGGCCTCGATCAGCGCGGCAAGCTGGCGGGTGAACAGGATCAGGTCGCGCTGCCGGCATGCGCGCGGCCGCGCCAGCGGCCGGCGCAGGCGGGCCGGGCCCGCCGCGCCGGTCGGCTCGGTGATCTCGATCGGATAGCTGCCGAGCGCCTGCAACCGCGCCGCGGCGTCGCGTTCGTCGGCGGCGACCAGTTCGCCGGCGATCTCGCCGCCGCTCGGCCGCAATGCGCGGTAGTGGAAGCGCGGCACGCTACTGCCCCGGTCACGCGCAGCACCTCGTCGAGCGAGGTGATCCCGGCCGCCGCCTTGGCGAGCCCGTCGCTGTGCAGATCGATCAGCCCGCCGGCGCGCGCCTCGGCCAGCAGGCTCGCGGCGTCGGCCTGGGCGACGACCGAGCGCGCCAGTCGCTCGTCGAACACCAGCAATTCGCCGATCGCGGTGCGGCCGCGATAGCCGGTGCCGCCGCACGCGCCGCAGCCGACCGGGCGGAAAAACATCGCGTCGGCAAAACCGCGCGATGCGCGGCTGCTCGCCGGCTGGCAGGGCTCGCGGCACGCCGGGCACAGGCAGCGCACCAGGCGCTGCGCCAGCACGCCCTTCAGCACCGCGGCGACGAGGTAATCCTCCAAGCCCCATGTCGATCAGCCGGATCACCGCACCGACCGAGTCGTTGGTGTGCAGGGTCGACAGCAGCAGATGCCCGGTCAGCGCCGCCTGCGCCGCGATGCGCGCGGTTTCGAGGTCGCGGATTTCGCCGACCAGCATGATGTCCGGGTCCTGCCGCAGCAGCGAACGCAGCAGCGTCGCGAAATTCGAGCCCGATCTCCGGCCGCACCGGGATCTGGTTGATGCCGGCCAGCTGGTATTCGACCGGGTCTTCGATCGTCAGGATCTTCCGCTCGCGGCGTGTTGAGCAGCTGCAACGCCGCATAGAGCGTCGAGGTCTTGCCGCTGCCGGTCGGGCCGGTGACCAGCAGCATGCCGCTCGGCAGGTCGAGCAGCCGGGTCAGCCGCTCGCGCAGCACGCCGCCAAAGCCGAGTTCGGCGAGGTCGAGCTGCGCGTTGATGCGGTCGAGCAGGCGCAGCACGACGCTTTCGCCGTGCAGGGTCGGGACGATCGATACGCGCAGGTCGATCTCGCGGCCCTCGATGACGACGCGGAAGCGGCCGTCCTGCGGCAGCCGCCGCTCGGCGATGTTGAGCCCGGCCATGATCTTGAGCCGGCTGACGATATTGTCGTGCAGCCCGGCGGGCGGCGGCGCGATGTCGCGCAACACGCCGTCGATGCGCAGGCGCTGCACGACGCGGTCGGGGCTGGCCTCGATATGGATGTCGGAGGCGCGCAGCGCGGCAGCGTGGCCGACCAGCCAGTTGACATAGCGGATGACCGGCTCGCCGCTGGCGAGGTCGTTGAGCCGCCGCAAATCCTCGCGCGCCGCCACCGGCGAGGCCGCGGCGACGCCGTTGCCGGCGCGATGGTTCTCAACCGCCGTAAAGCCGCGTCAGCGCCGCCGCGATCTCGCTCGGGACCGCCGCCCAGGGCAATACCGGCCGGCCGGCGGCGAGCCGCACCGCCTTGATCGTTTGCTCGTCGGTCGGGTCGGCCATCGCCAGTGCGAGGCCCTGCGCCGTGTCGCTGCAACGGCACGATCCGGGCGCGCGCGAGGAACTCGGCGCTGAGTTCGCCGGGGCGCAACGGCGCCGGCGGGTAATCGGCCGGGCGGGCCAGCGGGATCGTCAGGAACTCGGCGAGCAATTCGGCCATGTCGCGCTCGTCGACCATGCCGAGCCGGGTGACGATCGTGCTTTCGCTTTCGCCGCGTTCGCGCCGCAGGGCCTGCACCCGGTCGCGCTGCACCTCGTCGATCCGCCGGCGGTCCACCAGGAAATCGACGAGGTCCATTCGCACCGGCTTAAAGGGGGTGTTTAAAATTCATCCGATAACGCTCAAAAGGCGCGACATGAGTACGTCAAACTTACGGACAAGCCACGCGCACCGCCAACGCCAAAAGTTGTGAGGCCCCGGCCGCCTCCGTTAAAGTTGCCGGCAATGCCAAACCCCGCTGGTCGCACATTCGGCTCGCCGGCTCGCGCTTGGGAAAAGCGGGGCGCGGAAGGCGGCTTTACGCTGATCGAACTGCTGGTCGTGCTGGCGATCCTCGGGCTGCTGATGGGGCTGGTTCTCCCGACGGTGATCGGACAGCTGGGCCGCGCACGCGGCAAGGTCGCCCGGCTCGATATCGGCAACATCGAATCGGCGCTCGACATCTACCGCCTCGATGTCGGGCGCTACCCGACGCAAAGCGAGGGGCTGGCGGCATTGATCGAAAAGCCCGCCAGCCTCGAAAGCTGGCAGGGGCCGTATCTGAAACAGAAGGCCGTGCCGGCCGATCCGTGGGGCCACCCCTACCGCTATCGGATGCCGGGCGAGCACGGCGAATTCGACCTCTACAGCCTCGGCGCCGACGATACCCCCGGCGGCACCGGCGAAAACGCCGACATCACAAACTGGTAATTTCTGCCCTCTCCCGCAGGGGAAAGAGGGAGAAGGTCAGCTTGGCACCAGCCCGCCATCGACGTTGTAGGACTGGCCGGTGATGTTGCGGGCGCCGGGGGAGGCGAGGAACACCGCCATCGCGGCGATGTCGTCGGGGGTGTTGGCGCGGCCGATCGGGATGCCCTTTTCCTGCTCGGCGTAAAGTTCCTCGACGGTGATGCCGCGTTCGGCGGCGCGCCCGACCGCGTTGCGGGCGCCGAGTTCGGTGCGGGTGACACCGGGGCAGATCGCGTTGACGTTGATGTTGTAGCGGCCAAGCTGCTGCGCCGCCATCTTGGTCAGCGATATGACCGCACCCTTGCTCGCGGCATAGGCGGCGTTCGACGCGCCGGCATAACCGCGGCCGCTGATCGAGGCGATGTTGATGATGCGGCCGCCCCCGATCTTCATCATCTCCCGGGCGGCGCCTGCAGGCAGAAGAACACGCCCTTGGCGTTGACCCGGTGGATGCGGTCCCAATCCGCCTCGGTCAAATCCATGATGTAGCTGTAGCGGGTGACGCCGGCATTGTTGACGATCACGTCGATCCGGCCGAGTTCGGCGACGGTACGCGCGATCATCGCGTTGATGCTGGCGACATCGCCGCAATCGGCCTCGATCGCGATGGCGCGCCTCGTGTTGCCGGCCGCCTCCTCGCGCGACGCGCTCGGCGGCGGCAAGGTCGATATCGGCGGCGGCGATCGTGGCGCCGGCCTCGGCCATCGCAACCGCCGTGGCGCGCCCGATGCCTGCCCCGGCACCGGTTACCAGAACGATCTTGTCCTGTAATATCGACATGCGTTCCTCCTCGCTGGTTTTTCGACGCCGGCCTGCTCGCCAGCCGATGCGGTCGGGTGTTTATGGCTTCGTCTTCATGGCTTTGCCCGCAGCATCACGCACGCAACGGCCGGCAGCAAGAACGCCGATTGCCGGTCCGCAACCGGCGGGCCTACGATCGCGCCAGCAAAAGCGAGGGAGAAGCGCGATGGGCAAAAAGATCGTCATCGTCGGGGCCGGCGCAGTCGGCGGCTATACCGGGGCGCACATGGCGCAGGCCGGGGAAGACGTGACCTTTATCGACGGCTGGCCCGAACATGTCGAGGAGATCAAGAAAAACGGGCTGCGCATCACCCATCACCAGGAGGACCAGGGCTCGTTCACCGCCCGGCCGCGCGCCCTGCACCTGACCGAAGCGCAGCACCTCTCCAAGGAAGCGCCGGTCGACATCGCCTTTATCTGCACGAAATCCTACGACACCGCCTGGGCCGCCGCGATGATCAAGCAATACCTCGCGCCAAGCGGCTACATGGTGTCATTGCAGAACTGCATGAACGAGGCGACCATCGCCGAGATTGTCGGCTGGGGGAAGGTGCTCGGCTGCATCGCGAGCAATATCAGTGTCATCCTGAGCGAACCGGGGCATGTGCATCGCGGCGGGCTGAAGGGCGGCGCGGCACATACTGTCTACCGCACCGGCGAGGTGCACGGGAAGCTCACCGACCGCGCCAAGGAGGTTCGCAGCTCTTGTCGGCCACGCCGACAGCGCCAAGGCGACCGATAACCTCTGGGGCGAACGCTGGGCGAAACTCTCGACCAACGCAATGGCCAACGGCGCCTCAGCCTGCACCGGCCTGTCCGGCGCTCAGATGGCGCAGAACGAGGCGATCCGCCGCTTCCAGGTGCGGCTCGGCAGCGAAGCGATGCGTATCGGGCAGGCGCTCGGCTATCGGCTCGAGGAAATCAACCATCTGCCGCCGGAGGTCATCGCCGGCGCCGGCGAGGGGGAGCCGACCGCATTGGCGCGGTACGAAGAGCGCCTCGCGACGCAGCGCCGCGGTTCGGCCGACCAGCGCCCGTCAATGGGCCAGGACATGGCGAAAGGCCGCCGCACCGAGATCGAATTCCTCAACGGCTTTATCGTCCGCGAAGGCGAAAAGGTCGGCATCCAGGCACGTGCGAATGAGCGCCTCGTTGATCTCGTCAAAAAGGTCGAGCGCGGCGAACTCCAGCAAGACCCCCGCCACCTGAGCGAACTGCGCCTCAACTAAATTCCCCTCTCCCGCACCGCGGGAGAGGGTGGATCGCCGCGCCAGCGGCGAGACGGGTGAGGGTAATTGGGCGAGGTTCGAGCCTGTAGCCGCCCCCTCACCCCAGCCCTCCCACGATGGGGCGCGGGGAGAGGGATGTCCGTTAAGTCATCATCGCCTGCAATGTCTCCAGTGTGTCGGCTTCGCGGAAGGGTTTGTCCCAGCGGATGCGGTGGACACGCGGGAAGCGCATGGCGACGCCGGATTTGTGGCGGGTCGAGCGGTGGACGCTGTCGAAGGCGATTTCGAGGACGAGGCCGGGGGTCACCTCGCGCACCGGGCCGTAGCGGTTGGTGGTGTTGTCGCGCACCCATTTGTCGAGGCGGCGCAGTTCCTCGTCGGTGAAGCCGGAATAGGCTTTGCCGACCGGCACCAGCGTGTCGCCGCTCCAGGTGCCGAAGGTGTAGTCGGAATAGAACGACGAGCGTTTGCCGTGGCCGCGCTGGGCGTACATCAGCACGGTATCGACGGTCAACGCGCCGCGCTTCCACTTGAACCACGGGCCTTTCGGCCGGCCGGACACGTAAAGCGAGTCCGCGCGCTTCAGCATGATGCCTTCGATGCCGCGGTCCCGGGCGCCGTCGCGCAGCGCGCCCAGTTCGTCCCAGGTTGCGAATTCGATCAGCGGCGACAGGTCGAGCCGGTCGCGCGGCCCTGCGCCGTACCACGCTTCGAGGCGCTGCCGGCGATCGACAAACGGAAGATCGCGCAGATCGTCGTCGCCTTCGCGCAGCATGTCGTAAAGCCGCACTGCGGCCGGGAAATCGCGCAGCATCCTGATGTCCGGCGATTTGCGGTTGAGCCGCTGCTGCAAATCGTTGAACGGCGCCACCTCGCCGTCGCGTATGACTAACAATTCGCCGTCGAGAGTCACTGCGTCGGGCAATGCCTCCAACACATCGGGAAACGCGCCGCCGATATTGTCGCCGGAGCGGGAGTACAGCCGTTTCTCGCCGCCGCGCGCGACCAGCTGAACGCGGATGCCGTCCCATTTCCATTCGGCGCGATAGTCGCGCGGGTCGAGGCCCGCGGCGTCGCCCTCTTCCAGGGGCTGGGCCAGCATCAGCGGGGTGAAGACCGGCAGGTCGCCGGTATGCGGCGGCGCAGTGCGGCCTTCGAGCCAGTCGAACAGCGCGACATAGGGCGGTGTGAGGCCGTGCCAAGCCTGTTCGATCTGCGCGAGGTCGGTGCCGCTCCACTCGGCGAGCGCGGTCTTGGCGAGGCGGGCCGAGACGCCGATGCGCAGGGCGCCGGTCACCAGCTTGAGGAGGGCCCAGCGGCCGGTCGCGTCGAGGGCGTCGAGCCACGGCGCGAGGTGGATGCCGACATTGGCGCGGGTGGCGTTTTGCAGGGTTTCGACGATTTCGCTCAAGCTGGCGACACCCTCACCCGCCGCCGGGCGATGCCCGGCGCCATCCCCTCGCCGTGCGGGCGAGGGGATTAGGGTCGGGCCAGATCAGGGCGACGGTTTCGGCGAGGTCGCCGACGAAATCGAGCGACCAGGCGAAGAGTTCGGGGTCGACGCGTTGCATCGCGAGCGCCCGCACCTGGCCGGGTTTGGCTTCGGCGAACGAGAGTTCGCCGGTCAGCGCCGCCAGCGCCCAGCCGCGCTCGGGGTCGGGCGTGGTCGCGAAATACTCCCGCATCAGCCGCAATTTGCCGTTGCGTGACGGGGTGAACAGCAGGGCGTCCAGCAATTGCGCAAAATGCTGCACCACATCCCTCGGGGTTATGTGACCCACCTCACATTGCATGCGGGCCAAACAGCGATATCGTAGCGTTGTTGCGACATCTTGCCGCAATCGCCCCGGCATCGCCGGTGGCGCACGTCGATGGAGGATCACATGCCTGGTTTTCGTTTTGGCAAGCATCCGCCGAAGGCTGATTATCGCACGCTGCGCTTCAAGGATTACCTGACGGCTGGCCTCGCGGCGCCGCCAGCCTCCTTTAATGTCCTCGACCGGGTTTACACCAACCTGCACATCCAGGACCCGACGCAATTGTTTCCGATGGACGGTAACGATACGCTGGGCGACTGCACGATCGCGGCGCTCGCTCATGCGATCACCGTCTATCAGGGCATGGGCGGGACCCGCACGATCATGGCCAAGCAGGCCGTGACCAAGCTGTACATGCACCTGACCGGGGGCGTCGATAGCGGGCTCAATGAGTTCGACGTGCTGAACTACTGGCGGCAGCACGCGGTCGACCACGAGAAGATCCTCGCCTACGCCAAGGTCGATCCGAAAAATCACACGCATGTGCAGCAGGCGATCCAGCTGTTCGGCGGTGTTTATATCGGGTTCCAGGTGCAGGCGAACTGCGTCGAGGAGTTCAACGCGCACCAGCCCTGGACACCGGGCCCGCTGACCCAGGACGGTCACGCCGTCTACGCCGTCGGCTATGACCAGACCGGCGTCACGGTGCTCACCTGGGGCAACACCCAGCAGGGCACCTGGGCGTGGTGGGATGAATGCGTCGACGAGGCGTATGCGATTTTGCCGCCCGACGCCAAGAAGCCGGGCTTTGCGCCGGGCTTCAACCTCGCGCAGCTCGAAGGCGATCTGAACGCCGTCGCCAGCTGACCCGGGGGCTGGACGGGCCTGGTCGAGAGACCAGCGCCCGTCCAGCGCCCTTGTCGGGCTATCGCGCCTGGGCGCCGGGCGTGGTATTTCTCGCCCGGCTTTTTGTGAGGAACGCTAATGATCCATCATCTCTCGATTGCCGCGCACGACCCTAAAAAGGCCGCCGATGTGCTGGCGGAACTGATGGGCGGCCACGCCGTGCCGTTCCCGCCCAATCCCGGCAGCTTTTTCGCGCTCCAGCTCGACGATCACGGTTCCGGTGTCGAAATCTATCCCTCCGGGACGCGCCTTGAGCCGAACGGCGCCGTCGGCGGCACGTTCGTCAAGCACAATACCCGGCGGCGCGGCTTTGGCGCGACCCATTGCGCGATCAGCGTCGCGACCGATGCCGCCAAGGTCGAGGAGATCGCAAAGCAGGCCGGCTGGGAGGTCTTCGACTGCAATCGCGGCCCGTTCCACGTCATGGAAGTGTGGGTCGAGAACGAGACGATGATCGAGTACCTGCCGCCGGCCTATGCCGCCGAATATCTCGCCTTCACGCGCCCGGACAAGGTGCTGGCGTCGATGGCGAACGCGCCGGCTTCGGCCGCCCGCCAGCCGCGGTAATTGCTCGGCGGGGCAGGAGGCGTCAGCCCTCTTCCTCGTCGCCAAAGCCGGTCAAGGTCAGCGCGCGGGCCCGCAGCCCGCGCGTTGTCGCATAATGCACCAGCGCTTCCTCGCGGCCGTGCGTGACCCAGATTTCGCCGGCACCGACGTCGTCGAGCGTCGCGGTCAACTCGTCCCAGTCGGCATGGTCGGAAATCACCAGCGGCAGTTCGACGCCGCGCGCCTTGGCCCGCTGCTTGACCCGCATCCAGCCTGACGCCAGCGCGATGACCGGGTCGGGCAGCCGCCGGGTCCAGCGGTCGCCGATCGCCGAGGGCGGTGCCAGCACGATGCGGCCCTTGAACGCGTCCGGCTTCAGGTCGCCGCACGGGAGGGCGAGCCCGAGTTCGACGCCAAGCTGCTCGGTAAAGTTCGGTCAGCCCGATCAGCGCGCCGTGCAGGTAGATCGGCTCGCCATAGCCGGCCTCGCGCAACAGCGCGATCAGGCGCTGGCATTTGCCGAGCGCATAGACCCCGACAAGGTGACAGCGCTCGGGATAACAGCCGCACCGAATGCAGCAGCTTTTCGATTTCGTGCGTGTCCGGCGGATGGCGAAACACCGGCAACCCGAACGTCGCCTCGGTCACAAAGATATCGCAGGGCTGCGGCTCGAACGCCGCGCAGGTCGGGTCGGGCCGTCGCTTGTAATCGCCCGACACGACGACACGCTGGCCGCGATAGTCGATGACCACCTGCGCGCTGCCCAGCACATGCCCGGCCGGTTCGAGTCGCACCGACACGTCGCCGATCGCGATCGGCTCGCCATAACGCGCCGCCTGCAACGAACCGCCGGCGGCGTCGCCATAACGTTGCCGCATGATCGCGATGGTTTCGCCGGTGGCCAGCACTCGCTCGTTGCCGGGACGCGCGTGATCGCCATGCCCATGCGTCACGACTGCCCGCGCCACCGGCCGCACCGGATCGATATAAAAATCGCCGGGGTCGCAATAGAGGCCGGAGGGTGTTGGGCGCAGCCAGGTGCTCGGAGCGCCGTGTTCATCGGTGTCAGCGCGGCGGGGCGGGGATGTCGATCGGGGCGCAGTTTTTGCGGCCGGACATCACGCAATCCTGAAGTTCGCCGTTCTGGCGCAACGCCGTGAACAGGTAATAGGCGGCAATCGCCAGCGCGACCACAATGAGCAGACCGATCAACGCGCCGCGGCGCGACTCCGGCTCCTGATCTTCCTCGTGCCCTTGCATCCGGGCACACTGCCAACGCGTTTATCGGCACGCAAGGGCACGCGGCGTCATGCCACCGGCGCCCACAACACGTCCTCGATATGCTCCGGCGCCGGTCGCCAGCATCACCAGCCGGTCGAAGCCCAGCGCGATGCCGGCGCAGTCGGGCAGGCCGTGTTCCAAGGCCGCCAGGAAATCCTCGTCGATCGGATAGGTCTCGCCATACAGCGCCTGCTTTCCGGGCCTGGTCGGCGATGAAGCGGCGGCGCTGTTCGGCCGGCGTCGGTCAGTTCGCCGAACGCGTTTGCCAGTTCGAGGCCGCAGACATACAGCTCGAAGCGTTCGGCGAGGCGCGGGTCGTCGGGCTTTGCGCCGCGACAACGCGGCGAGAGACAGCGGGTAGTCGTAAACGATGGTCGGCACGCCGATGCCGAGCCGCGGCTCGATCCGTTCCAGAAAAATGCGGAAGAACAGCGTCTCCCAATCGTCGTCCGGCATGCGGTGCGATGCCGATCCGCGCGGCCTCGGCGGCGAGCAATGATGCGTCCGGCGCCACCGGGTCGGGGGCGGTCGCGAGCAGGTCGATGCCGGTGAACTACGCAAAGGCCTCGGCGACCGTCAGGCGCTGCCAGTCGGCGCGGGCGTCGGCGCTCTGTCCCTGCCAGCGCAACGCATCGCTGCCCGCGGCCGCCTGCGCGGCGCGCAGCAGCGCCTCGCACTCCGCCATCAGGTCGCGGTAATCGGCGCCGGCGCGATACCATTCGAGCATCGAGAATTCCGGGTGATGCGTCGCGCTGCGCTCGCCGTCGCGGTAGGCATGGGCCAATTGCCAGATGCGCGGCAAACCGCCGGCCAGCAGCTTTTTCATCGCGAATTCGGGCGAGGTGTGGAGGTAAAGCCGGCGCGCGCTGCCGTCGCGCGGGTCGTGCAACAGGGTGGCGAAACGCCTGCAGATGCGGCTCGATGCCCGGGGCTGACCTGCAAAGCAGGGGTATCGACCTCCACGTAACCGGCATCGGCGAAAAAGCCGCGGACCGCCGCCAGGATGCGGTTGCGTGCCATCAGATGGCCGCGCCGCGCCGCGAGCCGGTCGGGTCGCCACCACCGGGCGCGTCACGCTGGCCTCCGTTGCCGCGTAAATGGCGCATTCCGCTTTGCGCGGTGTTTCCAAGCTGGTAGGAACCCCGACAAATCCCCATTCTCCTGCTCACGAGCCTCGCCGCCATGAAAATCAACGCCATCGATCTGAAGCCGGGCAATGTCCTGGAGCATCAGAACAAATTGTGGATCGTCCTCAAGCGCGACATCGTGCAGCCCGGCAAGGGCGGCGCCTTCACCGTCGTCGAAATACGCGATCTGCGCAGCGGCAACAAAGCGACCGAGCGGTTCCGCACGCAGGAAGCGGTCGAGCGTGTGCGCCTCGACGAAAAGGAAATGCAGTTCCTCTATATGGAGGACGGTCAGGCCACCTTCATGGATAACGACTCGTTCGAGCAGGTCAGTGTCGAGCGCGACCTGATCGGCGACCCGGCCGACTTCCTGCAGGACGGCATGGTGTGCAAGGTCATGGTGTATGAAGGCCTGCCATTGTCGGTCGAAACCCCGCCGAGCGTCGTGATGACCGTGGTCGAGGCCGACCCGGTGGTGCGCGGCCAGACGGCCTCGTCGTCGTACAAGCCGGGCAAGCTGGAAAACGGCCGCCGCGTGCTGATCCCGCCGCATATCGAGGCCGGCACCCGCATCGTCGTCAACACCGCCGACGGCAGCTATGTCGAGCGGGCCAAGGATTGATGCCCGGCCGGCAGGGGATAGCGCTGACACGCGTGGCGGTACGCTCGCCGGTCATCAATGTCATGGCCAACGCGGCGCTGAAGGCGGCGCGCGGGCTCAACCGCGATTTCGGCGAGGTCGAGCAATTGCAGGTCTCGGTCAAGGGACCGGGCGATTTCGTCTCGACCGCCGATCTTGCGCGCGGAGAAGACGCTGCGCAACGAACTGCACCGCGCCCGGCCGCATTACGGCGCGCTGTTCGAGGAAGGCGGCGCCACCGAAGGCACCGACACGCATCACCGCTGGATCGTCGATCCGCTCGACGGCACCACCAATTTCCTGCACGGCATCCCGCATTTCGCGATCTCGATCGGCCTCGAACGCGACGGCGAGATCGTTGCCGGGGTGATCTACGAGCCGACCCGCGACGAGATGTTCTGGGCCGAGAAGGGCATCGGCGCCTATCTCAACGACCGGCGGCTGCGCGTGTCGGCGCGGCGCCAGCTTGGCGATGCGGTCATCGGCACCGGCATGCCGTTCCGTGGCCGCGGCGACCACGCCGCCTATCTGCCGGCATTGGCGCGGGTCATGGCGGCGACCAGCGGGGTGCGCCGGATGGGTGCCGCCGCGCTCGACCTCGCCTATGTCGCGGCGGGGCGCTATGACGGTTTCTGGGAATACAATCTGTCGCCGTGGGACATCGCCGCCGGCATGCTGCTGGTGCGCGAGGCCGGCGGTTTTATCAGTGATCTCGCGGGCGGCCAGACGATGCTGACATCCGGCGATATCCTGGCCGCCAACAACCATCTGCACCTGCCGCTGGCGGCGCTGATCCGCGACGGTGCCGGGAGCCGCGAGCCGGCGCGCAGCGCGGCCGCCGCGACATAACGCCGGGAACCGGCTTGGCGGGTCGGGCAATTTTCGATGTCGCCTGCCGGGACCATCGGCTACCCTGCCTCATCTTGCCCAGTATCGACGCCGCCGGTCCGCCGGGTTGCGTAAAGCCGGGCGCGTGAAGACCGTGCCTTGACATGAAGCCTGCGACGACAACCGCGCCCGCTCGACAGCCGCGCTTCGGCTGGGCGATGCCGCGCGCCGGGCTGTGGAGCGTCGCCATCGCGGCATTGGCGCTCACCGCCGGCATTTTCGTCGTGCGGCAAGGCGGCTTTGGCGATTTGCTGCCGACCCGCCTGGTGTCCGCGTCGCTGAAACTGACGCAGCTTAACGAGGCGCCAGCCGCGACCCGCCGGCCTGCGACCACCGTTACCAACACACCGCCGGCATCCTCCGCGCCTGCCGATTCGGCTCCGGTCGCGGCGGAGCCGGCCAATGCCGCGGAAGCGTCAGCCGCGGCGCTTGGACAGCCGCCCGAACCCCGCGGCCCCCTGCCGATGCGCACCGACCTGATCCCGCCAGCGGCGCCAGGGCCATCGGCAGGAGAGCCACCATCGGCAGCCGTCGCCGCGCAGCCGGGTGCGGTGTCGACCGGTTCAACGCCGACCGGTTCAACGCCGACCGGTTCAACGCCGACCGGTTCAACAATGCCGGCCGGCAAGCCGCCGCCATCGGACCCGTAATGGCTGAACGCGAGATTCTCGAAATTCCGGCCGAACGGCACGGTGTCAGCCTGCCGCACCGCTTTCTGCTGCGGATGGGCGGGTTTGTCATTCTCGTCGCGGCGCTGGCGCTCGCGCTCGGGCAGCCGTTGCTGGCGGCTTTTATGGGCAACCCGGCGGTCAACGGCGTGATCGTCGGCATTCTGCTGGCCGGCATCGTCTACATCTTCCGCCAGGTCGTACTGCTCGAGCCGGCGAACCGTGTGGATCGACAATTTCCGCGAACGCCTCGCCAATCGCGACCTGACCGCGCCGCCCGGCCGCACGCCGCGCCTGTTGGCGCCGATGGCGCGCATGCTCGGCGGCCGTCAGAGCGGCCGCGTCACGCCTGTCGGCGACCTCGCTGCGCACCCTGCTCGACGGCATCGCCGCCCGGCTCGACGAAACCCGCGAGACCTCGCGCTACCTGATCGGCGTCGCTGGTGTTTCTCGGCCTGCTGGGCACGTTTTACGGCCTGCTGGAGACGGTGCGCTCGGTCGGCGGCGTGATCGGCACGCTGACGATCGGCGGCGGCGATCTCGCCGCGCGCCTTCGCCGATCTGAAAAACGGCCTGGAGACGCCGCTGCACGGCATGGCGACGGCGTTCAGTGCGTCGCTGTTCGGCCTCGCCGGCAGCCTCGTGCTCGGGTTTCTCGACCTCCAGGCCGGGCAGGCGCAAAACCGCTTCTACAACGACCTCGAAGAGTGGCTGTCGACCTATACGCGGCTGTCGTCCGGGCCGTTCGGCGATGGCGGCGACGGCTCGGTGCCGGCCTATCTGCACGCGCTGCTCGAGCAGACCGCCGACAGCCTGGAAAACCTGCAGCGCATCGTGGCGCGCAGCGAGGAAAGCCGGATCAGCACCAACACCTCGTTGTCGGCGCTCACCGACCGGCTCGGCGTCGTCGGCGAAAACATGCAGGCCGGGCCAGTTGCTGATGGTGCGGCTTGCCGAAAACCAGATGGAACTGAAGCCGTCGCTGACGCCGGCTCGCCGCGATCGCCGAGAACTCGCTCGGCCAGGACGATGTGCTGCGCACCCACATGCGCAACATCGAGGCCTATCTGGCGCGGCTGACCGAGGACGTCTCCGAGGGCCGGGCCCAGAGCGTGCAGGAGCTGCGCGGCGAAATCCGGCTGTTGGCGCGCACCATCGCGGCGCTCGCCGACGAAGGCGGCCGCTAGACCCGATGCGCGCTAGCCAGCCGCCGGTCGCGGCGTTCCAGCATCGATATCTGGCCGGGCTTTGTCGACGCCCTGGCGCAGCTGTTGATGGTGATCATCTTTATCCTGCTGGTGTTCACCGCCGGGCCAATTCTTCCTGTCCGACGCGCTGTCCGGACGCGACAAGGCGTTGAAGGAATTGCAGCAGCAGGTCAGCCAGCTCAGCGACCTGCTCGCCCCGAGCGCAGCGCCAACGAGGATTTGCGGGCCAGCACGACAAATCTGTCGGCCCAGGTCAAAAGCGCCACCAGCGAGCGCGACGCGCTGTCGAGCCAGATCGCCGACCTCACGGCAAAGGCACAGCAGCAGGCGGCGCGCGCCAGCCAGGCGACCAGCCAGCTGAGCGACGCCAATGCCCAGCTCGGCGCGCTGCGCGACCGCGCCGAAAAGGCCGAAAAGGCGCTGACCGCCGAGCAGCAGGTCAGCGCCGCGGCGCGCGCCCAGGTCGAGGCGCTGACCGCGTCGGTCGCGGCATTGCGCCAGCAACTGGCGCAGATCGCCGCTGCGCTCGATGTGTCGGAAGCCAAGGTCAAGGACCAGGGGACGCAGATCGCCGACCTCGGCAAGCGCCTCAACCTCGCGCTCGCCACCAAGGTGCAGGAACTGGCGCGGTTCCGCTCCGAGTTTTTCGGCCGATTGCGGGAGATCATCGGCGACCGGCCGGACATCCGCATTGTCGGCGACCGCTTCGTGTTCCAGTCGGAGGTGCTGTTCACCCAGGGCAGCGCCGATCTCGACGACGCCGCCAAGAAGCAGCTCGATCCGGTGATCACCGCGCTTGAAGGATATCGCGGCGAAGATCCCGGACGAATCTGAACTGGGTGTTGCGGGTCGATGGCCATACCGACCGGCGGCCGATCAGCAATCGCCGCAATTTCCATCGAACTGGGAATTGTCGGCGGCGCGCGCGATTTCGGTCGTGCGCTATGCCGATCGCGCAAGGTGTTCCGGCCAACCGGCTCGTCGCCGCCGGGTTTGCCGACAACCAGCCGCTCGATACCAGCGACGGCGAGGATGCGTTTCGCCGAAACCGCCGCATCGAACTGAAGCTCACCGAACGATGACCTCGGCCCGACCCCGCCGGCCGGCGACGCGGATATCAGGCCAGCCGGGACCGGGCACCGAGGGCGGCGCGCCTTGATTCCCATGTGCACGACCTATCCAAAATAGGCGAGCGATTTTGTCATAGCTGAGGTAGATTGCACGCAACACTTCCCGAACCCGGGTAGACGGCGAACGCGCCCGCCGCGAGACCGGCGGTGGAGCGTGAGCGAGAGGAGACGCTTAATGGCCGATGCCGTTGCCCGCGACGTACGCGTCAGAGCGGCAGGCCGCGGATCGGGCGGCCGCTCGATCCTGCGCCGAAAATCAACAATCGCCTTCCTGTTCGCGCTGCCGCTGATCGCGATCATCGCCTCTCTGGTGGTCTATCCGGCGCCTCTACGCGATGCACCTTGCGACGATGAACAAGTCGATGACCATAGTTCGTCGGCATCGACAATTTCCTGTTCCTGTTCAAGCGCAGCACCTTCTGGATGGTCGTCGAGCAATCGGTCCTGTTCGCCGTAACCGCGGTGCATCTTCAAGGCGGTGATCGGCTTTATCGTCGCGCATTTTGTCCACAACATTCCCTGAAAGGGCCAGCGCAAATGGCGCGGCATGCTGCTTATTCCGTGGGTCATCCCGCCGGCGATGAGCACGCTCGCCTGGCTGTGGCTGTTCGACCCGTCTTACAGCGCGTTCAACTGGGTCCTGGCGCATCTCGGCATTCCGCAGGTTCCGTGGCTCGGCAGCCCCTATTGGGCGCGGTTCGCGGTCATCCTGGTCAATGTCTGGGTCGGCTCGCCGTTCTTTATGATCATGTACCTGGCGGCGCTGAAATCGGTGCCCGAGCAATTGCATGAGGCCGCGGCGATCGACGGCGCCAACTGGCTGCAGAAGATCTGGTACGTGAACCTTCCGATGATGCGCAACATCATCCAGATCACGGCACTGTTCTCGCTGATCGTGACCTTCGCCAATTTCGACATCGTCAAGATCCTGACCAATGGCGGCCCGGTTGATCAGACGCATGTCTTTGCGACATGGGCATTCTCGCTCGGCATCTGGGGCAACGACTTTCCGCTCGGCGCGGCGGTATCGCTGTTCATGTTCCCGATCCTGGCGGTCGCCGCCATCTTTATCCTGCGCAACGTCCGCAAGCGCGGCAACGAGGCCTAGAGCATGACCACCGCAACTGCACAGGCCGGCGGAAGCGCCAGCCGGCGCGGTCGCGTTACGGCAGCATCGCGCGCGGCCACAAGCGCGCGCTTTACTGGTCGTATTTCTTCCTGGTGCTGTTCGTCATCTTCTTTCTGATGCCGCCGGTCTACATGCTGATCACGTCGCTGAAGTCGAGCGCGGAGATCGGGGCGGTGACCAATCCCGTGGTGGGTCTATCACCCGACCCTTGAAAACTACATCAACCTGCTGACCAGCAAGTCGTTCCTGACGTTCTTCAAGAACTCGGCGGTGGTCTCGATCCTGCGTCGTCTCGCTGTCGATGGTGTCAGCGTCCTGGCGGCGTTTTCGCTGGCGCGGATGGAGTTCTGGGGATCGGCGACGCTGGCGACCGGCGTGTTCCTGACCTACCTGATCCCCGACACGCTGCTGTTCATCCCGCTGTTCAAGATCTTCGCCGTGGATCCACGACAAGACCGGGATCGAGCTGATCAACCACTGGTGGGTGCTGATCTTCCTCTATCCGACGCTGACCGTGCCGTTCTGCACCTGGATCATGATCGGCTATTTCTCCAGCATCCCGAAGGAGCTGGACGAGGCGGCGCTGATCGACGGCGCCAGCTACTTCGCAGATCTTGACGCGGATGTTCATCCCGGTGGCGTTGCCCGGCATCATCGCGGCGACGATCTTCGCCTTTACCGTGTCCTGGGCGAATTTCCTTTACCCGCTCGCCTTCACGACCTCCGAAGATCAGCTGGTGTTGCCGGTCGGCATCGTGACCACGCTGATCAAGGGCGATGTGTATAACTGGGGGCAGATCATGACGGGGGCGCTGCTGGGCGCCGCGCCGCCGCTGATCATCTATGCGTTCCTGATGGATTATTACATTGCCGGCCTGACTGCCGGGGCGACCAAGGGGTAGGAAACACATGGCGCAAGTCGCTCTGCGCAAGATCGTCAAGACGTTCGACAAGACGCCCGCAGTCCAGGGTATCGATCTCGATATCGCCGATCGCGAGTTCATCGTGCTCGTCGGCCCCTCGGGCTGCGGCAAAAGCACGACGCTGCGGATGATCGCCGGCCTCGAAGAAGCGACCTCGGGCGAAATCTATATCGGCGACCAGCTGGTCAACGACGTGCCGCCAAAGGACCGGGACATCGCGATGGTGTTCCAGAACTACGCGCTGTACCCGCACATGACCGTGTTCGAGAACATGTCGTTCGGCCTGCGGCTGCGGAAGTTCCCGAAGCCCGAGATCAAGGAGCGGGTCGAGAGTCGCCGCCCGCATCCTCGACATCACCGACCTGCTCGGACCGCCAGCCGAAACAGCTTTCGGGCGGCCAGCGGCAGCGCGTCGCGATGGGCCGCGCGATCGTGCGCAACCCCAAGGTGTTCCTGTTCGACGAACCGCTGTCGAACCTCGACGCCAAACTGCGCGTGCAGATGCGCACCGAGATCAAAAAGGTGCATCAGAAGGTCACGACCACGACCGTCTACGTCACGCACGACCAGGTCGAGGCGATGACGCTGGCCGACCGCGTCGTCGTGATGAACGGCGGCCGCATCGAGCAGATCGGCACGCCGCATGAGGTGTACCATACGCCGAAGACGCGGTTTGTCGCCGGATTCATCGGCTCGCCGGCGATGAACTTTCTGCCCTGCCGCCTTGTCGGCAGCAATGGCGGCACTGAAGGTGCAATCTGTCCGACACGCTGAGCTTCCCGGTCCCGGCGGACGCGGTCGGCCCGCTATGCCGCTCATGTCGGCAAGGACCTGATCTTCGGCCTGCGCCCCGAGGACATCATCGAAAATCGTGGCGAGCTGCCGCCCGGCCGCGCTGCATTCGACGTGCAGCTCGATGTCGTCGAGCCGATGGGCATGGAGACGATGGTGTATTTCATCGATCGGCGGCGTCGAAATCTGCGGCCGCGTCAACCCCGATGCCGCCGGCAAAGCCGGCGAAGCCATGCCGCTGGTCGCCGACCTGAACCATATGCACCTGATCGACCCACGCACCGAACTGGTGCTATAGGCGTCGCGCAAGGCCGCCGTCTCGGCAAAGCCGGGGCGGCGGTCCTATTTGCAACTCCCACCCCCGGCGCGTTTCGCCCTGTTGATCACCTGTATGGTGGTTGTCGCGGATGGGTGCGATCGGGCGGCGGCGCGAGACCCTATAAGGCCTATGCGAAATCGTCCGGGCGCAGCTCAATCGGGGTGCCGTGCGGGGTGCGGTCGGCGGCGTGGTCCCACGCATCGTAGTAGCGGCGCTGCTGAGCGGGGTCGGCGATGCCCTTCTCGGTGACCAGACGTTCGAGGGCGGCGAGCCAATGATGGTAGTAGGTGGCACCGGTGTCGGGATCGCCGGCGGCCTGCGCGCGCTTGATTTCGTCGCCGAGCGTTGCGGCCCATTCCGGCCAGGTGAAGAGGCCCTTGCGGTGCAGCGCGATGGCCATCGCAAAGGCTTGCGCTTCCCAGGGTTCGTGAAATACCGGGCCGCCTTCATCGCGTGGCAGGCCGGGCACCGCCGCTGTCAGGCCGGCAAGGAGGTCGCTCATGCCGGGTCGAGATAGGGTTCGAAGGCCTCGATCGACACCTTGACGGCCCGGTCGGCTGCGTCGCCCCACAATTCGCGGGCGGTGAACACGATGGTGTACAGCCATTGCGGGTCGTCGCCGGCACCGATCGCGGCGGTATCGGGATAGACATGGCAGCCGCGGATCGCCTCGACGACGCCCTGCTTGCCGCGGGCATAGCGCGGCAGACGGGTGTGTGTCGTCGGGTTGATATTGCGGGCGCGCACGCTGTCGCCTTCCTTGAAGCGAGCCGGGGCCGGGGCAGGGCGCTCGAAAGTGCCGCGCCGCATCGCGCCGGGCACATCGGCTGGCAGCAGCTTGCGGTTGAGCTGGCGGCCGGGGCGCAGCGAATGGCCGGCGGCGAGTTCATCGGCGCCGACCAGACCGTGCGTCACGACGCGGCGTTCGAGGCCGAGAAACCAGCGCTGGTAATAGCTGGCGGCAAGATAGGCCAGCGGCGGCAGGGTTTCGAGCGAGGCGCGGCCACCGTCGATCGTCCACAATCTGGTAAAGCCCATCGCCCGCTGCATCGCCATCACGCGGCTTTCCCAGGGCTCGTGAAACACCGGTTCGTCTAGCTCCGCCTCGACGGGGCCGTAACCGTGCATTCCGCCCATATCGTGGAGGGTGTTGCTCATGGCGTCTTGGCCAGTCCGGTGCCGACCATGCTGTCTCGGGTGACGAGCCTCGCGAGGTCTTCCTCGTTCATGCCATCGGTACCGGCGGGGCGCATCGGCAGCACCATGAATCGGGTTTCCGCCGTCGAGTCCCAGATGCGGATTTCGCTGTCGGGCGGCAGCTTTACGCCGAAATCGGCGAGCACGCCCTTCGGGTCGCTCACCGCGCGCGACCGGTACGGCGCCGATTTGTACCAGACCGGCGGCAGGCCGAGCACCTCCCAGGGGTAGCAGGAACACAGGGTGCAGACGACCATGTGATGCGTCTGCGGCGTGTTCTCGAGCGCGATCAGGTGGCTCCCGACCGGGCTGATAAAGCCGAGCGAATTGGCCGCTTCAGTGGCATCATCGAGCAGACGCGCCTTGAAGTCGGGATCGGTCCAGGCGCGCGCCACGATCCGGGCGCCGTTATGTGGGCCGATCTGGGTTTCCGACGCCTCGATGATCTGGTCGAGCGCCGCCGGATCGACATAGCCCTTCTCGGTCAGAATCGTTTCGAGCGCCCGCACCCGCAATTGCAGGTCGGACAGCTCCGATCCGTGGTCGTGGTCGTGCGAATGCCCGTGTGGGTCCCCGGGCGGATGATCGTGGTCGGCGGCCATTACAACCTCATCTGTCGTCGGCGGAAGCCTCGCACACCCCCGCCCGCGCATTCAACACCAAGGCAGCGGTCCGCTCAAACGTGAACTGCGCCAGGGGCGTCAACTGCACCAGGGGCGCAGGAAGGCGAGGAGGCCGGCCAGGCGGTGGATCGCATGCTCCGCGGGCCAGCGCTCGCCGTGGAATACCAGCGCCACGAACAGAACCGCGGCGGCGAGGCGGATCAGCGGCAGCGGCTCGGTTGGGCAATACCGCCCGAGCAGTACGACGAGCAGCACCAGCGTCGCGAGCCCGACACCGAGACCGATGACGACTTCAAGCGGGCTGTGGAAATGCAGGATCGCGCGTGACACGGCGATCGTCAGCGTCACGATGACCGCGCCGCCGATCAGGGCCCGGCGCGGCAGCGGTCTGAGCGTGCTGCCGACGACGGCGGCGTAACCGCCATACACCGCGACGCTCATCGCGGTGTGCCCGCTGGGGCTGGAGAGGCTGGTGCCCAGCGGGTAGCCGCAGGCGGCAAACATGATCTTCGATGCCCCGATCGCACCGGCGCAGAAGATGATCGCCGCCGCCCAGCCGAGCGCCAGGAACGGCTGCCGCGAAGCCAGCAGGAACCCGCCCATGACGAGCGCCAGCGGCACCGTGATCGCGGTGTCGCCAAAATCGGTGATGAAGTTCCAGATCGACTGCAACGGCCGGCTGTCGCCTATGGAAGCTGCGGTCCCGCTTCGCGGGCCGGGATCACCTGTTTACACTCCCCAGCCGTCGGACTGGCGCAACGGGAGCGGCGCACGGCGCAGGGCAGGGTTGCGGGTCGCGGCGCGCCGGGCGATGGCGTCGAGCCGGGTGTCGAGGTCGATGCCGATCTGCGAGGTGATTTCGAGGGCCGGGTTCTCGAACGCATCCTTACGGCGCGAGCGCCAGCGGGCCTCGGCGATCGTTCGGTCGCGCTGCTGCAGCAGCACCGCGATTTCCGCCTGGAACAGGCGGACGAGGGCGCCGATCCAGCGGTTGAGCAAGGCGGAGGGCTGTTCCCCTCCGACCTGGAAGTGGTCGAGCATGCGGATCACGTCGTCGGCGCGGTACCACGTCTCGCCGGTGACCCAGCGGTTCGTGGTGAACAAGCGAACCGGCTCGCCCCGCCGATCGACGGCTATCGCGATAAGATGGCAGACCTCGTCGCGGCTGCCGCGCTTCAGCGGCGCCGATTGCCGCGGCACCGGCGCGTTGGCGACCGCGATCTCGGGCAAGACCAGCGGCGCGACCCCGGGCGGCATGCCCTCGCCGCGCAGGAACAGATGGAAATGGCCATGCTCGGGACCGGGCGTGGTCTCAGGATGGCGATGGTAGAAATACTGCGTGTGGCTCGTGGCGTCGTAGACCTCATCGGCGGGGTAATGCCGCCAATCGGCGATATCGCCGTCGGTCTTGCCGGTCGCCTCGCCGATGACCGTGCGGCCGGTGGCGGCAAGCGTTTCGCGACATTCGGTTATGGTTGCGACCGCCTCGGCGTCGCGCTCTCGCCAACCCACTCGACCCCGCCGGTTTATCGTGGACGACCCAGCGTCCCGCTCATCGTGAACGATCGGTTCTACCGCGAACGAAACGTGTCCGATTTATTGCCTATCGGCGTTTCGCCGACAAGGCGGGATTGGTCGCGACCCAGGTGACGAGGTCCTGCGCCGCACCGCCGAGCGCCGTGTCAAAGCCTTTGACCACGTCCGGCACGGCATTCGACGCCGCCGCGGCATCGCGGGTAATCACCGTGCGGGCCACGATGCGGCGCTCCGGCATGCGAATCAGCTGCACGTCGAGTGTCACCTTGATGTGCGGTGCGGCGTTCGGCGAATCGTAGACCGCCTCGAAATCGCGGATCTCGGTGTTCAGCACCAAATCGGCATGCACGCCGGAAGCGTCGCTGGCGACTGCCGGAAGGGCGCCGCTCTTTTCGAAGCCATCGACCAACGCCGCCTGCACCAATAGACGGCGTGCGGTCGGTCCATTCGGCATCGGCGAAATAGTCGAGCGAGACCGGCGGCGCGGCTCAGCGCGATGCGCTCGGTGTCGAGCCCGCCATTGGCGGTCGGCGTCGCGACGACCAGTTGCGCCGCGACATGGCGCAGCGGACCGGAGAACGCGAAAACCGGCGCCGAACGGTAGACATCGCGTTGCGGCGGCTTCGACAGGATGCCGCCGCACGCCGCGAGCAGCGGGAACAAGGCGACAACAGCGACGGCATGGCGAAAGCGCGGGCGAGCGGTCATTTCGGGCGGTATCCTTCGCGGCGGTCGCCGAACAGCACCTGGCTCGGGTCGCGTTCGATCTGCGTGGTCAGCCGGTTGAGGCCGGTGACGAGCTGCCGTGTCTGCCCGACCAGCGTGCCGACATCGCTCAGCGTCTGCTCGGCTGAAATTGCGCAGGCCCGGCCGTATGTCCTGCAATTCGCCTTGCAGGATGCGATTGGTGTCTTGCAGGCCCTTGGCGGTGCGGCTGAAATCGCCGAGCGTCGACAGACAGCTTGTTGCCGAGCCCGTCGGGGCCGGAATAGCTGTGGTCGACATTGTCGAGCAATGTGCCGAGGGAGTGCGCGGCGGTGGTCGCGCTGCTCACCAGCTCGCCGAAATCCTTGCTGTGATCGGCGAGGTGCCCGGTCAAGCACGCGGATATTTTCCAGGCTCTCGGCCACCGCGCGGCGGTTTTTGTCGTCGAGCATGTCGTTCAGCCGGTCGACCGTGTCGCTGATCTTTTCGATCACCTGCGGCGCGCGCGCGGTCAGGCTGGCGAGGCGCGAGCGGTGCGAGCGGATGACCGCATAACGCTGCCCGGGCTTTGGCACCAGCAACGGCGCGTCCTGCGTGCCGCCGACGATCTGGATGAACGAAACGCCGCTGAGAATGTTGGTCTCAACGCTGGCGGCGGCGTCTTCCTTGATCGCGACGGTCGGGTCGATCTCGACGGTGACCCGGATCCGCTCGACATTGGTCGGGTCGATCCGGACCGTCGCTGACCGGCCGACCGGGACGCCGTTGTACTCGACCGGCGCGCCGTTGTTGAGGCCGCTGACCGGGCCGGTGAAAAAGATGTCGTACAGCGCGTATTGCGTATTCAGTTGCGCCGCGTGCCAGCCACAGCACCGCGGCGAACGCCAGCACGACCATGGTCAGCACAAAGGCGCCGACGGCGACGTAGTGGGCGCGTGTTTCCATGGGGGACTTGCCTATTGGGCTGCGGCGGGGTGGGCCGCCCGACCGCGCGGACCGTGGAAATAGGCGCGGATCCAGGGGTGGTTGTCCCTCAGATGCTGCTTCCAGCGTGCCGACGCGGATCTTGTTGTCGACCAGCACCGCGACGCGGTCGCAGATCGCGAACAGCGTGTCGAGATCGTGCGTCACGATGAACACGGTCAGCCCGAGGCTGGTCTTCAGGTCGCGGATCAGCTGGTCGAAATCGGCCGCGCCGATCGGGTCGAGCCCGGCGGTCGGCTCGTCGAGGAACAGGATCTCGGGGTCGAGCGCCAGCGCGCGGGCGAGGCCGGCGCGCTTGCGCATGCCGCCCGACAGCTGCGACGGGAATTTGTCGGCGCGTCTCGACCGCCAGTCCGACCAGCGCGATCTTGCAGGCGGCGATCTCGTCCATCAGCGATTCGGGCATGCGGAATGTGCTCGCGGATCGGCACCTCGATGTTCTGCGCGACGGTCAGCGAGCTGAACAGCGCGCCGTCCTGGAACAGCACGCCCCAGCGCTGCTCGAGCGCGTGCGCCTCGGCGTCGCTGAAATGCAGCACGTCGTGGCCGAGCACCTCGATCTGCCCGCCGGCCGGCCGGTTCAGCCCGACGATCGTGCGCAGCAGCACCGATTTGCCGGTGCCCGAGCCGCCGACGACGCCCATCACCTCGCCGCGCCGAACATCGAGGTCGAGCCCGTCATGGATCGGTCTGCGCGCCGAACCGGTTCACCAGCCCGCGCACCCGGATGACGATGTCGTCGTCGGGCTGTGCGCCTCGGTCGGACACGCGTCAGATGCCCAGCAGCGAGAAAAGGATCGAAAACGCGGCGTCGGCGACGATCACCAGAAAGATCGATTCGACCACCGATTGGGTCGTCAGGCGGCCGACGCTGTCGGCGCTGCCGGCGACGTTGAAGCCCTCGTAGCACCCGACCATCGCGATGATCGCGCAAAGAACGGCGCCTTGATGACGCCGACCCACATCGTCCACTCGGTGATCGCGCTGCGCAATTGCAGCGAGAAACCGCGGGATCGAGATGCCGAGCGTCGCCCAGGTCATCAGGCAGCCGCCGAGCAGACCCATTGCATCGGCGTAGAACACCAGCAGCGGCAGCGTGATCATCAGGCCGAACAGCCGCGGCAACACCAGCACCTCGGTCGGGTCGAGACCGAGCGTGCGCATCGCGTCGATCTCCTGGTTGACCTGCATCGTGCCGATCTGGGCGGTAAAGGCGCTGCCCGACCGGCCGGCGATGATGATCGCGGTCATCAGCACGCCGAGTTCGCGCAGGATCGCGATGCCGAGCAGGTTGACCGTATAGATCTCGGCGCCGAACCGGCGCAGCTGGTCGGCGCCCTGATAGGCAAAGACGACGCCGATCAGAAACGACAGCAGCCCGACGATCGGCATCGCGTTGAGCCCGGTTACCTCCATCTGCACGCAGCGTCGGCGACCGCCCGCAGCCGGCGCGGACGCCGGATCAGCCGCGCCACCGTGATCGATCACGAGGCCGGCAAACCCGATGATCAGATACCTGCGATGTGAGATGCGCACCGTGATCTCGCCGATGCGCTCGACAAATCCGCTGAGCGTGTGGTGCGCGCGGGATCGGGTGCGGCACCGGCTCGGCGGCGCCGCGCGCGCGGATTTGCGCGATCAGGGGCTCAAAGCTCGGCCGCACGTTGCTCCATCGCGACGTCGTTGCCGCGCGCGGTCAGGGCATGTTCGGTGCGCAGCAGCAGCCAGGCGCCGGCGGTATCGAGGCGATCGACCTCGGTCAGGTCGAACACCACCCGCTTGTCCGAGGGCAGCTTCAGCGCATGCAACCTGCGGTCGAGATCGGGAGCCGCGGTCGACCAGCCAGCCGCCCGACGGGCGCAACACCAGCGCGCCCGCTTCCTCGACGGCATCAATACTTGCGGGCGACGCCATGTTTCGTGAAGGGCAATTCTTGCTAAGGGTTTGCGGTGGCTCGACGCTTCCCAACTACGCGAAAACCCGCTATCCCGCAACGCCTACAGCAAACCGCCGACGCCGGCCCGAGACGGAGCTGACATGGACCTGAAATCGCACATCCGCGCGATCCCCGATTTCCCGAAACCGGGCATCCTGTTTTACGACATCTCGACACTGCTGGCCCACCCGCAGGCGTGGCGGACGACGATCGACCGGCTGTCCGAGCGCATCACGCCGCACCGGCCCGATCTGCTGGTCGGGATCGAATCGCGCGGCTTTCTGGTGGCGGCGCCGCTCGCCTAGCACTCGGCTGCGGTTTCGCGATGGTCCGCAAGCAGGGCAAATTGCCGGGCAAGACAGTTCGCTACACCTATGACCTGGAATACGGCAGCGACACGATCGAGATCCAGGAGGATGCGATTGCGCCCGGCCAGCGCATCATCGTCATCGACGACCTGATCGCGACCGGCGGTACGATGCAGGCCGCGATCGATCTGGTGCAGCAGCGCGGCGGGGTGGTTCCGACCGCTGCCTGCATCATCGAGCTGCTTTTCCTGGAAGGGAGAGCCCGGCTCACGACGCCGCTGACCTCCATCGTTGCATACGAGACCTGAAAGGGTAGGCTGTGCCGATCCAGTTAACCCTTCAACAACCTTGTTAACCTACTATATGCTCGGCTAGGTTCGCTGCACCAAAGGTCGAGCCGATGGAAATCTCAAATGACGCCGCGCAGCCACCGCGGGCCCGTAAACGAATTTTAATCGTCGAAGATAACCCGCTGAACATGAAGCTGTTCAGCGCGATGGTGGAATCGCAAGGCTATGATGTCCTGCAGGCGCTTGACGGGCCGCGCGGTTTGGCCCTGGCCGGTCAGCACGCACCCCGACCTGATCATCATGGATGTCCAGTTGCCTGGCATGTCGGGCCTTGAGGTCACGCAGAAGCTGAAAGCCGATGAAAAGACACGGCGATATCCCGGTCATCGCAACCACCGCTTATGCCCTCAAAGGCGATGAGCAGGATATCAAGGCGAGCGGATGCGACGGCTACATGGCTAAGCCGATCGCGATCTCAGAGTTCCTGACGCTGATTGAAACGCTGATTGCCGTCTCGCAGATTCCCGCGAAGTAGCCGCGCGGTTCATGCCGGGCGCGTTTCCGGCGACTGTTCCCGCCTTTGGGTGCTGGTTGCACCGATGCAGCCTACTCAGTAAAATTATATTAAAAACATCGCGAAATTAAATAAATAAGTTCGAGCGCGTGCTGCGCCAGGTCGGTTTACAGGCTTTCGGGCGTGCCGCAGGGAAATGAGCGTAAATGCGATTAGCCGGTCGGAGCTGAATGATTGGGCTGCGTCTACAGAGCAGCGGGTTGACGCTTCCGTTTTATCCAAATCGCCACCGGGCAGGCTCATAAGCACGACCGAGACAATATTATCATCTCTTGCCGAGCCCTGAAGCAAAAACATCCCGGTCGGCCGCACCGACCGGCACGCTTCAAACCGCCCTCGGCGGCCATATATCCTTGGCTCTGACTGGGGTATTCTCATCAACGTTTCCGCGGCGGTCGGGCGGGGGCGGCAACTGGAGCGCGTGATGAACATGTCGATGCTCAGCGCGTCCGGTTCCGTCGTTGCGCACGTTTTGGGGGAGTAGGGGTGGATGGCAAGAACCATCAGCAGTTCGTATACGACGACACAAAACCTCGCCACCATCACCGACAACCCGACAACCGTCACCGGCACCGGGACGATCGCGGTCAATTCCACCGCCGCCTTTACCGGCGCGCTGGTCGGCAATGGCGGCTATGCCTGGACGATCAGCAATTTCGGGACGCTCGAGAGCCTCGGCAGCCAGGGCTTCGGGATCAACCTGCTTGATGGCGGGTTTATCGCGAATGGTGCGGCCGGGGTGGGCGGCGCGTTGATCGAAGGCACCGGCTTCGGCATCCAGATCAGCGGTACCGGCGCCGCAAGCGGCACGGTCACCAATTACGGTACGATCGCGGGGATTTCGCACAGCGGCAACGCCACCGGCATCGTCTTCAACGCCGTACCGGGTATGGTCAACAATGGCGGAACGATCTTCGCCGGTGCGACCGGCGGCAACGCCACCGGCATCTTTTTCACCTCGGGCGGTGTCGTCTCCAACACCGGGCTGATCGACGCCGCCTACGGCGCTAACGATGCCGGTGTGTCCGGCGCGAACGGGTCGGTCACCGTCTCGAACAGCGGGACGATCGAGGGCCTCGGCAGCAACGGTTTCGGCATCAGCCAGCGATCGGGTGGCGTTGTCACCAACGGCCAGCGCCACTCTACGTCAGCGCTAATCGAAGGAGGTAACACCGGGATTTACGTAACCGGCAGCGCGGGTACCGTTACCAATTTCGGGACGATTTTCAGTGCTGTAACTGCCGGCACTAACGGAATTGCGATCTATTTCAAGCAAGGCGGCTTGATCACCAACTACGGCCTGATTGCCGGCAACCGCCCGCCCACGGTGGGTGGAGGAGCGTATGCAGCCGCGATTATCATCCACGGCCCCGTCAATACCGGTACAGTTCTGAATTTCGGAACAATCGCGAGCACAAATCTCGGAAATGCGCTAAATCTGGATACTGGCGGAACGCTCGTAAACGGTGGGACCGGCTTAAGCAGCGCATTGATTACCGGCTCGTTTGAAGGTGTCATCATAGGCGCCACTGCCGGCACTGTAACACCGGGCGGCGCTGGCTTTGTGTTCAATTATGGAACGATACAAAGCACTGGTACCAGTAACGGGATTCAGGAGCTGGCCGGCGGCACGATTACCAATCGGGGCTTAATCCTCGGCGGAAATGCGGTGCTGTTTAGCAACAGCGCCGGCGCAGTCTACAATTTTGGCACGGTAATTAGTACGGCCACCGCCAGCGGAGCCGGCATTTTACTCGGCGCCGGCGGCGTGGTGACCAACCAGGCCACAGCATCTATCACCGCAATACGGAACGCTATTCTAGCGCGAGGCGGGGTGGCAACCGTTGTCAACGCCGGCTTGATACAGAATTCAGGTACGAATACCGCTATCTACATTAGTAACGGCGGCACTGTCATCAACAATGCAGGAGGAACGATCGCCAGCGCGGTTACGCCGATAAATTTTAATAACACCAGTGGAACTGCGGTCAGCATTGGGAGCGTACTCAATTTTGGGACCATCCAAAGCACAGGTTCCACATCTGGCTCCGGCGTCTATTTCGCGCAGGGTGGCGTCCTCACAAACGAAACGAACGGGCTCATCACCGCCCTGCGAAATGCTGTCTCTACAAAGGGCAGTGCGACTACGTTAGTCAATTTCGGAACTATCGCGCATATCGGGAGCGGCACCACCGGAGAGGCGATCTATCTCGGCGGCGGCGGCACTGTAACGAATTATGGACTGCTCAGCGGCGCCCGGCCCGGTACTCCGGCCTCGGGCGGCACTGGCGGGTATCCGGGCGTCGTCGAGATCAAGAACCAGGTCGGCACGACGATCAACTTCGGGACGATCACCAACCCGAACAACGGCAACGGAGTGAACATCGACGGCGGCGGCCTGCTGGTCAACGGCTCGACCAGCGTGACGTCGGCCCTGATCAGCGTGCAGCATGGTGCCGTCTATATCGGTGGCACCTCCGGCATTCCGACGCCAGGCGCGGTTGGCTTTGTCTTCAATTACGGCACGATCGAGAGCGTCGGGACCAATGGCTCCGCCATTAATCTGGTGTCCGGCGGCACGGTGCTCAACCGCGGCCTGGTCCTGTCGGATGCGCGCACCGGGGTGTCGCTGACCAATACCACCGGCACGATTGATAATTTCGGCACCATCCTCAGCTACGCCCCGGTCAGCGGCACGCGTGGGGTGGGCGTGTATCTCGGCAATGGGGGTGTGATCACCAACGAGGCCGGTGGCGTGATCCGTGCGCTGCGGGGTGCGGTCTCACTCGCCGGCACCACCAGTGCCGCCGCGACGGTCAGCAATGCCGGCATCGTGACCGGGTCGGTCGGCGTCACCATCGGGGCTGCCGATACCGGCGCCAACACAGTCGTCAATACCGGGACAATCGTCGGCACCAGCGGCATTGCGATCGGGCTCGGTTCCGGCAATGACCTCGTTGTCATCGGGACGAATTCGAGCCTGGTCGGCGCCATCGGGAATGTGCACCCGGGCGTGAGTTTCGACCTGCCGTTTCTGAGTTTCAGCGGCGCCGGTACGGTGACGCTCGCCAGCGGCAACAACCTGAAAGTGGTCGAAAACAGCTCAACCTTCACGATCAGCCTCGACCCCAGCCAGAACCTGGCGGCGGATTTCTTTCAGCTGGCGAATGACGGGTCAAACGGCACCGAAGTCCAGACGGTGCATTCCGGCATTTATGCCGGGACCTATACAAGCGGCATCGTGCTCAGCAACCCGGCGGCCCAGAACCCGGTGACGGTCACTTCGACCGGATATGGTGCAAATAATACGGCGGCCTATAGTGGCGACGCGGTTTACGGCACCAACGCGACCGCCTGGAACTTCACCAATCTCGGCACGATCCGCGCGACGCAGGCGACCAGCGATGGCGTTCGCCTGACAGCCGGTGGCACAATCGTCAACGGCAGCACCGGCTCCGCCGCGGGTTCGATTTCCGGGTATGCGAAGGGGGTCGAGGTCAGCGGTGGGCCCACCTTTCTGGTCAATTACGGAACAATCGCGAATACGCGGCCGGGATACGACAACGCGGTGTTTCTTACCGGCGGCGCCGAAACGGTGGTCAATGCCGGCACCGTCATCGGCGGCGGCACCGGGATCAACCTGTACGGCACCGGCAATGTCACCAATCGCACGACCGGGCTGATTACGGCCTATCGCGACCACGGCGCCTATTTCCACAGCACCGCGAGCATCCTGACCAATGCCGGCACGATCGCGATCCTGGGCACCGCGACGCCCGGGGTTGGCGCCGTTGGGTTCAGCGCCGGCGGCTACGTCCTCAACAATTCGGGTGGTCTGATCCGCGGTAATGAAGCCGGCGTTTACTTTTCGAATGTCGGTGGCACGGTCATCAACAGCGGCGCCGCGGCGACGATCGCCGGCGCGACAACAGGTGTCCGGATGGCCGGCACCGCCGGCACGATCATCAATTCCGGGCTGATTGCCGCGACGGGGCCCGGCGGCATCGGGGTCGCACTCTCCGCCGGCAGCACCCTCACCAATGCCGGCACGATCAGCGGTGCCGGCGGCACCGCCGTCGCGATCGGCGGCAACAGCCTTGTGACCGTTGCACCGAACGCGGTATTTGCCGGCGCGGTCACCGCGGCCGGCACCGCCGACACGCTGGCGCTCGCGGCGGGCCTCTCCGCCGGCACGATCGCCGGCATCGGGTCGCGCTACACCGGCTTCAATAACATTGTCGTCAACAACGCGGCTGATTGGCAGCTGGTTGGCACCAACACGATCGTCGCCGGCGACACGGTGGCGCTCGGCGTCGCGGCGACACTGGGTGTCGTCGGCACGGTCGACGCCAGCGGCACGGTGGCGATCGGCAGCACCGCGCTGCTGCAACTTGGCAACGCTTCGAGCGTCGGCGGCACCGGTGAAATCCTGTTCCTCGCCAACAGTGGCGAACTTGAAATCGATGGCTCGACGATGCCGTCGCTGGGCATAGCCGGGTTTGCCGCGGGTGACAGCATCGACCTGACCGGCATCAGCGCCAATGGCATCAGCTACAACGGCAGCGTCCTGACGCTGACGCAGAAGACCGCCATCGTCGCCCAGCTCAACGTTTCGACGGTTTACGGCGCGGGCGCCGCCTTTAGTGAAGAGCGTGACGCGACCGGTGGAACCCTGGTCACGGTCGCCGCGCCGATCGACCCGAGCTATACGCTGATTACCAATTTCACCAAGACCAACGACATCCAGACCGGGTTGATCAAGGAATTCCCGAGCGGTGTCGTCACCGGCAATCAGGGACTGACGGTTCCGTTTGGCGTCGTTACCAACTCCAGCGGCAACAACTACTCCGAGATTGCCAGCACGCTGACGGTCAATTTGTCGCTCGCCGGGGTGGCACGAATCTATACGCTGATCAATGCGTATGCGCCGCCCGCGGGAGCGCTCGGGGCGACGGTCGAGTTTATTGGCACCGGTGGCGCGGACCAGACCTTCAATCTGGTCAACGGCACCGACATGCGCGATTTCTTCCAGGGGCCGTTCGCCAACTCGATCAACGGCACCACCACCAAAAACATGTTCACCGTCACCGGTGTGACCGATGCCGGCGGCAGCGGCGATGTCAATACCGGCTCGACCGGCACCTACAATATCGACGAGCAGGTTTTCACCCTCGGCGCGGCATTCGTCGGCCAGACATTGCAGCAGATTGTCATTCGCAACGCCCAGGGTGGCAGTGAGACACCGATCCTGCTCGGCCTCACCGCGCAGGCGCCGATCACCGGCCAGGTGGTCTCCTCCGGCGCCACGCTGATCGTTTCGTCCGGCGAAGTGGTGGACGGGACCACCGTGCTCAGCGGCGGCACGCTGATCGTTTTGTCAGGCGGGCTGGCGGGGCACACCAGCAACAGCGGCGCCGAAATCCTCAGCGGTGGTATTGAGGTTGGCGGTGTCACGGCCGGTGGTGGTGTCTTCACCGTCTCGTCGGGTGGGGTGGCCTCGGCCGGGCTGGTGTCCGGCGCGATGACAGTGTCCGCGGGCGGTTCGGCGGTTGGCGAGATCGTCAGCGGCGGCCAGATCGTTCTGTTTGGCAGCGCCAGCAACACGACGCTCGAAACAGGCGGCTCCCTCGACGTACAGGCCGGCGGCAACGCCAGTGGCACGCAGGTCGGCGGCGGCGAAACCGTCGAGGCCGGTGGCACGACGATCGACACGACGATCGCCGATGGTACGCTGGATCTGGTGGCGGGCAGCACCGCGCAGGGCACCATCACTTTCGCCGGCAGCGGCGGCCTGCTGTTGATCGGCGCCGCGACGATGCCGACTACCCCGATCGCGGGCGTCGCAGCGGGCGACGGGATCGATCTGCGGGCCTTGACCTGGGCGCCGGGCGCGTCGGCAGCGCTCAGCGGCACGACGTTGACGATCACCGGCTCCGGCGGTGTGGCGGACCAGCTGACGCTGACCGGCGTTGCGTCACGCACGGTCTTTGTCACCTCCGATGACGGGTCCGGCGGCACGCTGGTCGAGGCAGCCCCGCTGCCGTCCAACATCTTTTCCGGGACGTATGCGAACGGATTGGTGTTGAGCGATCCGGCGGTGCAGCAGCCGGCGGTTTTGACGTCGAGTGCGTTGGTGATGATTGGGGGGTCTTCGTACAACCGGGCGGTTTATGGGGAGAATGTCATCGGGTGGACGGTGATCAATTTCGGGACGGTGCTGGGGCAGGGGGTTGACAGCACCGGGATCGGGCTGGCGGCGGGTGGATCGGTGGTGAACGGGGCGCCGGGGATGCCCGGCTCACCGGTAACCAGCGCGTTGGTAACCGGGACGCAGAACGGGGTGGCGATCGAGGGGGCATCGGGGAGCGTCGTCAATTTCGGGACGATTGCGAGCACCTCGCAGGATACCGGGGTCGGGGTGCATCTGGCGCGCGGCGGGAGGCTGGTGAACGGCGCGCCGGGGTCGCCCGGGGCATTGGTCAGCGCGTCGCGGGTGGCGGCGTATCTCGGCGGCAATAACGGCGTGGCGTATGCCGGGGCGGCCGGGACGGTGATCAATTACGGGACGATGACGGGGTCGCTGTACGATGTGGTGGCGCTGGTGGGGGGCGGCACGGTCGCCAATTACGGGAGTATTGTCGGTCAGGGGACGGCGAGCGGCGGGGTGTATCTGTCGCCGGGCGGTTTTGTGCTGAATGAGGGGGTGATCATCGGGCCGGAGCGCGGGGTTTACATCACCGGCGGTCTGGGGACGGTGATCAACGAGGGGTCGATCGCGGCCACCAACGACAATGCGGCGGCGGTGGGTCTGGCGGCGGGCGGCTCGGTGCTGAACGACGCGCTGATCACGGCCTACCGGGTGGGGGTGTTTGGCGGGACGGCAGGGTCGCCGACATCGGTGATCAATCTCGGGACGATCGCGGTGACGGCGACCGGGACGCAAGGCGGTCCGGCGAGTTTCGGGGTACTGCTGCTTGAGAGTGGGGTGGTCGGCAATATCGGGGTGATCAGCGCGGTGCAGCCGGGCACCGGCCCCAACACCGGCGGCGTCGGGGTGGCGCTGGTGGCAGGCGGCGTGGTGACCAACGGCGTGGTGACCAACGGGGTCAGCGGCGGCGTGCCGGGGGTGATCGGGCCGGCGGTGATCAGGGGCGCCAGTTACGGTGTTCTGGTCAATGGCGGGGCGGCGTTTGTCAGCAATTACGGGACGATTGCCGGGGCGACCGGGGTGTCGGTGGCGATGGCGGCGGGCGGCTCGACAATCGTCAATGCCGGGACGATCAGCGGTTCGGGCGGGATCGCGGTCAAATTCGGGCCGGGCGAGGATGTGCTGGTGGAGGCGGCGGGGTCGGTGCTGCAGGGCGCGATCGGCAATTTGCAGGCGGGCGATGTGATCGACCTGCGGTTTCTGCCGTTTGTGGCGGGCGGCAGCGCGGCGCTGGGCGCCAACAACCTGCTGAGCGTGGTGGCGGGGGGTGCCACGGCCGGGGTGCAGCTTGACCCGGCGCAGAATTTTGCCGGGGTGGCGTTTGCCCTATCGGATGACGGGCAGGGCGGCACCGATGTGAAGGAGACGGTGTTCGGGATTGTCGGTCCGGGCCAGACGCTGGTGGTGTCGGCCGGGGTGACGCTGACCGGGGTGACGGTGCTGTCGGGCGGGACCTTGGACGTGCTGTCGGGCGGCGCGGTGATCACGACCTCGGTTGCGGGCGGCGGCACCGAGATCGTCGAGTTTGGCGGTCTCGACGTGTCGGCGACGCTGGCCGGTCTCGAAGAGGTGTTCGGGCTGGCGAGCGGCACGGTGCTGCTGGGCGGGGCGAGCCAGGTGGTGGAAGCCGGCGGGGTGACCCAGGCGGTGGTGCTGGACGCGGCGGCGGTGCAGACAGTGTCGGGTGTGGCGAGCGGCACGGTGGTCAGCGCCGGTGACCGCCAGATTGTGGCGTCGGGCGGGGTGGCGAGCGGCACGGTGGTGTCGAGTGGCGGCCAGGAGATCGTCCAGGCGGGCGGCACAATGCTGGTGCCGGTCATCAGCGGCGGCGGCATCAGCGGCGGCGGACTGGTCGATTTGCAGGCGGGCGGCGTGGCGGGCGGGGCGATCACGTTCAGCGGCCGCGGCGGCGAACTGGAACTTGACAGCAACGCGATGCCGGCGGGGCCGCTGGTCGGGTTTGACCGCGGCGATCTGATCGACCTGCGCGGTGTGTCGCCAGCCGGCGGCACGGTGAGTTTCGACCCGGCGAGCGGGTTTTTGACGGTCAGCGGCGGCGGGGTGGTCGATACGCTGGTGTTGCAGGGCGGGGTGACGCCGGGAACGGTGTTCCGGCTGGGCGATGACGGTCAGGGCGGCAGTCTGGTCGAGGCGGGGCCGCCGGCCCCGGGCGGTCTCGGCTTGCAGGCGAGTTCGGATAGCGGGGCGTTGGGCGACGGGATCACCAACGTGGCGGCGCCGCTGCTGCTCGGGTCGGGCGAGGCGAACGACACGGTGACGGTGTTTGACGGGACGGTGCCGGTGGGCAGCGCGACGGTCGAGGTCAACGGGTCGTGGGCCTCGCAGCTGAGTACGCTGGCGGAAGGCCAGCACACGCTGACGGCGCGGGAAACCGACCCGGCGGCGAATGTCAGCGGCCCCTCTGCGGGGTTCTCGCTGCGTCTCGACCTGACGCCGCCGGTGGCGGCGGTGACGGCGCCGCTGACGGTGCTGTGGAGCAGCGGCGCGGTGCCGTTCGGGATCGGGGCGCCGAGCGATGCGAACGACCTGACGAGTTCGCTGTCGGTGCTGGTGACGGGGGTGCCGGGGAACGGCGCGGTGACGCTGGCGGACGGGGTGACGCCGGTGACGCCGTTCGAGAGCCTGAGCGTGGCGCAGCTGACGGGCCTGGAGTTCATCCCCGGCGGGTCGGGCAAGATCGGCACGACCGGGACGTTCGGGTACACGGTGTTCGACCCGGCGGGGAATACCGGGGCGGGGAGTGCGGCGGCGTCGGTGGTCGCGGCGGGGGCGGCGAGCCTTTTCAGCTTTGTCTTCAGCTATGCCGACGGGCGCGACTACTACACCGGGACGGTGGCGGATAACGGGGCGTTTGGCTACCAGGTGGGGCAGACGCGCGCGACCGCGTCCGGGCAGTACATGATCGTCAACGCGCAGACGCTGACGACTGCGCCGGTGGGCACTGTATCGGTGCTGAACTATACGCATGGCGGGGCGGGGCAGGCCTCGGGCGTGCCGCTGATGACGGCGGCGGGCCAGCCGGACGGCACCGCGGGTCTCGGCAGCGAGGCGGATGCGGTGCTCGGGACCGACGGTCAGGCGCACCCGTTCAGCGCGACCTCGGAAGCGATGTTCGGGACGATCGCGCTCTACGGGTTTGTCTACACCTACGCCAACGGCGCGGCGTTCTACAGCGGGACGGTGGCGGATGACGGGACGCTGACGGCCGGCACCAAGACGGTCAGCGACAGTTCGGGCCGGGTATTGGGGACCTACACGGTGTTCGCCGACGGGGTGACGACGCGGGCGGGCGGCAGCGTCGTGGTGGATCGCTACAATGTCGGCGACACGTCTTTTCTGCCGATCCACGCGACCGCGGCGTCGGTCGATGGCAGCCAGGGTCTGGGGTCGGAACTGGGGTCGATCCCGGTCAACGGCACGGCGGTGCCGTTTGGGGCGGCGCAGGAGCCGGGGTTGCAGGCCAATATCGTGCCGGTGCCGGTGGTGCCGCCGCCGCCGCAGGCCGACATCTTCACCGCCGAGATCACCGAAATTTACAGCGAGGTGCTGGGGCGCGGCCCGCAAGGCGGCGAACTGGCGACCGGGACGAGCCAGCTGTCGCAGGGGGTCGATCTGGCGGTGATCCGGCAAGGTCTGGCGCAGTCGGGCGAGGCGCAGGGCGACCTCAACCAGCTGTACCAGCAAATCCTCGACCGCCCGGGCGACACCGCGGGGCAGGCGAATTACACCGCGCAATTGATCGATGGGGCGAGCCTGGCGACGGTGCAATTGCTGATCGCGCAATCGCCGGAAGCGCAGGCCGACATCAACCAGATTTACCTCGATGTGCTCGGCACCGGGGTGGACGGGTTCGGGCTGACCTCGTCGATGGGGGCCCTGGCGAACGGGTCGGACATCAACGCGGTGCGCAGCGCGGTGGCGCATTCGCCGGCGGCGGATGACAGCCTGTCGCAGCTGTTCCTCGGCACCATCGGGCGGATTCCGGACGCGGCGGAACTGGCCGGGATGGAGGACCAGCTGGGCGCGGCGGGGAGCGGCGTGTCGCGCACGGGATTGCAGAGCACGCTGGCGGCGAGCGGGTCGGCGGGCGGCTTTACGATGGTGACGGCGGGCCCCGGCAGCGCCATCCTGACGGCGCCGCCCAACACCCCGACCGAGTTTGTGTTCGGCAATATCGGGTTCGGAGCGGACACCATCACCGGGTTCGACCCGAGCCGCGACGCGCTCGTCATCTCGAGCGCCCTCGTCCCCGACCTCGCCACCCTGCAATCCGAAACCCGCCAGACCGCCCTCGGCACCCTCATTACCCTCTCCCCCTCCCAATCCATCACCCTCCCCGGCATCAACCTCGACACCCTCAACCCCAACGACTTCAGAATCGTCTGACGCGGGGAGACGTGCATAATGCGTCGGGGTGCCGCTGCGGCGCGCGACTGATGGGAAAGGCTCGACCGATGACCGATCTTCCAAAGCATGTGGAAATTCACGAGGAAGGCCCGCGCGAAGGCTTTCAGATCGAACCCGGCCCGATCAGCACCGAGGACAAGATCAAGCTGATCGAGGCGCTCGCCGAAACCGGGCTGCACCATATCCAGGCCTGCTCGTTTGTCAGTCCGAAAATCGTCCCCGGCTGGGCCGATGCCGAAGATGTCGTGACCGGCTTCACGCCGAAGGAAGGCGTCCACTACACGGGGTTATGGTTCAACGCCAACGGCCTCAACCGGGCGCTCAAATTCCGCAACAAGCTGACGATCACCGGCTCGATCTCGCTGACCGCGTCGGAAGGGTTCACCCAAAAGAACCTGCATCGCAGCCACGCCGAAAACGTCGCGGCGATGAAGAAGCAGACCGCGCTGCACTTGGAAAACGATGTGCCGGTGCCGCGCATCGGCGTGATGGCGGCGTTCGGCTGCAACTATCAGGGCGACATCGCGCCGGCGCAGGTCGTCAGTACGCTCGAAGACGGGCTGGCGATCGCCGAGGAAACCGGCGCCGAAATCAAGTATTTCTCGCTCGCCGACACGATGGGCTGGGCGACGCCGATGCGCATCGAACGGGTGATCGGTGAGGTGCGGGCGCGCTGGCCGGAAATCCCGATCGCGCTGCATCTGCACGATACGCGCGGCCTCGCGGTTGCCAACGCGCATGCCGCGCTGAAAATGGGCGTGACACAGTTCGATTCGACGGTTGGCGGTCTCGGCGGCTGCCCGTTTGCCGGCCAGCCGAAAGCTGCCGGCAATATCTGCACCGAGGAACTGGTCTTGCTGTGCGAGGAGATGGGCATCGATACCGGCATCGATCTCGACGCGCTGATCGAGGTTGGACGTATGGCGGAAGATATCGTCGGGCACCAATTGCCGGGCGAATTGATCCACGCCGGCAGCCTCGACGCCTTCCGCCGCCGCGCAGCCTGAGCGCGGCCTGTCGATGTCGGCATTGCCGCTGGCGGGCCTCAAGGTTCTGGAGTTCAGCCACACGGTGATGGGGCCGACCGCCGGGCTGATCATGGCCGAGCTTGGCGCCGATGTGATCAAGGTCGAGCCGGCGCCGAAGGGCGACCATACGCGCGGGCTCGGCGGCTTTGGCGCCGGGTTTTTCGCGGCGTTCAACCGCAACAAGCGCAGCCTCGCGGTCGATCTGAAGCGGGAGGAGGGGCGGGCGGTAATTCACCGCCTCGCCGCGACCACCGATGTCGTGCTGGAGAATTACGGGCCCGGCACGATGGAGCGGCTCGGCTGTGGCTATGAGCAACTGGCGCCGCTCAACCCGCGCCTCGTGTATCTGGCGCTGAAGGGCTATCTCGCCGGCCCCTATGAGCATCGCCCGGCGCTCGACGAGGTCGTGCAGTTTCAGACCGGCCTCGCCTTTATGACCGGGCCGATCGGTCAGCCATTGCGCGCCGGTGCCTCGGTCATCGACATCATGGGGGCGATGTTCGGCATTATCGCGGTGCAGGCGGCGTTGCGCGAGCGCGATGCGACCGGCCAGGGCCAGCGGGTTTCGAGCGCGCTGTTCGAAAGCGCTGCGTTCCTGATGAGCACGCACATGGCCGGGATGACCGCGACGGGTCTTGAGGCGCGGCCGATGCCGGCGCGGCGCGGCGCCTGGGCGATCTATGAGGTGTTCAACACCGCCGGGGGCGGGCAGCTCTTCATCGGTGTCACCAGCGACCAGCAATGGACCCGGTTTGTCGAGGAATTCGGCCTTCAGGAACTGGCCGCCGACCCGCGCCTCGCGACCAATGTCATGCGGCTCGGTGAGCGCTCCTGGCTGATCCCGGCCTTGCAGGAGGTGCTGGCGGCGCTGCCGCAGGATGAGGTGGCGCAGCGCTGCGAGCGCGCCAACGTATCATGGGCACCGGTGGGCCAGCCGGGCGACCTCTTCACCGATCCGCACCTGCTGGCGACCGGTGGGCTGGTCGACGTGTTCATCTCACGCTTTGGTGGCGGTGGTGGCGCAGGGGGGGACGGCAAATGGGCCGGATTGCCGGCCCTGCCGGTCGAGTTCGGGGCCGACCGCCAGCGCCCCGGCGTCGTGCGCCAGCCGCCCCGCATGGGTGAGCACAACGCCGAAATCCTTGCGGCGGCGGGGTTCTCGCCGGTCGAGATCGCCGCCCTCGCCGGGCGCGGCATTATCGCAGCGACCGACGCTTAGCGATAAGAGGCATCCGGCTTCTGACACTCGACGCATAGGCTTTCCATGCCCCGCAGTGGCGAATATGGCTCGATCGTCGATATGTCCGGAATGCCGCTTTCCTGAAACAGGGTCCGACGGATATTAACGAAACCGCTGTCTTTCAGAAGCCAGTCGATCGTCTCAAAATCATAGCCGCATTGATGGCCAAAATTGTGGAGCATTCCCATGAAGACGGAAGCCTTCGTCTTGTAGAGAGCTGCATTGTCTCCCAGAATCTGCCGGCGATAGGCATCAAAGAAAGCGGTGTTATTGGTTTGATAATTGGTTATCCAAAGTTCCAGGTCAGGAACCAGAAGGCGCATTACTCCTCCCGGCTTCAGGCGGAAACGGGCCTGCCGAAGCAGTTCTATCGCATGCGGATAACTCAGATGCTCAAGGAAGTGACAGTGGTAGATGATATCCAGACTGTTGTCAGCTGCGGGTAGCCCTCGGCTCAGATCATAATTGTAGAAGTATGCACCTGCCACGCCGGAAAAATCGCTATAAACGCGATCGGGTTCGATGTCGTGGATCAGGTCGATGTTGAGGTATCCGGGAACGAAATGCCCGCCGCTGCCGAGATGATAGCGCGTCGAGACAGGCTCAGGACCCGGCGGTTCCGTATTCATTGCGGTGATTTGTGTGATCCGGTCGCCGTCGCGGTCATCAGCGACAGGGCAGAAATGTTCCCGCGGGCCGATCGCCGTTGATGAATGGGTAACGTTGCCGTCGCGTTCGGCTGAAAGGTAAAACCCCTCCGCACCGACGGCAATCAACTCGTGGTCAAGGGCGATGATCTTGACGTGTGCGGGTGTCCGATGCCAGGCGCCGCCATTGCGATAGGTTAAATATTCTCTACGCGGCAGATGGCGATCAGCAATAAGAACATTCGCCGGGCTCGTGCCGATGGCACCATGCCGCAATAACCCTGTCGGCTCATCCAGATAAACCACTGTGCCAAAGATTGTGCATAGCTGCGCTTCGTGCGGTGTTGCGTTTGTGTCCTGTCCCGCGCGGGTCGGGCGCGATAGGGCAAAATTGAAGGCCTGACGGAGAGAGCGCATCACCGGTATCCGATCAATTTGGGTCAGTTTGATGCCTGGGTCTCACGTTAGTGCTCATGTTCCGCCCCTTTGGTTTTGAACCCGGTCAGATTTGCCGCGATTTCTGGCACAAAAAATCTGCTGAGCGGCGGCCTAAACGCCGCACGACGCTGCCGGGTGTTGTCCGGCGGCGAGCGAGCCCCGGGCCGGGGCAGACGCGGCTTCCAACCCTTGATCGAAACCGGTAGCCGACAGGCTTTCGCGGTTCCGAAGGCGTTCACGCTCGCCGCGGCGGTGTGGCTGCGTTAACATGCCGCAGGATCACGACGTTCGGAGGGAATGGCGATGACGATGGCTTACCAGGTTGTCGATGCCGACGGTCACATCCTCGAGCCGCTCAATCTTTGGGATGAGTACATCGACCCCGAATTCCGCGACCGCCGGCCGCGGTTTGTCATCGATGAAAACGGCAAGGAGCGTCTCAGCGTCGAGGGCAAATTGCTGGGCAATCCGCGCGGGATCGGCAGCCTCGGGGCGGTTGGCGTGCGGCAGGGCGACGTCAAGCTCGACAGCCTCAAATATGCCGAAGGCAAGAAAGGCGGGTTCGACCCGCACGCGCGCATCATCGACATGGAGGCCGATGGCATCGACGCGGCCTTTCTCTACCCGAGCCTCGGACTGTTTGCCGGTGCCGTCGAGGACCCCGGCCTTGCCGCCGGGATGTGCCGTGCCTACAACCGCTGGCTTACCGATTACTGCAAGCCCTACCCCGACCGGCTGTTCGGGGTAGCGATGTTGCCGATGCAGTCGGTCGAGCTTGCGATTGCCGAGATGCGCCACGCTCGCGAAGTGCTGGGAATGCGCGGCGGCTTTCTGCGGCCGAACCCCTATCACGGCAAGAAGATGATCAGCGATCCGATGTACGAGCCGTTCTGGACGATGGCCGAAGAACTCGATTTTTCGATCGGCTTCCATGAAGGCTCGACCAATGCGATGCCGACCGTCGGCGTCGACCGCTTCGAGGGGGACCGCGCGGCGCGCCACATGATCTCGCACACGATGGAGATGATGCTGGTGGCGATGAGCGTGATCTGGGGCGGTGTGGTCGATCGTCACCCGCGCCTGCGCGTCGCGTTCCTCGAATTGGGCGGTGGCTGGATTGCGCCGTGGCTTGACCGCATGAACCGGCATTTCGACGACAAGGGGTTCAACGATTCCGCCCCGAAGATGCGGCCGAGCGACCTCTTCCAGCGCAATTGCTGGATTTCGTTCGAGCCGGTCGAGGACAGCATCGCGGTGCTGGCCGAGTATATCGGACCGAACAAGATCATGTGGGCGACCGACTACCCGCACCAGGACGGCTTTTTCCCGGGCGCGCCGCAGATGGTCCGCGACCGGCTCGGCCCGCTGTCCGCCGAAGCGAAGCACCAGGTGATGGCCGGCGGCGCGCTTGGCTTCTACGGCCTGAACTGACCGGAGCGGTCGCGCGGCTCGCGGGTGCATGGGAAGCTCGCTCGGCTCAGGCCGGGCGGAGTTCCTCATGCGTGCAATCGCCTGCCGTCAGCAGTCTGCCCCAAATAGGCTAGGCGAGGCGGCGAAACCCCGCCGGGCAATTACGAACTGGTGCCTGGTCGGTTGCTCGGCCAGGATATCGGTGGAGCCGGCGCCGATATAGGTTGGCGCGAGCGGGGCGGCTCTACGCGCGTGCATCACGCGGCAACGTCACCGCAAGGCGATGATGCTCACCAGGGGATGGGAAAGTGGATTGGGGCGTCTTCGCCGTTACGGGTCTTTCCTTATTTCTTGTCATGCTTGTCAGGTATTTTTCAGTCGCGGGACTGTTTTACCTGCTCGTGTGGAAGCGCCCGCTGCGGTGGTACGAGCGTAAGTTAAATGCGGAGAAGCCCGGTCGCTCCATAATCATCCGGGAAATCCTGTGGTCGGTTTCGGCAACGTTGATTTTTGCCGTCCCCGGCGCGTTCATGGTCGAGGGCTGGAAGCTCGGGTGGACGCAGATCTATCTGGAACCTGATCGCTACGGCTGGTCTTATTTCGTGCTGGGCCCGCTGCTCTACATGGCGCTTCATGACACCTATTTTTATTGGACCCACCGGCTGCTGCACCAGCGGTGGTGGTTTCGCCATGCACACTATGTGCATCACCAATCAATGAGCCCGTCACCCTGGGCGTCGTTCTCTTTTCATCCCTTGGAGTCGGTGATCGAAGCATTGTTTATTCCCGCGCTGGTATTTGTGATTCCGATCCATGCCTCGGGTTTGATTCTGGTGTTGACGTTGATGACCATTTTCGGTGTCGTCAATCATCTCGGTTATGAAGATCTATCCGCGTTTTTTGGTGGATCGGGGCCTGGGCCACTGGTTTATCTCAGTGACGCATCACAACTGGCATCACCGGCGCTTCAACTGCAACTACGCTTTGTATTTCCGCTTGTGGGATATTTGGATGGGCACCGACCGATGGCCCATCATTGCAACTGATCGCATCACCCGGTTTTCGCCGAAAATCGCGGCTCCCAACCCCACAACCGTGGCCGAGTCGATGCCAGGCGCCTGATCGCGTCTCCCGAGTTGCCGCTCAGACAAATCTCGCGGCCAGGCCGTAATCGTCCTCCGCGATCACCAGATGAAGGCTCGGCCGGCGCCAACCGGCCGCAGACAATAACCAGGCGGAGGAGGGCTGATGGCAAGCCTTGTCGAAACTGCGATCCACAAATTTGTCGCGCGGGGAGTGACAGCGCTCGCGAGCTTCAATCGCGGCCGCATGCCCGCTTTGAAAGGTCCGCATCCGTTCCTGACCGGCCTGCACGCGCCGATGACGGAAGAATTGACGATCGAGGATCTGGCGGTGACCGGCTCGATCCCGCCGGCTCTCGATGGGCGGTATTTGCGCATCGGTCCGAACCCGATCGCCGCCGATCCGAGGACCTACCAATGGTTCCTCGGCGACGGCATGGTTCACGGCGTCCGGATCGAAGGCGGTCGCGCGCTCTGGTATCGCAATCGCTGGATCCGTTCGACCGCGGTTTCGGCTGCGCTGAACCAGCCGCTCGCGCCGGGCCCGCGCCACGGGAATTTCGACACCGTCAACACCAATGTAATCGGGATCGCGGGGCAGACTCGGGCGCTGGTCGAGGCCGGGAGCACGCCCGTATTGCTCGATGATACTCTCGAGACGCTGGCCTATGACGATTTCGGCGGCACGCTGCGCGGTTCGTTTTCCGCCCATCCGCATCTCGATCCGCTGACCGGCGAGATGCACGCGATCGCCTATGCCCCGCAAGAACCGACGATGATCCATCATGTCGTGGTCAACCCGGAAGGCCGCGTGCAGCGGGAGGAGCCGGTGCGGGTGAGCCATGGCCCGATGATCCACGACTGCGCGATCACCACCCGTTTCGTAGTGATCCTTGACTTGCCGGTGACGTTTTCAATGGCGGCGTTGATTGGCGGGAATTTGTTTCCGTTTCGCTGGAACCCCGCGCATCCGGCCCGGGTGGGCCTGCTGGGCCGCGACGGCCCGGGCGATGAGGTAATCTGGTGCGAATGTCGATCCCTGCTATGTTTTTCACGTCGCAAACGCCTATGACACCGACGATGGCGGCGTGATCCTCGATGTGGTCGCCTATGACAGGATGTTCGCCGAGGCCACGCTGGGCCCGGATGCACCGCGCGGTGCATTCGAGCGCTGGGTCATCGACCCGGCCGGGCGCCGCGTCCGCCGCGAAGTCATCGACCGAGCAGCAGCAGGATTTTCCGCGCATCGACGAGCGGCGGTCCGGTCAGCCCTATCGTTATGCTTACACGATGATGCTGCCGGAGATTGCCGACCCGGCGTTTCTAGGCACCGACTCCCTGTTGAAACACGATCTGCAAACCGC
>CAVTUM010000023.1:0-209576 GCA_963737875.1 uncultured Alphaproteobacteria bacterium | reverse complement strand
CGATTTCGTTCTCATCTTGCTTATTTTCGCATGGCGGTTTCAGTCGGAGGAACGACGGCTACTGCATCTTTGCATGATGCAAAACAGCGCGCGAAACCGATCCCAAAAGTGCGCGACCCAGGCCATGCCGCTGGTGAGTTCCGGCGACGATGAGATCGACATGTTGTTTGCTCGCCATTTGGAACAGGTATCCTTCCGGATTTCCCCAGCCGGGCTCAACAATAGCGGTCACTTTTTGCTTCGGTAGAAATTTTGCGACGCGTTTCTTCAGATCTCGCTCAAGATCCTTTTGTATCCCCTTTGGATTGTCGTCAACGGGAGCGGCCCTTCATATCCCAGACGCCGCGCCTCATCCGGGGGCCAGTTACTATAGAGCACCGTGACTTCACATGTGCCGATTTCGCACAACTGATTTACCCAACTCAAGGCGGCGTCGCTGGCTGGGGAGAAGTCATATCCGACTAGAATTTTCAAAGGATGCTCACCTCGTATCCACGAGGGAAGCCTTCCGCCTGGGCGCACCACCAGGGTTGGAATCGGCGAAGTCTCAGCCGTACGTTCAGCTACGCTTCCGACGAACAATCGCCTGGCGAGACCGTGTCCTACCGCGCCAACAACAATGAGCTGCGCTCGGGCTTCGGTTGCGGCTGTTACCAATTTATCAAACGCAGAGCCGCAGACGAGTTTTTGATCCACGTCTGTGCCCAATTCTCGCATTCGATCCGCCATCCGATCGAGGTCAGGCGTCGGTGTGCAACAGCCGCCTCGAACAATTTGGAATCCACTGCCGCAATTCCGTAAGATTCGTCGACGTGAACGAGGACAAGTTTGGTGCCGAGTCGTCTCGCCATCGCCGCGGCGATGTCCACCGCTTCGAACGCCGATCGGAGAAATCTGTTCCGCAAACGATCGGCGATTCGTTTCTTCTTTTTCACAGATTCAGCGCTCTTTTTCGTTTTTCCGAGAATGGCGAGCGTGGTTTTGAGGACCGTGTCGGGATTGAACGAGATGCTGTCGATCTTTTGTTCGACCAGGAACTGCGCGAACTCCGGGTAATCGCTCGGCGCCTGGCCGCAGATGCCGATCTTGCGGTTCTTTGCGCGCGCGGCGGCGATCACCTCGGCGATCATTTTTTTCACGGCGGCATTTCGTTCGTCGAAAATCTCCGCGACGATTTCGCTGTCGCGATCCACGCCGAGAATGAGTTGCGTGAGATCGTTCGAGCCGATGGAGAAGCCGTCGAAAATTTCCGCGAAGTCTTCGGCCAGAATGACGTTGCTCGGGATCTCGCACATCACGTAAATCTCGAGACCGTCTTCGCCGCGCTTGAGTCCATGCTTCTCCATTTCCGCGATGACTTTGCGGCCTTCCTCGACGGTGCGGCAGAACGGCACCATGAGCTTGAGATTCGTCAGACCCATTTCGTCGCGCACCTTTTTCATCGCGCGGCATTCGAGCGCGAAGCCGGCCTGATATCGCGGATTGTAGTAGCGCGATGCGCCGCGGAAACCGAGCATCGGATTTTCTTCCACCGGCTCGTAGGCGCGGCCGCCGATCAGATTTGCATATTCATTTGTCTTGAAATCGCTCAACCGCACGATCACATCCTTGGGATAAAATGCCGCGGCGATCATGGCGACGCCTTGTGCGAGTTTGTCCACGAAGAATTGCGGTTTGTCGTCGTAGCCGGCCGTCAACTTGTCGATGTTCGCTTTGACTTCCGGATCGTCGATCTTCGCGTAATCGAGCAGCGCCAGCGGATGCACCTTGATGTAGTTGCTGATGATGAATTCCTCGCGCGCCAGACCGACGCCATCATTTGGAATGAACGAAAGGCGAAATGCCTCTTCCGGATTGGCCACGTTCATCATGACTTTGGTGCGCGGCCGCGGCAGGTCTTTCAAGATTGGTCCGCTCCACTTCGAACGGCAGTTTGCCATCGTAAACGAAACCGATGTCGCCTTCCGCGCATGAGACGGTGACGATCTGTCCGTTGCGGAGCAATTCTGTGCCGTGCTCGGTGCCGACGATTGCCGGAACCCCCAGCTCGCGGCTGACGATCGCTGCGTGACACGTGCGGCCGCCGCGATTGGTCACGATCGCCGCCGCCTTTTTCATGATCGGTTCCCAATCGGGATCGGTTTTATCGGCGACTAAAACCTCGCCTTCCTGAAAATCATCGAGGTGTTTTGGATCGGCTATCACTCGCACCGTGCCGCCCGCGATCTTTGTTCCGACACTTCGTCCCTGGATCAAAATTGAGCCGCGCGATTTGAGGCGGTAATGTTCAATTACGGTCGTGTCCTTCCGGGACTCGACCGTTTCGGGGCGCGCCTGAAGGATGAATAATTCACCAGTGCGGCCATCCTTGGCGAACTCGACGTCCATTGGAGTCGGTCGACCGCTTTTTGCGCTGTAATGTTCTTCGATGATGCAGGCCCAACGCGCGAGCTGAAGGATTTCGTCATCCGAAATCGAGAAGCGGCGGCGATCCTGGGGCGGGACTGGAATATTGCGCGTGCCGCCGGCAGCGGCGGTGTCATAGACCAGTTTTAACTCTTTGCTGCCGGCAACCTTTTGCAGGATCGGGCGAAAGCCGGTCTTCAACGTCGGTTTGAACACGCAGAACTCATCCGGATTGACGAAGCCCTTTACGATGTTTTCACCAAGTCCGTAGGAAGCGTTGATCAAGACCGCATCGCGAAATCCAGTCTCGGTATCGATTGTAAAAATAACGCCCGAACTACCGACGTCCGAATGCACCATCGTCTGCACGGCGATTGACAAACCGACCTTGTCATGGGCAAACCCTCGCTCAGCCCGGTATGAGATTGCGCGGTCAGTGAAAAGCGAGGCATAACAGCGGCGGCACGCCTCGATCACGCGATCATGGCCGGTCACATTCAGGAAAGTTTCCTGGGCGCCGGCGAAGCTGGCCTCGGGCAAATCTTCCGCCGTTGCGCTGCTTCGGACTGCAACGGAAATGGGCTCGTCGGAATTCCGGCATAACTGATCGTAGGCTTCCAAAATCTCCCGACGCAAATCGGTGGGCAGCTTCGCGGCAAGAATCGCGTCACGAATGGCCGCGCCGCGTTTTTGCAGCTGCCTTACATCGTTGGTGTCAAGATCGCGAAGTTGCGTCTCGATAAATTGATCGAGTCGAGTTTCGCGGAGAACGTGCCAGTAACCGGCAGCGGTGATGGCAAATCCATCCGGAACTTCACGCCTTTGGGCGTGAGTTCGCGAAACATTTCGCCTAACGATGCGGTCTTGCCGCCGACCATCGGCACATCTTGATCCCGATTTCGCGGAACCATTTGATGTAGCGCCGTGTGACCTGGAGTTTGGTTGATCCTTCGACTCGGGTTTTAAAATCACAGTCTTCATAAGATTCCTTATTAGACACCGAGCAAATCGGTCTCGTTTCTGGCGGCTAAATTGACAGACGGAGCGTGGTTTTCTCTGCGCTAATTCTTGAATTCCCGCTCGCATTCTCTCTGCTCTGCGCTAAATGCTTCACCGTCGAGTTACCTCCGCGAAAAACCGCTCTGCGTCCTCGCGCCGGCAAAGCTGCGTTCCGGGCATCATTACCGCGGCGGCGCCGCAGGCGATTCCGAAACACACAGCGTCGCGGACGGGCATGTCCCGCGCGAGGCCAAGCACAATTCCGGCTACCATACTGTCGCCAGCGCCCACTTTGCTTTTGACTGGAACGGCCGGCGTTGCAATTCGTTCGCACCCTTTCCCTGTGACCAGAAGCGCTCCGGCGGCTCCTATTGACACGACAACGATTTGAGCCTGGGCATTCTTCACAATCTCCATGGCTGCTTCTTCTTGTTCCTTTTCCTGGACCAGTTCGCGTCCGTTCAACCCGCGTAACTCGCGCATGCTTGGCTTCACCAGATAAACGCCGCCGCTGCGCAAACCTTCGGCCAGTGCTGCGCCAGAGCTATCAAGGACAAAACGGCTGTGCTTGGCGGAAACCACCTTCGCTAGACGCCCGTAGAAATCAGCCGGGGCGCCTGGCGGCAAGACTGCCGCTGGCCACAACAAAGTCTGGCATCGCATCGAGGCCGCCGATTCTTGCTAGACAAGCTTTCCCATTCCTCTACGCGTAAATTCGGCCCCGGCGTAACGAAACGATATTCCGCCCCGCTCGTCCGTTCCGTCACTGTGAGGTTTTCCCGCGTCCAATCTTCAATTGATATGGCCTCGTGTTTCAATCCTTCGCGCTCCAGCAAAAGCCCGAGCATTTGGCCGCTAGGTCCACCGGCGAGATAAAGAACTGTCGATTCGCCGCCGAGGTTGCGAATCGCCCGCGAGACATTCACGCCGCCACCGCCCGGTTCGTGACAAACCGGACCCGAACGCAATTTATGATCAGGGAACACGGTTTCGACCGAACAGCTGGCATCAATCGCAGGATTGATGGTCAAAGTCAGGATGCGTTTCATCGCGTCGCTGGTTCGGCATTCGAGCCGAACATTCTTATGGCCGGATCGCCACCTTCAGGCAGCCCTCGCGGCGCGAACCAAAAAGGTCGTACGCCTCGACGATCTGATCGAGCTTGAAAGTATGTGTGAGTAACGGCGTCGGATCAAAGCGCTTCGATTGCACCATGGACATCAACCGGCGCATCCGTTCTTTCCCACCGGGGCAAAGTGTGGTCACGATTTTGTAATCGCCGATGCCGGCAGCAAACGCATCGTAAGGCACCTGAAGTTTTCCCGAGTAGACGCCGAGGCTGCTCAGCGTCCCGCCCGGTCGCAGGCAACGCAGAGAATTTTCGAATGTTTCCTGAAGCCCCAGCGCTTCAATCGCTACATCTGCACCGCCTCCGGTGAGCTTTCTGATTTCGGTAACGACGTCGCATTGCTTTGGGTCGAGCACGACATCGGCGCCCATTCGCTTCGACATTTTCATCCGGACCGGATCGCTTTCGACACTAACGATGAATGAAGCGCCCAGTAACTTCGCACCCGCCGTTGCGCAGAGACCAATCGGTCCCTGCGCAAAGACGGCAACCGTATCGCCGATGCGAATATTCGCCGATTCCGCGCCGCTGAATCCGGTGGAAGCGATGTCGGCAAGCAAGACCACTTGTTCGTCACTCAATTCGTCTGGAATTTTTGCGAGATTGGCCTGCGCATCAGGGACCAGCAAATATTCAGCCTGCGCGCCGTTGATGGTGTTGCCGAATCGCCAGCCGCCGATCGCTTCGATGCCTTCCCCGTGACCGCATTGCGCCCATTGTCCAGACAAACAGGCCCGGCATTGTCCGCAGGGTGTGATCGCGCCGACCAAGACGCGGTCGCCGATATGGTATCCGGTCACACCTTCACCCAGTTCTTCGATTACGCCGACCGGTTCGTGTCCGATCACGAGTCCGGGCTTTACCGGATATTCGCCCCGCAGAATGTGCAAGTCGGTCCCGCAAATGGTGGTGAGTGTAATCCGAATGACCGCTTCGCCGGCACCGGCGTGTGGGCGCGGCACTTCTTCGATCCGGATATTGTTCGGTCCGTGAAAGACGTTGGCTTTCATTTTTTGCATTGTCGATCCTCCTCCTCAGGCGGCAACCAGTTCGGGGCTCAAGCGCCGTAATTTGCAGATTGCAGTGGCCAGTCGTACCGCCGAAATCGGCTTTGGAAAACAGGCTGCAGCCCCATTCGTGTAGGCCAGCGCTTTGAGATGCTTGTCATCGTCGCGTGTGATGGCAATCACATGAAGATCGTGGCGGCATGTTTTGATGGCGTTGAGCAGCGTTATCAAGTGATGTCCCTGATCGATGTCAATTAGGACTACATCAAAGTCTTCGGCGCCGCAGACAGCTTCCAATGCGTCGCCCGGATCGCGGGTGATGTGGCTCACGCCGCCGATTTCCGAAAGCGCTTGGGCGGCGAGATCTTCCAGTCCATCGTCGTTGGTGATCAATAGCATGAGTGGAGTCTTCATGTTATGAGCTTCACGCGTCTATGACCTCGCGCTTCGCAGCAATTGCGAATTGCTGCGCATTTCTTGTTCCCGGGTTTTTATGCGCTTCGGGCGCAGGCTCCAAGAGTTTCGAGATTGTGACAAGACGAAAACCCCGGCCTTGCAAATTGGCAATAATTGCTGGCAACGCGTCCGCGGTGCTGCGAACGCCTACGTGCATTAAAATGATTGCTCCGTCGAGTTCCGCGTCGCTTTTGCTGGTGATCCGATCAATCAGAAACTGCGGAGTCTTTGCTGGTTCAATGCCGTCCTGGCTATCGAGTGTCCACTGGATTGATCGGTAACCGAGATTGTTCGCAATTTTCAGGACGCGTTCGTCCCGCGATGCCGTACGGAGCTCGGAATCTCGGTCTCGGCGTTTGACCCGAAACCTGAACAATGGCGCGCTCGGCCCGCATGATCTCATCGCGCACGACGTCATCCGATTGTTGAGTCAAATCGAGATGGCTCCAGGTGTGATTTCCGACTTCGTGACCATGCTTTGTGATCTCCGCAGCGCAGTCCGCATGGTCGTGCACAAATCTTCCCGTGATGAAGAACGTGCTGTTCGCATGCGAGTTCGCCAGGGCTGTGATCAAATCGTCAAAGCACTCCGCCTCGGCTCCCGCGTCGAACGTGAGCGCGATTTCGTTCTTGCCCCGGGGACCGCGCTCCACCTCGCCAAGCTTCCCATTTTCCCGTCCTGTGCGGGGCGATTCTTCTCGGCCATTTCCGATTTCGTATGGATCGCGTACAGAAAAGAAGCTGTGCCGAGGGAAAATAGAAAGATAGTGGTCAGCACGATTGCGCATGTCGATCCGAGCAGTGTGGTCGCCCGCTCTTGGGAAACCCAATCCGTTGTTCCCATTGGTTTCACGGATGCCGATGCGTCAGTTGGCCAGCTGGCATTAATAATGGCTTCAACCAGCACGACGATCGCTATCAGCAATGCCGCAAGAAAGAACACTGGATGCACCGCGATACCGAGACCGATTGCGAAAGCAATTAGTAAAGTCGCCCTGGCTGGTTCGAGAACTGTGAGCAGCACTTTTTTCATAACGCCTCCTTTTGTCGATTGAAGCATGGTTCGACGCGCTATTCGGCGATAATCGCAACTTGGCTTTAACTGCGCAAATATTGCGAAGCTCAATTCGCCCAAGCCAGAGTAAGTCCACTACGGCCTGGCCTTGCGCTGTGACCTTTACGCGTCCCGCCTCCGCACTTCCACGCGCATCCGGCTGAACTTTTCGTAGAGGCGACCTGTGCGCATGAGCGGCCACCATTCGTAAAGGAAGATTTCCATTGGACGCCACATCGCCACCCAACCGGCGATGATCAGGCCTTCGCGAAGGACGATCGGTAACGTTCCTGCTTGATGGCGGAGTAGTTGGCTCGTGAGCATACACGCAGCCAGAAACGCCAGCCCGATGATTAGGCTCGTCCGGCCCTGTTTGAGAAGATGGCGAAACTCGAGCCGGTTCAGTTTCGCCCGATACGCAAAATAATTATGAACAGCCGCTTCAAGCAGATGCTGTGCGTCGCCATGAGCAGGGAGCTGATTCACATGGACGACCAGTGAGATTGGATCGCGGCGCGGAAATTCCCGGGCCCAACCGACAATAAATTCTTCCGCGTCATCATCGAGGTCCCTCTCATGGAACGGCGAAGGATCCATCGAGTTGAAAAGTTGTTCGATTCGATCGACGAAAACTTCGATTCGATGAAGCGGTCTCTTGCGCGACTTCAAGTTGAGAATTCAGTCGAGCCGCCGAGACGACAACGGCACAAGATCTTTGCAGATGCCGTGCACTTTCCGGACAGTCTCTTCCGGCAAAGGTCCATTTCCGTCCTCGACGAGCGCACGAATCCTGCGTGTTCCATCGAGCAGCTTTGCAACAATGGGTCGGCCTCGGATCTGACTGCTCATTGCGAGAAGTTGTTTCTCTAAATGATCAACCAGAGCCGGTTGCCGAATCAGCGCAGAACCGTCGGATGAATACTTCTGAAGAACCAGCGCAGATAGTGCCTCAGTGCCGCGCAACCATCCGCCGATACTTACCAGTTGGGCAAGCTGTGTACTCTTGAGTTCAATCATTCCGCCTTCGATATCCGAAAGCACACCATCCCATTCCTGCCGCGCAGACGCCCACTCGTTCTTATCCGCAAATTCCATGATGCTGCGGCTGCGGCGGAGAGCGCGATCTTCGACCCCAAGCCCTCGTGCTAACGCGAGCACGTTGCGACCAAGATCTTTCACTTCGGTCGAATCCTCCGCTTCCATCGCGATAAAGCCTTCCGCGATTACGACTCCGAGCAGAGTTGCAATCTGTGCCTGATCACCGTGTGATTTCCAACCAGCTACCTCGGGACGTTTTACAGCGCGCCAGTTCGCGTCCCGGAATTGGTCGAGAGAACGAAATATCTCTTTCGGCACGGGCACCGCGATACCGTGGACCTGCCTGGCTTGCGGAGAGAGTTCGCTGTTCTGCTCAGAAGGTGTTTGAGCAAATGCGGGGATGGCAGCAACAGCCAGAACGAAAAAGCAAAGCTTCGGTGCAGACACGAATTCAGAGTCCGCTTGGGAACGTTTCTTCCACTTCACCCATTTCCCATTCAGCGGTTCGTTCAAGCGGTTCAACAGCGCGAGTATGATCGTAATGCAGGATGGCGTCGAATTGATCTGGCAAGCGTGCATGAAAGTAATGACTGATCAATTCTGTGTCTGGCCGGTAAATTACACCGATCGCTCGCTCGAGACGTTCATTGCGCAACGGCGCCGCAACATCAACATCTTTTCTCAAGTTGAGAAAGAAATTTGGAACATCAACATTGTGAAACAGCGCTTCATAGCTTTCGGGATGCGCCGGGCGCACATTCTTGCGCTCGGCCGGTGCCGTCCCAGTCGGACGCCGCCGTCACGGTGCCGTCGTAGGTGATGAAGCCAATGGACACCGCTTCCTTGCCAAAATGTTCGCGTACGAGCTGGCCGAGATTGAGTTCGCCGCGCTCGCCCATTTGCGTTGCGCGCGCGTCGCCCAAGTGGGAATTGTGCGCCCACACGATGATCTTTGCTGGCGGCCGTTGGTTACTGAGATGGATTGCCAGCCTGAGGAGTGATTCCATCATGTGGGTATCGCGCAGGTTCCACGAGGAAACTTCGCGCCGAAACATGTTGCGGTAATACTCTTCGGCATTTCGCACGACCAGCGCGTTTTGTTCTGCGCAAAAATATGCGTCGGCCGCGACCTGACCGTCCCGTCTCAAGTAATCCATCGCTTTCCGCGCGCAGGTCGACGAGGTTTTCCACAACGGCGTCCTCGCAGGACGGCGCCATGCGAAACCCAGCGGCGTATCCGTAAGTCGTAATGTCCTTACCGAACTGCTCGAAACAACTGTAGTAATGTCGCGCGCGTTTTGCCGTTTCCGGATCAAGTTTATCCAGGTAAGCAAGCACCGCCTCGATCGACGCATGCAGACTGTAAAGATCAAGACCGTAAAATCCGCATTTGCGATCTTCAAGCGCTTGCTCGTCATTGTGTTCACGGAGCCAGCCGACAAAATCAAGGACATCGGCGTTTCGCCACATCCATTGTGGGAACCGCAGAAATCCACTTAATGCCTCCACGCTGTCGCTGTCCTTACTCGCGCCTCGCACAAACCGATTGACGCGGTACGCGTCTGGCCAATCTGCTTCCACAGCCACGGCGTTAAACCCGCATTGGGCAATCAGTACCTTGGAGATTTGCGCGCGAATTCGATAAAACTCATGCGTGCCGTGACTTGCTTCGCCGAGCAAAACAAAACGCGCATCCCCAATCAGACCCACAAGAGAAGCAAAGTCGTTAGGCGAACCGACGAGCGCTTCCGCCTTTTCGCTGATGAGATCAACCAGGGATTTTGGCATACAATTTTGATTATGAGGCGGGCGGATGACTGGGCACGACCATTACCGGACATTTCGAGTAGCGAAGCACGTGCTCAGCCACACTGCCGAGGAACATGCGATTGAATCGGCTGCGGCCATGTGTTGCGATCACCACCAGATCGGCTTTGGACTTTGCTGCTTCACGACAAATTTCGTCCACCGCGTAGCCGGCCCGAACCTCCGTTGCGCGTTTTACTTTGCGCAAGAAATCGAGCTGCGTAAAGGCTTCCATGTCCAAGCGGGCATTCTCCAAATCGATCGCATCATCATTTTTCTTTAACGATTTACTGGTCTTGCCAGTCAGACGGGGCATCACGCCGGAGAACACGTGTAACAACAAAAGTCTAGCATCGAATGTTTTTGCAAAACACGCAGCGTACATCGCACCGGACATACTGCACTGAGAGAAATCGATCGGTGCAAGAATGTTGCGGAGGATGAATTCTTTTGGTTGCTTGCGCTCGCGTTGTCGGACGACGAGCACCGGGCACGGCGCGAAGCGCACCACTCGCTCCGCCGTGCTCCCGAGAAGGATGCGTTGCAGACCGGTCTGCCCGCGCGTGCCGATGACGATCAGGCCGGCATCGAGTTCGCGCGCGAGGTTGCAGATTTGCTCATACGGTTCGCCAGCACGCACATGATCGTTCTTCGGCCAAAAAGGAGGGAAATGTTTCTGGTGTATTAGTAATAGCCGGTCCCGAAGAAATTGAATCCACTCGACAGTCTCACATGTGAGCTCATCCGGTCGGAATACCTCCGAAGCCTCTTTTTTGTCGCTTACGTGGGCCAGATGGAGTGCGGCACCAAATTTCTTTGCCAGCGGAACAGCGTAACTCAACGCCTCGATCGATGTCGGCGAAAAATCAAGCGGAACAAGGATCGTTTTTATTTGGATCGCAGACGCGGGCAACGCGCCACGTCCGGCGCGTTCGAAGCGACGCGATAAACCGCCGCTGCGAGCTTTTGCGGGAGCTTTCATCGGATTTAATCCGTCATTTGCGTTAGCGCCTGTGGAGGCTGCTTGGCGAGCGGAAGAGTGCGATGTGCACAGATAGCGCGTATCGTCAGTTCCACGTCTTCAGCCGATAACTCAGCCCGGGCGCCGCCCTGCTCCTGCAGCGCGACATCATTGAGCGATAGAATCCCGACCAGTTTCCCATCTTCAGCGCGGATGATCGGCAACCGTCGCACTTGGTTTTTGCGCATGATTTTGAGCGCCTCGTGGATGTCGACGTCTGGCGGGCAGCCGTAAACTTTGCCCGAAATCACTTCCTCTACGCGGATCTTCGCCTGGTCGCGGTGTTTGGTAGCTCCCGCCATACAAATATCGCGATCTGTGATCATGCCGACCACTTTCTCTCCATCGGCGATAACCGGCAGCACGCCGCAGTCGTTTCTCCACATTCGCATTGCCGCGTCAGCCAGATTGGTTTCGGCTCTGCAGGTGTGAACCTCTTTGGTCATTACATCTTCTACTTTCATGGATCGTGTTTGGTTGTGTGAACACTGAAAACGATCCTGGCGGATCAGGCTCCGCGAATCTTGCGAACAACTGCGCAATTTTTGTCGCCTCAGGCCTCAACGGGCTGACGTCGAGCAGCCTCTGCGAGGAGCTGGCGAACTTCATCGTCGCTTGTCTGAGAAAAATCTTCGTACCATTGGCCCACTGCGTAGAAGTCCTCGGGCATCATCACCGCCACAACCTCATCGGCCACGCGACGGATCTCGTAATACGCGGATGCTGGCACGACTGGTGTTGCGACCAGAATGCGCGCGACGTTCAACTGTCGCAGCGCCGCGATCGATGCAAGCATGGTCGAGCCGGTCGCGATACCGTCATCGACGAGGATGACGGTTTTGCCTTCCACGTCCGGTGACGGGAGATCGTCGCGATAAGCTTTTTCCCGGCGCTGGAGCTCGGCAAACTCCTGCGCGCTCACGGCGTCAATGACTTCGTCTGGTATCCGCAGCGAATTTACAACGTCGCTATTGAAAACGCGCACTCCGCCACTAGCGATTGCGCCCATGGCCAGCTCCGGGTGGTGTGGCAAACCAAGCTTGCGGACCACGAAGACGTCGAGTGGCACATTTAACGCCTTCGCCACTTCGGATGCGACCGGTACACCGCCGCGCGGCAATCCAAGCACGAGCACATCCGGCTGATTCAGATACGTAATCAGCTTCTCCGCCAGGAGTTGGCCGGCCTCGGTTCGATTGTGGAACTGAGTTCTCATAGTCGCAGTTTTAAGCAAATTTGGTTTGACGATGACAAATTGCATTGACGCCCAGCGGGCCACTCAGCGCGAATTGCTAAAGACTCGCCATTTTTTGGCTACCCAGTGCAGCGCGATGCCGGACGCGCTTATTGCCAGAACTCTTCGTGAAGCGCTGGATAAAGCACCACAGCGATCACCGCGGCATAAACGATCGCCAGCCAAGCCAACTGTCGACAAGAATGAGGCGTGGCATTTCGTTCATCTTAATCAGCCGGTGAGAGCATGTGATATTTGCTGCGCTCCAGGATCGGGCCCTCGGCAGTACCACTCAAAAACTGTGCGACTACCGGGTTCTTTGATTGCCGCATGTGCCCGGGTGTTCCCTGTTCGATGATTTTTCCGCGATGCAGCATGGCCATCTGGGTTGCCACGTGGAACGCGCTGTCCATTAAATGCGTGACAATGATCGATGTCGTTTTTGTTCTTTTGGTAAGATCGATGATCAGCTCATCGATCAGTGCGCCGATGACTGGATCAAGTCCCTGAGTCGGTTCATCAAAGAATCAGCTCCGGCTCCATCATCAGAGCACGAGCAAGGCCGACGCGTTTCCGCATGCCGCCACTCAACTCGAATGGCATCGATTTGTCTTCGCCAGTCAGATCGACCATCTCCAATTTTTCATCAACAAGTTTGTCGATCTCGGCGGGCGTTTTGTTCGTCAGCTCTTGCAAGGGGAGTGCCAAATTTTCGCGTACCGTTAGCGAACTTAGCAACGCCGCATCTTGATATACCATTCCCATCCGCATACGAACTGCTTCCAGTTCATGATCGTTCATTCGCGAAACCTCGTGTTGCTTAAAGAAGACCGAGCCTTCGTTTGGTTTCAGAATACCCAGAATCAATCGCAGAATCGTCGTCTTGCCCGCGCCGCTTTGACCGATGATGACGAGGCGCTCTTGCGGGGCGACAGTCAGCGAGACATCATCGAGAACCTGTTTGTCGCCGAACCGCAGGCTGATCTTTCTCAGTTCAACGACGTGCTGTGTCGAGATCCTTTTGGACGTGGCCGTGAGTAACACCGGTGTCATCGACCGAAATGCGATTCGCGAAACTTGTTAGTCTTCCGCCGTTCGGGAGACGCGTGTGCTGCGAGTCTTCGATCTTTTTTCGTGAACGTCTTGCCTCTCCATGATTTGCGTGGTTGCTGTTGGCTTGCTGATACGCGCGGCTTGGCGTCGCGCGTTTTTCCCAAGTTCGCCGCTCTGATCTGTGGATGCGATGGGACAACCAAAACGGAACAAGGTGCATGCCGCACCACTTTCTCTGCGATGCTCCCGATTAAGACATGTTGGAAACCAGTCAGCCCGTGTGTTGAGGTAATGATCAATGGCAACGGGAAATTTCACCGTGCATGACCAAACTTGAACGTTCCATTATGCCATGCTGTCTCTACCGATCGACTATTTTCCGCAGGGTTGGCTGTCGGAATCGCCGCTCCCTGAGCATCGACGTTACCGTTTGCGCTGTGCCGTGGCTGCGTGGTTGGCGGTCAAAGAACCCGTACGGCACCAGCAACACGCCGTGCCACATCGTCGGCAATACCGGCCAGTCTTCCGGGCGCGGCACGTGGTCAAAGCCTATCGTGTACCAGAGGACGATGTCGGTGCCGGCAACCCGCCGGTGGTTCGCGACGTAAGCAGCCAAGCCACCGTCAGCACGGCTTTGGTTCGGATATGACCCACCCGCATAGAGTTCACCCCGGTCATATGCGGTAACCCATAGCGGTGCGGCGGAGAAGGCGGCGCGGCGTTGGGGCCAGTCGTCGGGGGCGAGCAGCGAGGTGGCGGAATGGCCGGGGCGCAGTTCGTAGCCAGGGTGCTGGCCGAGGCTGTTGGTCAGGGTCGGGTTTTCAATCCGCCACAGTTCGGGCGCGCCGTGCATGTCGGGCCGCACGGGCCCCTCGACGCGCATTTTGCGCTCTACCACCCGCCACAGGCTGCGACGGCCGCCGCGCCCGGAAAGGCGCTCCGGCACCAGCTGCTGCCGTACCAGCGTGTTGACCGGCCCGTCGATGTCGACATCGAGCCGGAACGACAGGAAATGGTCGTGGTTGACCGCGACCAGATGCGGCGCGACCAGGGTGCCGTATCGCGTATCCTGCCGTGCCGAAGGGTCGTTCATTGTCGCGGCGCGCACCGCCTTGACGGCATCGATCCCGGTGGCGCCGACATCGATGCGGATCGTCCCCGCCTCGGTCAGCACCCAATCGATCACATAGTCGTAATTTCCCACGCTGGGGATGGTCCGCATCACCAGCTCGTGCGCCGGCTGGCCGGCGTAGCTTTGACTGCCTTCCGCCGTCTCGGCGTGGCGCCATAGCGGCGCATCGGTGTCGCGCTCAAAGAGGCAGATCACATGGTCCAGATGCTGCGCCTCGCCATGTTCGTCGGCGAGGGTTGCGTCGAGAAACATCGCCCCGGCGGGGCAATCGGCCGGCGGCGTCAGCGGCAGCGACAACGCACCGAGGCCGTATTCGCCGACATCCATGAAGGTGCGGAAGGACCACGCCGGGTCGGGGTCCATATAGGGGACAAACATCTCCGACAGCGAGCCGCGGTACAGCACCATGCGATCGCGGCCCTGGTCGCGGTATCGCACCAGCGACACCACCAGGCCGGTGCGTGGATCAAGCCGGTAGTGAAAGGCCCAGTTGCGCCACTGCACCTCGTTGCCCTCGACCCGGTAACCGGCGGCGTGCGGGTGTTCCGCCGCCGCGGCCGTCGCGGGAACGGGCGCTGGGTCGGGTAGCTCGGCGGGATCGCGGCTGACCGGCACGGCACCGCTATCGATCAATCGGATGACCTGCTCGCGGTCGAGATCGACCACCGCGACGAGCCCTTCGATCGGGCGGCTCCAGACGTTGCGGGTGCCGCTTCGGTCGAAACAGGTCACCTTGAGCAGGCGGCGACCCTCTTCCGCCGGGTCCGCCAGATACCCTGCCGATAGCGGCGCACAGAACAGGTCTGCCGCACCAGCGTCATAACCGCGCCGCCGCAGAGCCGCCCGCCAGCCGGCATCCCGGCTGACGATTTCCCGCGCCTCGCGTAGCTCACCGGGCAGGATCGTGCTCTGGACATTTGGCACGGCCACCCAACTCTCGACCGCATGCGTCGTGAGGTTGATGACGCCCTGCTGCACGACACGGCGCCGGCGGGCGACGATGAACGCCTTGCGCGGCGTGGCCAGCCCGGCCAGGACAACCGATTTGGCGGGCTCATCGAGATCGATCAGCGCGAAGCGGCTATCCCCATCGGTCTTGTGCGCGTCGCGGAGGATCGACAGGGTCGTGCCAATCTCCGCTTCGGTCAGCGGATCAAGCGGGTGCGCCACCGCCCGATGCAGGTTCGCCAAAGCGGAGTGGACCAAAAATACCGAGACCGCGGCCAAACCCAGAATGCGTTGGATCGCACTCATGCTTCCCCTTATGCCTTTCCCAGGCTGCATGGTGAAATCATAGATGCATCGGTGCATCACACCACCGCGCGTCAGGCAGTGAGCGTCCTATGAATTCCTGCCGCCGCAAAACGGAAACAGCCAAAGGAACAGCAGCAACATGAAAAAGAGCGCAACGCCCCAGGGCAAATCCGCTTCCCGGCTGATCGATGCGAGGATCGAAGAGTTGGCCGATTGGAGAGGCAAGACGCTTTCCGACGTTCGCGCTCTGATTAAAGAGGCGGATCCCGATGTGGTCGAAGAGTGGAAGTGGCGGGGCGTTCCCGTATGGGCTCACGATGGAATTATCTGCACCGGCGAGACGTACAAGAGCATCGTGAAGTTGACATTCGCCAAGGGCGCCTCGCTCGATGACCCGTCAGGTCTGTTCAACTCCAGCCTGGAAGGCAATACCAGGCGCGCCATCGACATCCATGAGGGCGATGACTTGGATAGCGATGCCTTCAAGACACTGATCCGCGCTGCCATGACCTTGAACAGGTCTTCAAGGCGGGCCAAGGCGAAGTAGAGATGCAACTCCACCTGGTCGAATGCCGCTTTAGATTCGAACCTCGACCACGTCCTGCGCGAAGATCATCTCCTCCTGCCCGACCAGGCCGGGATCGGCCGGTGACGATACATAGCGGCCGAACAGCCACACCCCGTCTTTGGGGTTGTCGACGATCTCCGCCTCGGCACCGCTTCCCAGGACGATTCGGGTGCCGACGCCGAGATCGCGGATGTTGATCGGGTCGCTCATTTCGCCGCCAGAGCCTCGCGCGCCCTGTTGCGGCGCCACGGCATCAGCTCGTCCCAGCTGTCGGCTTCCATGAATTGTGCCCAGCGCGCATAGAGGTTGCGCATCGGCTCCTCGCTGGCCTGTGTGGTGGTCAGGTCGATGACCCGGCCGGGCATCCGGAACCCCTCGAATTCGAAATCCTCGACGGCATGGCCGAGGCCCATTTCATAGGTATAGGGATGGCGCCGTGCGATCACGCCGCGGCTGGCGGCATGTGCGTAGTTCCAATTCTCCATGTCGTCCTGCTCGGTCATGCCGGCCGGCCCGGAATAGCGGATGTAATAATCCCGCAGGAAATTCTTGACCTCGCGCGGCGCATCGCGATCGACAAAGAAAAAGCGCCACACCTCGGTCTGGTGCGCGTTTTTCGGGTGCCACACCGCGAGCGTGCGCGGCTGGCGCGGCAGCAACGCGACGTTGGGGAAGATTTCGCCCGGCGCGCCGATCAGCCGGCTATTGGCGCCGGGACGCTTGCGGCGCTCCTCCTCGCAATGCCGGAAATACTCGGCGACCTCGGGCGAGTTCTGGTAGGCGGCTTGCGGTATGTGATCCCGCGGCATCAGGTAGGTGATCGTCTGATGCCCGCGATCCGGGATGGCGACGTGCAGTTTGCGGCTGGTGTTAAGCTCGCCGTAGTCGCGCCGGCTTTTGCCGCTCGGGCCGGCCCCGACCAGATCGACCGAACGGTGCGAGATGTTGTGGTACGTGTCGCCGCTGAAATTCTCCGCCGGGAATTTCCAGTTGCACGGGATCAGCCATTTCTGCACGCCGCCCAGCAGCTCGGCCTGGCCCTCGCGGCCGTCCCAGCCATCGAGGATCAGGTCGAGAAAGCGGCTAAATTCCCCGAGATATTCGAGAAACGGCGGGGCCGACGCATCCCAGTTGGCCCACACCGTGCCTTTGTAAACGCACAGCTGCGCGACCTCGACAAGGCCCCATTTCGCCTTGTCGAGTTCCGAATGGTAGGCCTCGCGAAAATACGGCACGCCGACCAGCGCGCCATCCGTGCCATAGCTCCAGCCGTGATAGGGGCAGGTGAACACAGTGGTATTGCCGTCGTCGTAGCGGCATACCTTCATGCCGCGATGCCGGCAGGAATTGAGGAACACATGCACCGCGCCGGCCCGGTCGCGGCACAAGATCACCAACTCCTCGCCCATCCGCGACGCGAAGAAATCGCCGGGGTTGGGGATTTGGCTTTCATGCCCGACAAACAGCCACGAGCGGGCAAAGACGCGCTCCTGTTCCTGCGCGTAGATGTCGTCGTTGACGAAGATTTCGCGGCTGATCTGCCCGGTCGCGAGATCGACGAGCCCAGGGTGATAGCCCTGCGTTCCGTTCATCGCCATCGCCCCGCCTCCGTTCAGAAAAAGAATGTCAGGTTTTTGGTGAGCAGCACGTTCTGATCGAGGATGATCTTGCGGCGCGCAATCAGCCAGCCGTCATTTCCCCGGCGCAGCGTGTCCTCGCGCTTGCCGACAAGAAAATCGGTCTCGGTCTCGACCCGGTTGCGGTAGATCAGAAACCGGCACTTCGCCGTGACCTCCTGCGCCGTGGCGGCGCCGGGCGTGGTCTCCAGCAGCTGCACATTCGACACCATGTGGGCGATGCGCGATTGCGGCTCCTCAGCCCAGTGGATGCCGGTCTGAATCTGCCTGACCCGCCGGGTCAGCGTTTCCTTGCCCTCGTCGAACCAGGCGATATCCTCGGTCTCGCGGGTGAATTCGCGGGTCGGGTCGCCGTATTTGACATTGCGCCGCATCGGCATCCAGTAGCGGATGTCGTCGGCCAGCAGCGCCAGCCACTCGTCGTAGCGGCGCTCGTCAAGCAGTTCAGCCTCGACATACAGAAATTCGGCGATCTCCTGCGTCAGCAGGAGCCAGGCGAGGCGGTCGTCGCTCATTTTTTGTCCCCGCTGCGAAGCGCGACGCCGATCGGGCAGGCCGCAATCGGCGTCCCCATCGTGCCGGTGTCGATAAAACCAATTCGCATTGCCCGAGGCCAAATTGTCGCGCCATCATCATCAACCGCAAGCGCGGGGAGAACAAGCGTTTGCCGAGCGCGCCTTTGGTGCCGGCCGAGCCAGAGCGCTGGTATAAACTGCCGAGTCATCGCCGGGTTATGCCGGTTGCGCCGGCATCGCCGAAATCGGCATTGACGGGGAGGGCTTTCAACGATGTCCGACAGCCTTGGCGATCGTGCGGCTCGCTCACCGGCCGAGTTTCCGGACAGCCCGCTTTCCCGCATTCTCCACCAGCCGCTCATCCTCGGGTTGTTTCTGCCCGTGCAGAGCGGCGGCTGGTCGGCGTCACTGCTGCCGCGGACGACAGATTGGACATTCGACTACAACGCGGCGCTGACCCGGCGAGCAGAGGCGCTGGGGTTCGACCTCGTTTTCGGCCTCGCGCAGTGGACGAGCAAAGGCGGCTATGGCGGCATTTCAAAATACCGCGAGGACTCGCTTGATCCGTTCATCACGGTCTCGGCGCTCAGCGCGATCACAAACCGTATCCTGCTGATTTCGACCATCCATGTGCTGTTCGGCCCCTGGCATCCGCTGCACCTCGCGAAATTCGGAGCGACGATCGACCATATCTCGGGCGGACGCTGGGGCATCAACGTTGTCACCGGCTATGCGCCGCGCGAGGCGCGCATGTTCGGCGGCGAGCACATCGAGCACGATCGCCGCTACGAGATGGCTGGAGAGTTCATCGACATCCTGACCCGGTTATGGGGCGAGACCGAGGACCTGACCATGCAGGGCAACTTCTGGTCGCTCGAAAAGGCCTTCGTGACACCGAAGCCGCGTTTCGGACGCCCCGTTCTGGTCAACGCAACGGGCTCCCAGGCCGGCATCGACTATGCCGCGACGCATTCCGACCTGGTCTTTATCACCAGCCCCGCCGGGCACGAGATCGACGCGGCGCTGATTGCTCTCCCCGCCCACAACGCCGTCATAAAAGCCGCCGGGGCCGAGCGCGGCCGGGCGTTGCGCACGATCATCAACCCGATGATCGTGTGCCGCGAGACCGAGTGCGAGGCGCAACGATACCACGCGGCAATCCTCGACGCGGCCGATCCGGGCGCGGTCGAAGGCTTTGTGTCACATCAACGCAGCGGCGACGCGGTCGCCTGGAAGGCGCACGGCGACAAGCACCGCGCCCTCGGTGGCAACGTCCAGATCATCGGTAGCCCGGAACAGGTGGTCGACAAATTGGTCGGGCTCAAACGGGCCGGGTGCGACGGGATACAACTCGCGTTTTTCGACTTCGCCCCGGACCTCGAGTTCTTTGGCGACGCGGTCTTGCCCCTGATGTATCAGGCCGGGCTGCGGGTGTGAGGTGGCCGTTCCCTCCCGCCGGGGTTGGCCGGCTGAAGGGAACGCACGCGATGTTGTTCGCGGTGCCGCTATGCGCGGTTTGACGCGTAAAGCGGGCCGCGGATGATCTGACCGGGCAGCGCATCGGTCAGTTCACCGTTATCGAGCAGCACGGTGCCGTTGACGATCACGTGGCCGATCCCGATCGCATCGCGCTTCACCTGTACCCCGCCAGTGGGCATCGTGAAGACCGGCTCGCGGGGTTTGGACGCGATCGTGTCCGGGTCGAACACCGTGATGTCGGCAATCTTGCCGGCCTGGACAAACCCGCGGTCATGCATGTCGTGCATCAGCGCGGTCTTGCCGGTCAGCCGGTAGATCGCGTCCTCGAGCGTCAGCGCCTGCTCCGCGCGGACCCAGTGGCTGAGGAGGTGCGTGCTGTACTCCTGACGGTCCTGCGAATGCGGGCGGGCGCCGCCGTCGCTGGTCCCGATCACGGTGAACGGCGAGCCGAGGATCGCCCTTTGCGCCGCGGGGTCGGTATTTCGATCGATCCCGATAAAGTAGGTCTGCAAATCCTCGTCGAGCGACAGATCGAGGAAGGCATCCATCACGCCCTTGCCCTGGTCGGTTGCGATCTGGGCGATGCTCTTGCCTTCGAGGCCGCGGTTGCGCTCGTGGGCCGTCATAAAGACCTGAACCAGATCCCAGCGGTGATTGAAGAACCCGCGTGACACGCCGCGCCGGTTCGTCCCTGGAAGCGTCTGGGCCACCGTGCCTTCGACCGCCTCCGCCGAGAGCGCCTTGCGGATTTCGGGGTCGCGGAAGGCCTGCATGCGGTCGGAAGCGGGCAGCGCCATCACCTTGTCCCAGGTCGGCATGCCGCGGAACAAGCCGTTCGGGTTGGTGATGTCCTCGTCCTGCGGCACGTCGAGCCCGTGCAGCAGGTCGAAGATCGCACCGGCGACAACCGAGGTGCACGAGCCATAGCAGCGTGCGCCGGTCTTGAACGAGTCTTCGAGCCACTTCAGGTGTTGCGACCACTCCTCGGGCCGCTCGATCGGCTGCGACACCAGATTGTAGATCGACGGCCGGCCGGTGCGGGCCGCCAGTTCCTGCGCCACTCTGCGAGTCGCGGCCGTGCCGCCGGGTGCGCCGCCAGCGACCTGGAAGATGCCGGTTCCGAGTTCGCCCAGCACGCTGGCGAGCGCCCAGCGCTCGTCGTCATCGCACAACCCGGCGGGGTCGCCGCGATCCTTTGGCGCGGTGCTGAAGCCGAGCGCGCCGTCATGCATCGCTTCGCGCACCAGCCGCTGCATCGTGGCGAGTTCCTCGGGGGTCGCCTTGACCCGTTCCGAGGCGGCCTCGCCCATCACATAGCGGCGGATACCGGAATGCCCGATCAGTGCGCCGACATTGCAGCCGCGCTTCCGGCCGAGGGCATCGAGATAGTCGCCCACCGACTCCCAGGTGACATCCACGCCAGCCTTCAGCACAGGAAGCGGGATCTGCTCGGCATCGGAGAAGAACTGGAGATACCACTCGCTGTCGCCGGGCCGCACTGGCGCAATGACCTGGCCGCACTGCCCGACCACGATCGTGGTGTGGCCGTTCTGCACTGAGGAGCCGCAATAGGGGTCCCACACAGCCTGCGGGTCGAAATGCGTATGGTGATCGATAAAGCCCGGCGCCACGACACGCCCCTCGGCATCGATCGTGCGTTCCGCCGCGGCACCGGCATATTTGCCAACCCCGGCGATCTTTCCGTCTTTAATGGCGACATCGGCGTTGAATGCCGGCGCGCCCGAACCGTCCACGACCCTGCCGTTCCTGATGAGCAGATCATAAGCCATGCGTTTTTTCCTCCTTGGACCGGGTTGCGTTTTTGAAGCGCGGCAAGCGTCGCGCGTGTGCACTACAACCGAGAGCTTTCCGGCAGGTTCAGCCGAGCCCCTTTTTATGATGTGAAGAAACTCTACGCCGCTCCGGCGGATCGTTGCAATGACCTGACGTCAAATGCCTCATTTCAACAAGAACACGACGTAGAAGACCACGGAATTAGCCGGGTTTCATTGCCTCCCCGACGCTGGACCCCGCACTTAAGGCGGCTTATGCAGGCTGGGTCAGCCGGGACCCGGGAGACGAGACATGGTGTTACCCGCAACAAGCCGCTTTCCGCTCGCCGACGATCTGTTCACCTGCCGCATCCTGAACGGGATGTGGCAGGTTTCCGGCGCCCATGGTCGCATCGATGCGGCACAGGCGATCGATGCGATGTTCGCGTATCACGACGCGGGATTCACCACCTGGGACCTCGCTGACCATTATGGTCCGGCCGAGGATTTTATCGGCAGCTTCCGGCGCCAGTTCGCCGCCCGCTATGGCGATGGGCGATTATCCGAGATGCAGGCCTTCACCAAATGGGTGCCAGATCCGGGTCCTATGACGCGGCGCGTTGTCGAGGATGCGATCGCCCGATCGCTATCACGCATGGCGGTCGATCGTTTGAACCTGCTGCAATTCCATTGGTGGGATTACCGCGACGACCGCTATCTCGATGCTCTCCAGCACCTCACCGTCTTGCGGGACGAAGGTAAAATACAACATCTCGGCCTTACCAATTTCGATACCGGAGCATCTGCGAATTATCGTTGAGCAGGGCATCCGCATTGTCTCGAACCAGGTTCAATTTTCGCTGATCGATCGTCGGCCCGAGCAGCGGATGGTCGCGTTCTGCGGCGATCACAACGTCAGCCTGCTGGCCTACGGGACCCTGCTTGGCGGGTTGCTTTCGGAGAAATACCTCGGGCGTTCCGGAGCCACGCTGGCCCGAAGCCCCGACGGTCTCATTGCAGAAATACGGGAACATGATCACCGCCTGGGGTGGCTGGGCCCTGTTCCAGGAATTGCTGGCGGCGCTGCAACAAATTGCTCTGAGGCACGGCGTCACGCATCGCGACGCTCGGCCTGCGCTACGTGCTCGACTGCCCGTCGGTTGCCGGGGTGATCGTCGGCGCCCGGCTGGGCCTCGCCGAACACATTGCCGACAACGCCCGCGTCTTCGATTTCGCGCCGAACGCCGAGGATCGCGGCGCGATCGAAGCGGTCCTCGCGAAATCGCGCGACTTGATGCAGGTCATCGGGGATTGCGGAGACGAGTATCGCTAGGTCGCTTCAACGGAAGCTACGACGACGCGACAGCACCGCTTTTGTGCAGCGCCGCGATCTCGGCGGCCGAAAAACCCCAATCGCGCAGGATGTCGTCGGTGTGCTCGCCGATGCGGGCCGGCGGGCGCTGCACCCGGGTCGGGGTGCCGAGAAAGCGCGGCGCCGGCCCCGGCTGCTTGATGCCGGCGACATCGACAAAGCTGCCGGCGGTGGACGTTGTGCGGGTGCTCGAAGGCTTCCGACATGCGCAGCACCGGGGCAAAGCAGATATCGGTCTGCTCCATGATCGCGGTCCATTCGGCGCGGGTCTTGGTCTTGAAGATGCGGGCAAGGCGCTGCTGCATGTCGGGCCAGCTCGTGCGGTCGGTCTGCAGCCGGCAGCTTTTCGCCGGCGAGGCCGGTATGCTTCAGCAGTACGGCGTAGAATTGCGGCTCGATCGAGCCGACCGCGACATGCTCGCCGTCCTTGGTCTCGTAGACGTGGTAGTACGGCGCGCCGCCATCGGTGCGATTGCTGGCGCGGTTTTCATTCCACGCGCCGGCGGCCAGCGCGCCATACATCATCATCATCAACGAGGCCGAGCCCTCGACCATCGAGCAATCGATGACCTGGCCCTTGCCGGTCGCGCGGGCGCTGATGATCCCGGCCAGCACGCCCATCGCCAGATACAGCGCGCCGCCGCCGAAATCGCCGACCAGGTTGAGCGGCGGCACCGGCGGCCCGCCGGCCTGCCGATGCTGTACAGCACGCCCGACAGCGCGATGTAGTTGATGTCGTGCCCGGCGGTGTGGGCGATCGGCCCGTCCTGGCCCCAGCCGGTCATCCGGCCGTACACCAGCTTCGGGTTGCGCGCGAGGCAGATATCGGGGCCGAGGCCGAGCCGCTCCATGACGCCCGGCCGAAAGCCTTCGATCAGCGCCGTCGGCCTGGTCGATCAGGCGCAGGGCCGCCTCGACGCCCTTCGGGTTCTTCAGATCGACCGCGATGTTGCGGCGGCCGCGCTGCATCAGGCCGAAGCGGGCGTCCTCGCCTTCGCGGCCGACGTCGCTGCCCGACATTGGCGGCGCGGTCGACGCGGATCACCTCGGCGCCCATATCCGACAGCAGCATCGCGCAAAACGGCCCCGGGCCGATCCCGGCCAGTTCGACGATCTTGACCCCTTCGAGCGGTCCCATGTCGCATCCTCGTTGTTCGGCCCACCCAGCTTATCAAACTGGGCTGTCATTGCGAGAAGCGCGGCGAAATGACAGCCTGCGCTGAGTGGTTGCAGGGGAACGCAGGGAATGAACCAGATCGACCTTGCCGGCCGGGTCGCGATCGTGACCGGCGCGGCGCGCGGCATCGGGCGGGCGATCGCCGAACGGTTTGCGGCGTCGGGAGCGCGGGTCGCGATCTGGGATATCGACGGCGCCGCCGCGCAAGGCCGCCGCGGCGCGAAATCGCCGGCGCGATCGATGTCGTCGCGGACGTGACCGAGCCGCGAGCGATCACCAGCCGCGCTCGCCGCCACCGAGAGCACGGCTCGGGCCGCCCGACATCCTGGTCAACAATGCCGGCATCTCCGGCCCCAACCATCCGCTCGACGAGTATCCGCCCGAGGCGTGGCGGCAGGTGATCGAGATCGACCTGATCGGCGTCTTCAATTGCTGCCGCGCGGTGGTGCCGGCGATGCGGCGGCGCGATTACGGGCGCATCGTCAACATCGCCTCGATCGCCGGCAAGGAGGGCAACCCCAACGCCTCGGCCTATTCGGCGGCCAAGGCCGGGGTGATCGGGCTGACCAAATCGCTCGGCAAGGAACTGGCCGATACCGGCATCCGGGTCAATTGCGTCACCCCGGCCGCGGCCCGCACCGACATCTTCGCCCAGATGACCGAGGCGCAGATCGACTACATGCTGTCGAAGATCCCGATGGGGCGGTTTGTCCTGGTCGAAGAGATCGCCGCCCTGGTCGCGTGGCTCAGCTCGGAGGAATGCGCGTTCTCAACCGGCGGCGTCTTCGACATCTCCGGCGGCCGCGCGACCTATTAGCCGGGCAACCGATCTAACGGGCATATTTTTGCCACACGGCGCGAATAATCGCAGCGTGGGGCCCGTTAACAGCGCGGGGATGGGGGATTGCACATGGCCACTCGATTAGGACTGGTTCCGGTCGTCTTGCTGGCGGCGATGTTGGCGGCGCCAGTGGCGCGCGCCGCCGACGAACCGGTCGCCACCGCACCGATCCCGCCGCCGCTTGCGCCGGCCGCCGCCGCATCGACGACAGCCCCGGCCCCAGCCGTCGCGGCAACGCCGGTCGATAAGCCCTTTCGGGTGTCGCCGGTCGCGCCACCCAAAAAGAGCGTCAGCGCCGCCGTCACCCCGCCACCGTCCCCTGCGCCACAGAAGCACGCGAGACACGTCGCCATCCGCAAGCACCCGCAGCATTACGCGGTGCGCCGGACACACCCGCTCTACGGCCACCTTTATCCGCCGCCGCAATACTACCCGGCGCCGGTTCCGGAAGCCGACGGGCCGTCAATGCCGCCACCGTGGTACGACCGCCCGCCACCGGTCGCGGAATACGTCTATCCCGGCCCCCGCGGGCCGCGTCACCTGTGGTAATCGCCGCCGGCTAGGCGGCTTCGGCGCGGCCGATCGCGGCGGCGCGTTCGGCGAGGCGGCGGATGCGGTCCCAGTCGCCGGCGGCGACCGCGTCTTTCGGCGCCATCCACGAGCCGCCGACCATCGGCACGTTGGGCAGCGCCAGATAATCCGCCGCCGCTGCGCTTCGTCGATGCCGCCGGTCGGGCAGAACGCGACGCCGGCAAACACCGGCGCCAGCGCCCGCAGAAACCCGTCGCCGCCGAGCGCCTCGGCCGGAAACAACTTCATCACGCAGATGCCGAGCGCGCGCGCCGTCATGACCTCGGACGGCGTCGCGACCCCGGGCAGATACGGCAATTCGGTCGCCAGCGCCGAGGCGGCGAGTTCCGGCGTCGTCCCGGGGCTGACCAGAAAGCGTGCGCCGGCCGCGCACCGCGGCGGCGACATCGGCGGCGCGCAGCAACGTGCCGGCGCCGACGATGATCTGCGGCATGCTCGCGCGCGATCGCGGCGATCGAAGCCGTCGCGGCGGGGGTGCGCAAGGCGATTTCGATGACGCGCAGCCCGCCTTCGAACAGGGCGCGCGCCAGCGGAACCGCATCTCGCTCCCGTTCGATGGTCAGAACCGGGATGACCGAGACGCCGCGAAACAAAGCATGCATGATGGTATCCTCCTGCCGAGGAGGCATTGCCGCATCGTACGCCGGACCGCATAGCGTGCCAGTACCTCAACGCAGCCACTGGCGGCGCAGGTCGCAGCGTCAAAACCGCGTGATGCCCGACCGGTCGATCCGACGAATCGGCGCGTCCGGTTGACACGCCGACCGCGTCAAGGCATTTGATCGACCCCGCAGGTCGACGAATTGATCGAACAGTCAAAGAACGCAGTGGAGGCAGGCCGTGGAAAAACGCAGATTCGGCAGGACCGGTCTCGAAGTGTCGCTGCTCGGCTTTGGCTGCGGCGCGGTCGGCGGGCTGATGGTCAAGGGCAGCGCCGGCCGATCAGGAGCGCGCGGTCTGCGCGGGCGCTCGAACTCGGCATCAACTATTTCGACACGGCGCAGCAATACGGCAACGGCGAAAGCGAACGCAATCTCGGCCGGGTCCTGAAGCGCGCTGAAGCCGGCGGTGCATGTCGGCACCAAGGTCCGGCTGCCGCCAACCGAGCCGGGCCGGATCGCCGCCGGCATCGCCGACTCGCTCGAAGCCAGCCTGCGGCGCCTGCAGCTGGAATAGGTCGACCTGTTCCAGTTCCACAACGCCATTGTCGGCACGACGCAGGGCGCCAGTTTCTCGGCCGAGACCATGCTCGACGACGTCGTCCCGGCCTTTGAGCGGCTGCGCGCGCAGGGCAAGTTCCGCTTTTTCGGCATCACCGCGGTCGGCGAGACCGCCGGCGCTGCACCGGGTCGCCGATGCCCGCGCCTTCGACACCGCGCAGGTCAGCTACAACCTGCTGAACCCGAGCCCCGGCGGCGCCGGTGCCGGCAGACTTTCCGGCGCAGGATTACGGCAATCTGCTCGGCCACACCCAGGCGGCCGATATGGGCGTCATCAATATCCGCGTGCTCGCCGGCGGCGCGCTGAGCGGTACCGCCGAGCGCCATGAGCTGGGCTCGCCGCCACCAGCGCCGATCGGCTCCGGCGCCAGCTATGACCGCGATATCGAGCGCGCCCGCCGGTTCGAGCCGCTGGTCCGCGAGGGCCACGCCGACAGCCTGATCGAAGCTCGGCATCCGCTACGTCATCGCGCACCGCGCGGTCTCGACGTCCTGCTCGGCTATTCGACGCTGGAGCACCTGGTATACGCCGCGCGATCGATCGAAAAGGGCCCGCTGCCACAAGCCGCACTCGACCGCATCGCGCAAATCCAGCAGAGCTTTGCCGGCGAACCGCGCTAGCCAGAAATGACGGCAAATGTTGAATCCCGCGGAAAAAGTAACGGAAAGGAGCGAGCGTGAGGATCATCCCGACTGGCGAGACGCTCGGCGCCACGATCGACGGCCTCGACGTGGCGGCATCGCTGGCCGCCGAGGATTTCGCCGAGATCATGCGGGCGCTCGGCGAATACGGCGTGCTGCGCTTTCCGGCTCAGCACCTCGACGCGCCGTCGCTGAAGGCGTTTGCCGCGCGGTTCGGTTCGCTGGAAGTCAATGTCGCCGGCGCCTTTCAGGAGCCGGAGGACCCGGAAGTGATGATCCTGTCGAACATCGTCGAAAACGGCCAGCCGATCGGCGCGAGCGATGCCGGGCAGGACTGGCACACCGACATGTCGTACAGCGAGACGATCGCCTTCGCGAACGCGCTCTACGCGCTGCAGGTGCCGCGCCGTGACGGGAGGGTGCTCGGCGGCACCGAGTTCGCCAACATGCACGCCGCCTACGCCGAACTGCCGGCCAGGCTGAAACAGCGGCTTCAGGGCATGACCGTGCTGCACGATTTCAACAAGTTCTGGGAAATGATGCGGCTGCGCCCGGGAAGCTGGCGCGCGCCGCTCAGTGAGGAACAGCGCAACCGCAAGCCGCCGGTGTCGCACCCGATCTTCCTGACCCACCCGATCACCGGCCGCAAGGTGCTCTACGCCAACCCGGGCTATGCGATCCGCGTCAACGAACTGCCGGAGGTGGAAAGCGACGACATCCTCGCTTTTCTGTTCGAGCACCAGTTGCACGAGCGGTTTCGCTACACCCACCGCTGGAGCGAGGGAGACCTGCTGTTCTGGGACGATATCGGCACCTTCCACAACGCCCACGCCGATTACCGCGCCGACGAACCCCGCCTGATCAAGCGCTGCCAGGTGATGGCCGACCGCATCTTCGACCCCGCCTTCGTCCACGCCGCGATGGGCACGCACGCGGGCATCTGAGAACGCCGCCCGGCCACAAACGAATAGGTACTGTCATTGCGAGCCCCCGGGTCCGGCCTCCGGCCGGCCCGAGGACAGGCTCCGCGAAGCAATCTCGTGCAGACGGAGGCTCCTCCGCCCGAGATTGCTTCGTCGCTTCGCTCCTCGCAATGACGGTAAATGCTCGGTTCGTGGCCGAGCCTGCGGCCACCAACGAATAGGGAGGCCTTGAGCAAATCTAACGGGGTGCAATCGAGCGTTGCCCATTCGGCGATTGCTCGACGCGTGTCCCCCGCGGTATCAGAAACCGACGGGTGACCAAAAAGCAGGCAGAAGAGCGGGGACGGTGGCGCAACTCGCCGAAACGACATCGCCCGCCACCGCGCGCCAACCGCCTGCCGGCAGCATCGAGTCGCGCCAGTCGTGGATCGCGGCCTGCCTGACGCTCGGCCTGCTTTCGATTTCCTACGGATCGCCGTTGCTGGCGACCGTCGGGTTGAAGCCAATCACCGCCGATCTCGAAACGACGCGGCAATTGGTGGCGCTGGCCGGGTCGCTCACCTGGGTCGGTACCGGGCTCGGCGGCATCGTGATGGGCCAGGCGGCCGAGCGCTTCGGCATCCGCGCCACGGCGATTTTCGGCACCGCGATGATCGCGGTCGGGCTCGGTGTGTCGGCGAGCGGCGGCATCTGGGCGTTGCTGATCGGGCATGCCGTGTTTGTCGGGTTTCTCGGCAACGGCGCGCTTTATCCGCCGCTGGTCGTGTATGTCACCCGCTGGTTTGACCGACGGCGCGGCACCGCATTGGCGCTGATCTCATCCGGGCAATACATCGCCGGCATGATCTGGCCGACCGTGTTCGAACAGGCGATCGCCGCCTATGGCTGGCGCTCCACAATGCTCGTCTTCGCGGGGGTCATGGCGGTTACCGTGACGGCCATCGCCTGGTTTCTGGCGCGCCCGCCGCAAGCGGCGCCGGTCGCAGCCGGCGGCATCGACGCACCACGGCCCGCGGTGCTCGGGATGCGCCCGAATCTTGCGCTGGGGCTGATCTGCGCGGCCTCCTTCTGCTGCTGCATCCCGATGGCGATCCCGCCGGGTCACCTCGTCGCATTCTGCAGCGATATCGGCATTCCGGGGGCGCAGGGCGCGGCGATGCTGTCGGTCTTGCAGGCGAGCGCCTTTACCAGCCGGATTTTCTGGGGCTGGCTGTCAGACCGGGTCGGCGGGCTGCGGACGGTGCTGGCCGCATCAGCCTGTCAGGCGCTGGCGATCGCCGCCTTTACGACGACGCAGGACGAGGCGGGGCTGTTCGCGATTTCCGCTGCCTACGGGCTCGGGTTCAGCGGCATCATTCCAGCGTACGTCGTCGCGATCCGCCAGTATTTCCCGTCGAGCGAGGCGTCGTGGCGCGTGCCGACGCTGTTTTTCGTCGGCATGAGCGGGATGGCGACCGGCAGTTGGGTCGCCGGCGCGATCTACGATTATTTCGGCTTTTACGCTCTCGCCTTCAGCCTGGGCGCCGCATTCAACATCGTGAACCTCGCGCTGGTCGGCTTTCTCGTCGTCCGCGAGCGCCGCGGCCGGAGCGACAGCACGCTGCGCCCGGCCTTTGCGTAACCCAACTTCCCCCGCGATGGCGGGTTAGGCGCGCTGCACGAGTTCGATGCGGTAACCGTCGGGGTCTTCGATAAAGGCGATGACCGAGCCGCCATGCGCCATCGGGCCGGCCGGGCGGGGGATTTTGACACCGGCGGCGGCGAGTTGCTCGCAGGTCTTGTAGACATCGGGCACGCCGACCGCGAGGTGGCCAAAGGCGCTGCCGAGCGCGTAGGGCTCTTTCTGTTCCCAGTTATGGGTCAGTTCGACGACGGTGCTGTCTTTCTCGTCGCCATAGCCAACAAAGGCGAGCGTGAACTTGCCGGTGGGGTAGTCGCTCTTGCGGATCAGCTTCATGCCCAGCAGGCGGGTGTAGAAATCGAGCGATTTGTCGAGGTCGATGACCCGCAGCATCGTGTGCAGGAAGCGGGCTTTGCCGATACCGGCGGCGGCGTCACTCATGGGCTGGCTCCTTCTGTTCGGCACGAGAGGCGAGATGATCGCCAAAATCCGATCCGCGGCGGCGCGGCTTGGCGATGTCCCGTCGCCGCGCAACCGCCGCATCGCCTCATCATAGCCCTGACGATGCTCGGTGCGAACCCGTTCGTCTTGGATCAATACAGCGAGCGAGGCCGCCAGCGGTTCCGGCGTGCAGGCATCGCGCAGATGCTCAGGCACCAGCCGCCGGTCGAGCAGCAGGTTGACGAGGTTCATGTGCCTTACCTTGACGAGGCGGTCGATCAAGGCTTCGCTCAGCGGGCTGAGCCGGTACGCGACGACCATCGGCAGCCCGGCCAGCGCCAATTCGAGTGCCACGGTGCCGGATGCGGCGAGCGCGGCACGGCTGGCGGCAAAGGCATCGTATTTGTCGGCATTGCCGCGCAGCACGAGTGGCCGGCCGGGCCAGTCATGCACTCCGGCGGCAACGGCATCGACGACATTCGCGACGGTCGGCACCGCGACGCGGAACGGGCCGACGATGGTTTCCAGGCGGCGTAGCGTGTCCCCGAAGATCGGCAGCAGACGCCTGACCTCGCCACCCCGGCTGCCCGGAAGCACGGCGATGACCAGTTCGTCGTCGGCGATGCCGTGCGCAGCGCGAAACCGGGCCGCGTCGCCTTTGTCGGCGCCGCTTTCGAGGACCGGGTGGCCAACATGGCTGGCTGCGAGGCCGACCCGCTCGAAATAGGGCGGTTCGAACGGCAGCAGGGTCAACAGATGATCGTACCAGCGCGCCATGCGGCGGGCGCGACCGGCCCGCCATGCCCACACCATCGGCGCGACGTAATGAATGAGCGGCAGGGTCTCGCCGCGCCGCCGCAGCCGCTGGGCGATGCGCCAGCTGAACCCGGAACTGTCGATCGTCACCACCGCGTCCGGGCGCATGGTCTGGATCGCCGCCACGGTTTCGCGCACGCGGCGCAGGATCAGCGGCGCCCGCGGCAGCACCTCCGCCACTCCCGCCACGGCAAGCTCGCTGAGCGGCACCAGGCTTTGCAGCCCTTGCGCCGCCATCTGCTCGCCGCCAATGCCGGCGATCCGCACCCGGCCGCCGGTGCGCTCGCGTAACGCCGCAATCAGCGCACCGCCCAGTGCATCACCCGAGGGTTCGCCGGTGACGATAAACAGAAACGGCTCGTCGGGGAGGCTCATGCGGTGAGGCAATTGGGCCGTGCGTTCGTCGACACGCTCAACCTATTTCACGCCGACAACAAACAGCCCGGCCGCATCGGCCTCGCGGATCAGCTCGGTACGGTCGACGACGAGGGTGGCGCCGGCTTCGGCGGCGATGCCGCGCAGCCCGCTGGCGGCGGCGCGTCGGATGGTTTGCGGGCCGATCGTCGGGCGGTCGGCGCGGCGCTCCTGTCCCGGCTTTTCCATCTTGACCAGCACCCCGCCCGGGCCGTCGCGGCGCAATTCGGCACAGCGCGCGAGCAAGGCATCGGTGCCCTCGATCGCCTCGACGCCAAGCACCAGCCCCTGCTGCACGACGACCGCCTGACCGATGTCGAGCCCTCCGATCGCGCGGGCGAGGCGGATGCCGAGCGCGATGTCGGCGCGTGCATCCTCATCCGGACTGACCCGGCCGAGCGGACCTTCGGGCAGCGCCGCCTCGTCGAGCAGCTGATCGGCGCCGACGACGCGGAACCCTTCGCGCTCCAATTCCTCGACAACCGCCGAGAGCAGCCCGTCATCGCCGAGCGCGCGATAGCCGACGCGGGCGAGAAATTTGGTGGCCCGCCAATCCGGCCGCAACGATGTCAGTGTCGGTCGCCGCACCCCACCGGCCAGCACCACCTCGCTGACCGCGTGCGCGCGGAGCCGGTCGAGGCTGGAGGCGGCGGCGCCGAGGCGGCACCAGACATGCGGCACCGTTTCCATCAGCGCCGGGTCGGCCTCGCCTTCCAGCGCCAGGACGAACACGTCGCGGCCGGCGGCCTGACAACTCGCGATCAGACGCTCGGGCAGGCCGCCGCTGCCGGCGATGATGCCGAGCGGGCCGGGCGCGGAAACGGGTGCGGCACGCGTGCCGCTACTTGCCGTGCGCTCCATTTTTCGGCTGACAGATCGCCCGGCTCGAATCGGCGCGGATAAAGGCGATGATGTCGTCGACCGGGCCGATGCCGCCAAACCGTTCCGCGGTTTCGTTGACGCGGTCGTTCAGCGTGCCGTCCGACGAGAACAGAAACTGATAGGCGCTGCGCAGCCCCTGGATGTCCTCACGGCTGTAGCCATAGCGCTGCATGCCGACGATGTTGAGGCCGTGGAGCCGGGCCCGGTTGCCCATCACCTGACCAAACGGAATCACGTCGCGTTCGACGCCCGACATGCCGCCGATCATGGCGTGCCGGCCGATCCGCACGAACTGGTGCACTGCCGAAAGCCCGCCGAGCCGGGCCCACTCACCGACCACGACATGCCCGGCCAGCGTGGCATTGTTGGCCATGATCACCTGGTCGCCGATCTGACAGTCATGCGCGACGTGGACACCGACCATCAGCAGGCAATCGTCGCCGACGCGCGTCACCATGCCGCCGCCTTCGGTGCCGGGATTGATCGTTACGTATTCGCGGATCGTCGTATTGCGGCCGACCACAAGCGACGACGGCTCGCCCTTGTATTTAAGGTCCTGCGGCTCCTGCCCGATCGAGGCGAACGGGAAGATTCGGGTGCCCGCGCCAATTGTGCTGCGCCCTTCGATGACGACATGCGCCCCCACCCTGACGCCGGTGCCGAGCGCAACGTCGCCGCCGACGACGCAATACGGGCCAATCGTCACGTCATCGGCCAGCATGGCACCTGGCGCGATAACAGCAGTGGGGTGAATTTGAGACATCCGGGCGCCGGCTACCGGTCCAGAATCATCGCGGCGAACACCGCTTCCGCCATCAGCTGGCCGCCCACTTCGGCACGCCCCTCGAACTTCCAGACATTGCCGCGGTTGCGCTGCTTGCTGACCTGAACGTGGATACAATCGCCGGGCACCACCGGGCGGCGGAAGCGGGCATTGTCGACGCTCATAAAGTAGACGAGCTTGCCTTCCGATTCCGGCCCGAGTGTGTGGACCACCAGCACCGCGGCGGTCTGTGCCATCGCCTCGATGATCAGCACTCCCGGCATGACCGGGCGGGTCGGGAAATGGCCTTGGAAGTAATGCTCGTTGATCGAGACGTTCTTGATGCCGGTGGCACGCACATTCGCGACCACATCGACGACCTTGTCGATCATCAGAAACGGGTAGCGATGCGGGATCATTTCCATGATCCGCTGGACATCGATCTCAACCGATTGTTCGTCGGCGCAGGCCGGATCGATCATCGTCCGTCCTTTTTCTTGGAAAGGCGCTGGAGGAGCGCTACCTGTTTCATGAAGATGCCTATGGGCACGGCCGGGATGCCGCTTACGGTTTCGCCTGGCGGGACATTGCGCATCACACCGGCTTTCGCCGCGATTCGCGCACCGCTGCCGATCGTCAGATGGCCGGCGAAGCCCGACTGCCCACCCACCATGACAAAATCGCCAAACCTGGTGCTGCCGGATATCCCAACCTGCGCGGCCAGGGCACAGCCCCGACCGAGCACCACATTGTGCCCGATCTGCACCAGATTATCGATCATTGTCCCGGCGCCGATCACGGTATCGTGCCCGGAACCGCGGTCAACCGCTGAATTTGCACCGATATCGACATCGTCGCCGATGATCACCCGCCCCAGTTGCGGGATTTTGACGTGGCCCTTGGGGTCGGGGGCAAAGCCGAATCCGGGCTGGCCGATACGCACCCCGGGGTGCAGCACGACCCGGGCGCCGATCACGCAGTGGCTCAGCGTGACATTGGCCGCGATCCGGCAATCGTCGCCGAGTTCGACGCCGGTCTCGATGACCGTGTGCGGGCCGATCTGACAGCGCGCGCCGAGCCGTGCGCCGGCCGCGATAACGACATAGGCGCCGATGTCGCAATCGTCGGGGACGGTGGCGCCGGGATCGATGGCCGCCGTCGGGGCACGTTGCGGCATCACCGGCCGCATCGGGTAGAAAGCCTGTGCCGCGCGGGCATAAGCCCTGTACGGGGCCGGCGCGATGAGCAGGGCAATTCCCGGCGGCGCCCGGTCGCTGAAGCGCTGGTCGATAAACGCCGCGCCGGCGCGCGAGTGGGTGAATGCGTCGATATATTTGCGGTTGTCGAGGAACGTCACGTCGTCCGGGCCGGCGGTTTCCAGCGGAGCGACATCGTGGATCAGGCGGGTCGCATCGTCCTCGGCGCGCAACGACGCGCCGCTCAAGGCCGCGAGCGCGTCGAGCGAAAAGGGTCCGGCCCGATCGAAAAAGCGCGGGTCGGCCATCGCGGCGCACTCGGCCGAGGCGGACGGCCTCGGCTTACTTCTTCTTCTTGGCGGGCGCCGCCGCAGCGGCCGGCGCCGCCCCCGCAGCAGGTGCCTGCCCGGCCGCCGCCGGGGCGGTCGCCGCCGGCGCGGCGAAATTCACCGTCAATGTCGGCAGCTGATCATCGAGCTTTTGCAGAACCTCGTCGGTCACGTCAAAGCCCTGGTCGAACAGCACCAGTTCGCTGCGCTGAAACACCAGATTGGCCTTCCGGTCCTTGGCGATGTCGGTGATGATCTTCAGCATCGACTCCTGGATCTTCTCCAGCGCCTCGGAGTTGGATTTCTCCAGCGCCTGCCGCTTGCCCTGCACGCTGCGGTCGAGATCATTGACCTTTTGCTGGAACTCGCGGCCCTTCTGGCTCAGCTGCTCCTGCGACAGCGACGCCTGCTGGCGCTGCAACGCGTCGCGCTCAGCCCGGAGCTGCTCTTCCTGGTGCGAAATTTCCTTGGCGTATTCGGCGCGCTTCTGCTCGATCTGCTGGCGCACCATCTTGGCCGATTTGGAGTTCTGCAGCAGCGACTGGACGTCGACCACCAGAATGCTCAGCGTAGCCGCCGGGGTTGCCGCCGCGGGTGCAGCAGCGGCGGCGGGGGCCGGAGCTGGCGGCTGCTGCGCCTCGGCCTGCCCCACAACGCCCGATAGGGCGGCGCCCCACAGGCCGCATAAAAGGGCCAGCGGAGCGAGCCCCGCGCGGGAAAAAAACATCTAGAACCTCGTGCCGAAACTGACGTGGAAGACCTGGGTTTTATCAACCGACTGCTTGCTGATCGGGTACGCAACATCAAGCCGGATCGGACCGACCGGCGACTTCCACGACACACCGACACCGGCGGAGACGCGCATTGCCGGGTTGTCGACGATATGCGGCTGAACCCCGCCGTTCAGCGCCAGCTGGCTCGGCGTCAGCACCAAATTCTGCTGGTCGTTGCCCCACAGGCTGCCGATATCGGTGAAGATGCGGCCGCTGAGCCCGAGTTCCTTCGGCAGGCCGAGCGGAACACCAAGCGCGAGTGAGGCGACATAGTACTTGTTGCCGCCGAGCGCATCGCCGCTGACGGTGTCGCGCGGGCCGATGCCGGCCGGTGCGAAGCCGCGCAGATTGTCGCCGCCGACAAAGAAGCGATCCTGCAGCAGCACCTGCTGGCCGCCCCAGCCGAAAATGTCGCCGACTTCACCAGTGACGCTCAGCACCCATTCCGGCGCGACCGAATAATAATACCCAGCGTTGATCTTGCTGCGGAAATACTGCACGCCGGTGCCGATGCCGGCAAAGTCGTTGCCGATCGAGGCGAACTAGCCGTTCGGTCGGATCGATCCGGTTGTCGCGGCGGTCATACAGCAAAACCTGACCGATCGACGACGTGACATGGGTGCCCTCTTCCAGCGCGATGTATAGCGAGGCATCGCTCTGAACGTCGGTGATGTCGTCGGAACGCAGCGTGTACTTCCAGGTCTGCCGCAAATCCTCGGAGATCTGGTAGCCGGCGCGCAGCGCACCGCCATACGAGAATTGCTGGTAGGTCGGCGACGTGCCGCTGAAGAAGTCGATGGTCGGGCTGGTCTTGACCTCGAACAGGTCGAAGCCGGCGGCGATGTTCTTGTCGAGGAAATAGGGCTCGGTAAAGCTCAAATCGACCTGTTGCGAGCGGAGCGACACGACCGTACCGATCCGCAGGTCCTGGCCGCGGCCGAGGAAATTGCGCTCGCGGACGTTGACGTCGATCAGCGGACCGTCACTGGTCGAGAACCCGAGACCCAGCGACAATTCGCCGGTCGATTGCTCTTCGACCTCGACGTTGATGACCGTCCGATCGGGCGCCGAACCCGGTGCGTTGGTGACTTCGACCTTCTTGAAGAAGCCGAGATTCTTGATGCGCTCCTTGGAGCGCTGCATCTTGCTGGTGTTGAACGCATCGCCTTCGACAAGCCGGAACTCGCGGCGGATCACCTTGTCGAGCGTGCGCACATTGCCGTTGATGTCGATCCGGTCGACATAGACCTGCGGCCCTTCCTGGACATCGAACACGACATCGAGCGTCTTGCTCCTCGCGGTTGCGGATGATCTCGGGCTTGACTTCGACAAAGGCATAGCCGCGGTTGCCGAGCGCATCGGTCAGCACCGCGATCGAGTGCTCGACCGCCTCGCCGTTGTACCAGTCGCCGGACTGCACGGTCAGCAGCGGCAGCACGGTCGTCGCGCGGCAGGTCCTTGAGCTTGATGTTCACGTCGACTTTGCCGAAGTGGTAGCGCTCGCCTTCATCGACGGTGAACGTGATGATGAACCCGTCACGGTCGGGCGTCATCTCGGCAACCGCCGAGACCACCCGGAAATCGGCATACCCCTCGGCGAGATAGTATTTGCGCAGCAACTCGCGGTCATAGGTCAGCCGGTCGGGGTCATAGGTGTCGGAGGTCGACAGAAAGCGATACCAGCGGCTTTCCTTGGTATCGATGATGCCGCGCAGCGTGCCGTCGCTGAAATGCGTGTTGCCGACGAAATTGATGCTGCGCACGCCGGTCGACGGGCCCTCGTTGATCTCGAACACGAGATCGACGCGGTTCTCCGAAAGCTGGATGACCTTGGGTTCGACGGTCGCGGCGAAGCGGCCGTGGCGGCGGTACAGCTCGAGGATGCGCGGCGACATCGTTCTGCACCCGGGTGCGGGTATAGACGACGCGCGGCCGCAGCTGGATTTCCGAGTTGAGGTCCTTGTCGGTCGAGCTTCGAGTTACCCTCGAAGGCGATGCGGTTGATGATCGGGTTTTCGACCACCTTGACCACCAGCGTGCTGCCGTCGCGGATGAGCTTGACATCGGCGAACAGCCCGGTTGCGAACAGCGCCTTCAGCGACTGATCGACCCGCTCCGCATCCCATTGGTCGCCGGGCTGCAGCAGCGAGGTAGGAGCGCACCGTCTCCGCCTCGATGCGCTGGATGCCCTCGATCCGGATATTGGTGATCGTGCCACCGCCGCCCGCCACGGCCGGCGTCGCGCCAGCGGGCTTTCGCTGCGCCGCCATCGCTGACGGGACATCGGCCGCCGTCAGGACGACAACCAGGGCAGCCAGCACGATAAGCCAGCGGAAAATCACGCGCGTCGGACCCAAAACCCCCCCACACCGACTGCTCGGCGCTGTCCTCGCCGCGGATACTGTCAGGTCGGCAACACGAACTCACAATATCAACGAACAAGGTCGTTCCAGGTGGCGAAGACCATCAGCGTCAGCACCAGGGCGAGTCCGAGGCGAAACCCGTATTCCTGGGCCCGCTGCCCCAGTGGCTTTCCGCGTATTGCCTCCGCCGCATAGAACAGCAGGTGCCCCCCGTCAAGCACCGGCACCGGAAACAGGTTGATCAGACCAAGATTGATCGACAGGACCGCCATGAAATTCAACAGCGGTCCAATGCCGAGCTGAATCACCGCACCCGATAGCTGCGCGATGCGCCAGCGGGCCGCCGAGTTCGTCGGTGCCGCGCTTGCCGATGACCATCTGCCACATCGCTTCGAGCGTCGCGGCCGACATGTTCCAGGTTTCTTCGACCGCCCGTACGACCGCGCTCGCCGGGTTGCGCTGGACATACTGGGCCCCGGCGCCGCGGATGCCGAGCTGGCCGATCTGATGCTTGCCGAGCCGGTCGCTTTCCTCGATGCGGCTCGGCGTCGACCTGCACGTTGACCAGCTGGTCGTCACGCCGCACCGACAGCGTCATCGGGACGCTGGGGTTCATGCGGACCTGCTGCTGCACATCCTCGAAGCGCTCGACCGAACGGCCATCGATCGCGGTAATCATGTCGCCCGGCCGCAGCCCGGCTGCTTCCGCCGCGCTGCCCGGCAGACACCTGCCGATCTTCGGCCGGCGTGAACGGCTGGCCATAGGTCATGAACAGGATCGCCAGCACGACGATCGCAAAAATGAAATTCGCCGCCGGCCCGCCGGCGACGATCGCGGCGCGCTGGCCCAGCGTCTTGCAGTGGAACGACACGGCGCGCTCGGCCGCGGTCAGCTCATCGAGACCGGCGGCCGGCAGGCTGGAACTGGCGTCGCTGTCGCCGAACATCTTGACGTAGCCGCCCAGCGGCACGCGCTGAATTTCCAGCGCGTGCCCGATCTGTCCCACCAGCCGAACAATTCGGGGCCAAAGCCGATCGAGAACACCTCGATCTTGACGCCGTTGCGTCGCGCAACCAGGTAGTGGCCAAGCTCGTGGACAAAGACGAGAACCGTCAGAACCACCAGAAAGCCGGCCGCCATCCATAGAAAATGGGTAAGCCCGCCCTCGATCATGTGAGCGATATAATGCATCTGCTATCCGTTACTCGACGATCGGCGCCTGTTCGGCGACTGACGCGACCGCGCGGCGAGATCAGTCTGGTCGCCGTCGCGCGTGCGGCTTCATCGAGATTGTAGACGTCGTCAAGCGAATCAAGATCTGCCGCCCGGCATCAGCTCCAGCGTGCGTTCGACCGTCGCAGCGATGTCGAGAAAGCCGATGCTGCCCAGCCAGGAACGCGTGCACCGCGGTTTCGTTCGCCGCGTTGAGCACGGTCGGACCGGTGCCGCCGCGCTGCAAGGCCTCGCGCGCCAGGCGCAGCGCCGGAAAGCGCTGGTCGTCGGGCGCCTCGAAGGTCAGCTGGCCGACCTCGGCCAGATCGAGCCGCTTGGTCGGCGCGGCGGCGCGCCCCGGCCAGCCGAGCGCGTAGGCGATCGGCGTGCGCATGTCGGGCGAGCCGAGATGCGCCAGCACCGAGCCGTCGCGATAGGTCACCAGGCCGTGCACGATCGATTGCGGATGGACGACGATGTCGATGCGCTCGGACGGCAGCTGAAACAGGTAATGCGCCTCGATCAGTTCGAGGCCCTTGTTCATCAGCGTCGCCGAGTTGACGGAGATCTTGGCGCCCATGCTCCAGATCGGGTGCGCCACCGCCTGCGCCGGCGTCACGTCGCGCATCTGCGTCGTAGCGTGAATTCGCGGAACGGGCCGCCGCTGCAGGTCAGGGTGATCTTCTCGATGCCCTCGACCCGCGTGAAATCGAAGCATTGCCAGATCGCGTTGTGCTCGCTGTCGACCGGCAGCAGAGTCGCGCCGTGCGTCGCGACCTCGCGCATGAACAGGCTGCCGGCGCAGACCAGCACCTCCTTGTTGGCGAAGGCGACGATACGGCCGCGCCGGACCGCCGCCAGGGTCGGTTCGAGCCCGGCGGCACCGACAATGCCCGCCATCATCCAGTCGGCCGGGCGCTCTGCCGCCTCGACCAATCGCCGCGCGGCCGGCCGCGACCTCGATGCCGGTGCCGGCCAGCGCCTCTTTCAAGCGCGGCATATTCGGCCGGGTCGGCGACCGCCGCGAAACGCGCACCTCAGACGCCCTCGCCTGCTCGGCCAGCAGCGCGGCGTTGTGGTTGGCGGTCAGCGCCTCGACGGTGAAAGAGTCGCGGTTGCGCTGCGAGCAGATCGACCGTGCTGCGCCCGACCGAACCGGTCGAGCCGAGCACCGTGACCCGGCGGGGACGTCGGGGTGCGGCTGCTCGCGGGTGGCGTCGAGCGGCGCCGAGCTGGACAACGCTGGGCCGGTCATCGCCATGTCAGCACGCTGCCGCCGTCGATCAGGGTCAGAACCGCAACGGCCGGTATCACCGCGAGTAAACCATCGAGCCGGTCGAACAATCCGCCATGCCCGGGGATGAGGCCGCTCGAGTCCTTCACACCGAACCTTCGCTTGGCCACGGACTTCCGCAAGATCGCCGAACTGCTCGACAATCGCAAGTCCTGCGCTGACCAGCACCAGCGGCACGACCGTGGGCGATATCGAGCAGCACGCGCGGTGCCCCAGCCGGCCAGCGCGGCGCAGCCGGCACCGCCCAGCAGGCCCGGCCCAGGTCTTGCGCGGGCTCCAGCGCGGCGCCAGCAGCGGCCCGCCAAGCTGCCGCCCGACCGCGTAGGCGCCGATATCGGTGGCCCAGACGATCGCCAAAATCCACAGCACCGTCGCCCGCCGCCGCCCCTCGCGGCCGCCAGCCACAACAGCGAGACGCAGGGCACGCCGATCCACAACGCGCCGAGCGCCAGCCAGCCGGTATCGCCGCCTCGCTCCCGCCACGCCACGCCAAACACCAGAATTGCACCGAGCGCGCCGATCGCGATGCCGAGCCGGGCTCGACGCCGCCGGCGGCCGCGACCACGGCAATGACCACGGCGGCGATCAGCAGCGAGCCGCTCGACCCCGACATGCCCGGCGCGGCACAGCCGGGCCCACTCCCACGCCATGTCCGCCGGCCGCCAACATCGTGATCGTCGGCAGCCACGGCGAGCCGAACCACACCGCGGCGAGCGCAACCGGCGCCAGGACCAGCGCCGAGATGATGCGCAGCCCGAGCGTGCCCCGCTCGGCAACCGCCGGCGCGGCGGGGCTCCTCAGCGGGAGCCAACAGAGGCACCGTAACGCCGCTCGCGGCCGCAATAATCGGCGATCGCCTGTTCCAGTTCGTCGCGGCCGAAATCGGGCCACAGCGTCTTGGTAAAGACCAGCTCGGCATAGGCGCACTGCCACAGCAGGAAATTGCTGATGCGCTGCTCGCCGCTGGTGCGGATCAGCAGATCCGGGTCGGGCAGGTCGGCGGTGAACAGGTGCCGCGCGATCATGTTTTCGTCGATCTGCTCGACCGCGATTTCGCCCCGCGCCACCTTGGCCGCGACGCCGCGCGCCACCGCGACGATCTCGGCCCGCCCGCCATAGGACAGCGCGATCGTCAGGTTGATGGCGCGGTTGTCGCGGGTCAGCGCCTGGGCGTTGTCGATCAGGGTCACGATCTCGGCCGGCAGCCGCCCGAGTTCGCCGATCACCCGCAGCCGCACGCCGTTGCGGTGCAGTTCGGCGATCTCGCCGCGCAGGTAATGCCGCAGCAGCCCCATCAGATCGTCAACTTCGTCGTGCGGCCGCTTCCAGTTTTCCGAGGAAAACCCGAACAGCGTCAGATACGGCACACCGAGTTCGCCCGCCGCGGTCAGGGTGCGGCGCACCGCCTCGGCGCCGCGGCGGTGACCGGCAATGCGCGGCAGGCCGCGGGCCTTCGCCCAGCGGCCGTTGCCGTCCATGATGATGGCGATGTGCTGCGGCAGCGGCCGCGGCTGGGCGTCAGCGAAACTCATCAGACCTGGAGGATTTCCTTATCTTTTTGCACCAGCGTCTCGTCGATGCGCTTGATGTGGTCATCGGTGATGTGCTGGATGTCGGCCTGCAATTTGCGCTGCGCGTCCTGCGAAATGTCGCCGCCCTTTTCGAGCTTGCGCGCGCCTTCGATGCCGTGCTGCCGCACCTTGCGCACCGCGACGCGCGCGTCCTCGGCGTATTTCGCGGCGACGCGGGTCAATTCCTTGCGCCGCTCCTGGTTAAGCTCGGGGATCGGCACACGGATCGTCTGGCCCTCGGTTTGCGGATTGAGTCCCAGGCCGGATTCGCGGATCGCCTTGTCAACTGCCTTCGAAAGGCCACGGTCCCATACCTGCACGGTGATCAGTCGCGACTCGGGCACGTTGATATTGGCCACCTGATTGAGCGGCACATTGTTGCCGTAGGCACTGACGGTGATCGGCTCAAGGAGGCTCGCCGAGGCGCGCCCCGTGCGCAGCCCGCCAAACTCCTTGCGCAGCACGTCAACGGCGCCGTCCATGCGGCGGCGGAGATCCTTCAGCAATTCATCTTCGGTCATGGCTGGTCCCTCGCGCTTCCCGTTTCCCTGTCATTTTATGAGATGTTGTCGATGATCGTGTAGCGGCCCTTGCCCTGCACCACCTGAGCGAAGCCGCCGGCCTGGAAAATCGAGAAGACGAGTATCGGGATGCGATTCTCGCGCGCCAGCGAGATCGCCGGGGCGTCCATGACCTGCAGATCGAGGGTCAGCACATCGCGGAAATCGAGCCGCTCGAAGCGGCGCGCATCCGGTACGCGAACCGGGTCGGCATCGTACACCCCGTCCACCTTGGTCGCCTTCAGCAGAGCGTGGCAGCCCATTTCCGAGGCGCGCAGCGCCGCTGCCGTGTCGGTCGTGAAATAAGGATTGCCGGTGCCGGCGCCAAAAATCACGACGCGGCCTTTTTCGAGGTGGCGGATCGCCCGCCGCCGGATATAGGGCTCGCACACCGCCTGCATCGTGATCGCCGACTGCACCCGGGTGGTGACACCCTGACGTTCCAACTCGTTCTGCATCGCCAGCGCGTTAATCACAGTCGCCAGCATACCCATATAATCAGCCGAGGCGCGTTCCATGCCAACCGCCGCACCCGACAGGCCGCGGAAAATGTTGCCGCCGCCGATCACGAGACACAATTCGACGCCGAGTTGATGAACCGAGCGGATTTCGCCGGCGATGCGCTCGATCATCGCCGGGTCGAGGCCGTAATCGCGCTCTCCCATCAGCGCTTCGCCGGAGATTTTCATCAGGACGCGACGATACTTGAGATCGGCTGCCATGCGTCCTGCGCTCATCATCCGGCTGAGATTTGCCTGACCTTGCAGGCGGGCGGGGACACTACACCAACCGGGGCGCGCGATCATCCGATTTGGCGCATGCCCCGCAGCCACATGCCGGCAACCGCGAGGCGCGACAGTCCCCGCCGAAACCGGCTTTTTGAAGGCGCCCGTCGGCTTGAAGGTGCCCGCCGGCTTGAAGGTGCCTGTCGGCTTGAAGGTGCCAGTCGGCGATGCGTGCCGGCCGCTCGGCCGAGGCCGCCCCTGGGTCGCGGGGCGATAGCGTGCCGCGGGGCGATAGCGTAATGACTGGTTACAGGCACTCGCGCGCAGCCGTTGGAGCGTTGTTCGGGCTGGTGATTGGCGCCGCGGCGGTTGCCGGAGGCACCGGCGCGATCGACCCGCTATTGGTCGCCCCGCAATTGGTCACAGTCGCGCGGGAGGCGAGGCAGGCGATCGCCGTGATCGACTGGTTTTACGTGCAGCACCGCGCCTGTCCGCAGCCATCACGACCGGCCGAGTTGGCGGAATTGCAGAGCGAACTTGGCGACGGCTATTCGGTCGAGCCCGTCGGCCAGTTTGTCGCGATCCGCGGCATCAGCATGCTGTCGGGCTGGCTCTACTACACGTCGCCGCAACACCCGGCCCGCTGCACGCTGTGGCGCAAGCTCGGATGGGACCCGGCGCTGATCTGGCGGCGCCACGGCGGCACCGCGGAATGGGTGCTCGACCCCGGCGACGGCAGCCCTGAGCAGCCGCTCCGGCTCAAGCCGTAACCGCGACGCCAGCCGCCTAATTTGGCGCGCAGGACAGGTCGGTGCCGGTCAGGAACGGCGCAAGGCCCGAGCCGCCGCTCGGCGGGCACAGCACCCAGTTGGAGCCGCCGCCGCGGCTGGACCCGCCGCTCGCGGTGGCGCCCGCTGAGCCGCTTCCTCCGCGGCCACCACCCGAGCCGCCTCCCCCGCCGCCCGAGCCACCGCCTCCCGAACCGGTTGTCGCCGCGCTCTTCGCCGCCGTGTTGACGCCGGTCACCGCCGAGATGGCGATTCTGCAGCACCGGCAACGTGACGACGCCGCTACCTCCCGGAAAACCGTTACGCACAGTGGCGCTGCCGACATCCCCGGCGGTCGAGAGCGCGGTTTGCGCCCCGGCCGGCAGTCCGGCGGCGCCGAGCAGCATCAGCGCGATCGCCGCCGCCCGCACCCGCATCAATGCACCAGCTCGGCTTTGCGCTGCGCCATCTGCGCCAGATAGCGCGACGGCAGTTCCATGAACGGCAGGCGCTGACGCAGCCACAGCGGATGATCCGCCGGCGAGTGCATGCCCTGGTTGGCCGGCAGGGCAGGCCACGACGGCACCTGCAGCCACAGCCGCATCAGATGCCGCCGCCGCGCCACCTCTGGCCAATCCTCGTAGCCGGCGCGGCCATGCAGGATCGTACGGTTGTTGAGGAATTGGATATCGCCTTCCGCGATCGTCATGTCGAGCGTCAGGTCGGGCGCCATGCTGAGGCGCTTCATTTCCTCCAATGCCTCCATCTGGCGCGGGTTCATCACCGCATTGCCGGCCTTGACGGCACGGTGCGGGTAGCTGCCCGAAACGTTGCAGGTCAGCTGCCCCGACTCGCGCGAATAGATCACGACATTCCTGACCAGGCTGCCGTCACCGAACTCGGCGTCGCGCTCCATACGGCGGAACACGTAGTCGCCATAGAGCGTCTCGAGCAGATCGGGGCGCTCTTCAAGTAGCCGGTTGTGCACCGCGGCGGCACTGACAAACCGGCTGATCCCGCCCGATCGCGCCGAGCGCACACAGGCCAGCGAGACGATGTCGCAGTTATCGGTGTGCATGCGCTGCGAGCCGCCCTTGTGGTAGCCGCGCGCATCCGCCTCGATATCGCTGACATCGATGACATGCCCCAGCAACTCGCCGAGATAGGATTGCGGCGCCGGGCGTCCGATATATGCCCCGAGCCCGTAATAAACCCGCGCCGTGTCGTCGAGCGACCAGCGCTGGCGGGGCAACCCGCGCAACAGCAGAAACCCGCGGCCAACGCGCAGCTCCTCCGCGATACCGGCGAGATAGCCCCCGAGCGTCGGCAGCGGGAAGATCTCCGGGGTAATACCTGGAAAATCGACATCGCCCTGCCGGTGCAGATGGTCGAGTGCCGCTTCGATCTCGTCGATCTCGGCAGCGCTAAGAACGCGCGTCCCCTCGTCCCGGTAATCCACCCGCGACCCCTGCCAGACCGACGGCCCCGCGGCCGCTGCAATCCCGATTACCATGACTTCCTCCAACAGCCGTCGCGCCGCTTTGCCATCCGCGGCCAGCATAGCCGCAGCGGCAAAGCGATGAACATGACTTGTCGAAAGCAGCGCTGCGGATTGCCGAATTGCCGGCCCGGCGGGATGGGCTCAAAAATTTCCGCGATCGTTGGCCCGGGGCGTGGCTCTGCCTGGTGGAGCGCCTGCTTTGGAGCGAAATTCCCGACCAGCAGGATCAACCGCTTAAGCCGATTTCGTGCAGTCACGGCCGGTCCCGGACAAAAAATTGTCGGCGGCCTCAACGTCAGACTATCGAGAAGCTCGCATTAGATCGGCTGGAAGGCTTGTGATTTACTCTAAAGTTGAGCTAGCTTAATTAGCTATCCCAAATCGGAACTGCGACCAGTGGATCGAGAGCCCGCAATCGACGATATTGTCGCCGCCTATCGATGGATTCTAGGGAGAGAGCCAAAATCACTCGATATTATCGAAAAGTGGCTAGTAGCGGTGCGGCAGCGGGCCGACTTGCGACAGTTATTTATTCTTTCAACCGAATTCCGCATTAAATATCAAATCTTAAGACAGCAGGAACGCGATCCAGCACTCGGAACTAACCCTCTATCACCAGAAGTCAATCGTTTGGTATTTATCCACATTCCGAAGACTGGTGGAACAACATTGCACACCCTGTTGGAGGAGGCCATAGGTGCAGAGAGTGCTTCCACAGAGCGCCATAACACGTTGTGGCGGAGCACGGGTGCAGAGCTATCGAGAAGTCCGCCTCTTCTCAGGTCATTACGACCGGCGTTGCTTATCTGTTGTGCCGGGCCCATCGCCTCGCGTAGTCACGATCTTGCGCGAACCGCGACAGCGGCTTTTATCAGTTTATAAATATTTGCGGGCCCATACTGAGGCGGCAATCCTGAAGCAAAACCTCGAATTAGCTTCCGCAGCCCGCCGCTTTACTTATGGGAAATTCCTGGAAGCTGCATTGCACATAAACCCCGCCTCGGTCGACAATACGTACCTGAGAGGCCACCCGGAAATGAGTTGAGTGATATCAGTGACTTGTGATTCGGTTTTGGTGCGAAACAGAACCGGGGTCGCAAGATGTGGACTGACATCACTCGCAAGCAGTATCGGCGACCCGGGGGGCGGTATTCAAGCAGTATGACGGATGCGGAATGGGCGCTGATCGAGGGCTTCATGCCATCCCGCCGCCGGCTGGGACGGCCTCGCAAGGTCGAATTGCGCCACGTCGTCGATGCCATTCTCTATATTTTGTCGGCGGGATGCGCCTGGACCTTGCTGCCGAAGGAGTTTGCGCCGGTCTCGACGGTACAGGGCTATTTCTATCGCTGGCGCGACGACGGCACCTGGGAGCGGATCAACCATGCGCTGGTGATGGCAGCGCGCGAGGCGATGGGGCGCGAGGCCAGCCCCAGCGCCGGGGTGCTCGACAGCCAGTCGGTCAAGACCACCGAGGCCGGCGGACCGCGCGGCTTCGATGCAGGCAAGAAGGTGAAGGGCCGCAAGCGCCACATCCTCACCGACACCAATGGCTTTCTCGTCAAAGCCGTGGTGCATCCGGCCGATGTTCAAGACCGCGACGGTGCCCCGCTCGTGCTGAAGGCCGCGCGCCGGCTCTATCCCTGGCTGCGCCACGTCTTCGCCGACGGCGGATATGCCGGCGAAAAACTCGCCAGTGCCCTGCTTGCACACGGCACCTGGACCCTCGAAATCGTCAAGCGGTCCGATGCCGCCCGGGGCTTCGTGCTGCTCCCCAGGCGCTGGGTGGTCGAACGTACCCTGGCCTGGCTCGGTCGCAACCGCCGCCTCGCCAAGGACTTCGAAGCCACCGTCAAAACCGCCACAGCCTGGCTCTATATCGCCAGCGTCAAACTACTCTCGCGACGTCTCGCCCGTGGCTAACTCAACTATCCCGATTCTCGGGCGGACTCTGAGAGCATTTGGCGCATATCTTCCTGTCGCACGTTGGGAGCAGAGAGCTGAGCCTACGGCAGTCAAGCCTATATCGGAGCTTGGTGACGATACAGTTTCGGATACGATGGATAGGGCGATAAAATTTCTGAACACCTTCGCTGCTGTCGGAATTCTAGAAAACTTCGAACAGTCCCTCAGAGCTATTTTCCTAGCTCTAGGCTTGATGGTTCCGGTCAACTATGCTGTAAGAGTCCGCCCGAGAATCGGGATAGTTGAGTTAGCCACGGGCGAGACGTCGCGAGAGTAGTTTGACGCTGGCGATATAGAGCCAGGCTGTGGCGGTTTTGACGGTGGCTTCGAAGTCCTTGGCGAGGCGGCGGTTGCGACCGAGCCAGGCCAGGGTACGTTCGACCACCCAGCGCCTGGGGAGCAGCACGAAGCCCCGGGCGGCATCGGACCGCTTGACGATTTCGAGGGTCCAGGTGCCGTGTGCAAGCAGGGCACTGGCGAGTTTTTCGCCGGCATATCCGCCGTCGGCGAAGACGTGGCGCAGCCAGGGATAGAGCCGGCGCGCGGCCTTCAGCACGAGCGGGGCACCGTCGCGGTCTTGAACATCGGCCGGATGCACCACGGCTTTGACGAGAAAGCCATTGGTGTCGGTGAGGATGTGGCGCTTGCGGCCCTTCACCTTCTTGCCTGCATCGAAGCCGCGCGGTCCGCCGGCCTCGGTGGTCTTGACCGACTGGCTGTCGAGCACCCCGGCGCTGGGGCTGGCCTCGCGCCCCATCGCCTCGCGCGCTGCCATCACCAGCGCATGGTTGATCCGCTCCCAGGTGCCGTCGTCGCGCCAGCGATAGAAATAGCCCTGTACCGTCGAGACCGGCGCAAACTCCTTCGGCAGCAAGGTCCAGGCGCATCCCGCCGACAAAATATAGAGAATGGCATCGACGACGTGGCGCAATTCGACCTTGCGAGGCCGTCCCAGCCGGCGGCGGGATGGCATGAAGCCCTCGATCAGCGCCCATTCCGCATCCGTCATACTGCTTGAATACCGCCCCCCGGGTCGCCGATACTGCTTGCGAGTGATGTCAGTCCACATCTTGCGACCCCGGTTCTGTTTCGCACCAAAACCAAATCACAAGTCACTGATATCACTCAACTCATTTCCGGGTGGCCTCTAAGACAACGTCTCGATGATCTTGTGACTGAGGATCCATCATTTGAACCGATCAATGATTTCGAGATCACTCCAGAAGACCGCGAGCGAGAATACGAACTCACGCGATTTGATGATGTCTTGTACCAGCATGCCAAAGGACTTCTTGTGAAGTAAGCGACGTTCCTTTCAGTGCGGGCCGTCATCGATGCCGCCAAGGCGGTCTCCCGGCGGGGAGAACGCGGCAGGAACCAGCGTGACCGATTCGGTCTCGTTTAATCCGATTTGTTCCGGATTACCGGCTTGCCCGCCCGGCCGGATCGGCTTAAAACCCGCGGGATCATTGGCCCGGGGCGTGGCTCAGCCTGGTAGAGCGCCTGCTTTGGGAGCAGGATGTCGGAGGTTCGAATCCTCTCGCCCCGACCAATTTCGCCAGATGGGAGACGTGATCGCCAGATGGGAGCGATGATCGAATGACGCTGGCGCGCATCTACCGGCCGGCCAAGACGGCGATGCAATCCGGGCGCGCCAAGACGCGCCGCTGGCTGCTTGAATACGAGCCGGCGAGCCGGCGCGATCCCGACCCGCTGATGGGCTGGTCGAGCGCCGAGGACACGCTGAACCAGGTTCAGCTTCGCTTCGACACGCTCGACGAGGCGCTCGCCTTCGTCAAAAAGCACGGGCTCGACTACACCCTGATCGAGCCGAACGTCCGCACCCCCAAAACCAAAAGCTACGCCGACAATTTCCGCTACGACCGGGTACGCACCTGACCATCCCCCTCCGACCCCGTAGCTCAGCCGGATAGAGCACCCGCCTTCTAAGCGGGTGGCCGCAGGTTCGAGTTCCTGCCGGGGTCGCCAAGGTTTCTGCGGGTCTTGCGAGCATTTTCTGACATCGGCAGCCCACCCTAAAGACGGGATCAAACGCGAACATCGGTCACTGTTGGTCACGACTCGGTCACCGATGTTCTGGCGACGTTCCGCCGGGGCGGCCTTTGTTATCGAAGCCGCGCCCGATACCGCGACGCGAAAAAGGGGCCTAGCCCCGCCGGGGCCCGGCGCACCGGTTTTTATCCGTGGGCCAAAAAGATCCGGCAAGTGTGAGTAACGCCACAGGCCCGAAAAATTCGCCGGTTCATATTCCCCGCGGTCGTCCCGGGGATTACCGATGAACAAGCTGGCAGAGAGAGTTGCGCGGGAGCTTTTGACACGCGACGGTATCGCTGTGATCTGGCAAACCCACCTTGCGGCCGCCATGGCGCATCGCTACGGCAATGATCGGGCAGCGTTACGGCTGTTCGAAATTGCAGATGCGGCGGAGACAATTTGGCGAGATGAGGTTTCGGACCGACAACCGGCCAAACTTCCCAACGCCGAGGCCCGTATTGCGCGCGTCCGCCGCGATGTCAGACCGGGCGCTGGACAAATTTCGCAAGGTCTAATGCGAACTGAAAAGCCGGTCCCGGGTGTCGCCGACCTGCCTTGCTCACGTCGCCGGCGCGCCGCCTAAAGGGCCTACTCAAACCCTTGCCGACACCGCTTCGCGCTGCCGGGATACATTTCGATCGCCTTCGCCCGCAGCCTATCCGCCAACAAAAGCAGCCTATCCGCCAACAAAAACTGTCTGCTCGCCCAGCGCTATCTTGTCCTCTCCGCCGAGCGCTTCCAGAACAGTATCGCCCTGCCGGCTGAGCGGCAGTCCGTTGACCAGCACAGTCTGCGAAGCGTCAATAACATATCCCGGTCCGTGCGGTGGAACGGGCGTCGGCACCGGGCAAACATGGGTGTCCGGGACGCCGCCGCTCGGAGTTGCGGAAGCCGAGACGAGCCCACTCATCAACGTGCTCATTGCGGTTGCCGCAGCGGTCTTGGCTGTCTGCTCTGCCGTATAAGCCGCCGGGGCACCGGGCGTGCCCGCAGCGGCGACCGTCGCAGCTTCCGCGGTCTTGATTGTCGCGTCAGAAGTAGCTTGTGCCGCTTTCAGCGCCGCTGCTTGCGCCGCTGGCAGTCCGCGCCACGCAAGCTTCCCGCCAATGGTGGTATTCGGACTTCCAGTACCGGGAGTGAGCGGTGTGCCGTGCACTGTCGGGTCGGTCAGCCGTGCAGCTGGACGTCCTTGTGCCATCCGTATTCTCCCCAAAAGAAGAGCGTAACATGGTGAGCGCGCCCGACGCGACCGCAGCCGCATGGGTAGACGGCCGACCAGGCAAAAGTCCCGGCAGGGGGATGTCTCCTACATAATTCCAGGTGGAGAGGAACGTCCGGTCGGATTCGAACGGAGGGCTGAGGCCCTATACCGATGGACGTTAGGGCATTACCGGGCCGCGCTATCGCACCCGAGCGACGATCGGGCACGATGCTTGTAGTTACTTCCCGATGAAGGATACACTAGGTAGCAATTGTTAAGTTGCGACACTAACAATTTACAAAGGACGAACGGGAGGCGATCAGATGCGAGCACAACGACTATTGGGTGCGGTGGCATTTGCAATCGGCTTGACATCGACTTTCACCGGCGGCTGGGCCCAAGAAAGCAACAATCAATTTGTAACGATGACGTGGTCGTTTCGCAACAACCACCCAAACACGGCGTTCCTGCAATTATACGCAGTGCAGGGAAGCCGTACTTATCCAGGAAAGAAGCATTACTTTAAACTGGATGACTCTAATGCTCACGACACAAATATTAATTGCTGGGCTGGCGAAAAGATTTGTTATGGGGCCTGGACAGGGGGCGGGGCTGAGTGGGGCGTCGGCCCTAATAACAAGCATGGTTGCGAGAGATGTTGCGCGGTGTGCGCACAGGTCAAACTGAAAACGCGCAATCTCGATCCGTGATGAGCTGGGCGCGGGCCGCTTACGCTTTCGGCACCGGTGCGTTCGTGATAACGGCCGTAGCCTCCGTGGTCACGTATTGGCTTCGACCCTGATATTCTGCGCCTGGGCAATCAGCTCGGGCGCCTGAGCGATCACCTGCAAGCGCACCCCGATCACCGGGCTCGCCGTGACGTAAAACAACGCCAATGTGAGGTAGGGCATTCAGTCGACGCGCGGCCTCCCACCAATTGGTGATGTCCGCGCGCCCGGCCAGATACCCGGCGATCCACCGCACCAGCAGGGGCCTTCACGGCGACGCCCGCATTGCCGCATGCTGTGGCTCGCAGCCCAGGAGACCGCGATCATGCCAGCGAGCCGGCCGAACATCCTTTTTATCGTCGTCGATGATTGCGGTTATGCCGATCTCGGCTGCACCGGCCAGTCGGATTACCAGACCCCGGCGCTCGACAGGCTCGCCGCCGAGGGCATCCGCTTCACCCAGGCCTACGCCAATTCGGCGCTTTGCACCAATACACGGGTGGCGCTGATCACCGGCCGCTATCAGTATCGGCTGCCGATCGGCCTTGTCGAGCCGTTGCGCTGGAGCGACCGCGAGGCGCCCGAGATGGGCGTCCCTCCGGGCTTTCCGACCCTGCCGGCGCTGCTGCGGGGCGCCGGGTATCGCACAGCGCTGATCGGCAAATGGCATCTCGGGTATCTGCCGCTCTACAGCCCGCTGAAGAGCGGTTATGACGAGTTCTTCGGGGTAATGGGCGGGTTCACCGGCTATTACACGCATATCGGCGACGGCGGCCAGCTGGACCTCTACGAAGGGGAGACCCCGGTCGAGCGGGCAGGTTATGTTACCGATATGCTGAGCGACCGGGCAGCCGCCTGGGTCGCCGCCGCGGCAGCGGGTCGGCCTGAGCCTTACTTTCTCAGTCTGCACTACACGGCGCCGCATTGGCCGTGGTCGGCGCCATCGGTGGAAGCGGCGGCACGGGATCGCGAGGTCACGCGCACCGAGCTGACCGAAGGCGGCAACACCCGCATCTACGGCGAGATGATGCGGATCCTCGATGCCGGCATCGGCCGCGTGCTCGACGCGGTGCGGCAGGCGCCGGGCGGCGACGACACGCTCGTCGTGTTCACCAGCGACAATGGCGGCGAGCGTTTCTCGAAAATCTGGCCGTTTGTCGGACGCAAGTTTGACCTCCTGGAAGGCGGGTTGCGGGTACCGCAAATCTGCCGTTGGCCGGGCCATATCGCGCCCGGGCGAACGACCGATCAGGTCTGCATCACGATGGACCTGACCGCAACCTGTCTTGCGGCGGCAGGGGTGGCACCGGCTGCGGAGTTCCCGCCCGACGGGGTCAATTTGTTGCCGGTCTTGACCGGCGAGGCGGCGCAACACGAACGCACGCTCTATTGGCGCATGCGTAACCGCTATCAGCGGGCGGTGCGGCGCGGTGGCTGGAAATACCTCAAAGTTGCCGAGCGCGAGTTCCTGTTCGACATCGAATACGACCCGCGCGAACGCGGCGATCTGTCGAAGAAGCAGCCGGGGCTGCTCGCGGAGTTGCGCGCGCAGTGGGAGGACTGGGAGCGCGACATGCTGCCATTACCCGCGGACGCGGTGGCGCCGATGTCAAACCTGTCCGAGATGCCGTGGTAGATCGACGGGCCCCATCCAGCCAACTGCGACCCTTCGGGATGGCGCGGCGGGATGGCGCGGCGGCGGGCCATCCCCATCTTCCAGCTTTGCCCCGGCCCCGGTTGCGGAGCCGGTCACGGAGTGATGCGATGAGTGAAGATGCACGCCACGTCGTTTGCCCCGCGTGCGCAGCCGTCAACCGGATACCCGCCGCCCGTCCTGCCGCCGCCGCGAAATGCGGCAGCTGCCACCAGCCGCTCTTCGTCGGAAAGTCGTCCGCGGCCGATGGCGATGGCTTCGACCGCCACGTCAGCCGCAACGACATCCCGGTGCTGGTCGATTTCTGGGCACCCTGGTGCGGCCCCTGCCGGGCCATGGCGCCGGCACTCGAGCGTGCCGCCGCCGAACTCGAACCGAATTACCGCGTTCTCAAGGTGAACACCGAGGAAGTGCCGGCGCTCGCCGCCCGCTACAACATCCGCAGCATCCCCACCCTGATGCTGCTGGCCGGCGGCCGGCCGGTGGCACAGACGGCGGGCACGATGGATGCCGGGGGAATCGTGTCCTGGGTGCAGTCGCACACCCCGCCCCGGCAGTGAGGCCGGATGCGGCGGTCCGCCTTCACCGGTGCAGCGGCGGGTTTTCTCGCGAGTTGTTTTTTCGTGTGGTCCGCTGCGGCTGAAGGATTTTCCACGGCAGCAGACAACGCGAAGCTGTCCGGTCTTTCGACCGCGGATTTTAACTCTGTGCTGAGGTTGGGTGTTGCGGCGCCGGGAGACGCGCCGCCGGTGCTGTTTGTGAAATCAACCGCGGCCTGCACCGAAGCCGATATCGGCTCGCAGGTCGCGAGCGCCGATGCCAAATGCTGGAAAGCGATCTACGGGGCGGAAGGCGCTGATTTTCGGCAATGGGGTGCGCAGCCGGGAGCAAATGTCGATAAGGTCCTCAAGGCGGCGATCGCCTGGGCCTGCTCGTCGCATTTGCCGGTGCTGGTCCCGTATAGCGCGGCGCCGTATCAGCTGAATTCCGAAATCGATATCGGTGACGGCTCGGCCACCTCAAACTCGACATGCAATGGCGTAACGATAAAGGTCACCCAGCAATACCCGGAAGCGACGCCAAGCACCCGGCCCCCGAATCATGTTACGTTCAAATATAACGGGTCGGCCACCGCTACGATACCGCTCGTGGTCAAGGGGCCCGCGGCTTCGATCAACCTTCTGGGCGTCGGCATCGATTGCAATTCGATTTGTGCCACCGGCATCAAGATCGATAATGCGCTGAACAGCGAGTTTGGCTGGCTGTCGGTGAGCGGGAACGCTGGTGGCCCGGCGTTTGTCATTACCTCGGAGCCGGTCAATGCGTGGGCGGGCGGTCTCGAAGGCTCGCGGTTCCATGACATCTGGGCCACCGCGCCGGCAGCCGGCGGCAGCGGCATGCAGGTCGGCGTCATCGACTGCGGCAAACCATGTTACGGCGACGGCAGTTGTTCGGTCATCGCCGATCAGTTCGACAACCTGACCCTGAACTACGACCCGACCACGCCCGGCACCTACGGGATCAATTTCGGCTTTGCCAACCAACTGACCCTGACGCATGTCCGGATCACGCCGCATAACAGCAATATCATCGGGGACGCGATCAAGGTGTCGCCGGTTTCAGGCCCCGGCGGGGGCGCCGGCAGGACCAGCAATTTTCCGGCCAATATCGCCTTCTACCACCCGATCATTCAAGGTCGGGTCGTCGATCCGGGACCGCGATGGCGTCCCGCCGCCGGAATCCACTTCGATGGCTGGTCCACCGTCTATAGTGCGTTCCCGGCGCCGGGGGCGAATGCCGCGTTCTGGGGGACAGACACCAGCGGTCGCCACTATCCTCGGCGGTCACCACGAGACTGAGCCGTTTTCAGGGGAGCCCCGATGACATGACTGACAGCGGCAAATTCGAGGTTGTCTATCTCGTGCTGAGCGGCACGACGACCGCGGCGCGTTGCCCGGAATTGTTGCGGGGGTTGGTCGGGCTCGGCTTTCAGACGGTGATTGCCTTGCCGACGCCGAATGCGGCGCGGGTGGTGGCGGGGCGCGAGCTGGCCGATGTCGCCGGAGCGCAGGTGGTCGAATCGTATTTCGACCTGGCGATCCGGCCGCGACCGCCGTTTGGCGTGGTGCTGTTCGCACCCTGCAGCTTCAACTCGCTGAACAAGCTGGCGCATGGCATTGCCGATAGTCTGGCGCTGTCGGTGACCGCCGAGGCGATCGGCCGGGGCACGCCGGTCATTGTCGCGCCATCGCTGAACGCGCCGTTGCTGGCGCACCCCGAGGCACAGGCCTCGCTGAACAAGCTGGCGGGCTGGGGCGTGACGATTGTTCCGCCGGTCGATCATGGCGACGGTCCGCGGCTCGCACCATCGGCGCAGCTGCTCGATGCGGTGCGGTCGCACGTCCGCGGACCGTAAAGCCAGGACGCGCGGCCGACTGCAGTGAAATTTATCATTGCTTTTTCGGCCCGCCTGCTATGGCCTTTCCATCCGTGGAGAATTCAGCGAGGGAGGGTCATATGAAGGTCGTCACGCTCAGAAACATCCCTGATGTTCCGGTGGAAGGCGCCGATCGGATCGAGGGATGGACCGGCCCGGTAGCCCGGTCGCGCCAGACGATTATCGAGGCGGGCAATTCGCCGAACTACAATTGCAGCGTCGTCAATTTCAGCCAGGGCTGCACCACCGGCTGGCACACCCACACCTGCGACCAGATCCTGGTCGTGACGTCGGGCGCCGGGATGGTGGCGGTCGAGGGCGGGACGCCGCAGGCGATCAATGTCGGCGATGTCGTGCACATCAAGGCCGGCGAGCGGCATTGGCACGGCGCCAGGGCCGACACGACGATGGGCCACATCACGATTACCGCGGTCGGCGGCCAGGCCGCCTGGGGCTAGACGCCCGGCGCTCGCGCATCGTGGTGGTGCTCTCAGAGCTTGTCTTGAAATAAATCGAACACTTCCAACAGCATAATGCTGTCGTCCCTGCGAAAGCAGGGACCCACCCTGCCGGTGTACGGATGGTTGCCCCGTGGGTCCCTGCTTCCGCAGGGACGACACAAGGGGAAAGAATCCCTTGTGGGGGAACGCAATTTACGTCGCCGCGGTCGTTATTAATTTCGGGTCGGGCACTCAGGGCGCCGCCCATTCGCGACAAGTTGCAGACGCACGACAGGAGAACGGAACGAAGCGCCTGGCCCGGCGTTTGTCCCCGTTGGGGTGAAGTATCCGAGTATTGTGGATGGAGTTCGGGCCGACCGAGCGATGCGGTATCGTGACATAGCGCTTCAGTTGCGCCGTCGCGCCGAACATCTCCGCTTTCCGGAGGCGCGCGCCGAGTTGCTCATTCTTTCGAGGCGGTTCGAACGAATGGCCGATTGGCTGCTGGGCCACTCCGCCGCAGAGGCTCTGGAGAGCGATCCCGGCACCGACCCGGTGGCCTTGCCGGGAGCCGATCCGCATCGCTCCTCATAAGCGCGGCGCCGGGGCCGAGGCTTCAGGCAGTCGCGGCGCTAGATCGGGCCATCTCTCTCAAGCTGATCTGCCTGAGCGTCAAGCTGTGCCGCCAGATCGAATAATGCCGACGCGATATCCGGCACCGATTCAGCCAATTCCCTGAGTTTTTCCGCTGCTTCACGCAGCAGGCTTATCTCATGGTCCATGATACCTGCGCGAACAGACGTCGTGCAGAACCGGTTTCGTGTTTTACGCAACTTTACATGCCGGACATATTCTTACAGTTGTTCACCGGCTCGCCAGGTTTGTTCCAGACGGGCAGACACGCCGCGAATTCGCGGGCCGGCAGATTATCGTTTCGCCTGTTTTCCTGTGATAATCTGCGGTTGACAGGGCGCGGAGTGGCCGGGGCGATGGCCGGAACAAGGGCCAGGCCGGCACGGGGGAGGCGTAAGCTGCTCAAGAATGTAAAGCTCGGGCCGAAGATTTGCTCGGTCGTCCTGCTGCTCGCGGTCGTCGCCGCCTTTATCAGCTATGACGGTGTGCGCACGATGCGGACCTATAACCGCCGGGTTCACCAGATGCAGCATGTCACCCATTCGGCGATTGTCGGCGAGCAGGTCAATGGTCTGATCCTCGCGGTCGTGATGGATTCGCGCGGCATTTACATGGCACGCGATCCCGCCGAGGCCGAGAAATACGCCCCGCTGGTGCTGAAGAACCTGGTGGCGCTGAAAGAAAAGATGGCGGAGTGGACCGACTACAGCGATCCCGTTGATAAGGTCTTGATGGCTCGCGCCAACGCGCGGGCGGACGAGTTCGTCAAGTTCCGCACCGAATTGGTGCGCCTGTCACGCGAGGCTGATCTGCCCGCGGCCCGCGCCTTTGGCGACAACGACCAGAACCGGACGAACCGAACAGCCCTCAACAATGAAATGCAGGCGCTGGCCGCGCTGGACGCGCAGCACATCGAGGAACTCGCCAACCTGACGCAACGCTACTACCAGTCGAAACTGGTGACGATGATCACGCTCGGCATTGTCGGCGTCGCGCTGGGGTCTCGTCGCGGTGTCGCTGATCGTCGGTTATGTCGCGCGGCCGATCACCCGCATCCGCGCCGCGATGACCGCGCTCGCCGCCGGCAATAAGGGCGTTGTCGTGCCGGCGCGCGACCGTGGCGACGAGATCGGCGACATGGCGCGCGCCCTTCGGCGTCTTCCAGGAACAGGCGATCGCGGCGCAGTCGCTGACCGACCGCGTCACCGAAAACATCCGCCGCGTCGCGATGGCGGCAACCCAGGCCAGCACCGCGTCAGCCAGGTTTCCGACGGCTCCAACGTGCAGTTGACCGCGTTGCGCCATCGGCGACCTGCACTCGAGCAAAGCGCCGAGGCCATCGCCGACGTCGCGCGCTCGACCCAGATGGCCAGCGAACAGGCCAAGGAGGCCGCCAACCTCGTCGCCGACGGCATCAGCCAGATGGGCACGATGGTCGATGTGGTGAACGCGATTTCACAGAATAGCGCGCAGATCAGCCAGATCGCCAGCGCCATCTCGCGCATCGCCAGCCAGACCAACATGCTGGCGCTCAACGCCGCGATCGAGGCGGCCCGCGCCGGCGAGCACGGCAAGGGGTTTGCCGTCGTCGCCGAGGAGGTGCGCAAGCTGGCGGAGAATTCCGGGAGCCTCGCGCAGGAAATCGCCGGCCTCGTCGAGCACGCCACCGAAGCCGCCGGCCGCGGCGTCGAGACGGCGCAGCAGGTCAGCGACAACATGCAGCAGATCGCCGACGGCGTGCAGCAGAGCGACCGTCTCGTCGGCGCGATCGCAACGGCGATGGAAGAGCAGCAGATGACCGTCAAGGGCATCAACACTAACGTCGCCGAACTGACCCGCATCGGCCAATCGAACGCCACGGCGGCCGAGGAAATCACCGCGACGATGCTCGACCTGTCAAAGCTCGCCGAGCGCTCGCGTGTCGATGTCGATGAATTCCGAAAAGTCGGGCTGTAATACCGCCGCCTTGGCGGCGCGTCGTCCTGGCATGCCGCTGGCAGGCGCGCATGGTTGCTTGAGGTTGTAAGATGCTCTGTGCGGTTGTCCTGGAAGCTGTGGTTAGCAACAAGCGGGCGGTAGGATGAAGGTCATCGTGACCGGCGGCGCCGGGTTTATCGGCTCGGCGGTGTGCCGGCTCTTTGTCGGCGAACTCGGAGCATCGGTGCTGAACATCGACAAGCTGACCTACGCGGCCAATCCCGCCTCGCTCAAGCCGATCGAAAACAGCCCGAATTACACCTTCCGCCAAGTCGATATCGGCGACCGCGCGACGATCGCCGAATTAATGAAGGCGTTTCAGCCGGATGCGATGCTGCATCTGGCGGCGGAATCGCATGTCGACCGCTCGATCGACGGTCCCGGCGAATTCATCGCGACCAATATCCAGGGCACCTACGAGTTGTTGCAGGCGCGCTCGACTATTGGCGGACCCTGCCGGCCGAGCGCGCCCAGCGGTTTCGCTTTCACCATGTCTCGACCGACGAGGTGTTCGGCTCGCTCGGAGCCGACGGCAAATTTCACGAAACCAGCCGCTATCAGCCGAATTCGCCCTATGCCGCATCAAAGGCGGCCTCCGACCATCTGGTGCGGGCGTGGCACGAGACCTTCGGCCTGCCGACGGTGATGACCAACTGCTCGAACAATTACGGACCCTTCCATTTCCCGGAAAAGCTGATCCCGCTTGCCATCCTGAAGGCGTTGCATGGCGAGCCCATCCCGGTTTACGGCAAGGGCGACAATGTGCGCGACTGGCTTTACGTCGATGACCACGCGCGCGCGCTCCATGCCGTGCTGACCGCCGGCCGGCCCGGCGAGACCTATAATGTCGGCGGCGATGGCGAGCGCACCAATCTGCAGGTCGTAAACGGCATCTGCGCGCTGCTCGACGAACTTGTGCCGCACTCGCCACTCCGGCCGCACGCAAGGCTGATCACCTTCGTCACCGACCGGCCGGGTCACGACCAGCGCTATGCGATGGATGCCGGCAAGCTGCAAGCCGAACTGGGCTGGCGGCCGCGCGAAACCTTTGAGACCGGGCTGCGCAATACCGTGGCATGGTATCTCGACAACCGCTGGTGGTGGGAGCCGATCTGGCGCGAACGCTACCGCGGTACGCGCCTCGGCACCGGCACTGTCGCGCGGCTGACCTCGATCAGGAGCGATATGAAGGGCATCATTCTCGCCGGCGGGTCCGGCACGCGGCTCTATCCGGCGACGCTGGTCGTCAGCAAGCAGCTGCTCCCGGTTTACGACAAGCCGATGATCTACTACCCGCTGACGACGCTGATGCTGGCCGGCATCCGCGACATCCTGATTATCACGACGCCCGGAGAGCAGGCCCGGTTCCGCGAACTGCTCGGCGATGGCAGCCGCTGGGGCATTTCGCTGAGCTATATCGCGCAGCCGAGGCCAGAGGGGCTGGCACAGGCTTTTATCATCGGGCGCGAGTTTATCGGCGACGGTGCGGTGGCGCTGGTGCTCGGCGACAACATCTTCTACGGCCACGGCCTGCCCGAGATGCTGCAGGAGGCGGCCAAGCCGCGCCCCGGCGCGACGGTGTTCGCCTATCAGGTGCGCAACCCGCGGGCCTATGGCGTCGTCGAATTCGACCCGCACGGACGCGCCATCTCGATCGAGGAAAAGCCCGAGCAGCCACGCTCGAACTTCGCGGTGACCGGCCTCTATTTCTACGACAATTCAGTGGTCCAGGCGGCCGCCGTGCTGAAACCCTCGGCGCGCGGCGAACTGGAGATCACCGACCTCAACAACGTCTACCTGCAACGCGGGCAGTTGCAGGTCGCGCGCATGGGGCGCGGTTATGCCTGGTTCGACACCGGGACCCATGAGGACCTGCTCGGCGCCGGCGAATACGTCCGCACCGTCGAGATGCGGCAGGGGCTGAAGATCGCCTGCGTCGAGGAAGTGGCTTATCATATGGGCTATATCGACCGGGCGCGTCTGCTTGCCGAGGCGCAGCGTTTCGGCAAAAACGATTACGGGCGCTATCTCGCCAACCTGCCGGAATGAGGGCCGGAATGAGAAAGGGAACAACGCCATGACCGGGTTCGCCTACACCAACCTGATCGGCAAGAAGGTGCCGGCTCCGGCGCCGCGCTGGGGCGGTAATGCCCGGCTCAATTTTGTCGGCGGGCATAACGACCGCTCGCTGATCCCGATCGAGGGCGCTGATCGAGGCGACCGCCTCCGTGTTGCGCCGCGAAGGCCCGGAACTGGCGCTCTACAGCCTCGCGCAAGGGCCGCAGGGCTATATCGGGCTGCGCAAATTCGTCGCCGAAAAGCTCGGGCGCTGGCGCGGCATCAAGGGCTCGGCGGATGACGTGCTGATCACCTCGGGCTCCGGGCAGGCGATCGACCTGATCAACCAGGTATTGCTCGAACCCGGCGACACGGTGATCCTCGAGGAATTCACCTATGGCGGCTACCTGACCAAGCTGAAACGGCTCGGCGTCAACATCGTCTCGGCGCCGCTCGACGAAGACGGCATCAAGGTCGATGCGCTCGGGCGCATCCTCGCCGATTTGAAGGCGAAGGGCGTCACCCCGAAATACCTCTGCACGATCCCGACGATCCAGAACCCGACCGGCAGCATCATGCCGTTGGAGCGCCGCAAGCAGTTGCTGGCGGTCGCCGCGGAATACGGCGTGCCGATTTTCGAGGACGAGTGCTACGCCGATCTGACCTGGGGCGCGATGGACGCGCCGCCCTCGCTCTACGCGCTCGACCCGTCGCGCGTCATCCATATCGGCTCGTTCTCGAAGACGCTCGCCCCGGCGTTGCGGCTCGGCTATGTGATGTGCGACTGGGCGTTCATGAGCCGGATGGTTGCGATCAAGTCGAGTAGCGACAGCGGCACCGGCGCGCTCGAACAGATGATCGTCGCCGAATATTTCTCAAAACATTTCGAGGCGCATGTCGGCGAATTGAGCAAATTGCTCGAAGAAAAGCTCAACATCATGGTCGAGGCGGTCGAGCGCGAATTCGGCACCGCGGTCGAACCGTGGAAGCCAAAAGGCGGCATCTTCCTGTGGATGAAATTGCCCGATGAGGTCGATGTGCGCAAGCTGGTGCAGCCGGCCCTGGCCGCCGGCATCGCGTTCAACCCCGGACCGGAATGGGCGGTCGATGGCGAAAGTGCGAAGTCGCGGCTGCGCCTCTGCTTCGGCCTGACCACCAAGGAAGAAATCATCGAGGGCGTCGCCGGCTTTGCCAAGGTCTGCTACGAGCAGACCGGCATTCCCGAGCAGAGCGGCAACGTCCGCCGCACCGGCGGCTGACGCCGGGTTCTCAGGCAGGTATTCCTTTACGTTGTCATTCCGGGGCAGCCCGTAGGGCTGAACCCGGAACCCATGAACACGGACCGAGCCGCATCAGGTGAGGACGGTGTTCATGGGTTCCGGGTTCCGGCTGCGCCGGCCCCAGAATGACACCAACGTTAGTGGTGGAGGCGGACATGGTGAGCCGGGCGGTGGCACAGGAGCAGATCGACACGACGCTGCGGGGCGCGGTCGAGGCGCGCGAGGTGCCGGGTATCGTGGCGATGGCGACAACAAAGGACGGCCCGATCTACCAGGGTGCGTTCGGCGTGCGCGATCTCGGCAGCGGCACCGCGATGACGCCCGACACCGTGTTCCGCATCGCCTCGATGACCAAGGCAATCACCTCGGTCGCGGCGATGCAGCTTGTCGAAGAGGGAAAGCTCAGCCTCGACGGTCCGCTTCCGGATATCGATCCGACGCTCAGCAAGCCGCAAGTTCTGGAAGGCTTCGACGCCGGCGGCGCGCCGATCCTGCGCCCGGCGAAGCGGCCGATTACGCTGAAACACCTGCTGACCCACACCGCCGGGTTCAACTACGAAGTCTGGAACAGCAACACCAAGCGCTATGTCGAGTCGGGCGCGATGCCGAGCGATAGGGTCCGGCCTGCTCGCCGCTGCTGCGCCAGCCGCTCGCCTTCGACCCCGGCGATAAATGGGAATACGGCATCAACATCGACTGGGTTGGCCGCCTTGTCGAACACGTCACCGGCCAGACGCTCGACGTCTATATGCGCGAACACATCTTTGCGCCGCTCGGCATGGCGGACACTGGCTTTGTTACCTCACCCGAGCAGAGCGCGCGGCAGGCCAGCATTCACCAGCGCCAAGCCGATGGCAGTCTGGTGCCGCAGCCGCTGCAAACGCCGGCGAAACCCGAGTTTTTTGCCGGCGGTGGCGGGCTCTATTCGACGGGTGGCGACTACCTGACGTTCTTGCGCATGCTGCTGAATGACGGCACACTGAATGACGCTCGCCTCCTGAAGCCGGATACCGTCGCGCTTGATGAACACAAACCACATCGGCGATTTGCCGGCTGGCGTTATGAAAACGCACGTGCCGGAACTCTCGAACGACGTCGATTTCTTCCCCGGCGCTCCGATCCGCTGGGGCCTCGGCTATATGATCAATCTAGAGCCGGGGCCGAACGGCCGTGGCGCCGGCACGGTCAGCTGGGCCGGGCTGTTCAACAGCTATTACTGGCTCGACCCGGTGAAGCGTGTCGCCGGCGTGATCCTGCACCCAGATCCTGCCCTTCGCCGACCACGACGCGGTGCGGCTCTACGGCAAATTCGAGCGTGGCGCCTACACCCTGGCCGACGCCACCTGATGGGGCTGGTCCATCTCGTCCGCCACGGTGAGCATAACATGGCGGGCCGCAAGCTGCCCGGCCGCACGCCGGGGGTCGGACTCAGCGAGCGCGGCCGGGGAGAAATCGCGATCGTCGCCGAATGCCTCGCCACCGAGAACGTGGCGGCGATCTATTCGAGCCCGTTGCAACGCACCCGCGAGAGTGCCGAGATCATCGGCGCGCGGCTCGGCCTGCCGGTTAATTTCCATGACGAACTGATCGAACTCGATTTCGGCGAGTGGACCGGCGCGACCTATGACGAAATCCGCGCCGACCCGCGCTGGCAGCATTGGAGCACCCACCGCCATCTCGCGACAATCCCCGGCGGCGAAAGCATGCGGCATGTGCAGCGTCGCGCCGTCGATGCGCTGCTCGGCATTGCCGAACACCACCCGGACGACACCGTGATCGCCGTCAGCCACGGCGATGTGATCCGCTCGACGCTGCTGTTCTTTCTCGGGATGCCGCTCGACCACTACACCCGCATCGAGATCGCGCTCGCCTCGATCAGCACCCTGCGCTTCGACGCCACCGGCACCCGCCTCCTCGGAATGACCCAGCGCCCCGTTGTGGCGTGACGCTGGCGCTTCGGCGTCCTTTTATCTTCGGCATTTCCCCCTAACATAGCTGTTATTCCGGGGCCGGAGCCCCCGGGTCCGGCCTGCGGCCGGCCCGAGGATAAACTCCGCGGAGGAATCCGGAACCCATGTGTGGACGGCCCCGTTCTGGCGAGGATTTTGTGCAGGTTTGATGGGAGTGTCGACTGCGGTCATGTGTACGGCCTCTCGCTGCGGTCGGTGCGACCGCGGGCCCAGATGGGAAACGCAGATCGGGTCCCGAACAAGACCATGATGTCGAAGCGCCATTGGGTTCCACGGGGTGTCCCGATCCTCGGTTCGACCGATCGCCATCTTGCTGCTTCCTTGCCAGCACATAGCGCATGTCCGGCCGGCTGATCGCCTCGCAGATCGCGGCGGCGTCGATCGCGTCGTTCTTGCCGCGCAATCACCCCGGCTTTCGCCGGGGCAGGCTCAGGGCTTGACGTATTGCGGCGGCACCAGCACCGCCTCGTGCCCCAGCCTCTGCAGCACCCGCGCCCAATAATGCGAGGCGCCGCACGCCTCCAGTCCAACCCGCGTCGGCGGCAGCGCTGCGAAGAACTTCTCCACCTCGCTGCGCTTCAGCCGCCGCCGCAACGCCGGACCGGCATCGTCAAACCCGTGCACCTGAAAAACATGCTTGGAGGTATCAAGCCCTATTCTGATAATCGTCATCGGACGGCTCCCTGCTGGATTGCAACATCACAGCCTGGCACATTGATGCCGTCGGGGCCGTCCACCCAACAAGACCACGGACGGTGTGAAATAGGGTGACGACCGTGTTCCTGGATTCCGGGTTCAGCCCTGCGGGCCGCCCCGGAATGACAGAGAGAGGGTGTGCGCCGGGACGACAACGGGCAGTGATCGAACTTGATCGGACCCGCCGCTAAATCGCGTCGAGCTGCCAGGCGACGTCGTTGGCGATGCCCCAGAGGTAGCCGATATCGGTCTGGCCGACGAGCGCGTAGGCCTGCCCGGAATGCCGCCAGTACAGCATGTTGACATCCTGGCGGCGGTCGAAGGTCGGCTGCGATATCGGGCTGTTTCGATGCGCTGATGACCAGGCTCAGCGGGCCGATCGCCTTGTTGTCGGTGCTGTAGACCAGCTGTGCCGCCGGGCGGCCCTCGACCACGACGAGCCGGGCGCCCTGGAAGTTGAGGCCCCACGGCTTCAGGTCGGGCAGCCGCACCTGCTGCGACACGTTCTGGCTGATCTTTTGCAGCGCCTCGCGCGGATCGTTGCTCGCCGGCACGTCGAGCGAGATGTTGTCGCCGGCGCTGACCAGCAAGCTTGTAGTAGCCGGCCGCGTTGTCGAGCCAGATGTTGTTGGCCGCTTGCGCCGCGACCTGACGCTCCGCGTCGGGACTGGCCGGGTGCACCAGGGTCAGGCCGAGATAGCTGCCGGCGCCGCCGAACAGCAATGCCGAACAGCCCGGCCGCCGCGGCGAGGCCGACATACCAGCGTCGGGTGGCTGCCGCGGCCACGGCGCGCCGGCCGTTTCAGCACGACGATTTCGGCCGCGTGATCGCCGGTCTATGATCGTCGGCTCTGTCGTGCTGGCACCGTCCGCGCGCCATCGGGGTCTCGCCGCGCGCCGCGGCGAGCAGCCGCTCGGGCACCGGCTCGTCGACGATATCGGCAAAGGCGTTGCGCGCCAGGTCGCGGACTGCGCCAGCGCCGCCAGCCGGTCGCGCACCGCGGGATCGGCGTCGAGCCAGGCTTCGACGTGCTGCCGCTCGGCACTCGTCGAGCTCGCCGTCGAGATAGGCGACCAGCGCCTCGTCACTGTGCTTCTGCATTCGTCGTACTCCCGCGGACCCCGCCGCCGGCGTCGAGCTGCTGCTGCAACGCGACCCGCGCCCGCGCGAGGCGGCTCATGATCGTGCCGACCGGCACGCCCGCCACCTCCGCCGCCTCCTTGTAGCTAAGCCCCTCCACCGTCACGAGCATCAGGGTCGACCGCTGATCGGGCGGCAGCAGGCTGACCGCCTCGCGCACCTCGGCCAGGGCCAGCCGCGCCTCGACCCGGCGGACCGGTTCGTCGGTCCCCATCCGCTCCTCGGCGACCTCGCCATCCTCCTTGCGGACGTCGCGGGCGCGCAACTGATCGATCCAGATCGTCTGCACGATGCGAAACATCCAGCTGTCGAACCGCGTACCCTCCTGAAACTGATGCTCGCGCGTCAGCGCCCGCTCGCACGCCGCCTGCACCAGATCGTCGGCCTCGGTTGCCGATCTGGTCAGCCCGCGGGCGAAACGGCGCAGCCTCGGCAACACCGCGATCAACTGGTCGCTGAACCGCGGCGCTGACCGGATCGTGCGTTCAGCCTCGCGAGCCGCCGGCTCCGCCTACTTTCCAACGAAACGACAACGCGCCTCCTTAAGGTTTATTCCGTGCTCGCGACCGGTCCGCACAGGTGGTCTCGCGACGATATGCCGGGCGCATTCTACGGCAATTGCGCGGCGCCGTCGCGCGCCCATCGGGGCAGCAATGCGCCGCAGCACCCTTCACAAAAACGGCGTCACTCTGCAAAACAACCCATCACGCTTTATAAAGAGATGACGCATGGCATTGTGCACGGCAGCAAAGCGCGCTACCAACCGCCGCGCAACATCAACGCACGGGGTCGATCGGGCTGCGCCCGCGCCACGGACAGGCGGAATCGAGGGGCGGCCGGGCCGCCGCGAGGGTCTCCTGAAGAGCCAGCAGATCAGCAGAGCAAGGAAAAGGGCGGCGATGAAGATCGCCATCGTCAAGGAACGGCGCGCCGCATGAGCGCCGCGTCGCGGCATCGCCCGATACGGTGAAGAGCATGGTCGGGCTGGGTGCTCGAGCCGGTCGTCGAAAGCGGCGCCGGCGCCGAGGCGCGGATTTCACCGACGCCGCCTATCGGGCCGCCGGCGCGACGGTCGTCGCCGACGCCGCGAGCGCGCTGGCGGATGCCGATATCGTGCTCAAGGTGCAGCGTCCGACGCTCGGCGAGCGAAGGCGACGAACTCCGGCTGATGCAAGCCGCGGCGCGGTGCTGATCGGCCTGCTGGCGCCGCTGCAGATCACCGCGACGAGGTCGAGGCCTACGCCGAGGCCGGGATTGCGGCGTTGGCGATGGAGCTGATCCCGCGCATCACCCGGGCGCAGACGATGGACGTGCTGTCGTCCCAGGCGAACCTCGCCGGCTACAAGGCGGTGATCGACGCCGCCGACGAATTCGGCCGCGCCTTTCCGATGATGATGACCGCCGCCGGCACGATCAAGGCGGCGCGCGTGCTGGTGATGGGCGCCGGCGTCGCCGGGTTGCAGGCGATCGCCACCGCCCGCCGGCTTGGCGCGATCGTCAGCGCCACCGATGTCCGCGCCGCCGCCAAGGAGCAGGTCGAAAGCCTCGGCGCCACTTTCATCACGGTCGATGAGGAGGCCGCGCAGTGCGGCCGAGACCGCCGGCGGCTATGCCCGCGAGATGGGCGAGGATTACCAGCGCCGCCAGCGCGAGAAGGTCACCGAGGCGCTGAAGCCGCACCGACATCGTGATCTGCACCGCGCTGATCCCCGGCCGCCGTGCTCCGACACTGCTGACCGAGGCGATGGTCGCCGGCATGGCGCCGGGTTCGATCATCGTCGACCTCGCGGTCGAGGCCGGCGGCAATGTCGAGGGCAGCCGGCCCGGCGAGATCGTGACCACCGCCAACGGCGTCAGGATCGTCGGCCACCTCAACATGCCATCGCGCATCGCGGTCGATGCCAGCCAGCTTTACGCCCGCAACCTGCTCGCCTTCCTGCCGCTGATCGTCGACAGGAAAAAGAGCTGCGCATCGACACCGCGGACGAGATCGTCAAGGCCGCGCTGCTGACGCTCGACGGCGCGGTCGTGCATCCCGGCGCTCGTCCCGGAGCCGGCGCCGCACGCCGCGGCGTCCGACGCTGCCAGCTGACGGAGAAAACATGGCAGACCCCGCAGCCCTCGCTCAGCGGGCCGGCGAGCTGGCCGGCGACGCCGGCGCGCTGCCGCACAACCTCGATCGCGCTGTCGCAGCAACTGACGCTGATGACGCAGCAGAGCGGCGCATGCCGGCACGCCGTTCGTGTTCGAGCTGACCGTGTTCGTGCTCGCCGTTTTCGTCGGCTACTACGTCGTGTGGCGGGTGACGCCGGCATTGCATTCGCCGCTGATGAGCGTCACCAACGCGGTGTCGAGCGTCATCATCGTCGGCGCACTGATCGCCGCCGGGCCGGTCGGGTTCAGTTTCTGCCAAAGTCATGGGCTTTGTCGCGGTGACCCTGGCCGCGGTCAATATCTTCGGCGGCTTTATCGTGACCCAGCGAATGCTGCAGATGTTCCAGCGCAAGAAGTAGTGGGGCGGGCGGTGAGCGAAAACCTTTCAGCCTTCCTCTACCTGGTCGCGTCGATCTGCTTCATCATGGCGCTGCGTGGCCTGTCCTCGCCGGACACGGCGCGCAACGGCAATTTCTTCGGCATCGCCGGCATGGTGATCGCCATCGGCGACGACGCTGCTGTCGCCCGCGGTCGTGAGCTGCTGGCTGATCCTGCTCGGCCTCGTCATCGGCGGCGCGATCGGCACCTACATCGCGCAACAAATCCAGATGACGGCGCTGCCGCAGCTGGTCGCCGCGTTCCACAGCCTGGTCGGTCTCGCCGCGGTCTGCGTCGCGGCGGCAGCCTTCGCCGCACCGGAAGCCTACGGCATCGGCATCAACAGGCCAGATCCACCAGGCCAGCCTTATCGAGATGGCGCTCGGGCTGACGATCGGCGCGATCACCTTTACCGGCTCGATCGTCGCCTTCGCCAAGTTGCAGGGCCTTGTCTCCGGCGCGCCGCTGATCTTCACCGGCCAGCATCTGCTGAACGCCGCGCTCGGCGTGCTCCTGATCGCGTTGATCGCGATCTTTGTCGTGACCGAGTCGGAAGCGGCGTTCTGGCTCCTGACATTGCTGGCGCTGGCTTTCGGGTTTCTGCTGATCCTGCCGATCGGCGGCGCCGACATGCCCGTCGTCATTTCGATGCTGAACTCCTACTCCGGTTGGGCCGCCTGCGGCATCGGCTTTACGCTTGTCGAACAGCCTCTTGATCATCACCGGCGCACTGGTCGGCTCGTCGGGCGCGATCCTCAGCTACGTCATGTGCAAGGGGATGAACCGCTCGATCTTCAACGTGATCCTCGGCGGGTTCGGCGGCGAGGTAGTCGCCGCGGCGGGCGGTCACGGTGTCGGCGACCGGCTCGTCAAATCGGGCAGCGCCGAGGATGCGGCGTTCATCATGAAGAATGCCGGGTCGATCATCATCGTGCCCGGCTACGGCATGGCGGTGGCGCAGGCTCAGCACGCGCTGCGCGAGATGGTCGACGACCTGAAGAAAGACGGCGTCAAGGTGCGCTATGCGATCCATCCCGTCGCCGGTCGCATGCCGGGGCACATGAACGTGCTGCTCGCCGAGGCCAACGTGTCCTACGACGACGTGCTCGAACTCGACGAGATCAACCGCGATTTCGCCGCCACCGACATCGCCTTTGTGATCGGCGCCAACGACGTGACCAACCCGGCCGCCAAGACCGACCCGACCTCGCCGATCTACGGCATGCCGATCCTCGATGTCGAGCGCGCCAAGACCGTGCTGTTCGTCAAGCGCTCGATGGCGTCGGGCTATGCCGGCGTCGAGAACGAGCTGTTCTTCCGCGACAACACCATGATGCTGTTCGGCGACGCCAAAAAGATGTGCGAGGAAATCGTCAAGGCACTGGAATAGCCGCCACCCGGGGCCACGCGCGAAAGCAGGGACGACAAATTGGGGAGAGGCGAGCGGTTGCTCCCGACTGAGGCGTCCTCGCCACCGCCCGCCCGCCGGTGCGCGAAGTTCATTAAAACTCTTGTCGTCCCCGCGGAAAGCAGGGACCCACCGCCGTTAGACGACGGTTTCCGGTGTCAACGCGCAGACTTCGTCGCTGTCGGCCAACTCGATCTGGATTGTCGCATGGTGAATACCGAAATGCTCCTCCAGGTCGCGGGCAACGCCGGCGAGGGCGGCATCGCCCGGATGCCCGCTCGGCATCACCAGATGGCAGGTAAGCGCCGTCTCGGTCGTGCTCATGCCCCAGATATGCAGGTCGTGGATCGCCGTGACGCCCGTCAGCGCGGCGAGATGGGCGCGCACCGCGGCCGCATCGACGCCGGCCGGCACCGCATCAAGCGCGAGGCCCACCGCCTCCTTCATCAGCCCCCAGGTGCCGTAGACGATCACCGCCGATACGACGAGGCTGACCGCCGGATCGAGCCACAACGCACCGGTCGCGAGGATGGCGATCCCCGACACGACGACCCCGGCGGTGACCAGCGCATCCGCCGCCATGTGTAAAAAGGCGCTTCTGACATTGATGTCGCGCTGCCGCCCCGAGGCGAACAGCATGGCGGTCGCACCGTTGACGAGGATGCCGATCGCCGCGACCCAGGCCACCACGCCACCGGCCACCTCGGTCGGGTGCGACAGCCGGCCGACCGCCTCCCACGCAATGCCGCCTGTCACCACCAGCAGAATGATCGCATTGGCCAGCGCCGCGAGGATCGAACTCGACCGCAGCCCATAGGTAAACCGCCCGCTCGGCTGCCGCCGGCCCAGCAGCGCCGCCCCCCACGACAAGGCGAGGCCCAGCACATCGCCAAGATTGTGCCCGGCATCGGCGAGCAGCGCGAGCGACCCCGCGGCAATGCCAAACCCCGCCTCGCCCGCGACATAGGCAAGGTTAAGCCCAATTCCGATCGCAAAGGCGCGGCCATAATCGGCCGGGGCGTGCGAATGCGCATGATCGTGCCCGCGCGAATGCCCGGGGGCGTCGTGATGATCGTCGTGGCTATGAACAGGCGTCACGCGGCCACCTCATGTCGCGACCTGTAAGTCATTCCGGCCGCTCCGACGATAGCACGAATATTTGCGATCGGGCGTATCGCGCAGGGCGGCGAGGGAGGTGCCCGCGCCCCCCGGGTCCGCGCGTAGCGCGGCCCGAGGACAGGCTCCGGCGTGGGAGGAGGGTGAGGGTGCCTGGGACAGGTTCGGACTTGTTGCCCCCCTCATCCCAACCCTCTCCCCCGGTGGCCCCCGGTGGTGGCGAGGGAACTTTGTCTTCCCTCTCCTGCACCGCGGGAGAGGGTGGCTCGCCGTGCCAGCGGCGAGACGGGTGAGGGTGCTTGGGCCGGGTTCGAACCTAGGGCCGGCCCCAACCCTCTCCACCCCCCAATGGACTATGGCGGGCGGAGCGGGCGAAGCATCTGTGGTGCGGCGCGAGGCTTGACAGCGGCCCCTGGCCGCGCGGAGATGACGTATCAACGGAGGAATCGCCCGATGCTTGACGCCTATATGTACACCGGTCTGCGCAGCCCGTTTGGACGCCATGCCGGAGCGCTCGCCAAGATGCGGCCCGACGATATGCTGGCCGAGCGTCATCGCCAAGGTCGTCGCGGCAAGCGGCTTCGCGGCCGAGAAGATCGAGGATGTCGTCGTCGGCTGCGCCAACCAGGCGGGCGAAGACAGCCGCTGCGTCGCGCGTCATGCGGCCTTGGTCGCCGGGCTGCCGATCGAGATCCCCGGCACCGTGCTGCAGCGCAATTGCGGCAGCGGCCTCAACGCGATGGCGATGGCGGCGCAGGCCATCACCTGCGGCGAAGGCGACGTGTTCATCGCCGGCGGCGTCGAAAGCATGAGCCGCGCCCCGTTTGTCATGGGCAAGGCCGAAAGCCCCTATAGCCGCGACATGCGAGTGTTCGATACGACGATCGGCGCGCGCTTCCCGAACCCCAAGGTCGAAGCCCGCTACGGCGCCGACACGATGCCGGAAACCGCCGACAACCTCGCCCGCGAATACCAGATCACCCGCGAGCAGGCCGATATTTTCGCCGCCGGGTCGCAGAGTAAATACGCCGCCGCCAAGGCCGACGGCTTCTACAATGGCGAGATCATCGCTGTCGAAGTGCCGGGCGGCCGTGCCGGCCCGGTCAGTGTCGGCGACGACGAGCATCCGCGGCCGCAGACCGACATGGCGGCACTCGCCAAATTGCGTCCGCTGTTTAAGGACGGCGTCACCACCGCCGGCAATGCCTCGGGCATCAATGACGGCGCGGTCGCGATGATCATCGCCAGCCGCAAGGCGGGCGACGCCGCCGGCGCCAGACCGATCGCGCGCATCCTGTCGAGCGCGGTTGCCGGGGTCGAGCCGCGGATCATGGGGATCGGTCCGGTGCCGGCCGCCAAGAAGGCGCTGGAGCGTGCCGGCCTCTCGATCAGCGACATCGATGTGATTGAGATCAACGAGGCGTTTGCGGCCCAGGTGCTGTCGTGCCTGCGCGGTCTCGACGTGTCGTTCGACGACAGCCGGGTCAACCCGAATGGCGGCGCGATCGCGATCGGCCATCCGCTCGGCGCTTCCGGACCGCGCATCGCGCTGACCGCCGCCCGCCAGCTGCACCGCACCGGCGGCCGCTACGCCCTCGTCGCGATGTGCGTCGGCGTCGGCCAGGGCATCGCCACAATCATCGAGCGGGTGTAGTTCCCAACGCCCTCTCCCGCATTGCTGCGGGAGGGGGAACTCAAACCCGGCCGCTAGGCCCCAGCGTTTGCGATCGCGCGTTTTTGTTCGTACATGGCGCGGTCGGCGGCTTCGATGGCGTGCTGCGGGTCGTCGCCCGGCGAGAACGCATAGATGCCGTAGGCGGCGGTGACCGGAATTGTCAGCCCGGCCCAGCGCACCGGCGTTTCGGCGATCGCCCAGGCCAGCGCGGAGGCCTTGTCGTGGGCCTGTGCCTCGTCGGTCTGGGCCAGGATCACCCCGAACTCGTCACCGCCGAGGCGGCCGGCAACGTCGCTCGACCGGATGTTGTCGCGCAGTACCGTCGCGACGTGGCGCAACGCCGCGTCGCCGGCCGGATGGCCGTGCTCGTCGTTGATCTGCTTCATATTGTTGACGTCGAAATAGACAACCGCTGCCGGCACGCCATAGCGGTGGGTGAACGCGATCATCCGGGTCAGTTGGCGCACAAAGGCACGGCGGTTGGCGACCGGGGTCAGCGCATCCTCGTCGGCGAGGCGCTCCAGCGAGGCGATACGGTTGCGCGCCTTGGCAAGGTCCTCACGCAAGCGGTCCCGTTCGCCGGCGAGTTTGACGATTGCGGCCTGCACCTCCGGGGACAAAGCATCGTCGGAAAGATCGGACAACCCGAGCGCCACAGCCGGCGTGGCCGGCGGATGGGTCGGTTCCCCACGCGGCTGCCGCCGCCGATCCGGGCCGCCAATGGCAGGGTTTGACGCGCGCCGCGGCATATCAACCAACCTCACGTACCATCGCGAAGGGGCTGCGAAACCCTCCTATACCGATAGATAGGGAGTATTTGAAGCAAATTCAGGGTGTCGGGCGGGCCAGCTGATAATCCGCGGAAGGCACTGCTGTCCGCTTGTAGGGCGGCGCCGCGGTCCTATAAATTCGCCGCAACCTCGAGCGATATCGTAAAGGAGCGAGATGAGCGACGCGGCCTGCGCCATCGGCATCATCATGGGCAGCCAGTCCGATTGGGAAACGATGCAGCATGCCGCACAGACGCTCGACCGGCTCGGAATCGCCTACGAGACGCGCATCGTGTCGGCGCATCGCACCCCCGACCGGCTGTATGAATACGCCCGCAGCGCCGGGCCGCGCGGGCTGAAGGCGATCATCGCCGGGGCCGGCGGCGCGGCGCATCTGCCGGGCATGGCAGCGGCGCTGACCCAGGTGCCGGTGCTTGGCGTGCCGGTGCAAAGCCGCACCTTGCAGGGCCTCGACAGCCTGTTGTCGATCGTGCAGATGCCGGCCGGCATCCCGGTCGCGACCTTTGCGATCGGACAGGCCGGCGCCATCAACGCGGCGCTGTTCGCCGCCGGCATTCTCGGCCTCACCGACCCGGTGGCGGCACGCGCCTTGAGCGAATGGCGGCAAAGTCAGACGCAGGCCGTAGCGGAAAGCCCGGTCAAGGCCTGATGCTGCCGCCCGGCAGCACGATCGGCATCCTCGGCGGCGGCCAGCTTGGCCGCATGACGGCGCTCGCCGCCGCCAATCTCGGCTATCGCACGCACATCTTTTCGACCGAGGCCGGCTCGCCCGCGGCGCAGGTGACCTCGGCGGCGACGATCGGGTCGTTCGACGACACCGCGGCACTCGACCGGTTCGCCGCGGCGGTCGATGTCGCGACCTGCGAGTTCGAGAACGTACCCGCGGCGGCGTTGCACCGGGTGGCGTCGCGGCGGCCGGTACTGCCGCGACCGGAGATCATCGAAATCGCGCAGGACCGGCTGCGCGAAAAGAATTTCCTGCGATCCGCCGGCGCCAGGACGACCGATTTCCGCGCTGCCGACAATGTCGCCGGCCTGGCGCGGGCGGCGGCCGAACTCGGCCTGCCGGCAGTGTTGAAGACCGTGCGGCTCGGCTATGACGGCAAAGGCCAGGTCATGCTGACCGCCGCGTCCGACCCGGCCGAGGCGTGGCATGCGATGGGCGAGGCCAACGGCATCCTCGAAGCCTTTGTCGATTTTGCCTGCGAGGTCTCGGTCGTGGTCGCCCGCACGGCTGACGGTGCGATGGCGAGTTATCCGGCGGTCGAGAACCGTCACGCCCACCACATTCTGCGCGCCACGATCGCGCCGGCCGGGATTGCCCCGGAGCTTGCCGCCGAGGCCGATTCGATCGCCCGCAATATCGCCAGCCGGCTCGACCTCGTCGGGGTGCTGGCGGTCGAGATGTTCGTGACCCGCGCCGGGGGCCTGCTGGTCAATGAACTGGCGCCGCGGCCGCACAATTCGGGGCATTGGACGATCGATGCCTGCATGACCAGCCAGTTCGAGCAACTGGTCCGCGCCATCTGCGGCCTGCCGCTCGGCTCGACCGGGCGTCACTCGGATGCGGAAATGACCAACCTGATCGGCGACGATATTGCCACCTGGCCGGCATTGCTCGCCGAGCCCGGCGCCAAACTCCACCTCTACGGCAAAAACCGCATCCATCCCGGCCGCAAGATGGGCCACGTCACAAGGCTCAAGCCTCGCAGCTAAGGAAAAGCCTATTTCTTTGGCGCGCGGTCGGTGCCGTAGACAAAGGCCCAGAAGCTGTCGTCCATCGCCACGGACCGGCTCGTAAAATAGGGGAAATGGCCATAGGCCAACGACAGCTGGCCATCGGCGTCGGCGGCCGAGGCGTGGGCTTGGGTGTAGCGGTAGAGCGCCGCAACCAGACCGGTGCGGTCGGCGCCGGAACGACAATGGATCAGCAGCGGCTTTGGCGCATCGCGCATGATCGCCATGATGTCGTCGATCTGCCCGGCGGTGACCAAGCGCTTTGCCGACAGACCGTAATCGTAATGCGTCAGGCCAAGGTCACGCGCCGCGCTGACCTCGTCGTCATACCAGGACTGGCCGGCATGCGCGCCGCGCAAATTCAGCACCGACTTGATGCCATGAGCCTGCACCGCCGCCGCGAGATCACCCTTGTCGGGCTGGGCGGAGCGATACAGAACACCGTCGGCGACGGCATGGAAGTTGTCGTTGTATTGGACGAGGCCCCACCAGGCGCCGATCGAGGCCGCCAGCAATACGACTGTCGCGCCGCCGATTTTCAGCGATCTCAGCAACCCCGCCACCAGCGTGGAACGCGGCGTGCCGGAGCGGCTGGCGCCGCGGTTCCGGGTGATCGACCATCCACTCATGCTGCCTTCGCTTTGCCATCGGAGATCGCCGCCATTGTCGCCGGACACTCGACCCGCGCAAGCGCTAATGCGCTATAAGTCAGCCGGGTTGTTCAGCGGCGGAGGGGCGGGCATGGAAGCGTCGATCGCATCAATCTACCGGTATCCGGTCAAGGGACTGAGCCCGGAGAGGCTGCAACAGGTGGTGCTCGCACCGGGCCGGTGCCTGCCGCATGACCGGCAATTCGCCGTCGCGCTGCCATCGACCGAGTTCGACCCGGCGCGGCCCGAATGGCTGTCGAAGACGCATTTCATCATGCTGATGCGCGACGAAAAACTGGCGCATTTGCACACCCGCTTCGATATCGACAGCGGCGACTTTGCGATCGACGATGCACAAAGCGGCGCCTCGCTGCACGCCAGCCTGACCGATCCCGAGGGCTGCCGGCGAATCTGCGGATTCCTCGAAACCTTCCTTGATGACAGGATCGAGAGGCCGCTGCGCGTGGTCGAAGCGCCCGGGCACACCTTCGCGGATGCGCGGCGCAAACCGAACGCCACCACCGGCCAGTATGTCTCGCTGATCAACCTCGCGAGCATCGCGGCGCTGGAGGCGGTGCTGGCCGCGCCGGTCGAGCCGTTGCGGTTTCGCGCCAACATCTATTTCGCCCCGGCGCCGGCATGGAGCGAGCCCGCCTGGAGCGAACTGGGCTGGATCGGCTCCGAGATCGTGATTGCCGGGGTGCGCCTGCGGGTCGTCGCTCCGATCACGCGGTGCGCCGCGACGCAGGTCAACCTGCAGACCGCCGAGCGCGACCTCGACATTCCGGCCGCGTTGCAGCGTCACTTCGGTCACAATCTGATGGGCATTTACGCTGAAGTGGTCAGCGGTGGGGCCATCACCGCCGGCGATCGCCTCGCCCTCGGCACGGCCTGACCGCGCCTTCAAGATACGCGCCCAGGACGCGTGCCGCTGGCCCTGGGCGCGCCAACTTTACCCGGCTCCGACCGCGTCGACTTCCTCGTCAGTCGGGAACCGACCCATCTGCTTTTTCGAGAACATGAGCTTGCCGTCGACGGTGATTTCGAAAACACCGGCGACGCCCGGCACCAGCTCGACTTCGGCCCCGTAACGCTCTTCCAGTCTTGCCCCCGCACGGAGGGCCCTCGGCTCATAGTTTCAAGGCTTGCACCACTCGATACGCACTTTCATCGCTGTTTCCTTTACGTTTCCCATCCTGCAGCGATCCTTCTGCAGCATTGCCCGCGCAGGCTATCATGCTGTGATGCGACATGTCAGGCCGATCGCCGCGGTTTTGCTCAACCGCAAAGGGTCGGCAGTGCTGGCGGCTGATTTGCGGACCGCGCTGACCTGGCGGCCGGATGACGGCAAATTCCGGCTCCTTGCCGTGATCCTGCTGATTGTTTTCGCCCTGTACGGCGTGACCTTCTTCGTCATCGAGACGAGACGCCTCGCAACGCAGCCATTCGGCGACTTCTTCGGCCTGTGGAGTTGCGCCCGGTTCGTCTTCGATCATCCGGCAGCGCAGGTTTATGACGCGGAGACGCTGCGCGCGGCTCAAATCGGGCTGGGGATGGAGCCGAATGGTTCCTATCCCTTTCCCTATCCCCCGAGCTTTCTGTTGGCATTATGGCCGCTCGGGCTGCTGCCTTACGGGCAGGCCTATGTTGTCACAATGACGCTGACGCTGGCCTTGTATCTGTGGGCTACGGTCGGCGCGCGGTGGCGTTCGCCAATGGCGATAGCGGCGCTTCTGGCGCCAACCACGACGATCACGATCGTCGCCGGCCAAACGGGGTTTCTCGCCGCCGCGCTGCTGGCCGGTGGATGCCGCCTGGCTTTGCGCCGGCCGATCGCGGCAGGCGTCCTGTTCGGCCTCTTGACCTATAAACCGCAACTCGGCTTGCTGGTCCCGATTTCGCTGGTTTCGGCCGCGCTGGCTTCGCCGAGCTTGTGGCGCGCCGTGCTTGCCGCCGTCACCACGCTGGTCGTGTCGATCGCGATCAGCAGCACGGCATTCGGGCCGGGCATCTGGCCGGCATGGATCGCCGGCCTCCCTCGCTATTCGCAGCAATTCAGCGATCAAAGCGGCCACATCGCGCATTTTATGCCGACCGTATTCGTCAGCCTGCTGCAGCTCGGCAGCAGCACTGCCGCTGCCGGACTGGCCCAGTTCGGTGCGGCCGCAATCGCTGCCTGGATCGTGTGGCGCTGCTGTCGTGCAGGCTTCACGCCGCTCGCCGCGGCGGCATTGATGACCGCATCGTTCGTCGCGACGCCGCATGCCTTTGTGTACGATATGCCGATATTGGCAACCGCAATCCTCTGGATGATCGCCGAATGCCACCTCGCCGGCGATGCCTTCGGAACCGGTGAGATTTTCATTATGATCCTGGCGATGATCGCTCCCGTCATGTTGGTCGCGGGAACCTCGGTCTTCCCGATCGCACCGATATCGCTGATGTTGTTGCTTTTGGTGATCGCCCGCCGCAGCCGGCGACGGCAACGCAGCGGCGTCGCCGTCGCCACGCCCGGCTAGCCCGGCACCCGGTATTCGGGGGTTGCGTTCGGCGGCGCGTGGCGCGAGTTTCCCGGCATCTCGAACGCCCTTCCGGAGACCGATGAAAATGGCCGACAGCAACGGCAGCGCGGTGCGGTGGCAGGACGATCTCTATGATCTCCTGCGCCGCAACAACGTCACCCAGTTCGCCTATGTACCGGATGCCGGCCACCGCATCCTGATCGACCGGTCGCTGGCCGATCCCGGTGCGCAATCGGTGGCGCTGACCACCGAGGAAGAAGGTGTCGCGCTGATGGCCGGGGCCGATCTCGGCGGCGCGCGCGGCGTGCTGCTGATGCAGTCGAGCGGCGCCGGCAACTGCGTCAACATGCTGTCCTTGATCAAGGGCGGGCATTTCCCGTTCCTGACATTGCTCAGCATGCGGGGCGATTTCGGCGAGGGAAATCCCTGGCAGTTCCCGATGGGTCAGGCGGTCGAACCCGTGCTGAAGGCGATGGGCGTCATCTGCATGCGTATCGAACAGCCGGCCGATGTGATCCCGACCGTCAGCGCCGCGATCACGATGGCGTTCCAGGGCGGCAACGCGGTCGCCGTGCTGCTGACCCAGAAGACTGCTCGGCGCCAAGGCATTTTGAGGAAAGGGCAGGAACAATGGCACAGAGCTATCCGCAGGGCGTCGATATGGCGGCCGCGATCGCCGCCGGCTTTATCCTCGACCGCCGCGACGCGGTGCCGGCCCTGATCGGCCGTCACGAGGATTTCCTGTTTGTCACCGGCCTTGCCGGCACGGCGCGCGACATCGCCGCGCTGACCCATGACGGCGCGCATATCTACACGATGGCGGGCGCGATGGGCGGCGCCTGCATGATCGGGCTCGGCCTCGCGCTGGCGCGGCCCGACAAGCGCGTGCTGGTCGCGACCGGCGACGGCGAGTTGCTGATGAATCTCGGGTCGCTCGCGACGATCGCGGTGATGAACCCGCCCAACCTGACCGTGCTGTGCGTCGATAATGGGCATTACGGCGAGACCGGCTACCAGAAAAGCCACACCAGCCTCGGCGTCGATCTCGAAAAGATCGCGGCCGGCTCGGGCATCAAGCGCAGCCGCGTCGTCGCGACCGAGGCCGACCTCGCCGGCGGCGCCCGGTTTCTGCGCGAAGGCAACGGCGCCGCCTTTATGCAGCTGAAGGTCAAGCCGGACGAACCGCCGCCGTACAAGCGCAATTTCGATCCCGATTCGTGCCGTACCCGCTTTCGTACCGCGCTGCTCGGTGCCAGCTAGCCGGCGAGGCCGTTGCCGGCGAAGGCGTAGATTTGCGGTGCGGGGCCGGCGGCGATCGGGCCGAGGCTCAGCGTCAGACCGCCGGTCAGGCCGTGATCGTCGACGGTTTTCTGGGCGGCGCGCAGCGGGGTTTCGAGGCGGGCGGGTCCACCGCAGGGGGCGTCGGCCTGTACCTGCACCGGGGTATCACCCGGGATGCCCGCGACGGCAAGTTGCGCGGCGGCGTCCCGCACCCACCTGATGCGCTTGCGGTCGCCGCGCGATGCCGTCAGTTGCACGACGTTCCAGCCGTCGAGTGCGAAGCGCAGACAACGGTCGAAGACCGGCCGGCCCGCGACTTCCTCGGGCGCGGCTTCGGCATAGCCGCCGAGCGGCAGAACCTCCGCCACCAGCGGCGCCAACCCGCGCTCGTAGACGATCACGTTGGCCGCGATCAGGGCCCGCCGCTCGGCCGGTGTCAGACCGGCGCGGCCGTCGCACAACTCGATCAGGGTCAGGCGGCCCAGCGCCGTTGTCGTGGTGCCACCCTTCGGCAAATCGAGCGCTTGCTCGGGAAAAAGGATCGAACCTTCCGGCATGTCAGCACCTAAGACCCATAATGTGGAAACTGCGTAATTCACATATGGCATCGAGTCAAATCACATATTATACAATAATAAATTGCATATATGGCTGTTTGGTCCTTCGACGCAATCAGGTTAACAATGCGCCGCGACCCGGATCGAACGCGGAGAGACCCCATGAGCGATGACCTGCCGACCGCCGCCCGCGTGTCGCGACCCCGGCATTCGCGCCCTTTATCGCCTGGAAAACCGCTGGCAGGCGTGGCTCGATGTCGAGGCGGCGCTCGCCATGGCGCAGGCCGAACTCGGCATCATCCCCAAAGAGGCGGCCGAGGCGATCGCCAAGGCGGCGCATTACGAATTGATGGACCGCGCCCGGCTCGACGAAGGCTTTGCCCGCACCGGCCATACGATCGTGCCGCTGGTATGGGAATTGTCGCGCGTCGTCGGCGAGCCGCATGGCGGCTGGGTGCATTGGGGTGCGACGACGCAGAACATCACCCAGACCGGCGATCTGCTGGTGCTCGCGCCAGGCGCACGGCATCTTCCTGAACAGATCGGCGAGGCGCTGAAGGCCGCCGCCGACCTCGCCGAGCGCGGCGCCGACATGCCGATCGCCGGCCGCACCCACGGCCAGCACGCGGTGCCGGCGACCTTCGGCTACAAGGTCGCGATCTGGATCGACGAATTGATCCGCCATGTCGAGCGGCTGCAGCAGGCGGCGCCGCGCCTGTTTGTGGCGATGCTTGGCGGCGGCGCCGGCACCTTGCCTCGCTCGGCGAAAATGGCCCCAAGGTGCAGGCCGGCATCGGCCGTCATCTCGGATTCGGCGTCGATGCGGGTGCCGTCGCGCGTGATCCTCGACCATCTCGCCGAAAACATCTGCATCCTCGGCATGCTGGCGGCGAGCTGCGGTCGCATCGGCCGCGAGATCTACACGCTGATGAAGACCGAATTCGGCGAGGTCGAGGAGCCGGTGCCACCGGGCACGGTCGGCAGCTCGACGATGCCGCAAAAGCGCAACCCAAAGCTGTGCCAGGACATCATCGCCGCCGCCGCCGAGGTACGCTCGATCGTGCCCCTGGCGCTCGAGGCGATGCAGACCGAGCACGAGGCCGACCGCACGACCAGCCTGATGATGGACGCGGCCGAGGCGCGCGCCTGCATCGCCACCGGCGACATGCTGAGCCGGCTCGGCGAAATCTTCCGCGGCCTCAAGCTCGACCCCGAGCGAATGCGCGCCAATCTCGATCTCGGCGGCGGGCTGATCATGGCCGAGGCGGTGATGCTCGACCTTGGCATCGCGCTCGGACGACAGCACGCGCACGATGTCGTCTACGACGCCGCGATGACCGCCGCGGTCGAGCGCAAATCGTTCGGCGACCTGCTCGCGGCCGACCCGCGCGTCACCGCGCATCTTGACCCGGCCGGCATCAGGAAGCTGCTCGACCCGACCGCCTATACCGGGCTCTGCGCCGTCATGGCCCGCGACGCCGCGCAGCGCGCCCGTGCCACCGCCGCGGAAATCGCCCGCGGCTGACCATGACCAAAAGGAGAAGCGCCATGCTGACATTCTATTTCTCCCCGGGGTCGAGCGCGATGGCGGCGCATATCGCGCTGTACGAGGTCGGCGTCCCGTTCGAGGCGAAGCTGACCTCGCTACCCGAATTGAAGAACCGGTTGCCGGAGTATCTGGCGCTCAATCCCGAGGGCAAGGTGCCGACGCTGATGGTAGATGGCTATCCGCTAACCGAGGTTGCCGCGATCTTGTGGTATCTCGCGCGACGCCATCCCGAAGCCAATCTGCTGCCGGCCGGCGACATCGACACCGAGGCAAAGATCATCTCGTGGATGTCGTTTATCGCCTCGACGATCCATCCGGCGCGCCGCGCCGGCAATGAGCGCTGGCACGAGGTATTTGTCATCGCCGAGGAAAAGCTCGGCGGGAAGGAATGGGCGGTTGATCGCTATTCGATCGCCGACATCCATCTGTTCCGCCTGTACTGGCGCTTTGTCGATGCCCTGGGACCGCACGAAGCCGATTTCCCCGGCCTCACCGCGCATTACCACCGCATGATGGCGCGCCCCGCCGTAAAGCGGACTTTGGAAGTCGAAAGCGCGATCGGCTACAACCTGCCTTAGCTCCCTCTTACTAAGGAGACGATATGCGGCTCGACCGATTACCGCTGGCGACGGCGGAGCGTTACGCCTCGCTCGAATGCCCCGAGTTCACAACTACACCGTGGGCCGAAGGCCCGGCCCTGGCGCAGCGCCGGGTGGCGATCGTGTCGTCGGCCGGGCTGACCGTGCGCGGCGACAAGGTGTTTCGCGGACGCGACGCGGATTACCGGGCGATCCCGTCGAGCACGGCGGCGAGCGACCTGCTGTGCAGCCACATCTCGATCAATTTCGACCGCACCGGGTTTCAGGAGGACATGAACGTCGTCTTCCCGCTCGACCGGCTCAACGAACTGGCGGCGGACGGTGTGATCGGCTCGGTGGCCGCGACACACTATTCGTTCATGGGCGCCACCGACCCGGTGCAGATGGTCGAGGGCGCCGCGGAAGTCGCCGCGAAACTCAAAGCCGACCATGTAAACGCCGTTCTGCTGACCTCGGTTTGACCGCTCTGCACGCGCGCCGTGAGCGCGCTGGGGCATTATCTCGAAGAAGCCGGAATTGCGAGCGTATCGATTGCACTGATTCGGCCGCAGGCCGAACGCACGCGGGGTCCACGCGGCTTGTGGGTGCCGTTTGAACTGGGACGGCCGATCGGACCACCGAGCGACGTGGTGTTCCAGCGCCGGGTGGTGTTGAGCGCCCTGCAAATGCTCGAAGCGCGAAATGGCGGACCGGTCTTGCTCAGGGACTTTCCCGACGACGATCCGCGGGAGACCGCCGATCTCTCCTGGACGCCGCCGATTGCACCGACCCCCGGCATCGACACGCCCGACATGGCGGCGCTGGCCGATCTGATGGAGGCGGAACTGCGCCGGCTGGCGCCGTCCTATGCGCAATCCTGCACCGAGCGAACCCGCAGCACTGTCGGGCTCAGCGGATTGCCGCCGGCCGCCTGTGGCGAATACGTTGCCGCTTGGTTGCGCGGGGAGCGGCCGGACAGCCCGGTGGCCGATATGTCGCCGATCCTGTGCCTGCGCTTCGCGGTTGATGACCTCAAGGCCTTCGTCCTCGAAGCGGCGCTCGCCGGCGGCGGCAAACCGTCGAGCCAGCAGCAGGGCGACTGGCTGTGGAACGAAACCGCGACCGGCGCTGCCATCCGCAACATCCGCCGCGCCCTGCTGACCGACGACGATGAACGCACCAAACTGATCGCCGGCAATTTTCTGGTCCCAGGTTTGCGTGTCACTGTCGGAGAGTAGGCTTGCGTCCCCTTTCGCGTTGTCCCTGCAAAACCGCATAAGCGCTAATCTTGCCGACAGGTTCCCATTTCTGTCATTCCGGGGCCGAGCCCCCGGGTCCGGCCTGCGGCCGGCCCGAGGATAAACTCCGCGAGGAACCCGGAACCCATGAACACAGGCCCGTGACATTTGGGCGAAGGCGGTGGTCATGGGTTTCCGGGTTCAGCCCGTTGGGCTGCCCCGGAATGACAAAGCTAGGAGCGCGTCGCTCTACCTGCGCTGGGTCAAGGTGAAGTAGCCGGCCCCACCGCCTACGGGGCGGCGATCCAGGCGCGGCCTTCGCCGGTTTCCATTGTCGTGAACACCCGGACCTCGCACGCGATCAAGAGGCGCAGCGCGTTGACCGTATGGCGCACCCAGCCGACATCAGTGACGACCGCGACCCGCTCCCATTGCGGCACCTGACAGGCCATCACGTTGACCTTCAGTTCGTCCCACCCGGCGCCGGGAAAACGGCCGCCGATTTCGTAATACAAGCGCATCCGGTCGTGTTTTTGGAGCGAGTTCGGCCATCGCCGCTTTCAGCACGTCGGTGCATTGGGCGTTGGTGACCCGGCCCTTGGCAAAGATGCCGATGACGTTGTCCGGCAGGTCTTCGATGATCTCGATCATGGGCGGCATGGCCTCCCTTGACGCAGATACCCGCCGGCACCGCCGGCGGATATCTGCCTGATCCCGCGTCAGCCGATCAGAACTTCACCGCCGAACTTGCTGATCAGCGCGTTCTCGTCGCCCTTCAGGTCGCTGAGCACCAACCGGTGAGCCCACATGTATTCGAGGCCGACATCGACGAACGGAACCGGGTTCCAGATGATGTTGGCGTGCGCCGTGATGATTTCCTTGTTCAGGCCGCAAGTGCCGGTGCCGGCCAAGGCCGCCGCCGAGAAGCCCGGCAGCCCGCTGCCCGCGAACTGATATCGTGATGGATGATGCCCATGTTGATATTGGAGCGCAGGTTTGGCAGCCAGCGGTGCTGGTAGCCGACTTCGCCACCCCACTCGACCGTCGGATTGATCAGCACGTTGTTGGCCAGCGCCTGCGTCGTCACCCCGCCGAGCGCAGGATAGTTGCTGACCAGCGAAAAATTGCTGCTGCCGTTCAGGTAGCGGCCGATGCGCGTTGCCATAGGTGAATTGGAAGATGATGTCGTCGCTATCCCAACCAAACCAGCCGGGTTTGACATCGCCGCCGAAATGCACACCCCAGCCGACAAACGACCGGTTGACGAACATCCCGTCCTTAAGCTGCAGGCCCGGGCGGACCACCGCGCTGTAGTCCAAATGGCCCCAGGGCTGCGGGATATACCAGGCCGCCGTCAGATCGGGCGCGAAGGCCTTGGTCGGGTTGACCGTGCCGACCGGGAACGTTGCCGCCCGGCGACGCGGCCGAGGCATCCGACGCGATGATGCCGGCGCTATTGGTGACGTCGGTTTCGGGCGTTTCAGCCGACGCTGACAGGGCGCCCGGCAGACCCCATGCCACGAGCGGCTGCGTGTAGCGTACCTGCGGAATGCGGACGACACCGGGTTCGCCGACATTGCCACCGAAATCGATCACTTCGCCATTGGCGTCAGGATCGGAGAAGTTCGAGTTGGCCTGACCGGCGAGCCACCCGCCTAACGTACCGTAGGCAAAGCGCAAGCGCGGGGCCAGGTTGTCGGACACCGAGGTTGGGTTGGCGCCGCCGGGCGAGAACTCGGTCGAACCGCCCCAGTCCCATTCCATAAAGGTCCGCGCCTCGCCCCATGCGGTCGGCGTGCGGGTTTCGAAGTTGATCTTCGACTCCTTCGGGCTCTGCGAGAAGATCGAGGTGCCGCGGGAGCGCGCCGGGTTGCCGGCAAGGCCAATGCCGCTGGGCGATGCAGCATTCAGGGCGCTATGTATATGCAGCGGCGCGGAAAGAGCCACACCGTTGTCGCCGAGGGTGGTGGTCTGCGGCGAGGCATTCGGGGGGCCGCCACTGAACCAGTAATCCATGACCTCGCGGATTTCGCCGCCGATGCGGATCGAGGTATCGGTCCCCGGGATCAGGAACGACCGCGGAAAGCTGCCGCCAAGGCTCGGTGCGGAAGCTGCCGGGTTCACCGGTCCGCCGCCGTAAACGCCGCCGGGCCCCGGGATCTGTGACAGCTGGTCAAGACGCCGCTGCAACAATTCCTGGTTGGCGCGCAAATCCGATAGCTCATCGGCTCGTGCTGAAGTTGCGCCAACGACCAGCGGCGCCGATATTAAACAAACCGTCATTGCCGAAAGGGCCGCGCTGCGCCGGTTCCCCATTATCCCCTCCCCATTCACGACCAAGCCGGAAGCCTTGCAGGCCCCTGTATCGACCCAACCTATTCGTTGGGGTCGGGGCGGATCATGAGTGTTTTAGGGTTAGCCGTCGTTGCGGCGGCGTAACAGCATAGTCCGGTAAAAGAAGAATATTAATTTTTCATCTTCTATATTAATAGTATGTTCGCGATCAAATAATGCCGCTTTCTCAAAAACCCTTGTTTTCCGGCACTTTTTTGAGTTATCCAATTGCGCTTGACAGGCAGTTTGGGAGATTTACCACTGTGCTCTAATTGCAACGATTGCTGCTAAATCAGCACAACCAAAAATGTACGCGAACACGGGAGGACGATATGACGAACACTGCGACAGCCTTGGCGCTGCGCCGGAAGGGGCGCCCCGAGTTCAAGCTCGGTTCTACACTGCCTCACGGCATCGCCGAAGCGATGGGGCTGATGGATTTGAAGTCAAACGGCCGCACATTGCGGGCGCGGCAGGAGATCATCAGTGAGGGGGCACGGTTCACCTCGCCGTTTATCCTCGTTGAGGGAATCGCGCTACGCTACCGCATCCTGCGCGAAGGCCAGCGCCTCGTCCTCAGCGTGATCCTGCCAGGCGATTTCGCCGGAGTTCCCAGCTGCTTTTTCCCGACGGCGCTCTACTCGGTGCGGACCTTGACCCCTGCGGTCATCCTGCCGATCCCGATGCCCAAGCTGATCTCGCTGATCGAGACGCACCCGCGGATCGCTACGCGCTGGCTATGGACGTTCGCCTGTGAGACCGCCGTGTACGCCGAGCGGCTGGTTTCGATCAGCCGGCGGACCGCCACGGAACGAGTTCGCGCATTTTCTGCTGGAACTGTTCATGCGAATGCGGCGGATTGGCCTGACCGACGAAAACTCGTTTTACCTGCCGCTCACACAGGGAATCGTCAGTGACGCGCTCGGGCTCAGCATCCCGTATGTCAACCGGGTGCTGCACCAGTTGCGCGACGAGCGGCTGGTACATATCGAGGATCAATTCGTCGTGATCGATAATATCGACGAACTGACGGCGCTGGTCGATTTTGAGCAGACCTATCTGTATCCGCTGTCGATCGAGGATTTCACATCCGAGGCGGCTGCGTAGCCCCGGGGTGCCTGGTCCGGGGCGCCTGGTCCGGGGTGCCTGGTCGGGGTTTCCGGCGCGGCGGGTGCGACGATCAGTGCGGAACCGTGCCGCGGACGACCGTGCGGTGCAGGACGCGGCGGTGGGTGCCCATCGCGTAGTTGGCGACGGCACGATGTAGCAGGCAGCGGTTGTCCCACAGGATCAGGTCACCGCTGCGCCAGTGGTGCGTGTAGATGAACTGCGGCTGCGTCGCGTGGGCCAGCAGTTCGTCGAGCAGTGCCGCGCCTTCGGCTTCGTCCATGCCGGCAATCGTCCCGGCATGGTTGCCGATATAGAGTGCCTTCTCCCTGGTGTCGGGATGGGTGCGGACGACCGGGTGGTCAACCGGCGGGCGCTCGCGGAGTTCCGCCTCGGTCGCCGGCCGGCTGTTCGATTTGGTCCGGCTGGTCTTCCAGCTATGGATGGCGCGCAGACCATCGAGCCGCTCCTTCATCGCGGCCGGCAGGGCGCGATAGGCCAGCGCCATATTGGCGAATTGCGTGTCGCCGCCCTCGGGCGGCAGCTCGAAGGCGTGCAGCATCGTCATCAGTGACGGCACCGCGTGGTACGATTTGTCGGTGTGCCAGAAATAATTGCCGCGGGTGTCGAGCGCATCGGTCGGATTGCCGTCGCGGTCGAGGTTCGTCACCGAGTGAACGATGCCGTAGCGCCCGTCGGAATGGCGCCCGACATGCTCTTCGAGCTCACCGAAATTGGTGGTGAAATCGTATTGCTGTTCCTTCGTCAGCGTTTGGTCGCGAATCACCACAACGTGATGGTCGAGGAACGCCCGCAAGACCAGCGCCTTCAATTCCGGCGATAGCGGCCTGGTCAGGTCGGCGCCGGTGATTTCGACACCGCCGGCCGGTGACAGCCGCGCGCCGACCCGTGCCGGTGCATTCAACATCACGTCATTCAATGGCTTGTCCTCCGCACTGGCACTGCTGGTCCGGCATTGGTGATCCAATTGTGGCCAGGGCTCAGAAATCGGTGCAGCGACCGTTGACTTCCCAGTCCCCGTAGCGGGTCGGCTCGGGGCCTTTGGGACCGCCGATCTCGCGCGGGCGCGGCGTCGTATCCGCCGGTTTCGGCGGCTGCGGTTGTGGCAGAGGTTCGGTTTTTTCGTCGATTTTGTCGCTCATCACGCCAATATGATGGGGGCATCGCCGCGGCTCAACCACGCAAACCACAGCGCCCGCTATGCGTTACCGGCTATGCGTTAAATGCAGGTTTGCCAGTAGCTTCGGCGGGAACGATGTCGCGGGAGGTGCGTTTGCGCCCATAAGCCGGTTCCGGATACGATCACGCGATGTCGCACGCAGAACATTACCCTCGAACGGTAACAAGCCCGGCTCCCACCGCCCGCCAGATTGCGTTGGATCTGATTGGTACGGTGACGCGGCGCAAACGACCGCTCGACGATGCCATCGAAGACCATCCGACAATGAACGAATTGTCGGCCCGCGACCGGGCGTTTGCCCGGCTGCTGGTCGCGACCGTCTTGCGCCGGCTGGGTCAGATCGACGCGCTGATCGCCGAGTGCCTCAACACCCCGCTGGCGCCGCGCGCCTCGATGGTCCACGACATCCTGCGCATCGGCGTCTCGCAACTGCTGTTTCTGCGCACGCCGGCCCATGCCGCGGTCGCCACCAGTGTCGATCTCGCGCATGTCCGGGGATTCCTGTCGCACAAAGGCCTGGTTAACGCGGTTTTGCGGCGCCTCAGCGTCGAAGGCCACGAGCGCGCCGAGCAGCAGGACGCCGCCCGCCTCAACACGCCCGACTGGTTGTGGCAATCGTGGAGCCGCGCCTATGGCGAGGAGCGCGCCCGCGCCATCGCCGGCGCGCATCTGAAAGAGGCGCCACTCGACCTGACGCTGCGGACGCCCGACGACCTGACGCTGCGGACGCCCGACGAATTGTGGTGCGAGAAATTGCAGGCGATGCAGCTGCCGACCGGCTCGCTGCGGCGGGCGGCGGGCGGCTCGATCACATCGCTGCCCGGGTACACCGAGGGCGCCTGGTGGATTCAGGATGCCGCCGCATCATTGCCGGTGCGGCTGTTGAACGGCATCGCCGGACAGCGGGTCGTCGATCTGTGCGCCGCGCCGGGCGGCAAGACCGCACAATTGGCCAACGCCGGCGCGCGGGTCACCGCAATCGACCGGTCGAGCCGCCGGCTCGATCGGCTGGTAGCCAATCTCCAGCGCCTCGACCTGCCGGTATCGGCGATGGCCGCCGACGCGCTGATCTGGCGTCCGGAGCAGCCGGCAGACGCCGTCCTGCTCGACGCGCCCTGCACCGCGACCGGCGCGATCCGCCGCCACCCCGATGTCAGCCATTTGAAGCATCCTGAAGATGTCGCGCGACTTGCGGTCGTGCAGCAAAACCTGCTGCACGCCGCTGTCGACATGCTGCGCCCCGGCGGCATTCTGGTCTATTGCACCTGTTCGCTCGAACCCGAGGAGGGTCGCGAGCGAATCGAGGCGTTGCTCGGGTCCGGCGCGCCGGTCGAACACAGCCCGGTCGACCCGGCCGAATTGGGGGCGCCGGCGGAGTGGGTTACGGCCGAGGGCGACCTGCGCACTCTGCCCTGTCATTTGCCGGAATATGACGGGATCGACGGCTTTTACGCCGCTCGGCTGATAAAACTCGCTGACGCCTGATTCAGCACGCGACCCCGGTCCCGGACCACGACGAAACCGGGCGTGGCTTGCGAGCGCGTCGTTTCCTTGTTACGAAGCCCCATGGACTCAACCGTCAGGCAGGCCGCCTCCGGCGCCCGCCGCGTGGCCGGGCCGAAGGACGCCGTGATTCTCGGCCGCGTGCCAATGAAGTCGGCTCAGACGCGCAGCGGCCGGGCGCCGGCGGGCAACGCCCGCTATGGCAGAGAGGCGCCCGATTTGCTGACGCGGTTGCGGCGGGACGCCTGGCGCGCCCTCGCGGCCGGACCTTTCTACCACCACACGCTGATGGGGCCCGCGCCGGCCGATTTGCGGCTGCGTCTCAGCGAGCGCTGGCCCGGCGACACGAGGCGCGGCAATGCGATCCTCGAAGGTCGGATCGAGCTTAGCGGCGACGTGATCGAGAACCCGGCGCCAGTGTGGTTTCCAGCCGGTGCGAGCGCCGGATGGCTGGCCGCATGGCATGGTTTTGCCTGGCTGCCCGACGTCATCGACACCGGCGCCAACGGGCGCGAGGCGGCGCGCATGCTGGTGCAGCGCTGGCTCGCCGACAACATCCGCTGGCATGCCGTCGCATGGCGCTCCGATGTGACGGCGCGCCGGGTCTTCGCCTGGATCGTGCATTTCGACGAGATCGCCGGGCGCGAGACCGACCGCGGCCTGCGGCGCGCGATGCTGGCGAGCATTGCCCGGCAGGTACGGCACCTGGCGCGCGTCGCCGCCCTGGGAACTGGCCGGCGCGGCGCGGCTGCTGGCGCTGAAGGGGCTGCTCGGCGGCATGGCCGCGCTCGGCGCTGCGCCGCAGCGGCTCGGCCGGGTCGTGCGGCTGCTCGAACGCGAATTGCCGATCCAGATCCTGGCGGATGGCGGCCACCGCACCCGCAGCCCGTCGGTGCAGCTCGCGGTCCTGCGCGACCTGATCGACATTCGCGCCGTGTTGCGCGCCGCCAATGTCGGCGTGCCGGGTGCGCTGCAGCAGGCAATCGAGCGGATGGCGCCGATGCTGCGCTTTTTCCGGCATGGCGACCTGCGCCTCGCGCTGTTCAACAACTCGATCGAGGAGGACGGCGTCATCGTCGATCTGGTGCTGACCCGTTCGGAAACCCGCGGCCAGCCCCCGACCCAGGCACCGCATACCGGGTTCCAGCGCCTTTATGCCGGCCAGAGCCTCGTGCTGGTCGATACCGGCGCGCCGCCGCCGCACGGGCTTCGACGGCGAGGCGCATGCCGGCACGCTGTCCTTTGAGCTGAGCCAGGGGCGCGAGCGCATCATCGTCAATTGCGGCGGCTACCGCGGCACCAATGCCGCGTGGAGCCGCGTCGCACGATCGAGCCCGGCGCATTCGGTGCTGGTCGTCAACGACACCAGCTCGATGGAGGTGCGCAGCGACGGCTCGGTCGGCCGCGCGCCGGGCGCGGTGCGGTTCGAGCGCGCCGAAGACAGCGGCCATCAATGGATCGCCGCGACGCATGACGGCTATCGCCCGCGCTTTCGGCCTGACCTATTCGCGCGAACTGTATCTCGGCGCCGAAGGCGACGATCTGCGCGGCGAAGATAAGCTGACCGGCCGCGCCGGCGCCAATTTCGCGATCCGCTTTCACCTGCACCCGGCGGTCGAGCCGTCGCTGATCGAGGACGGCGGCGGCGCCCTGCTGCGGCTGCCGAGCGGCGCGGTGTGGCGGCTGCGCGTCGAGCCGGCGCTGATATCAGCCTCGCCGAGAGCATCTATCTCGGCTCGGGCGAATCACGAAGACCCAGCAGATCGTGCTGAGCGGCACGACCGGACCCAGGGCGCTTCGGTGCGCTGGGCGATCCGGCGCGAGCGGCCCGCCGGCGAATTCCGTCGCGACGATTCCGAGCCGGCGCATGGCGACGCTCGGCCCTGCTCGCCGCGATCGGTGATCGGCGCCGGCGTGCTGGCCGCTGCCGGGACTGGTGCGCTCGTCCCGTTGCTGCGGCGCGCCGCCGTTCTCGACCGGCCGAACGCGCGATCGTCGCACACGGTGCCGACGCCGCGCGGCGGCGGGCATCGCGGTGATGGCGCGCACGCTGCGCGGCTGGGCTGGTCGCTGCTCGCGGCCGGCGCGACGCCGCCAGACTGCCGATCGTGATGGCTGCGGCGCGGCAGTGCTCGCGGCGGTCTCGTGGCTCGACGACCGCGGGCGGGCTGTCGCCGCTGATCGCGGCTGCTCATGCAGTTGGCCGCGGTCGCAGTCGGCCTTGCCGCCGCTGGCGCCGGCGCGGGCCGGTGTTTCAGGGCTGGCTGCCGGCCGTGGCTCGACATGCTCGCCGCCGGGCTGCTGTGGCTGTGGTTCGTCAACCTGTTCAACTTCATGGACGGGATCGACGGCATCGCCGGCAGCGAGGCGGCGGCGATCGGGGTCGGGCTGCTGCTGGTGACGAGTTCCGGCGCGTGGCGATTTCCCGGGCCTGACCGCACTAGCCGGCTGCGTCGCGGCGGCGGCGCTCGGGTTTCTCGTATGGAACTGGGCGCCGGCGCAGGATTTTCATGGGCGATGTCGGCAGCGTGCCGCTCGGCTATCTCCTCGGCTTTCTGCTGCTTTACATCGCGGCGCAGGGCGGCTGGCGGCCGGCGATCATCCTGCCGCTCTATTTCCTCGCCGATGCGACGATCACGCTGCTGCGCCGGCTGGCGCGCGGCGAGCGGGTCTGGCAGCCGCATCGCGAGCATTTCTATCAGCGTGCGGTGCAGCGCGGCCTCAGCCATGCCGATGTCGTGCGCCGCGTCATCGCCGCGAATGTGGTGCTGATCGGCTGCCGGCTGGGCGGCCGAAACCGGCTGGGGGATCACCGGCCTTGTGGTAGCGGGAGCCGCGGTGCTGGTGCTGCTCGCCAGCCTCGCCTGGGAGACCCCGCCCCACACGGCCTGATACTTGCCCGGCAACCGAGCGCACCCTATACCGGGCCTCTACAGCATCGAGGATCAGCATGACCGATGCCGCGCCGCGCCCCGATCCGCCGGGCGCTGATCTCGGTCAGCGACAAGACCGGCCTGTGCCGTTCGCCCGCGCGCTGGCGGCGCGCGGCGTCGCGCTGATCTCGACCGGCGGTTCGGCCCGGACGCTGGCCGAGGCCGGGTTGCCGGTGACAGAGGTCGCTGCCGTCACCGGCTTTCCGGAGATGCTCGACGGCCGGGTCAAGACCCTGCATCCGGCGATCCACGGCGGCCTGCTGGCGCGGCGCGACCGCGCCGACCATGCCGCGGCGCTGGCCGCGCATGGCATCGACGAGATCGACCTGCTGGTCTGCAACCTCTACCCGTTCGCGGCGACCGTCGCTTCCGGCGCCGGGCGGGAGGATTGCATCGAGAATATCGACATCGGCGGCCCGGCGCTGATCCGCGGCGCGGCGAAGAACCACGAATTTGTCGCCGTCGTCACCGATCCGGCCGATTACGTCACGGTGCTCGCCGAGATTGCGGCGCAAGGCGGCACCGGGCTTCGCCTGCGCCGCCGCCTCGCGCGCCAGGCCTACGCGCATGACCGCCGCCTACGACGCGGCGATCGCGTCGTGGTTGGCCCGCGACGAGGGCGTCGCCTTCCCGGAAACGATCGCGATTGCCGGCCGCCTCGTCGAGCAGACCCGCTATGGCGAAAACCCGCACCAGCGGGCCGCTTTCTACCGTACCGACGACGCGCGGCCCGGCGTCGCGACAGCGCGGCAGGTGCAGGGCAAGGAACTCTCGTACAACAATTACAGCGATACCGACGCCGCCTTCGAGCTGGTCGCGGAGTTCACCGAGCCGGCGGTTGCCATCATCAAGCACGCCAACCCGTGCGGCGCCGCGATCGGCGGCAGCCAGCGCGAGGCCTGGGAGCAAGGCGCTGCGCTGCGATCCCGGTCAGCGCGTTCGGCGGCATCGTCGCGGTGAACCGCGCGCTCGACGCCGCGACCGCCGCGGCCATCGCAGAGATTTTCGTCGAGGTCATCATCGCCCCGGATGCCGACCCGGAGGCCCTGGCGGTGCTCGCGCGCAAGAGCGCGCTGCGCCTGCTGCTGACCGGCGGCATGCCCGATCCGAAAGCGCCTGGCTGGACCTTCCGGTCGGTCGGCGGCGGCCTGCTCGTGCAGGACCGCGACCTGCTCTCGGCTGATCGCACTGCGCTGAAAATCGTCACAAAGCGGACGCCGACCGAGGCGGAAATCACCGATCTGCTATTCGCCGACAGGGTCGCGAAGCATGTCAAATCGAACGCCATCGTGTTCGCCGGCGACGGCGCCACGGTCGGCATCGGCGCCGGCCAGATGAGCCGCGTCGACAGTTCGCGGATCGCCGCGCTGAAAGCCATCGACGCCGCCAAAGCCGCCGGCGAGGCCGAGCCGCTGACCCGCGGCTCCGTCGTTGCCTCCGACGCGTTCTACCCGTTCCCCGACGGACTCGAAGCCGCGATCGAAGCCGGCGCCACTGCGGCCATCCAACCCGGCGGCTCGCGGCGCGACCCCGACATCATCGCGGCCGCCGACAAAGCCGGCATCGCAATGGTGTTCACAGGACTGCGACACTTTCGGCACTAAAGCCGGCGGTCAGGCGTCCTTGCCGAGGTCGATGCCGAGTTCCTGAAAGCGGAGCTGCATGCGGCGGTTGAATTCGCGCTGTACCGGCCAGCGGCCGGAATTGGTGCAGGCGATCAGCCCGGCATAGGTGACGCCGTTGCTCTTGACGGTATCGACCCACACCTTCAGGTCGCCGAGGATCAGCGTGCCGAAAATATCGCTTTCGCGCATCTCGGTTACGATACCGCTCAGCACCTCAATGATGCGGTCGCTGTGCTCGCTAAACGCGACCATGACCGAGACCGACGCGTTGCCGAGGCCGCGATTGGTATTGGTGATGCTGGTGACGGCGCTGAACGGGATGATGTGCACCGCACCGTCGCCGCCGCGCAGCCAGATCGTGCGCACCGACAATTGCTCGACATTGCCGGTCAGGCCGGCGACGGTCACCGTGTCGCCGATCTGGATGGCGTTTTCGAACAGCACGAAAATGCCGGTAATGACGTCCTGCACCAGCTTTTGCGAGCCGAAGCCGAGCGCGACGCCGACAATCCCGGCGCCGGCCAGCAACGGCGCAATGTTAACGCCGATCTCGCTGAGCGCGGTCAGCCCGACAATTGTGACGATAGCGCTCAGCAAAAACGCCCGCAGGATCGGCAGCATCGTGCGCAGCCGCGCGGAATGAGCCGCCGAGCCGGCCTGGCTGAGCCGGGTCAGCCGGCGTTCCAGCCCAGTGTTCGCGCCTTCCCAAACAATAATCGCCGCCAACAGCGCGACGGCGATCGTCACCGCCGCCGATATCAGCTGGGCGCCGGTCCGCCCGGATTCGAACCACGCAAAACTGCCAATGCCCCAAAACCGCAGCAGCACGATTCCGGTCGCGACGACGACGATGGCGTTCACCGCGAAGCGTCCGGCCCGGTGATAGCGGGCGGCCGGGTCAGCGAGATTCAACTTCGCCTGGACCGGCTCGGGCGCGAGGCTCAGCACACGGTTCATCAGCCCCAACAGCGCGATGGACACCAGCCGCGCCACAACCAGGATTGCCACCGTGCCGAGCAGGATCCGCACCCCGCCGAGCCCCTCGCGGATGCCGGCAACCCACAGGATCCAGGCCGCACCAATCGCCAGCAACGCCAGGTAATGCCATGCGCCGGCGAACCAGTTGCGCCACCGCGCGAGGCTGCTCTCGACGTCGGGCGCGGCCCGCAGGCGCGCCGCCACCTGATGCCGGCTCCGCAACACCAAAACGCCGACCCAGACCGCGACAATCAGCGCGACCACCCCGATCAGCGTCTCATAGGCCGCCTGGTACAGCCCGAACAACAAAGCGAGACTGGCAAAGGCGCTGCCAAACACCGCGGTCGCGACGATGCGGCGCAGCCACAGCATCAGGTAGGAAGCTGTCGCGTCGCTGACATGCAGCAGCCGCAGCCGCTTCACCGACGGCGATACCAGCATGCGGCCGATCGCCAGGATCAACAGCGTCGTCGCATAGGCGTTGGCGACGATCAGGATCGCCGAGCGGGCCCAGACGCCCGGAGTCAGGCCCGACAGCAGGCTGGCAATCCCCCAGAATACTGCGACGGGTATCAATTCCAGCGTCAGCCGGGCCAGCGCAAACGGCAGGCGCGGCAGCAGCAGCCACGTTTCAGCCTCGACCGCCGGCTCCGTGCCATCCGGTACCGCCTCCCTCTTCGGCGGCGGTTTGGGAGCATGTCCGATCAGCCCGCGCAACGGCCGGGCCAGCGCCAGCCGCACCAGCCAGCCGACGGCCAGGGCGACGGCGATTACCAGAGCGAGGTTGGTCAGCGCTCGCAACACGGCGCCGCGCTGCTCGGGGTCGGCCGCGATCTGCCGGGCCCAGTCAACCAGGAGCGGAAAGTCGGTGATCGCCTGGAAGGTCGTGGCGGCCTCCGCCGCCACCCAATCCGGCCAATTCGAAAACTGCGAGACCAGCTGTGCCCCGAGACTGTCCGGCGCCAGCGACATCGACTGCGCCGGCACCGCCGCCGCCGGGGCAGCGGGCGTGGCGGGCGTGGAAGGCGAGGATGCGGACGCATCGCCGGGCGGCGGCGGCAGGGCCTTGCTGATCGCCTGCAAGGTTTGGATCAGCTGGCTGCGCTGCTGCGGGTCCTGCAGCACATCGACCGCCCGCTTCGCTTCCGCCGGGGTTAACCCGACGGTGTTGGCGGCCGGCGACGGGGTGGACTTGGCACCGGTATCCTGGGCGTGTGAGATGCCGCTGGCACAAAGCAAGAGCATCAGCGCGAGCAGCGCCGAGAGATGAAATCGGGTCGTCATGCCGTTACGCAACATCACAAACGCCGTGTCGTTCCCGTTTTGCGACAGCGAGCCGCCCCGAGCGTTAGCCCGTTATGCCTGATACGGAACCGGTCAGCGATACTCCCCGAGCCGAACCGGCCATTATCGAGACAGACGTGCCGGCTCGTCTCGACCGGCTGCCCTGGACACGCTTTCACACGCTGGTGGTCGTCGCGCTGGGGATCACCTGGGTGCTCGACGGGCTGGAAGTCACGGTGGCCGGGTCGATCGCCGGGCGCCTTGCAGCAAAGCCCGGTCCTGCACTTCACCGCGGCCGAGATCGGGCTGGTCGCGCAGCGCCTATCTCTGCGGCGCGGTGGCCGGTGCCCTGTTGTTCGGCTACCTGACCGACCGGCTTGGCCGCAAAAAGCTGTTCATGATGACCCTCGGCCTCTACCTCGTCGCGACCGCCGCGACCGCGCTGTCGTGGGATTTCTGGAGCTTTGCGGTATTCCGCGTGCTCACCGGCGCCGGCATCGGCGGCGAGTACGCGGCGATCAACTCGGCGATCCAGGAATTGATCCCGGCGCGTTTTCGCGGCCGCACCGACCTCGCGATCAACGGCAGCTTCTGGCTCGGCGCGGCGCTCGGGGCGCTCGGCGCGGTCGTGCTGCTGGAGCCCGGGCGGCTGCCGGCGGATTGGGGCTGGCGCGCCGCGTTCGGGATCGGCGCGGTGCTGGGGCTGGTGATCCTGGTGCTGCGCCGCTGGGTCCCGGAGAGCCCGCGCTGGCTGATGCTGCACGCCCGGCCCGACGAAGCCGACGCGGTCGTCGCCGAGATCGAACGCCGGGTCGCGCGGACCGGCTTGGCGGGAGATTCCTGCGTCTCCGGCCGGCACGATTCGCCTGATCGGGCAGGCTCACACCCCGCTCGCATGCGTCGCGCGCGATCGCTGCGCGACTACCCGCAGCCGCACCGTGCTCGGGCTGTCGCTGATGACGGCCCAGGCGTTTTTCTACAACGCGATCTTCTTCACCTACGCGCTGGTGCTGACCCGGTTCTACGACGTGCCGTCGGCGTCGATCGGCTGGTACATGCTGCCGTTTGCGCTCGGCAATTTCCTCGGGCCGCTGCTGCTCGGGCCGCTGTTCGACACGCATCGGGCGCAAGCCGATGATCGCCTCGACCTATGCGGTGTCGGGCGTTCTGCTCGCCATCGTCGGCTATCTGTTCCGCGAGGGCTGCGTCGATGCGACGTCGCTGACCCTGTGCTGGAGCGGCATTTTCTTTTTCGCCTCGGCCGCCGCGAGCGCGGCCTATCTGACGGTCAGCGAGAGCTTTCCGCTGGAAACTCGCGCGCTGGCAATCGCGTTCTTCTATGCGCTCGGCACCGGGATCGGCGGCGTCGCCGCGCCGTGGCTGTTCGGCCTGCTGATCGGCAGCGGCGAGCGCGGCCAGGTCTTTCTCGGCTACCTGTTCGGCGCCGCCCTGATGGTGGTCGCCGCCATGTCGAACTCGCCATCGGCATCAAGGCCGAGCGCCAGCCGCTCGAAAGCGTCGCCCGCCCCCTTTCGGCAGCAGACTAGCCCGCCAGTTCGCGCCGCACGATGGCAGCCCCTGCGGCCAGCGCGCGCAATTTGCCGAGGGCGCGGTCGCGCGGCAGGTATTTCATGCCGCAATCGGGGGCCGCGACGAGCCGCTCGGCAGCAATGTGCTGCAACCCCCGGCGCAATCGAGCGGCGACCTCATCGGCGGTTTCGATTTTGGGGTCGTCGAGATCGATAACGCCAAGCAGCACGGTTTTGCCCGACAGGTCCTTCAAGACGCCAAGATCGAGGCGGGGCTGCGCCGCCTCGATCGAAATCTGCTGGGCGGTGGAGTCGGCGAGTTGCGGCAGAAAGGCGTAGCCCGCGGGCTTGTTCTGCACCATCGCGGCATAGCCAAAGCACAGATGCACGATGGTCGGGCCGGTGATGCCCTGCAATGCCCGGTTGATCGCCTTGATGCCGTAACGCGCGGCCTTCTCCGGGGCGGTGCGGACCCACGGTTCGTCGAGCTGCACGACATCGACGCCGGTCGCCTTCAGCGCGCGCAATTCCTCGTTGACGGCGATGGCGTAATCCATCGCCAGTTCTTCCTCGTCCTTGTAAAAGACGTTCTGCGCCTGCTGCGACAGCGTGAACGGACCCGGTAGGGTGATCTTCGTCGCGTGGGTCGCATGGCCGAGCAGGAATTCGGCATCGCGCACCTCGACCGGACCTTTCCGCCTGATCCTGCCGACGACGCGCGGCACCGGCGTCGTGCCGCCGCCGCTGCGCCCGACCTGCGCCGGGGTTTTCAGCGTCAATGCCCTCGAGCGCCAGCGCGAACCGGTTGGAGTAGCTTTCGCGGCGGATTTCCCCGTCACTGACGATGTCGATGCCGGCCTGTTCCATCTCGCGGATCGCGACCACCGTTGCGTCGTCCTGCGCCTGTTCGAGCAAATCCGCCGGGATGCGCCAGATATCGCCGGCATGCACCCGCGGCACGCCGTGATGCGCCAGCGCGCCACGATCGACCAGCCATTCCGGCTGTGGGTAGCTGCCGACGACGGTGGTCGGGATCAGATGCGTCGGATAGGTCATGGCAAATGCGCTCCCTGGTCGATTGTATTGGCGCTTCGATTGCGATTGCCGGCCGGTCTGGGCTATCACCGCGTCAGCACCAGAAGGATCAGAAGCATGCCACAGGCTGGGCCGCTTTCCGGCATTACGATCGTCGATCTGTCGCGCATTCTCGCCGGCCCCTATTGCACGCTGCTGCTGTCCGAGATGGGCGCGCGGGTCATCAAGGTCGAGGCGCCGAAGACCGGCGACGACGCGCGGGCATATGGCCCGTTCAAGAACGGCAAATCGACCTATTTCGCCTCGATCAACCGCGGCAAGGAATCGATCGTCCTCGACCTGAAGGCGCCGGGCGACCGCGACATCTTCGAGCGGCTGCTCGACAAGGCCGATGCGATCGTCGAAAACTTCCGACCGGGCACAATGGAAAAGCTCGGCTATGGCTGGGAGACGCTGCACCCGCGCTACCCCCGCCTGATCTACGCCGCCGCCTCGGGGTTCGGCCATACCGGCCCCTACTCGAAATACCCATCCTACGACATGGTCGTGCAGGGGCTTGGCGGCATCATGAGCATCACCGGCGCGCCGGGGATGCCGCTGGTGCGGGTCGGCACCTCGATCGGCGACCTCGCCGGCGGGCTCTATACGACGATCGCGCTGAACGCGGCGCTGTTGCACCGCGAGCGCTCGGGGGAGGCGACCAAGGTCGATGTCGCCTTGTTCGACTGCCAACTGGCGCTGCTGGAGAACGCGATCATGCGCTACACGACGACCGGCGAAATTCCGGGGCCGCTCGGCGCGCGGCATCCGTCGATCACGCCGTTCGAGGCGCTCGACACCAAGGATGGCAGCATCATCATCGCCGCCGGCAATGACGCGCTGTTCGTCAAGCTGACGCGGACCCTGGGCCGGCCCGACCTCGGCGAAAACCCGCTGTTCCAGACCAATGCGCTGCGCAACCAGCACCAGCCGGCGCTGAAGGTCGAGCTTGAAAGCGTGCTGACCACCGAGACGACCGAGCACTGGGTCGCGGTGCTCGAAAAAGCCGGGCTGCCGTGCGGCCCGGTCAACAATGTCGAGCAGGCGCTGGCGCACCCGCAGACCGCGGCACGCAACATGCTGATCGATGTCGAAGACCCGGTGACCGGGCCGCTCAAATTGGCCGGCAACCCGATGAAATTTTCTGCGTTCCCCGACCCGACGACGCGCGACAAGTCGCCAGACCTCGACGGCGACCGCGAGAGCATCCTGCGCGAACTCGGGCTGTAGGGCCGCGCGATGAAGCCGACCAACGTTCTCGTCATCCTGTCGGACGAACATAGCCGGCGGGTGCTCGGATGTTACGGGCATCCGATGATCCGGACACCGCACCTCGACCGGCTGGCGGCCTCGGGCGTGCGGTTTTCCGATGCCTACTGCAACTCGCCGATCTGCGTGCCGTCACGCGCCGCGATCGCGACCGGGCGCTACCCGCATCAGATACGCTTCTGGGACAATGCGATTGCCTATGACGGCAGTGTGCCGTCGTGGCACCACCGGCTGAAAGAAGCCGGGCACGAGGTCGTGTCGATCGGCAAGCTGCATTTCCGCGGCGCGGACGACGATAACGGCTTTACCCGCGAGATCATGCCGCTGCATATCAATGACGGCATCGGCGACCCGATGGGCTGGCTGCGCGACCCGCTGCCAGTGCGCAAGGCGACCTTGCGGCTCGCCAGGGATGCCGGGCGCGGCAATTCCAGCTACCAGGATTACGACGAGAAGATTACCAACGCGGCGGTCGATTGGCTGAAGGCGCACGCGGCAGCGCCATCCGGCAAGCCATGGGCCTTGTTCGTGTCGCTGGTATGCCCGCATTTCCCGCTGATCGCGCGGCCGGAGTTTTACGATCTCTATCCAGAGAGCGAGGTGCCGCTGCCGTCGCTCTATGCACCGCACGAACGGCCGACGCACCCTTACATCGCGGCCTTCCGCAAGTGTCAGATTTACGACGAGGGCTTCACTGACGAAGCCAATCTGCGCCGCGCCATCGCGGCCTATTTCGGGCTCGTCAGCTACACCGACCACAATGTCGGACGCTTGATGGGCGCGCTGGAACAGAGCGGGCTCGCCGACAACACGCGGATCATCTATTCCGCCGACCACGGCGACAATCTCGGCACCCGCGGGTTGTGGGGAAAATCGACGATGTACGAGGAATCGGCCGGGGTTCCGATGATCGTTGCCGGCCCTGACCTGCCGCGGGGCTTTGTCTGTGTCGAGCCGGTGACCTCGGTCGATTTCTTCCCGACGATCCTCGACTGGGCCGGTGTCGCGCCGAACCCGGCCGATCGCGACCTGCCGGGAGCGCCACTCGACCAGGTGGCACGCGGCGTCGCGGCAACACGGACAGTGCTGTGCGAATACCACGCGACCGGCGCGGCGACCGGCGCCTTCATGATCCGCAAGGGCCGGTTCAAGTTCGTGTATTACGTTGGGATGCCGCCGCAACTGTTTGATCTGGATGCCGACCCGCAGGAAACCCGCGACCTCGGCCAGGAACCCGGCTATCAGGGCCTCGTCGCGCAATGCGAGGCCGAACTGCGACTGGTCGTCGACCCCGAGGCCGCCGACGCACTCGCCAAGGGGGACCAGCACGCCCGCATCGAAGCCTATGGCGGCCGCGACGCGATCCTGTCGCGCGGCAGCTTCGCCTATTCCCCCGCGCCCGGCACCGAGCCAGTCTTCAACTGAACGCAATTTGCCTACACCTCCGTTCGTGGCCGGGCTTGGCCCGGCCATCCACGAGACGCGCAAAGGCTGGCGCAAGTGTCTCGTAGATGCCCGGCCCAAGGCCGGGCACAAACGAAGAACTGATGAAACGCCAGCCAAAATTTCGCGGCCGCCAAGGCCGTCATTTGATCCGAACCGAACCAGAAGGAGAAACTCATGCGCATAAGCACGATGCTGCGGATCAGTCCGCAGGGCGATCCGGATACCGGGCTGATCGACCGGATCACCGATCTGGCGCGAAGGACAGAGGCTGCCGGCTTCCCCGGCATCTGGCTCGGCGATTCGCTGGGTCGCGGGCGGCCGAGCCTTGATCCGCTGTCGGTATTGTCGGCTGTGGCGGCGGTGACGAAAAAGGTCGAACTCGGCATCAGTGTGTTGCAGACGCCGCTGCGCAATGCGGTCGAGCTGGCGCATCGGGTACAGTCGGTGCAGGCCCTGTCGAACAACCGGCTGGTACTCGGCATCGGCAGCGGCTCGACGCGCGACGATTTCGAACTGCTCGGCTACGATTACGACCACCGCTTCCGCACCTTCCGGCAATCGATCGAGATCATGCACAAGGTGTGGAACGGCGAGCCCGTCAATAACGGCACGCTGTCGATGTGGCCGGGCTGCAAGGGCGGTCCCCCGATTCTGATCGGCGCGTGGCGCAGCGAACGCTGGATCACCTATGCCGCGAAGGAAACCGCGGGCTGGACGCCATCGGGCCGCTACAGCAGCATCGAGGACCTGGAACACGGCATGCGGATATACCGCGCCGCCGGCGGTAAGAACGCCGTGCTCGCCAACGTCACCATCGATCTCGCCGAACGTCCCGAAACCGCCGAACTGGCGAAGCTGGCAGCGGTCAACTTCATCTGCTCGCTGGACGAAGCCAAGCGGCGCATGCAGCGGCTCCAGGAAATGGGCTTCGAGGAGGTGCTGATCGGTTCCCCGTTCGGCACACTCGACGAGGTCGAACGCGTCCGCGAATTCGCGAAGTAAGCATTTTAGGTAACGCAAAGCGCGCGAAGGGTACGCAAAGGACGCGAAGGCAGCATCACTCGACGCGAAGCGTCATTAAGAGCCTTCAACAGGTAATTGATGGCGCTTCGCGCCAGTAAAATCTCCTTCGCGCTCTTTGCGTATCCTTTGCGTCCTTTGCGTTAAAATCTTCCCTTACGCTGCTGCAGCGACTCGGGCGCGGGCGTCTTGCTTGATCATCGCCGCGCCTTTTTCGCCGATCATGATGGTCGGCGCGTTGGTGTTGCCGGTGGTAACCGCCGGCATGATCGAGGCGTCGATGACGCGCAGGCCTTCGAGGCCGATGACGCGCAGGCGCGGATCGACCACCGCCATCGGGTCGGTGCCCATCTTGCAGGTGCCGACCGGGTGGTAGACGTTGTTACCGTTTTTGCGCGCGTAATCGGCGAATTGCTCGTCGGTCGCGATGCCGGCTCCCGGCACGGTTTCCGCGACGCTGTAGGGCGCCATCGCCGGCTGTGAGAAAATCTTGCGCGTCTGCTGGATGCCGGAAATCAGCACCCGCAAATCGCTCGGCGCCGAGAGGTAGTTCGGGCGGATCGCCGGGTAGGCCAGCGGGTCGGGCGATTGCGCCATGATCGTGCCGCGGCTTTCCGGCCGCACCGGGCACACCGCGACGCTCATCCCGGGCTCGCGCTCGAGCTGGCGGAACACGCCCTGGGCATAGCTCGCCGGGGTGAACAGCAATTGCAAATCGGGGCTCGCCAGCCCCTCGCGGCTACGGCAGAACACCATCGCCGAGGTGACGCCAAAGGTCAGCGCGCCATTGCCGACCGTGGCAAATTTCACCACCTCGCGCATCAGCCGCGCGCCGCGCGCCAATTGGTTGATCGTCACCTCGTTGCGGACGCGGTGGCTGACGCGCACGACGTAATGGTCGTTGAGGTTGGCGCCGACGCCCGGCAGATCGTGCACCACCGGCACGCCGATCGCCTGCAAATGCGTCGCCGGGCCGATGCCGGAAATCTGCAACACATGCGGCGAGTTGACCGCGCCGCCGCACAAAATGACCTCGCGCGACACCAGAAGCTGGCGATCGACGCCACCCTGGCGGTAGGCGACGCCGGTGCAGCGCTTGCCGTCGAACAGCAGCCTGGTGACGATCGCGTTGGTCTCGACCTTGAGGTTGCTGCGGCCGCGCGCCTCGCGCAGAAAGGTCTGCGCCGTGGAGCCGCGCCATTTGCCGCGCCGCGTCATCTGCGAATAGGCGACGCCCTCCTGCTGCCGGCCATTGTAGTCGGGGGTGAGGGGATGACCGGCCTGCTGCGCCGCCTCGACGAAATGATGCGTCAGGCCGAGGATGGTGCGGTAATCCTCGACGATCAGCGGGCCGCCCTGGCTGCGGAATTCCGGGTCGCCCTTGCCGCGGTAGGTTTCCGATTTGCGAAAGAACGGCAAGACCTCGTCATAGGTCCAGCCGCGGCACCCCATCTGCGCCCAGTTGTCGTAATCGGCCGGGTTGCCGCGGACATAGAGCATGCCGTTGATCGAACTGGTGCCCCCCAGCGTCTTGCCGCGCGGCCATTGCAGCTGGCGGCCGGCGGTGCCGGGCTCGCCTTCGCTCATGAAGTTCCAGTTGATCTTGGTATTGTTGAGGACCTTCAGCACGCCGGCCGGCACATGGATCACAGATGTCGCGATCGGGTGGCCCGGCTTCGAGCAGTACGACCTTCGAGCCATCCTCCGACAGCCGGCTCGCCACCACACACCCGGCTGACCCGGCCCCGATCACCACATAATCCGCATCCATCGCATGATCCTCCCCGACCCGTATCCTTCATACAGTAGGGAAGGAGAAGATTTTAACGCAAAGGACGCAAAGGGATACGCAAAGGACGCGATGGGGACGTGACCGGCGCGAAGCGCCATCAAGTTCGACCTCGGAAAATTAGATCGGGCGCTGACGCGCCCGAAGCGCCATCGCGCTCTTTGCGTATCCCTTTGCGTCCTTTGCTTTAAATGCTTACTGCCGCATCGCCGCGATTAGCCCGCGGATCGTGGCCTCGGGATCGGCCGCGCGCATGATCTCGCCCATGACAGCAATGCCCCCGGCCCCCGCCGCAAGGCAGCTCGCTATGTTGCGCTTATCGATGCCGCCGAGAGCGACAATCGGGCCGGATGACAGCCGCGCCGCCTCGCCCAGCGCGTCGAGGCCGACCGCCGGGCCATAACCGGGCTTGCTGGTCGTCAGGAAGATCGGGCTAAGACTGGCGTAGTCCGCACCGGCCCTTAGTTGCGCCGCTGCCTCAGCGGGCGAATGCGCCGACACCCCAATCAGGCCGGAGGGCAGGCGCCGCCGCGCCGTCGTCGGGTCGCCGCCGCCCGGCAGATGCACACCATCAGCACCGGCCGCGACAGCCGCCTCGATATCCTCATGCACTATAACCGTGGCCCCGAACCGATGCCCGAGCACCACCAGCTTGCGCAGCAATTCGTGGCGTTCCAGCGCCGGCAAATCCTTCTCGCGCAGGCTAAACCAACGCCCGCCGCCACGAAACACCGCTTCGGCAATTTCGATGAGCGGCCGCGTCGCCTGGGCGCGGTCGGAGATGACCAGAAGCGGCGGGGTGGGAAGTTGCACCGGACTCAGCCTGCCCCATCCGCCTGGGTCAAACCGCGGTTAGTTCGCGGGCCGAAAGGCGTTCGAGGTTTTTCAGACGCCCGAACAGCACGTCTGGAGCGATGCGGGCGTGGCCGGCGTCAAGGCAGGTGCCGAATTTCTCGAACAACTCGGCGTCGCTCAGCGGCAGTTCGGCGGCGCCGCGGGCGCGCCGCACCTGTTCGCTTTCGAGCACCTCGCCGTTCACGAGTTGCACCCTTACCTGGTCGAACATCGCGGCGCCCGACATTTCGGGGTCGTAGTTTTCGTTGGTGTCGACCGACACCTTGCGCATCAGCGCCTGCACGTCAGGGCGCTGGACAAAGCCGTCGGTGAACTCGGCGAGGCTGGCGCGGCGGGCGATGACGGCAGCGGCCATCGCGAACTCCATGCTGAACTTGCCTTCGAGGCCGGTCTGCGGCTGGTGGTTGCGCAGGATCATCGCCCGCGTCTTGCTGATCGAGGCGGTAATGCCGGCGATGTCATCCGGCTGCAATGGCCGCTGCTTCAGCACATCGAGCAGCCCGTCGAGCGAACGGTGCAGCGCGTAGCAGGCGGGGTATTTCTTGATGCTGAGCCGGTTCTGCACGATGTGCCACGGCGCGCCCAGCGCTGCTGGACTGTCGCGGTCCGCCAGTCCCTCCGGCGACACCGCCGACAGAAAGCCCTGCGGGTGTTCGAGCGCATCGGCCGCCGCGGTAAACCCGGCCGCCGCCATCCGCGCCGACACCAGCCCCGCATGCGCCGCGCGGCCGGCATGAAACGGCTTGGTCATCGTGCCGAAATTGGCCATCAGCCCGCCCGATTGCGACGCCGCCAGGGCCAGCGCCATCGTCGTCTTGTCGGTATCGAGGCCGCGCAGGCTGGCACAGCCCGCCGCCGCGGCAATCGTTCCGAAGATGCCGGTCGGGTGCCAGCCTTTGCGGTGGTGATGCCCGGGGTCGCGCCGCGACAATTCCGCCCAGGCCTCGTAGCCCGCGACATAGGCGGTGATCATCGCCATGCCGGATGCGCCAAGCGCCTCGCCTTCGGCAAGAATCGCCGGCACCAGCACGGTGCTGGGATGGCCGCGCACCGCGACATCGTCGTAATCGAGTGCATGTGCCGCGGTGCCGTTGATCCACGCGGCTTCCGGCGCCGGAGCGGTCTCGCCGGTGAAATACAGCGTCGCCTCGCCGGCCGGCGGCGCCAGCGCCTTTTTCAGCAATTGCGGCGCCTCGTCCTGCGAGCCGGCGATCATCGTCGCGATCGTATCGATAAAGCCGGTGCGGGCGACATCAACCGCCTCCGCCGGCAAATGCTGGAACTGAAGGCCGGCGACAAAGCCGCCGAGATCACGGGTCAGGGGCATGGGGGTCCTCCGTTTTGCCGATTATGCCGCAATCCGGCCCAGCCTTCATCGACTTCGACGCGGGTACTCGGGAAAGCGCTCAAAGCGGGGCGGCTGGCGTATTATGCTCCGGCGCGGAACGCGCAGGTTTCCGGAGAGCATGATGGACGTTCAGGGCAAGGTCGTCGCGATCACCGGCGCGGCACGCGGGCTCGGCCAGGAATTTGCCCGCAGCCTCGCGGCGTCCGGCGCGAAGATTGTCGCCGGCGACATCAATGACTGCGCCGAAACGATCGCGCTCGTCACCAGGGAAGGCGGCGCCGGCATCGCGGCAACGCTCGACGTCACCGACCCGGCTGCCGCCGTCGCGATGATCGAAGCCGGCGTCAAGGCGTTCGGGCAGGTCGATGCGCTGATCAATAACGCCGCGCTGTACGGCGCCTTGCATGGCGGCCGTTTCGACGCGATCGACGAGGCGGAGTGGGACGCCGCGATGGCGGTCAACGTCAAGGGCATCTGGAACTGCTGCAAGGCGGCGGTGCCGGCAATGCGCCAGGCCGGCGCCGGCAGCATCATCAACATCGCCTCGCTCGCTGCGACCTACGGCATGCCCTACGGACTGCACTACACGACCTCGAAGGCTGCCGTCATCGGCCTGACCCGCGGGCTGGCGCGCGAACTCGGGCGCGACCGCATTCGCGTCAACGCGCTGGCGCCGAGCGCGGTGATGACCGAAGGCACCCGCGAATTTTTCGGCGACAAGCACGACCGCGCGCTCGAAACGATCAGGGCCGGACAGACGATCCAGCGCAACCTGATGCCGTCCGACCTGACCGGCACGGTGGCGTGGCTGATCTCGGATGTCAGCGGTTTCGTGACCGGCCAAACCATCGCGGTCGATGGCGGCACGGTCATGTTGTAAGACGGTCATGTTGTAAGACGGGGATGCTATAGCGCGGGAGCGGGGAATGACGCAGTTGGAGGGCAAGGCGGCGCTGATCAGCGGTGCCGGGGGCGATATCTGCCGGGCCATCGCGCTGGCGTTCGCCAAGGCCGGCGCCGCCGTCGCGTGCTGCGATATCGACGCGGCAACAGCGGCGGAAACGGCCCGGATGATCGGCGATGCCGGCGGGCAGGCAATATCGCAGGTGTGCGACGTCGCCAGCGAGAGCGATACGCTGGCGGCTGCCGATGCCGCGCAACGCGCCTTCCGCCGGATCGACATTCTGGTCAGCGGCGCCGCGCCGAACGACCCGAGCGGCACCATCACCGAAGTGACGGTCGCCGACTGGCGGCGCGTACTCGACATCAACCTGACTGGTTCGTTCCTGCTGAGCCGCGCGGTGCTGCCGATCATGGCTGCCGGCGGCGGCGGGTCGATCATCTTCATCGCCTCGCAGCTTGCCCGCGTCGGCGCTGCGGGGCGCGGTGCCTATTGCGCCACCAAGGGCGCGTTGGTCCAGCTTGCCAAGGTCATGGCGATCGACCATGCGGCGCAGAACATTCGGGTCAACACGCTGTCGCCGGGTGCCATTGAGACCCAGCGCACGCTGCATCGCCACGGCTCGTTCGAGGTCGCGCGGCAGCTTAACGGACCTAAACATGTCTTAGGCCGGCTCGGCCGCCCCGACGAACTCACCGGTGCCGCGGTATTTCTGGCGAGCGACGCCTCCAGCTTTGTGACCGGCAGCGACCTGCTGGTAGATGGCGGCTACACCGCCATCTGAGGCGGGTCAGACCTCAATCACATCCTGTACCGTGCCGTCGAGGGTAAAGGCAGCGGCGAGGAGGCGGCCGCCGCGGCCCGAGCCGGCATCGAGCGACACGGCGAACTCACGTTCGATCAGCCCGCGATGGGCGCGGTCGAAGCCGCGGATGACGCGGCGAAAGCCGTCGAACGGCGCTTCGAGATCGAGAATATCGGCGCCGGCGCCCCACCAGAACGCGTCGGTCTGCCCGGCCAACGGCCGCGACGGCTCAACCCCGGCATGCACGAACAGCAGCCCGTTGTCTTCGGTGACCGCCGCGTGGCGCAGACTGGAGAACAGGTTGGTGTGCCCTGGCGCCGCGTTCATCACATTGCGCAGCCCGGTGGTCCAGCGCGTGATCGTGCGCGGACCGTCGCGGCTCGCCGCAAAGCCCTGTCGCATGTCGCCGCCATAGGCCGTGACGGTCGCCTCAATGCCCTCCTGCACCATCCACGCCAGCACCTCCCGGGGGTTCGGTGCGAATTGCAGTTGCAACAGCTTCTGCCACATTTCTTCCTGGGCGCCGCGCAGATACACGACATCGCAGGAAAACCCGCGCGGACGTGCCATAACGCGGCGGCGGAAATCGAGCAATTCGTCGATCGTGCCGGCGACGGCGTCGCCGCGCCCGAAATAATTGCCGAGATAGACCAGTTGGTCGCCCTCGGCGATGCGCGGCGCCAACCGGTCGTGCAGCCGCGCCAGCCGCTCGGCCTCGCCGAGGATCGACGCCACCGCCCACACCCGCACCGCCCTGTTCATCCGGGCAAATTTAGAGCGGGCGGGTTTGGCGGTGGAGGACCGGCTGTTCGCCATTCCGCGCTCCGGCGCGGTCCGTCGGTCCGGCGGTCAGGCCGCCGAGAGCAGCTGCTCGACGCGCTGGATCGCGGTCATCTCGTCGATCCCGTCGACCGCTGCGAACTCGCGCACCAGCCGGTCGAGCGCCGCCTGATAAATCTGCCGCTCGCTATAGGATTGTTCGGGCTGGCCGGTGTTGCGGAACAGGTCCCGCACCACCTCGGCGATCGAAGCCGGGTCGCCGGAGGCGATCTTGGCCTGGTATTCCTGCGCCCGGCGGCTCCACATCGTGCGCTTGGCGCGCGACCGGCCGCGCAATTTCAACAGCGCGTCGTCCATTTCCTTGCGGCTCGACAGCCGCCGCAGACCGGAAACCTTGGCCTTCGCCAGTGGCACCCGCAACGTCATGCGGTCCTTGTCAAACGTCACGACAAAGACGTTCAGCGTGTGACCGGCTATTTCCTGAACCTCGATCGCGGTGATCTTACCCACCCCATGAGTGGGATAAACAACCAGATCGCCCGCGGCGAATGGCGTCTTTTCGGCCATCATTTTCGTCTCTCGCACAAACGACCCGACCAGCGCGCTGCAAAAACGCCTCCCCGGGCCGCCAAGGAGGGCGACCGTCCTCACCTCAACCAAGTGCGCGGAACCGAGGGGGGAGGCGTCGATAGCGCCAGCGAATATATAGCACGAACTGGCCGTCAGAGCCAGCACATCAGCCATGCCCGCCCGGCATCCGGGCGAGGCCGCAACATTACAAAGGTAGAGGGCGGTTAGCCGCCGCCCTTCGGGCTGAAGAACTTCTCGAACTTGCCTTCGACACCCTTGAATTCATCCGCATCCGGCGGATACGGCTTCTTGCGCGTGATGTTCGGCCAGGCTGCGGCATATTCGCGGTTGACCTCGAGCCATTGCTCGGCCGCCTGTTCGCTGTCCGGGATGATGGCCTCGGCCGGGCATTCCGGCTCGCACACCCCACAATCGATACACTCGTCGGGATGGATGACGAGCATGTTCTCGCCCTCATAGAAGCAGTCGACCGGGCAAACCTCGACGCAATCCATGTACTTGCAGCGGATGCAGGCTTCAGTGACGACGTAGGTCATGGTCTCGGCTTCTTCTCCTTGAGTTCGCCGGAGCCCGCCGGCGGCGTCGCGCGATACGAGGCTTGCAAACACGCTGCCGCGCGGCATGGCTCTGCCTACCACGCCCGTCGTCGGACGGGCAAGCCCATGCGCCAAACAGCCTGCGCGCCAATCGGAAACCACCCCTTTGGTGCATCGCACCACCCCATGTTGGATCGCGCGCCGGTTCGCGCCGGGTGGCGAAAGATCAGCGGAAATTTTACCGTTCGTGGCGCGTTATTGCGCTGGCGCGCCGACCGCGCCGAATTTGAGGCTCCGATACCCCAGTGCGCAAACGCGGCAAAATCATCCTGCTTCATTTCGTCGGCCAGATGCCGCTCGCCGGGCATCGCGTGGCAGGCGGTGAACTATCTCGCCGGGCTGGAAAAGCTCGGCTATGAGGCGTGGTACATTGAGGACCACGGCGCCAACCCGTACGACCCGCGCATCAGCAGCGTCGTCATGGAGTGCGACTACAACGTCGCCTATCTGCGCGACGCAATGGAGCGACACGGCCTTGCCGGCCGCTGGGCCTATTGGGACGCGATCAACGACGTCTATCACGGCCTCAGCGCGCGAGCAGGTCCGCGCGCTCTATGCGGAGGCGGACGGGCTGATCAATTTGTGCGGCGCGACGCGCTTGCGCGACGAGCACCTGCGCTGCCCGGTCCGGCTGATGATCGACACCGACCCGGTCTACGAGCAGATCAAGTTCGCCAAGGCCGACCCGGCGGCGCGCGCCTATCTCGACGCGCACACGCATTTCTTTACCTATGGCACGAATCTGGGCACGCCCTTGTCCGATGTGCCGCTGTGCGGCGTGCCGTGGCGCGCGACACGGCCGCCGGTCGATCTCGATTTATGGCCGATGGCCGAAGGCGAGCCGCCCTGCTTCACGACGATCGCGACCTGGGAGAACAAGGGCAAGAACATCGATTACGATGGCGCGACCTATCTGTGGTCAAAGCACGTCAATTTCCTCAGGTTCCTCGACCTGCCGCAGCGCCGGCCGGAAACCTGTTTCAAGATGGCGATGCTGCCGCCCGACGATGCGGTGCGCAGCGAGGTCGAGGGCGCCGGCTGGAACCTGACCGACCCGCGTCCGGTGTCGGCGACGATGGACGCCTACCGTGACTTCATCTCCGGCTCGCGCGGCGAGTTCACAGTGGCGAAGGACATCTATGTCCGGCCGAACAGCGGCTGGTTCAGCGACCGCGCGGTCTGCTACCTGGCGGCCGGCCGGCCGGTGGTAACGATGCGCACCGGCTTCACCAGCTTCTGCCCGGCCGGCCGCGGCGTGTTCGACTATGCGACGCATGACGAAGCCCTCGCGGCGATCGACGCGATTGCCGCCGATTACCGGGCAACAGCCGCGCCGCGCGCGAGGTCGCCGGCGCCCATTTTTCGGCCGATCGCGTTGTTGCACAACTTATGACCGAAGTCGGGCTGTAACTTGTGCATACGCCCATTTATCAAGGCGTTCCGACTTGACAGACGGCGCGCCGCCGTCTCAAACGACCGCATCACCGCGACTGGTCCGCATTCGGTAATTGTACTCGACGCCTAGCATGAATATTGCCTCAAAACGGCTCGCGGCGGTGTTCCGCCGGGCAATTCCCGCCCTCCGTCCCCGGCGTGACGCTCTCTGGGATCAGTTGGCGGCGTGTGTGCTGGTCGCTGTCGCGGTGCTCGTCATCCTGACCTTCACCGATTACGGCATCACCTGGGACGAGGACGTTCACAGCTATTACGGCAACCTCGTCCTCGAATATTACCTGTCGCTGTTCGGCGACCAGCGCGCCCTGCACTGGCAGAACCTTTACAATTACGGCGCCGCCTTCGACATGGCGGCAGCGGCGCTATACCGCATTTCGCCGCTCGGCCTTTATGAAACGCGGCATCTGCTGAACGGGTTTGTCGGCATTCTCGGGCTGGCCGGCTGTTGGAAGCTGGGGCGAGCGCTCGGAGGCCCGCGCGCCGGTTTCATCGCGCTGATTTTCCTGGTGCTGACCCCGAATTATTACGGGCAGATGTTCAACAACCCGAAGGACGTCCCGTTCGCGGCCGGGGCTGTCTGGGCGGCCTATTACATGGTGCGGGTACTCCCGACGCTGCCGCGCCCGCCATTGTCCCTGCTCGTCAGGATGGGGCTGGCGATTGGGCTCGCGCTTGGCGTGCGGGTCGGCGGCCTCTTGTTTCTGTGCTATCTCGGGCTGCTGTTGGGGCTTTCGGGGTTGTGGCAGGCGGCGGCTGCGCGGCGCCTGTCGCTGCTGGTCGCGACCGCTTGGACCAGCTTGTGGCGCGTCCTGCTACCGGTATCGCTGGTCGCGTTTGCGGTGATGTTCGCCTTCTGGCCGTGGGCGCAGCACGACCCGATCCACAACCCGATGCGGGCGCTGGCGTTTTTCTCGCACGAGACCTTCCCGTTCTACACGCTGTTCGATGGACGCTTCTTCCCGGCCAGCGATCTGCCGTGGCAATACCTCCCGATCTACATCCTGGTGGCCTTGCCCGAGCTAGTGCTGGTGCTGCTGGCGATCGCGCTGGCGCTCGGGGTGGCGGCGGTGGTGCCGTCACGGCAACGGCGCCCGTCGCGCCGAAATCCTCGGCGCCGGGTCCTGCTCGGCTTTACGATCGTGTTCCCGGTGGTCTACGCGATCGCGATCAAGGCGGTGTTGTTCGACGGCATGCGCCATTTCATCTTCGTCCTGCCGTCGATCGCGGTCGCGGCGGCGCTGGCGGCGGATTGCGGCATTGCGGCGGCTGGCCGCCCCGCCCTTCCGGCCGGTCGCTCTATGCCGCGCTCGGCGCTGTACGGCGTCGCGCACGTCACGACAATGGTGCTGCTGCACCCCGACCAATACGTCTACTACAACGCCTTTGTCGGCGGGGTGGACGGCGCGCAGCGCAAGTTTAAGCTCGACTACTGGGCCAATTCCTATGCCGAGGACGTGCGCGCCCTGGCGGCCTATCTGCACGCCGAATACGGTGCCGATTTCGAGGAACGTGAATTCACCGTCGCCGTCTGCGGCCCGCCGGTTTCCGCCGCCTATTATTTCCCCGGCAATTTCCGCTTTACCTATCAACGCGATAAGGCCGATTTCTTCATCGCCTTCACAAAGGATAATTGCGATCGTGCCCTGCCGGGGAAGCCGATCTATCGCGTCAAGCGGATGGGCGCGCTGCTGTCGGTGGTGATCGACCGGCGCGAAATCGTCGCCGAAAAGCGGGTCGCGAAGCGTCCGCTGGCGCACGCGATGCCCAGCCGGCCGCCCGTGTCGGCCTATCCGTGACGCGCGGCTGAGCCGCACGGAATAGCCCCGCTGCGCCGGGCGTTTTGGGACCGATGGAACGCGCCGAATACGACAAGCTCGATCAGACCGAAGACCGCATGTGGTGGTTCGCGGCAACGCACGCGAACCTGTTGCTGGCCAACCGTCTGACGATGCCACGCGACACCGCGACAAGCCCGCTGCTCGACGCCGGGTGCGGCACCGGCGGGCTGCTCACGCGGATCGCCGCGGCATATCCGGAGCGGCCGGTGTTCGGCCTCGACGCCGACGCGCATTGCCTGCACCCGCGCCGCCGGAAAAAGCGGCCGTCCGGTGTGCGCCGGCTCGGTCAACTCCCTGCCCTTCGCCGATGCCGCGTTCGGGGCAATCTTCAGCGCCGACGTGCTGTGCCACCGCGATGTCGACGAGGCCGCGGCGCTGGCGCAGTTCCACCGCTGCCTCGGGGATCGCGGCGTGCTGATCCTGAACCTGCCGGCCTATCGCTGGATGCTGTCGCGCCACGACATCGCCGTCTACAATGTCCGCCGCTATTCGCGTGGCGGCCTGACGCGGCTGCTGCGCGCCGCTGGGTTCCGCCTGTTGTTCGCCAGTTATTGGAACGCCGTGCTGTTTCCGCTGATGGTTTTGACCCGCAAGCTCCTGCCGGCCGGCCCGGCGCCGACCAGCGATGTACGGCTCTATCCCGCCCCGGTCGAGGCGTTGTGCCGCGCCGCCACCGGGTTCGAGCGCCTGCTGCTCGGCCGCGGCCTGCGGCTGCCGTTTGGCGGGTCGTTGATTGCGGTTGCCACCAAGGACACAGCACATGCCTGATACGACCGCCATGCCGGCGGAACCCAGCCCCGCCCAGTTTGCCCTGTCGATCGTCGTGCCGGTCTATAACGGCGCGAGCAGCGTCGGCGAACTGGTCGCCGCGCTCGAAGAACTCGACATCGCCGGCGGGCACGAAATCGTGCTGGTCAATGACGGCAGCCCCGACAACAGCCGCGCCGTGTGCCGTGCGCTGGTCGAGCGGGCGCGGGTGCCGATCACGCTGGTCGATTTGTCGCGCAATTACGGCGAGCACAACGCGGTGATGGCCGGGCTGCGGCACGCGCGCGGCGCGCATGTCATCACAATGGATGACGACCTGCAAAACCCGCCCGAGGAGGTCGAGCACCTGCTCGCCTATGCACAGCGCACCGGGCACGAGGTCATCTACACCTATTATGACGAAAAACAGCATGCCGGCTGGCGCAATCTCGGCAGCCAGTTTACCAACTGGATCGCCGGGTTCGTGCTCGACAAGCCCAAGGGCTTCTACCTGTCGAGCTTCCGCTGCATGAGCGCCTTTGTGGTGCGCGAGATCACCCGCTATGACGGGCCGTTTCCCTATGTCGACGGGCTGATCCTGCAGGTGACGCAGGATATCGACCGGCTGCTGGTGCGCCACCTGCCGCGCGCGATCGGACGCAGCAATTACACGCTGCGCCGGTTGTTGCGGCTGTGGCTGAGCATGTTCGTCAATTTCTCGGTCATGCCATTGCGGCTCAGCACGCTGACCGGGTTTGCCCTCAGTCTGGCGGGCGCGATCGGTGGCATCGTGACGATCACCGAGGCGTTGTTTTTCGACCCACCGGCTGGCTGGGCGTCGCTGATGGCGGCGGTGTTGCTGTTGTCGGGGGTGCAGCTGGTGATCCTGGGACTGCTCGGCGAGTATCTCGGCCGCCTCTACCTCACGGCGAACCGGAAGCCGCAATCGATCGTCAAATCCGTCACCCGCGGTGAACCCGTCATGCACGAGGCTGGCCCCGCGATGGCCCGCTTGCGCGAACCGGTCTAGGCGCCCGCGACGGTGGCGATCTATTACGCGAGCCTGGCCGCGGCGATCCTGTTCGGCATCGGCGGGCAGATCGCCCTCAAATCGGGCGCGGTCGGGTCACAGAGCTTTATCGGACAGTTTCTCAACCCGCTGACAATTCTCGGCCTTGCGATCTACGCGATCGCGTCGCTCTGCTACATCATCGCGCTGCGGAAAATCCCGGTATCCATCGCCTTCCCGTCGATCGCGGCGAGCTATGTGATCGTCGCGATCCTGGCTCACCTGCTGTGGAACGAGCCCTTCGGCTGGCCGCAAATCGCCGGCCTCCTGCTGATCGGCAGCGGCATTTTGCTGATCCACCAGCATTGACCCGCGGTGACGCCGCAGAAACGACGCGGCCTCTGCAACGCCTAGTCAAGCACAACTCGTCAAATTTCCCTCTCCTGCATCGCGGGAGAGGGGGGATCGCCGCGCTGGCGGCGAGACGGGTGAGGGTGGTTGGGCAAGGTTCGAGCCTGTGGCCGCCCCCTCACCCGTCTCGCTGCGCTCGCCACCCTCTCACCCGCTGGCGGCGAGGGAGCTTTCCCTCTCCTGCATCGCGGGAGAGAGCGGGCACTATGCCGCGGGAAGGCCTCGTTCCAGCAGCGTCGCGAGGCGGCGGGCGAACGCGGCCGGGTCCGGCAGTTGCTCGCCTTCGACGATGCGCGCCTGATCGAGCAGCAGCCAGGCAAAGTCCGACAATTGCTCTGACGCGCCGGCCTCGCCGACCGAGGCGGCGAGCCGCTCGATCAGCCGGTGCTGCGGGTTGAGTTCGAGGATGCGCCTGGCGGTGGTTTCGAGCTGGCGGTGCTGCCGCAGCAGGCGCTCGAGATGCATGTCCATGTCGCCCTCGTCGGCGACGAGGCACACCGCGCTGTCGGTCAGCCGTTCGGAACTGCGCACATCCTTTACGACATCGCCGAGCGCCAGCTTGAAGATCGCGATCAGGCTGGCGAGCTTGGCAGGCGGCTCTGGCTTCGCCGCCTCGTCCTTCTTGTCGTCGGCCGCGGCGATCTTGTCGAGATCGGCACCGCCGCGGGTCGCCGATTTGAACGGCTTTTCCTGATAGGGGCCGACCGTGGTGACCCAGAATTCGTCGATCGGGTCGCTCAGCAGCAGCACCTCGACACCGCGCGCGCGGAAGCCTTCGATCTGCGGGCTCTTGCGCAACAGGTCGATATTGTCGCCGGTGATCGTATAGATCGCCTCCTGGCCGGGCTTCATCGCCGCGACGTACTCTTCGAGCGACACCAGCCCGTCACGACCCGTCGTGCGGAAACGCATCAGCGGCAGCAACGCGTCACGCTGCTCGCGGTCTTCGTAGAGGCCTTCCTTCAGCACTGCGCCAAAATCGTCCCAGAACTTGGCGTATTCCTCGGGCGCCTCGGTCGCCTTCTTCGCCAACTCGCTGAGCACCCGGCGGGTTACCGCCTGGCGGATGCGCGTTACGGTCGGGTTTGACTGCAGCATCTCGCGGCTGATGTTGAGCGGCAGGTCTTCGCTATCGACGATGCCTTTGACAAAACGCAGATAGGCCGGCAGCAATTCGGTGCCGGCATCGGTGATAAACACCCGCCGCACATACAATTTGACTCGCGGCTTGCGCTCGGGGTCGAACAGGTCGAACGGCTTTTGCGACGGCACGAACAGCAGGTAAGTGTATTCGAGCATCCCTTCGGCGCGGGCATGCAAGGTCAGCCACGGCTCGTCAAAGCCCTGGCCGACATGGTGATAGAACTCCTTGTACTGCTCCGGCGTGATGTCGGCGCGCGGCCGCGTCCACAGCGCGGAGGCGGTGTTGACCGTGTCTTCCTTGTTGCCGTCGGCGAGCACGATCGGCAGCGCGATGTGGTCGGAGTATTTCTTGACGATCTGGCGCAGCCGGTGCAGTTCCAGATAGTCGTCATCCCCCTCGCGCATGTGCAGGGTAATGCGGGCGCCGCGCCGCACGTTGGGAGCGGGCTCGACGGTAAAGCTGCCCTTGCCGTCGCTTTCCCAGCGCCAGCCCTGGCTGTCGCCGGCCTTGCGGGTCAGCACCTCGACCTTGTCGGCGACCATGAAGGCCGAATAAAACCCGACGCCGAACTGCCCGATCAGGCTCATCGCCTTGCCGTCGCCGCCGGTCTCGCCGCCGAGCTGGTCCATAAAGGCGGCGGTGCCGGAGCGGGCGATCGTGCCGAGATTGTCGATCAACTCGTCATGGTTCATGCCGATGCCGTTATCGGCGATCGTCAGCGTGCGGGACGATTTGACCGGCGTCAGCACGACCCGGTAATTGGTGTCGCCTTCGGCCAGCGCCGGCTCGGTCAGCGCCGCATAGCGCAGCCGGTCGCAGGCATCGGAGGCGTTGGAGATCAATTCGCGCAGGAAGATCTCTTTTTCGCTGTAAAGCGAGTGCGCGACGATATCGAGAAGACGGCTGACTTCAGCCTGAAACGTACGGGTTTCGGGGGCGGTTTGCTCGGTCATGGAAAATCGTATCGGGTTGGCGGAAACGCCCGGCAGATATGTGCCCCGATCCCCGGCGGCGCAAGACGTTACCGCCGGCCGGCACGCGCCGTGGGATCAAAAGCGGCGCAATCGATCACCCAATGGGCCAGTGCGGCGGCTCGATCTTCTCGATCACCAATTCGATTTCGTAGCACCCAGCGGCGTGTTGGTCTGGACCAATAATATAGACATAGCCGAAATCGTTGTCGGCCAAGTGGCGTACCCGATATGTATTGGGACTAAGGCTCTCCTCGAATTCGCGAAGCAGAGAGGCCGGCGTGTAGAACCTCTGATGGTCGCCATTCCACTTGGACGGCAAGGTTGATTTCTTCTCGTAGAGCCATTGCTGGGGAACGACACAGACCAGGAAGCCGCCGACTCGGAGCGCGCGGAACCAGTCGGCGAGAACGGTCTGGTAGTCCGGGATGTGTTCGAGCACATGGCTGGCGAAAACGGCGTCAACCGCGCCGTCCTCGAACGGCAGGTGGAGACCGTCATAGCCCGGATAGTCCAGATCGACCCCGATCGCATGCGGCAGGATCGGCACCGCGGCCCCCGGTTCGGCGCCCTTGTACCCGATGTCGAGCACGACGGGACCCGACATGAACCGTTCGAAAAAGCCACCCGTCGCACGCATCAGAAATGTTTTCGCCGGCTCTCCCTTGACAGGCCAGTCAAGCGGCACCGTGTGGGAACCAATTTGCACCGCGGTCTCGGCAAAATAGGCGTCGGGTCGCCCGCCCCGCCCCACTCGCTCCTCGACCGCCGCTGACGGACAGCGTCCCTCCCAACGGCCAAACCAAAGGTAGTGATGAAACGGATCGGGCCAGATGCCGCGCGCCTGGGCCTCTGCGACATCAGGGTATCGCCGCAGATACCAGACAGCATCCCACCCGAGAAGCTCCTTCAACGGGCGCGTATCCATCATCGACGATGGGTGTGGCGTGTCGACCAAGGCCATCCGTTACCACGCGAGTTTTTCCTCCTTCCGTTCTAGCACAAACGGCGATCGGCGCCATCGGTCGCGCCGCCCTCGACAGCAGGGTCCTGGTCCGGATAAGATTTGCTTTTCAGGGATGCAGCGATCATCAGGAAAATAGAATCGACATGCCCTCCGATACTGGCGAAATCGGATTCGATGAAGAATGGTATCTGGCGACCAACCCTGACGTGGCCAGGGCCGTCGCAGCCGGGGGTGTTGATACAGGTCTTACGCATTACTTGACACATGGCCGCGAGGAGGGGCGTCGGCCACATCCAACATTTGACGCTAGCTGGTATTTGCGCGCTTATCCCAGCGCCGTCGACGAAGCCGGATCAGATGCCCCGGAAGCGCTTGAACAGCATTATCACGAGCGCGGCCAATTTCGCGGCTATCTTCCCTACCGATTGGCAAAGCGCCCGCGAAACCCGGCGGCGGTGCCGTCGCCGTTCGGGGGGCTGTGGATCGATGCCGGGAATGCCCTCGACCTGATTGACGGACGCCGGCGGCTCGGCTGGATAACCGCGCAGGAGGCTGCGCTGCTGGAGCACTTTACGACGCGCGGCTACGCCATCATACCTGATGCGGTGCCGGCATCCCTGCTCGACCGCGCCGAAGAGGTCGTCGAGAACGGCTATCACGGCCGGATGCCGGCGCTCCGGTTCGAGTGCCAGGCGCTCCCAGGGCACATTGAATGGTGCTCGGAAGTCTTGCGGTTCCCGTCCCGGGCACTTGACCTTCACTGGTTTTCCAGGGATGTCCGCAACGTCGTCTTTTACCCCGGAATCCTTCGGTTTCTGCACCTGCTCTTCGAGCGGCCGATTTTGGCGTCGCAAACCCTGTGCTTTTACAATGGGTCGCAGCAGGAGACTCACCAGGATTCGGCCTATGTGCCGTATTCGCTGCCCCGGCAATTCGTCGCGACATGGATCGCCTTGGAGGACGTCACCGCCGGGACTGGTGAACTGGAGTATCTTGTCAGCAGCCATAGCCAGTTACCGGAATTCCTGTACGGCGGCGAATACAAAAGCGTCTACGACGCGCAGCGCTTTGGCGCGGGCAGCAACACGATCGGCGAAGCGGTCAACCGTCATCAGGCTTCCCTACAGGAAGAGGCTGCGGCGCGACAACTGGTCAGGGAGCGTTTTCTTGCCCGGCGAGGCGATGTACTGGTCTGGCACGCCGACCTCGCGCATGGCGGCTCGCCGACATCATCAAACCGCACGCGCAAGAGCCTCGTCACCCATTGCTGCCCAATCGAAATCGCGCCGCTTTACTTTGAAAACGGCATGCCGTCGATCCGGCGCCACGATTCGGGGAGCTTCTACGCCTCCAGCCTCTATGCGAGCAGCCAGGCGGTCTAATAGGCTCTGACGATCGTTGAGATTGCCTAGGCCCTATTGCCATGGCGGTGCAACACAGTGCGGCGTAAGCTCGTCAGCACTGCAAGCAGAGGAGGGATGAAATGCCTGAGATGAAGGGCGGTTGTCTGTGCGGGCAGGTCCGCTACACCGCTGATGCCGAGCCGATGTTTGCCGGCGTGTGCCATTGCACGCACTGCCAGAAGCAATCCGGCGGAGCGTTCAGTGTCGTCGTCGCGGTCCCGGCGGCGGCGATGAAGCTCGAAGGGTCGCCAAAGACTTATGCGACGACCGGCGACAGCGGCAAGAAGAACGTCAGCACGTTCTGCCCCAATTGCGGTTCGACGATCATGTCGGAGCCGGAATTGATGGAAGGCGCGGCCATCGTCCGCGTCGGCACGCTCGACGACACCTCCTGGGTCAAACCGAGCATGGAAATCTACTGCGACAGCAAGCAGTCCTGGGTTGACCTCGGCGGTGGCCTGCAGAGCTACCCGAAAATGCCGGCGCCTCCGGGCTGATCCCGGTTGCCTCTCCTTACCGACACTGCGGCCATATAGGCGGAACGACCGGCGCACCTCGCCCGAGGAGCGCCGGTCGTGTTGCCGCTACTTGGCGACCATTACGTCCGAGGCCTTGACGATCGCGATCGCCTCGTCGCCGACCGCGAGGCCCAATTCGTCGACAGCCTCGTTGGTGATCGAGGAGGTCACGATCACCCCGCCGCCGATGTCGATCCGCACATGCGCCGTGGTGGCACCGCGCTGGACACCGACGATCTTGCCCTTGAGCTGATTGCGCGCACTAAGTTTCGTGCATCTCCCGGTAAAAGGGCATCAGGGAACGGTGCCGCGCGCCGCCCAGGCGGTAGCCGCCATCGAGCGCGGGCCATCGGCACCGCCGGCGAGATAGGCCCGCTGCACCGTGTCGTGTAGCAACTCGAGCTGCTCCGGCCGGAGGCGCTTGACATAGTCACCGACCGGCCCCTGTGCATCGGCAATCGGCGCCCAATAGTCGGAAAAATCGGCATAGAACATCCGCACGGTCAGCGAGGCTGCATAAACCTCACGCAGACCGGCTGCGTGGAAAGCCGCTTCGAGTTCGCCGGGGCCGGTCAGCGGGCTCGAATAATGCCGGGCGCGCGCCCGATCGGCATCGGGGTCGAGCGCCGCCGCGGTGTCCCAAAAGATGCGCTGATAGACGAGGCCGCCGGGGAAATCCCATACCGCCGCCGCGAGCGTGCCGCCGGGCCGCGTCGCGCGCCGCATCGCGGCCAGCGCGGCGGCAGGATCGGACATGAAATTGAGCGCGATCAGCGAATAGCAGCGATCGAAGCTGCCGGCGGGAAACTCCATCGTCACCGCGTCGCCGATGACGAACGACACGCGCGGATCGGCCAGCCGCCGCAACGCATAGGTGATGTAAGGCGGCGCGATGTCGATTTCGGTGATCGCCGCGGGCTCGGACCGAGCGGCCAGCGCCTCGGCAAGGCTGCCGGTGCCGCAGCCGACATCAAGTACCCGGTCGCCCGGTTCGACCCCGGCAAAGGCGATCAGCGCCTCGGCCAGGGCGCCGCTCCAGCGCCCCATCAGGCGCTCGTAGGCGACGGCATCGGTTGCCGTATAGCTCGACGCCATGCTGTTCGCGTACCTCAATGGCTGACGATGTATATCACGCGATATAACAGCCGGGCCACATAAGTGTGGGCTGGTCGGTTGTCGGTGAACCGGCACGCGCAGCCCTGATTTGCGCTGCGGTCCGCCCCGTCGGCGGCACGGTCGTGCTACCACTGGCGTCAGGCGTGGAGTGCGCGGTGTGGGGAGGGGTGACGGATGGCGTCGTTCGGGAAAGCGATGGCCTGGGGTTGCGCGGCACTGCTGGCGCTGGCTGGCGCGGCGGAGGCGCAGAAGCAAGGCGGCGTCCTGCGCATCCCGAACCTCGACAGTCCGGCGAGCATGTCGATCCTCGAGGAAGCCACCGTCATCTCGGAAGGCCCGATGATGCCGGTGTTCAATAATCTTGTGCTGTTCGATCAGCATGTCGCGAAAAACAGCTTGGACACGATCGTCCCGGAACTCGCTACCAAATGGGCATGGAACGACGACCAGACCGCGCTGACCTTTACGTTGCGCGAGGGCGTCAAATGGCATGACGGCAAGCCGTTCACCGCCAGGGACGTGCAGTGCACCTGGGATTTGCTGACCGGCAAATCCGCCGAAAAGCTGCGCGTCAACCCGCGCAAATCCTGGTACCGCAACCTCGACTCGGTCAGCGTCAACGGCGACAGCGAGGTAACCTTTCACCTGAAGCGGCCGCAGCCGTCGTTCATTGCGCTGCTCGCCTCGGGCTGGTCGCCGGTCTATCCGTGCCACGTGACGCCAGCGCAGATGCGGCAGCACCCGATCGGGACCGGGCCGTTCAAATTCGTCGAGTTCAAGCCCAACGAAGTCATCAAGGTGGCCAGGAACCCGGATTACTGGAAACCCGGCCTGCCTTATCTCGACGGCATCGAATACCAGATCATCCGCAACACCTCGACCGCGGTCCTCGCCCTGGTCGCCGGCAAGCTCGACCGCACCTGGCCCGGCATCGTGCCGATTACGCTGATGAAGGAGATCAAGAGCCAGGCGCCGCAGATCCAGTGCAATATCTATCCCTGGAATATCCCGCGCATGCTGCTGGTCAATCGCGACAAGCCGCCGTTCGACAACCCGGAACTGCGCCGCGCGATCGGGCTGGCGCTTGACCGCAAGGCGTTCATCGACACGCTCAGCGAAGGGCAGGGCGATATCGGCGGCACGATGCTGCCGCCGCCTGACGGCGCCTGGGGCGTGCCGCCGGATATGCTGAAGACCTTTCCGGGCTATGACCCCGATGTCGAAAAGAACCGCGCCGAGGCGCGCAAGATCATGGAAAAGCTCGGCTACGGCCCGAACAACCGGCTCGCCTTTCCGCTGACCAGCCGCAACAACCTTGCCTATCGCGACCCCGCCGTACTGCTGATCGACCAGCTTAAATCGATCTATATCGACGCGACGCTCGACCTCGATCGATACGACGCAATGGTATCCGCGCGTTTCGCGCAAAGATTACGGCGTCGGGCTGACGGTCGCGGAAAACGGCCTCGACGATCCCGACCAGCAATATTACGAAAACTACGTCTGCGGCGCCGAACGCAATTACACCGGCTATTGCGACCCGGCGGTGGACAAAATGGTGGACCAGCAATCCGCCGAACCCGATGTCGAAAAGCGCCGCAAGCTGGTGTGGGAGATCGAACGCAAGCTCGCCGACGACGGCGCCCGGCCGGTGATCTACTACCCGCGCTCGGCCTACTGCACCTATCCCGACGTCAAGAACCTGACGATCATCGTCAACAGCAATTACAACGGCTGGCGTTTTGAAGACGTCTGGCTGGATCGCTGAGGAGAACCCCGATGACTCTCGAAATCATCCCGACCGGCGCCGCGCTGGGCGCCGAAATCCGCGGCGTCGATCTGGCGCAGCCGCTCGGCGACGACATCTTCGCGCGCGATCGAGGGCGCCTTCGACAAACACGGCGTGATCTTCTTCCGCGGCCAGCAGCTGACGCCGCCGCAGCAGGTCGCCTTCACCCGCCGCTTCGGCGAGATCGAGTTCAACATTTTCGGCGAGCGCTGGAGCGTGCCGGGCAGCCCGGAGATCGTCGTCGTCTCCAACATCACCGAGGACGAAAAGCCGATCGGCGTGCGCCGCGCCGGCGAGAACTGGCACAGCGACATGTGCTACACGGCCCGCCCGCCGCGCGGCACGATGCTGTACGCGCTCGAAATCCCCGATCTGCACGGCCTGCCGCTCGGCGACACCGAATTCGCCAGCGCCGCGGCGGCATGGGACGCGCTGCCGGAAACGTTGCAGCAGAAGCTGGAGGGGCGCCAGCGCGGTGTTCGACTTCACCGGCCGCAAGCGCGCCTTTCCGCCGACCCAGACGGAAATCGACCGCAACCCGCCGGTGCGGCATCCGATCGTCCGCACCCATCCGCATACCGGCCGCAAATGCCTTTATGTGATGCGCGACGACTGCACCGGGATCGAGGGCCTGGAGCAGGAAGAGGCCGAGGCGCTGATCGCCGCGCTCGCCGATCACATCGTCAAGCCGGCCTTCATCTATCGCCATCAGTGGCGGCCCGGCGACCTGCTGATGTGGGACAACTGCACGGTGCAGCACCGCGCCATCCAGGATTACGACATGCCGCAGCGTCGCCTGATGCACCGCACGACGATGGGCGGCGCGGTCCCGGTGTAATTGAGCAGAAGAGTCGGTCAGCAAACGCGGATCGGAACAGGAGGCAAGCAGATGGGCTTGAATTGCTCGGGACCGCGCCGCCGGACCCTGTTCGGCATCGCGCTGGCAGTAATCATGGCGGTGCCGGGGCTGTCGCCGCTGCCGGCCGCGGCGCAAAGCGATCCGCTGCCGTCGTGGAATGACGGCGCGGCGAAGACACGCGATCGTCGATTTCGTCAAGCGCACGACGACCGAAGGCGGTGCGGATTTCGTGCCGGTGCCGCGAGCGCATCGCGACCTTCGACAATGACGGCACGCTGTGGGCCGAACAGCCGATCTATTTCCAGGTCGCGTTTGCGATCGACCGGGTGAAGGCGATGGCGCCGCAGCATCCGGAATGGAAGGACGACCAGCCGTTCAAGGCGGTGCTCGACAACGATCTAAAGGCGCTTGCCGCGCTCGGCGAGAAGGGCCTGCTGGAGATCATCATGGCGACCCATGCCGGCATGACCGACGACGATTTCACGCAAGATCGTGCGCGAGCTGGATCGAGACGGCGCGCGCATCCGCGCTTCAACCGGCCCTACACCGACCTGGTCTATCAGCCGATGCTGGAACTGCTCGCCTATCTGCGCGCCAACGGCTTCAAGACCTTTATCGTCTCGGGCGGCGGCATCGAGTTCATGCGGCCGTGGACCGAGAAGATCTACGGCATCCCGCCGGAGCAGGTGGTCGGCTCCTGGGCGTGGTGAATTTCGAGATGCGCGACGGCAAGCCGGAACTGGTCAAGGAGCCCAAGTCGAATTCGTCGATGACGGCCCGGGCAAGCCGGTCGGCATCAACCGCTTCATCGGCCGGCGCCCGATCGCCGCCTTTGGCAATTCCGACGGCGATCTGCAGATGCTGCAATGGACCGCCGCCGGCCCGGGCGCGCGCTTCATGGGCGCTCGTCCACCACACCGACGCCGAGCGCGAATACGCCTACGACCGCAACTCGCCAGTCGGCAGGCTCGACAAGGCGCTGGACGAGGCGTCAGCGCAAGGCTGGACCGTCGTCGACATGAAGGACGACTGGAAGACGGTGTTCGCTTTCCAGGGCCACTGATCCCCCGGATGATCGGCGAGAAGCAAAACCTCTCGGTAAAGATGACTGCCGCCAACCGGTAACAAACTTTTGCTAAGGCTGAGGCCGATCAAATTCGATCGTCGGTCAAAATTCCCTTCCCGGCCAAAGCGAAATGGGGAGCGACTCCACTTGGTTGAATGCCGCTCTAATATGAGACATCAGGGTAGCGGCCTGTCCGGTGGAGTTGCCGTTTGACCAACTTGCATCGCAATTCGATTGATTCCCGGAGGCGTGGATCGGCAGCCGCGATCGCCATTGGCTTCCTCGAGTTTGGCAGCCCCTCCTGCCGCTGCGTCAGACGATCTCGCTCCATCGGATGAACCCGGCCTCGCGGGAATAGCCGCGCCCGCCAATCCGGCTGTTGATCTGTCGCCCGGCGGGCTGCTCGACAGTTTTCATCGCGCACGTCGCGACTGGAGGGATGCCGGGATCACGTTTCGGCTGCACGAACAGAGCGAGGTCCTGGGCCAATCTGACCGGCGGCGGAAGCCAGGGGCTCAGTTACAACGGGCTGACGATCGGCAAACTCGATCTCGATCTCGACAAGATATTCGGCTGGTCCGGCGGCGAAATCTTCATCGAGGCGTTTGATATTCACGCGCACGGGCCGACCCGAACCCATGTCGGCAATCTGCAAATCGTCAGCAATGCCGAGGCGACGCCGAGTTCTAAATTGTATGATGTGTGGCTCGACCAGAGCCTGTGGAATGGCCGGGTATCCGTCCGGTTCGGTCAGGAGGGGGCCAACGACGAGCTGATGACGAGCGCCTATGACGTGCTTTTCCTCAATTCGAGCTTTGGCTTTCCGGGCCTGCCGGCCGCTGACCTGCCGTCGGGCGGTCCGAATTTCCCGTTGGCAACGCCTTTTGTGCGCACCCAGATCAAGGCGACCGACAATGTGACCCTGGTCGGCGCGATCTTTAACGGCGATCCGGCGCCGCCGGGCAGCGGCGACCCGCAACTGCGCGACCGCAACGGCACCGCCTTCCGGCTCGACGACCATGCGCTGTCTGTCGCCGAACTGGTATTCGCCCGACCCTGCGGCGGTCGAACTGCCGACGACCTACAAGCTCGGCGGGTGGTATTCGTCGAGCCATTACAACGACCAGCGCTTCGACAGCCTCGGCGGGCTGCTGGCCAGTCCGGCCACCAGCGGGCTTGCGCGCTCGCATACCGGCGACTGGGCGATCTATGGTATCGCCGACCAGATGGTCCGGCGGCGCGCCGGTACGAAGGATCAGGGGATCGGTGTTTTTCTGCAGATCATGGCAGGCCCGAGCGACCGCAACCTCAGCAACCGCTTTGTCGCAGGCGGCATGAACTGGCACGGGATGTTTCCCCAGCGGCCGGACGATGTGTTCGGCATCGCCTTCGCCTATCTCGGCATCAGCCCGGCGTTGCAGGCCTACGGCCGCGACCTCGTATCGTTCGGCCGCGCCGCCACCGCGTATGCCGCGAGCGAGACGGTGATCGAGGCGACGTACCAGATGCCGGTGACCGACTGGTGCACCCTCCAGCCAGACGTCCAGATCATCATCAACCCGGGCGCCGGGCTCCCCGGGAATTTCGGCCGCAACCCGCTACCGAATGCGGTGGTGATGGGAATGCGCGCGACGATCCGGCTGTGAGGCCCCGACACCTGGGAATTGCCCGATATTGACACGCATCAAGGCGGGGTCGGCGTAGACTGGGGTTTGTCCAGCGGGTGCGCTGGTGAGGGAGGAACCCGGCAGATGATCAAGAGCATTCTCGTTCCGGCGAGCGGCAGTGCCGCTGACACGGCGACCTATGCCGCGGCCCTGGTGATTGCCGGCAAGTTCGCGGCGCATATCGATGCGCTGCATGTGCGGCTCGACGCGGTCGAGGTCGCCGTCGCGTCGTCGGTCGGCGATGGCAGCGGCGGGGCTGCGCTGGTTGGCGGGTTTATCGAGCAGCTGGAGCGCGACGCCGCCGAGCGCGAGCGCCGGGCGCATGATGTGTTCGCGGCGTTTTGCACTGCCCAGGGCCTGGCGCAGGCGGATGCCCCGGCCAGCGCGACGGGTGGCCCATCGGCGCAATGGCATACCGAGACCGGCCAGGAAGCGCGTTGGTTGACGGCATACGGGATGGCCGCCGACCTGATCGTCGCGCCTCGCGGCACCGCTGACGACGAAGCTGCCGCCCGAACGGCGCTCGAAACCCTCCTGCTGGAGACCGGGCGCCCGCTGTTCATTCCGGGCGCGGCGGCGGTCGATTTGGGCACGGTGATCATCGGGTGGAAGCCGACGCCACAGGCGGTGCGGGCGGTTGCCTTTGCCATGCCGTTGCTGAAAGAGGCACGCGATGTCCTGGTCGTGACCGTCGCGGAGACCGAGGGCGGCGATGACGGCGAGCGGCTGCGGCGCCATCTCGCCTGGCACGGCATCGATGCCCGCCCGGAGCGGCTGCCGCCCGGCGATGCTGGAAACGCGGCGACGCTATTGGAGGCGGCGGCCGGCCGCGCCGGGTTGCTGGTGATGGGCGGCTATGGCCACACGAGGCTGCGCGAAATGGTGTTCGGCGGCTTTACCCAGCATGTGTTGAGTGCGACGCCGGCGTTGTCGGTCCTGATGGCCCACTGACCCCGTCAGGCGGACCCATCAGACGGGCACCGGTCAGGCGGGCACCGGTCAGGCAAGCACCCGGGGCACGGCGGCGAGGTCGAACAGCGGCAGGAACATCTCGGCTTCCTGCGCGCCGGCCAGCGCAAAATCGCCCTCGACGATAAAGCACGGCACCGCCTCGATGCCGATGCGGCGGGCTCGGTATTCCTCGGCCAGCACGTCGGCGACAGCGACATTGTCTACGAGGGCGGTCGCGACGGCGTCCCGGTCGAGCCCGGCGGCGGCGGCGATCGCGAGCAGCGCGTCATGGTCGCTGATATCGACGCCGTCGATGAAGTAGCCGCGATACAGCGCCTCGACGACTGCCTCGACGCAGCCGGCGGTGGCCGCAAGCCGGATCAGTTGATGCGCATTGACGGTGTTCGGGGTGCGCCGGATGCGGTCGAAGGCAAAGGCGATCCCCTCGCGCGCGCCGGCCGCCGCCAGCGCCGCGTGCGTCCGCGCCGCCGCCCGGCCGCCGCCGAATTTGAGCTGCAGGTACAACTCCCGCGAAATCCCGCCGGGTGGCAGTTCGGGGTTGAGCTGAAACGGCCGCCACACCAGCGCCACCGGCAAATGCGGTCGCATCGCCAGCGCGCGTTCGAGCCGCCGCTTGCCGATAAAGCACCACGGACAGGTCACGTCGGCGACGATGTCGATACGCATGGGCCGCGAGTGTTCCCGATGAGCCCGTAGGTGTCGAGTGGGTGCCGCTGGCCGCTTGACGGTATCGCCGCCGCGGCCAAGGATGCCGGCAGCGAGCCAATCGCAAGGTCAAGGCTGGTGGATCAGGTTTACGACGCGCCGCATCTCGCGCGCAATGCGGCGAATTTCGCGGCGCTGACGCCGCTCAGTTTTCTCGCCGCGCGCCGCCGCGGTCTATCCCGACAAGATCGCGGTGATCGACGGCGCGCGGCGCTTCACCTACCGCGAGTTCTACGCAGCGCTGCCGGCGCTTTGCCGACGCGCTGCGGCGGCGCGGCATCGGGCCGGGCGATACGGTCGCGGTGATGGCGCCGAACGTGCCGGCGCTGCTCGAGGCGCATTACGGCGTGCCGATGGCCGGCGCGGTGCTGAATGCGCTGAACTACCGGCTCGACGCCGCGCTCGATCGCCTTCATCCTCGACCACGGCGAGGCCAAATTGCTGATCGCCGACCGCGAGTTCGGCGCCGTCGTCGCAGCGAGGCGCTGCGCGAACTCGGCCGCGACATCGCCGCTGGTCGAGATCGCCGACGCCGACAACGGCGACCGGCGCTCGGTGCGACGTCGAATACGAGGATTTCCTCGCCGAGGGCGACCCGGCGGCCGCATGGTCGCCGCCCGCCGACGAATGGGCGCCGATCGCGCTGAACTATACCTCGGGCACCACCGGCAACCCGAAGGGCGTCGTGTTCCACCACCGCGGCGCCTTTCTGAACGCGCTCGGCAACGCGATCACCTTCGGGCTCGACCGGCACTCGGTCTATCTGTGGACCCTGCCGATGTTCCACTGCAACGGCTGGACCTATACCTGGGGCGTGACCGCGGTGGCCGGCACGCATGTCTGCCTGCGCCGGGTCGATCCGGCGCCGATCTTCGCCGCGATCGCCGAGCACCGGGTGACGCATCTGTGCGGCGCGCCGATCGTGCTGAACATGCTGGTGCATGCGCCCGACGCGGTGAAGCGGCGCTTCGACCATGTCGTCGAGGCGGCGACCGGCGGCGCGGCGCCGCCCTCGGCGGTGATCGAGGCGATGGAGCGGATGGGGTTCCGCGTCACCCATCTCTACGGGCTGACCGAAAGCTACGGCCCGTCGACGGTGTGCGCCTGGCAGGAGGAATGGGACGGCCTGCCGCTCGGCCGAGCGCGCGGCGCAAGATGGCGCGGCAGGGCGTGCAATACCTGACGCTCGACCGCCAGCGCGTCGCCGACCCCGAGACGATGCAGCGACGTGCCGGCCGACGGCGTCGACGATCGGCGAACTGATGCTGCGCAGCAACACGATCATGAAGGGCTATCTGAAGAACCCGGCGGCGACCGGCGAGGCCTTTGCCGGCGGCTGGTTCCACACCGGCGACCTCGCGGTGATGCACCCTGACGGCTATGTCGAGATCAAGGACCGCTCGAAGGACATCATCATCTCGGGCGGCGAGAACATTTCCTCGATCGAGGTCGAGGAGGTGCTGTACCGCCACCCGCAGGTCATGGAGGCCGCGGTCGTCGCCAGGCCCGACGAAATCTGGGGCGAGACGCCCTGCGCCTTCGTGACGCTGAAGCCCGATGCCGGCGAGGTGTCGGCGGCCGACATCATCGCCTTGTGCCGCGCCAACCTGGCGCATTACAAGGCGCCGAGCAGCGTCGTGTTCGGCCCGCTGCCGAAAACCTCGACCGGCAAGATCCAGAAATACGCCCTGCGCGAGCGGGCGAAGGCGGTCGTGAGTGCATGACCGGATTGGCCCGGCCATCAGCGCTGGCTCCGTCCGAGCCGGATGACGGAGAGCCGGCGAGGGTCTGCAGCGTGCGGAGGCTTTGACGCAACGCAAGGAGCAGGTCGCGCTACCCAGCTTCGACATCACCGGGCAGGTGGCGCTCGTGACCGGCGCGTCGAGCGGCATCGGGCATCATTTCGCCGAAGTGCTGGCGGCTGCCGGAGCCAAGGTGGCGCCGGCGGCGCGGCGCGCCGACCGGCTCGCCGAGCTGGCCGACGCGCATCGAAGCCGAGGGCGGCATCTGCCTGCCGGTCGCCTGCGACGTGACCGACCGCGACAGCATCGCCGCCGCGCATCGCCACCGCCGAGGAGCGGCTCGGGCCGCTGTCGATCCTCGTCAACAATGCCGGCGTCGTCGTGTCGAAGCCGCTGTTCGAGCACACCGAAGAGGACTGGGACTACGTCATCGACACCAACCTGAAAGGCGCCTGGCTGGCGGCGCGCGATTTCGCCGCACATCTCGTCGAGAAGAAGCGCCCGGGGCGGATCATCAATATCTCGTCGATCCTGGCGTCCCGCACGATCGGCGCGGGTGCCGGCCTATTGCGCCGCCAAGGCCGGGCTTGCGCATCTGACGCAGGTGCTGGCGATGGAGCTGGCGCGCTACGGCATCCTCGTCAACGCGCTGGCGCCCGGCTATATCGAGACCGATTTCAACCGCGAATTCTTCCAGACCGAGGCCGGGCAAGCGCTGATCGGCCGCATCCCGATGAAGCGGCATCGGCCAGGTCGCCGGATCTCGACGGCGCGCTGCTGTTCCTCGCCTCGCCGGCCAGCGCCTATGTGACCGGCGCGGTCATCGCGGTCGATGGCGGCCACGGCGTTGCCGCCATTTGACGGGGTGACGGCTTGGAGCCGGCCGCGGCCTCGACTGCGCTGTCAAGCACTCCGCGAAACCCGCGCATCGTGCCGAGCGGCCGACGAGCGAGCGACCTGACGCTCGAGCCTGTCGAACATGGCTGACCGCTCGCGGCGGCGCGATCCAGGAGAATTGGGGCCTTCGACGCCGCCTTTGACCGGCGGGCGCTTCGCCGGGCCGCAACGTCTCGTGCTGCGGACCGATGCGCCGACCGGCATTCCGTCGAGCCTCGGCCGCATCGAGGAATTCGCGGTGCTGCGGCCGTATTTGCCGCCGGCGTCACCGGTACCCGGAGCCGCTCTGGCTTGCGCCGATCCCGACTGTCATCGGCAAGCCGTTCTTTGTGATGCGGCGGCTGCCGGGCACCGCGCAGGGACGCCAGATCACGACCGACCCGCTGCTCGAGACCGCGATTGCCGGACGATCGCCGCGCGCCTCGGGCGAGGAGCTGGCGCGCATCCAGACGATCCGACCGCCGCGTCGCGATCTCGACTTCCTGCCGGCGCTCGGCGCCGCCGGCCCGAGCGGCAGATCGCCGGGTTCCGCGCCTATCTCGACCGCCATCCCACAGCCGCGGCCGGTGCTCGAATGGGCGATCCGCTGGCTCGAAACCCATCTGCCGGAGCCGCTGCCGCCGGTGCTGTGCCATCGCGATTTCCGCACCGGCAACTACCTGCTGGCGTGGGACGGGGCGCCGAACTGACCGGCATGCTCGATTGGGAATTCGCCGGCTGGGGCGATCCGGACGAGGATATCGGCTGGTTGTGCTGCAAGGGCTGGCGCTTCGCCCGGCTCGACCGCGAGGCCGGCGGCATCGCCGACGCGCGCCGATTTCTATCGCGGCTACGAAGCGGCGTCGGGCCGCCGGCTCGATCCGGCGCGGGTGCGTTTCTGGGAGGTGCTGGCCAATGTCCGCTGGGCGGTCATCGCCTTGCAGCAGAGCGACCGGTACCTGATCGGCGGCGCGCGCGACCTCAGCACCGCGATCATCGGCCGCCGCGCCACCGAATGCGACCTCGAGCTGCTGATGCTGCTCGACCCGGACGGCGCACCGGCTGGACCTTCGCCATGCGTGACCTGCCGAGCGGCGCCGCACTGCTGGCGCTCGGCCGCGAGCATCTGCTCGACGAGGTCCTGCCGCTGTTGCCCAGGAGCATGCAGCGCGACCTGCGCCTCGTCGCGACGGTCATGGCGATCGCCGCGCGCGAAGCTGCGATGCGCGCGCGAGTCCCGCGCGGTTCAACGCGATATCCGTACCGACCTGCGCGCGCCGGCCCTGCCGGCGGTGCGGGGCGGATCCGGGCTGCTCGCCGCTTGCCGCGATTTGCGCATTGGCGCCTTCGAAACATGCGAACGCGCGCGCGGGCCGCGCGTGCGATATTATGGCGGCTGACTATATCGAAGCTGCGCGAGGGCGAACCCGAGCTTCCTCGCCGCGAACGGTTGTGGAGAATAACGCCGTGTCCCAGTCGAGCGTCCGCGCAGCCATCGACGCCTTTGCCAAGGGCGAGATCGTCGTCGTCACCGATGATGACGACCGCGAAAACGAAGGCGACCTGATCGTCGCCGCGGTGCACACGACGCCGGAAAAGATGGCGTTCATCATCCGCAACACCTGCGGCATCGTCTGCGCGCCGGTTACCGGCGAGATCGCGCGCCGGCTGCATCTGGCGCCGATGGTCGCCGACAACGACGCGATCCACGGCACCGCCTTTACGATCTCGGTCGATTACCGGCACGGCACGACCACCGGCATTTCCGCCGACGAGCGCACCGCGACGATCCGGGCCTCGCCAACAACAATACCGGCCGCGCCGATTTCGTCCGGCCCGGCCACATCTTTCCGCTGATCGCCAAGGATGGCGGCGTCTGATGCGCTCGGGCCATACCGAGGCGGCGATCGATCTGTGCCGTCTTGCCGCGATCGAGCCGGTCGCGGCGATCTGCGAGCTGGTCAACGATGACGGCACGGTGATGCGCGGGCCGCAGGTCTCCGCCTTTGCCAAGAAGCACGCGCTGAAGCGGATTTCGGTCGCCGACCTGATCGCCTACCGCCAGGCGCGCGAAAAGCTCGTGACCCGCGTCGCCGAGTTCAAGATCGAGACCGACTCGGGAGATTCACCGGTTATGCCTATCTGACGCCGTTCGACAAGGTGCACCATTACGCCTTTGTCTATGGCGAACTCGGCGACGGGCGCAACGTGCCGACCCGGCTGCACCGCGCCAATGTCGTCGAGGACGTGTTTGGCGGCGCCAAGATCGATCCACGCCGCGCTCAACCGCTTCAAGAAGGCCGGACGCGGCGTGCTGGTCTATCTGCGCGACGGCGCTTCCGGGGTCCCGACTTCGGCATTGTCGCGAGGAGAGCACCGCCTCGGAAATGGAGCGCAGCCGGCAGTGGCGCGAGGTCGGGCTCGGCGCGCAAATCCTGCGCGATCTGAGCATTTCCTCGATCCGGCTCTATGCCACCCGCTCGCGCACCTATGTCGGCATCGCCGGGTTCGGCATCGAGATCGAAGGCACCGAACCTTTCGAGGAAGGCTCCACCCACCGGCTGACGATCAAGCAGCCCCCGGACGCCTCCGATTGCTGATCGGCGTCGCACCACCACCGTAGGATGGGCTGAGCGGAGCGAAGCCCATCAAAGCGTGCATGCGGCAAGATGAGGGCGTCGCTCCGCTCAGCCCATCCTACGACGACGAATTGACGGGCGACGAATTGAACTGAGCGAAACGAGGAAGCTTCCGTGATCAATGCCGCGATTGTCGGGTTGGGGCGCTGGGGCCAGACGCTGGTCACCTCGGTGCAGGGCAAGAGCGACCGGCTGCGCTTTACGACCGCCGTCAGCCGCGACCCGGCGCGGGCGGCGGCGTTTACCGACAAGCACCGGCTGAAGACGGTGACCAGCCTCGACGCCGCTCTGGCCGATCCGGCGCTCGACGCGATCGTGCTGGCGACGCCGCATTCGCAGCATCTGGGCGAAATCATCGCCACCGCGGCCGCCGGCAAGGCGGTGTTCTGCGAAAAGCCGCTGACCCTGACCCGCGCCGAGGCGGAGCGCGCCGTCGCGGCCTGCGCCGAGGCTGGTGTCGTGCTCGGGGTCGGCACCGACAAGCGCTATTTCCCGGCGATGGACGAACTGGCGACAATCGCCGCCAGCGGCCAACTCGGGCATCTGCTCCATCTCGAAGGCAATTTCAGCAACGAGGTGTCGGCGATGCTGTTTTCCGCCTGGCGCGACTCGCCCGAGGAATCGCCGGCCGGCGGCATGACCGGCACCGGCATCCATGTGCTCGATTCGATGATCCGCATGGCCGGGCCGGTGCGCCGGGTGCGGGCGCAGCTTCTGTCGCTCAAGGAGCCGCCGGACCCGCTCGACAGCATCTCGATCCTGATGGAATTCGACACCGGCGTCAGCGGCATGCTGGCGGCGGTGCGCTGCACGCCGATGTTTCTGCGGCTGCATGTGTTCGGCCGCAACGGCTCGGCCGAAGTCGTCGGGCGCAACGAACTGGTGCTGCGCACCAGCCGCGGCGAGCCGCAGCACGTGAAATTCCCGCCGAACGATTCGGTGCGACTCAATCTCGAAGCGTTCGCCGACGCGGTGGCGGGCGTCAAACCCTATCCGATCACGCCCGAGCATATGGTCGAGGTCGTCGCCGCGTTTGAGGCGATCGCCAAATCGGCGGCTGCCGGTGCGCAGACGGTCGAGGTCTGAGCCGCATGGCCGAAACCCTGCCTTATGGCGCATGGCGCTCGCCGATCACCTCGGATCTGATCGTCGGCGAGGCGATCGGGCTCGGCGACATCCTGGTCGATGGCGGCGACATCTACTGGATCGAGAGCCGGCCGGGCGAAAGCGGGCGCAACGTCGTCGTGCGCGGCCTGCCGGGCGGCGGCAACGAGGATGTGACGCCGCGCCCATACAGCGCCCGCATCGCGGGTGCACGAATATGGCGGCGGCAGCGCGCTGGTGCAGCGACGGCGCGGTCTTTTTCACCAATTTCGTCGATCAGCGGCTTTATCGGCAGGCGGGCGGCGCGGCCCCGCAGCCGCTGACCCCGGCGGGCGACGCCAGCCAGCCCGGCACGCGCCGCCGCTATGCCGACGGACTGTTCGACCGCAAGCGCGCAACGCTGGATCGGCGTGCGCGAGGAGCATGGCGCCGATGGCACGCGTGGACAACGCGCTGGTCGCGGTCGATCCGGCCGCGCCGGGGCCGGGCCGGGTCCTGGCCGAGGGGCACGATTTCTACGCCTCGGCCAAATTATCGCCGGATGGCACGCGCCTCGCCTGGCTGACCTGGGACCACCCGAACATGCCGTGGGTCGGCACGCAATTATGGCTGGCCGAGATCGCCGAGGATGGCGGTCTCACGCCGCCGCGCCTCGTTGCCGGCGGCGATGCGGAGTCGGTCTTCCAGCCGCAATGGTCGCCCGACGGCGTGCTCTATTTCGTCTCCGACCGCACCGGCTGGTGGAACCTCTATCGCTGCGACCCCACGACGGCGCGATCCATCCGCTCTGCCCGCGCGACACCGAGTTCGGCCAGGCGCAATGGGTGTTCGGGCAATCGACCTACGCCTTTCTGTCGGCCGACCAGCTCGTCTGCACCTATGACGAGGACGGGCATCGGCCGGCTGGCGCGGCTCGACATCGCGACCGGCCAGCTGGCGCCGCTCGACCTGCCCTACACGGCGTTTGGCGGCATCCGTGTCGCCGGCGGCCGCATCGTGTGCCGCGCCGGCCTCGCCGACCCAGCCGACCGCGATCGTCGCGATCGACCCGGCGACCGGCGCGGCCGAGGTGTTGCGCCAGTCGGCGCCGGCCGCCACCGACGATGCTCTGCGCCGCTATTTCTCGGCGCCGCAGCACATCGCGTTCCCGACCGAGGACGGCCTGACCGCCTACGCGCATTACTACCCCCCGGCCAACCCGGATTTCGCGCCGCCCGCGGGCGAGAAACCGCCGCTGGTCGTCAAATGCCACGGCGGCCCGACCTCCGGCGCCTCGACGACGCTGAGCCTCGGCATCCAGTATTGGACGAGCCGCGGCATCGCCGTGCTCGATGTCGATTACGGCGGCAGCACCGGCTATGGCCGCGACTATCGCGAGCGGCTTGAAGGCGCCTGGGGCGTCGTCGATGTCGATGATTGCGTCAATGCCGCCAAGGCACGTCATCGCCGAGGGGCTCGCCGATGCGGAGCGCGCGGTCATCACCGGCGGCAGCGCCGGCGGCTATACCGTGCTGGCGGCGCTCGTCCGCGCGATGTGTTCAAGCGGCGGCGCCAGCTATTACGGCGTCAGCGATGTCGCCGCGCTGGCCCGCGACACCCATAAATTCGAGTCGCGCTATCTCGACTGGCTGATCGGCCCCTATCCCGAGCGCGCCGATCTCTATCGCGAGCGCTCGCCCTTGACCCATGCCGACCGCTTGCGCCGCCCGGTCATCTTCTTCCAGGGCGCCGACGACCGGTCGTGCCGCCAAACCAGACCGAGATGATGGTCGATGCGCTGCGCCGCCGGGACATCCCGGTCGGCTATTTCCTGTTCGCCGGCGAGGGGCACGGCTTCCGCCGCGCCGAAAACATCAAGCGCGCCCTCGACGCGGAACTCTATTTCTATTCGTCGCTGATCTTCCGCACCCGCCTCAGCTATTAAGGCGGGTGACGGCGGCGCTGCCTACGGCGTCGGCGGCTTGCGGTCGCGTTCCGGCGCCAGTTCGTCGATCGCCTGCGCCAGATGCACGTCGCGCTCGCTGACGCCTTCGGCATCGTGTGTCGCCAGGATGATCTCGACCCGGTTGTAGACATTGAAGATCTCCGGGTGGTGATCCATCTTTTCGGCGACCAGCGCGATGCGCGACAGAAACCCCCAGGCCTCGGAGAAATTGCTGAAGTGAAAGCTTTTGCGGATCGCGTCGCGGTCCTCGACCTCGCTCCAGCCGTGCAGGTCATGCAGCGCCGTCTGTCGCGCCGCCCCGCCAGCCGTTCGACCATGCCGTCCTCCCGTTGCTGGCCTGCCGCTAGCAAGTGTGCCATGCCGCGGCGCGAGGTCAAGCCGCGGCGGCGGGCTGACACGATGGCGCAGCGGCCGCCCTCGCTGGCCGATATCGAGGCGCTCGCCGAGCAGCGCGCTCGCGGCCTGCCGGCCGAGTTCAAGCATCATCTCGGCCCGGTCGTGATCCGGGTCGAGGAATTTCCCGACGACGAGACCGAGGACGGCGATGGGGCTCGAGAGCCCGTTCGACCTGCTCGGCCTCTATCGCGGTGTCGCGCTGCCGCTGAAGAGCATCAACGACCCGCGGCCCGGCATCGACATGATCTTTCTCTACCGCCGGCCGATCCTCGATTATTGGTGCGACAGCGGCGACGATCTGTTCGATGTCGTGCGGCATGTGCTGATCCACGAGATCGGCCACCATTTCGGCTTCAGCGACGACGACATGGCGCGCATCGAGGAGTCCGACTGAGCCGGGATCAGCCAAGCGCCGCGCGCCACCGCCGCGCGCAGTTCCGGCAGCAGCTCGGCGCGCGAACCACGGGTTGGCGCCGCTCCCACGCCGTGGTCCGCCAGCTCGGATGCGGCAGCACGAAATATCTCCGGCAGAAAGCCGCGCCAGCGCGATCAGGCGTCGCGGCCATCGGCGGCGCCTGGCTTCCGGCAGGTAATAGCGGATCGCGTACGAGCCGACCAGCAGCGTCAGGCGCGACCGCGGTGAAATGCGGCCGCAGCCGCGGATGCCAGAGCGGCGCGCATTCCGGCCGCGGCGGCAGGTCGCCGCCGCGCGACGTCGCGGCCGGGATAGCAGAACCCCATCCCCATGATCGCGACCCGGCTCTCGTCGTAAAAGACTCGCGGTCGATGCCGAGCCACTCGCGCAGCCGGTCGCCGCTGCGGTCGTTGAACGACAGCCCGGTCTCGTGGACCCGGGTGCCCGGCGCCTGGCTGATGATCAGCAGCCGCGCCGACGGCCGCCCGCGCACCACCGGCCGCGGCCCCAGCGGCAACTCGGCGGCACAGCGGGTGCAGGCGCGGATCTCGGCGAGCAGCGCGATCGAAGGGCCCCTGCGTCCGCATCTTCCATGTCGCGATCGTAGCAGATTTGCCGACAGGCAGCCGCGAGACGTCGAGCGAGCCGCCACCCCGAATTGACTTCCGCGCGGCCGCTCACTAGATTGGATGCCGGCATACGCCGTGCACCCACTCATCGGTGGAGGGGTGGCCGAGTGGCTGAAGGCGGCGGTTTGCTAAACCGTTATACGGTTAACCCCGTATCGTGGGTTCGAATCCCATCCCCTCCGCCAACCCTATACGTTCAGCAGCCGTTCGGAGTGGCCTGTTGTACCGCGCGGCGCTCCGTAACGGCCCGCTCTTCCGGTGGCTTCAGTTGGCGCATCGACGGACCCGCCGCTGGTTTGCTAGGTTCGGCCCGGCCCGATCCAGACCCGGAGCTTAGTTGGCCTTGCCCAAGCCGCCCCCGCAGCGCGATCTTCGTCTCGATTTCTTTCGGGGCCTGTCGCTGATTTTCATTTTTATCGACCATATCCCCGAGAATGTTTTGAGTTATTTCACGTTGCAGGCCGTGACATTCTTTGATGCCGCGGAAGTGTTTATTTTCATCTCAGGATACACCGCCGCTCTGGTTTATGGCCGGCGCCTTGCCGAGCGGGGCGTGCTCTACGCCACGGCGCAGGTGTTGCGACGGGCCTGGCAGCTTTATGTCGCGCATGTCTTTCTGTTCGTGCTGTTTATCGCCGAGGTGTCGTACACCGCGACCACCTTCAAAAACCCCATGTACAATGAAGAAATGCGGGTCGCCGATTTCCTCGGCGAACCGCACATTGCGGTCATCAAGGCGCTGTTGCTGAAGTTCCAGCCGACCTTTCTCGACATTCTGCCGCTTTACATTCTGATGCTGCTGATCTTTCCGTTCGTGCTGATCGCCATGCAACGGCATTGGCTGGTTGTCGTCGTTCCGTCGGTCCTGCTTTACGTCGCGGTGCAGTTCTTTGGTCTGCCGGTCCCGGCCTACCCCGAGGGCCATGTCTGGTATTTCAACCCACTCGCCTGGCAGGTCCTGTTTGTCTGCGGTGCGGCGCTCGGCAACCAGGCGGCCCGCGGCCGGAGCGTGCAGCCGCTGTTGCAGGCGGTCTATCCGATGGCGGCGATCGTGTTCGCCACCGGGCTGGTGATCAAGATCACCTGGACGATCCATGGCGTGTTCGATGCCTTTCCCGGCCTGCTGCTGCGCGAGTTGTGGCCGGTCAACAAGAACAACCTGTCGCCGCTGCGCCTTGTGCAGTTTTTTTCGCTGGCCGCGCTGGTCGCGCTTTACGTCCCGCGCGATGCCGCCTTTCTGCGCAGCGCCGCGGCGCGGCCGCTGATGCTATGCGGCAGCCATTCGCTGGAGATCTTTCTGCCTCGGCATCCTGTTGTCGGCGCTCGGGCATTTCTTTCTTTCGGAATATGATTCCGACGTCGTGACGCAGCTGATGGTCAACGCCGTTGGTATCGTCACGATGTGTCTGACGGCTAAGATGATCGACTGGTACCGCAACATGGATCGAACACCGATGCTGCCCTCCGCGGCCCGCCATCACGGCGAAGAGGCCGCTCCATGATCCGCCGGCCCATGATCCGCCGGCCCATGATCCGCCGGGCCATGATCCGCCGGATGGTGCTGGCGGCGGCGGTTGCGGCGGCGGTGCACATCGCCGGCGCGAGCGACGGGCGGGCCGAGGGCGGTGATCTGCGAGGTGCCGCCCGAATTGAGCGAGGTGTCGCTGACCCTGCCGCACCTCGCCGAGCGCATGAAGGCGCAACAGCCGGTGACGATCGTCGCGATCGGCGGCGCCTCGACCAAGGGCGCCGCCGCGGGGTCGCCGGACCTTGCCTACCCGCAACGCCTGCAGGTCGCACTGGCGGCACGTTATCCCGACGTGCCGATTACTGTTGTCAACAAAGGCGTGCCGCGACAATCGACCCAGCAGATGGTCGAGCGGTTCCCCGCCGACGTGATCGCCGAAGACCCGGTATTGGTCATTTGGGAGGCAGGCATCACCGATGCGGTGCGCGGGATTGGGATGGATGACTTTGCCTCCGCGTTGCAGAGCGGCATCGATGAGATTAAAAATCGGGCAATCGACATTCTGTTGGTCGATATGCAATTCTCGCGTAGCACCGCTGCGGTGATCGATTTCGAGCGCTACCTGCACACGATCCATCGCATCGGCGACCTCGACGATATCTATGTTTTTCCGCGCTATGCGATGATGCGGTACTGGAGCGAGCAGAACATGTTCAACTTCGACGAGACGGCCGAAGACGAACGCGCCCGGCTCGCCGCCAAAGTGTATGATTGCATCGGCCGACGCTTGCCCAGGTTATTCGGACGGCGATTCGATGACGGTGCACATTATGTGGTCAGGCGGCATGTGGTCGGCGGCTGGCACTGTGGTCAGGCTGCGTCGGTATGGTGGCGGGTGCGCTGTTTCTCGCTCCGATCGCCGGCGCGTCGCCCGCAAACGCGCAGACCGCCGCCTGCACGGCGCCGCTCGAACTGGCGATGCTCAAGCCCGCATTGTCGCATGTCGCGGCGCGCGTGGCGGCCGGGCAGCCGCTGACCATCGTCGCGGTCGGGTCGTCCTCGACCGCAGGAGATCGGCGCCAGTGCCCCGGAGATGAACTACCCGAGCCGGCTTGAGGCCGAACTGAACAGCGCTTTCCGAGACCGGCGATTCGCCGTCATCAACCGGGGCAAGGGCGGCGAGGATGCGGCGGAGGAACTGGCGCGGCTCGACCGCGACGTGCTCGCTGAGCACCCCGACCTGGTGATCTGGCAGGTTGGGACCAATGCGGTCCTGCGGCGCGACGACATGGCGGTTGACGAGGAATTGATCGAGCAGGCGGCTGGCGCAACTGCGCCGGCAGGGCGACAGCGATGTCGTACTGATGGACATGCAATACGCGCCGCGTGTGCTGGCCCGCCCGGGCTACGCCCGGATGGAGCAGGTGATCGCCGGCGTCGCGAAGCGCGACAATGTCGGGCTGTTGCGGCGCTTTGAGATGATGCGGCACTGGCAGGACGCGCAGCCGGCCGATGCGGCGCCGCTGACCGGGCCGGACGGGCTGCACATGACCGATCGCGGCTATGGCTGTCTGGCGGCCGAACTCGCTGACGCGGTGGTGACTAACGTGTCTGTACAGGAAACAGCTCGCGCGTGATCCGGCGTCGCGCGTTGCGGGACCGAACGGACCGGCGAAACCGCCGGCCGACAGACCATGCGCCAGCCCGTTAGGTAACGCACGCCCGGGCAGTATCTACCGGCGGGTTGTACGGCCTGTCCGCTATGGCCGCCGAACAGGGCGATTTTCGGGTTGCCGCGCAGTGCTGTCCGATCGCCAGCCGATTGCATTCTTGGTTTCGCGGACACATCATATATGCTGAGGGAACCTCAAGTGGGGGCCACAAGATGTTGTTGGTTTCCCATAACACACCAAGGCAGGCTGGGCGCTTCAGCCGGCGCCCGCGGCATGGCATGGGCCTGTCGCGTGGCAAGCCCTCGAACACATAATTGCCACAGAAGTGTTGGCATGGTGGTTGCGTTCGCAGGGTTGGTGGCTTGCGACCCAAGGGGTGGCCGTGTCCGGGGACGGGTTTCGGTGCGATCCGATGAAAATTTACGCACCCGACGCAATATATGTCGGTGAACGCGAAATTTTCTCAGCGCACCGTCGTTTACCGCGTAAACGATCGGAAACTGTTGCGGTCGACGACGCTGTCGATTGAGGTGAGAAAAATGCGGTTTGATGATGGCATCTTCGGGCTCTACTCGCGCCTCTACGAGAACCGGCGCGAGGTGGAATACTCGCTGGAAGACTATCTCCGCGCCTGTTCCGACGACGCCTCCTTTTACGCCGGCGCGGCAGAGCGTCTGCTGAAGGCGATCGGCGAGCCGGTCATGGTCGATACCAGCCAGGACCCGCGCCTTGGGCGCATCTTCATGAACCGGACGATCAAGGTCTATCCGGAGTTTCGAAGATTTCTACGGCATGGAAGAGACGATCGAACGGATCGTCGGCTTCTTCCGCCATGCAGCGCAAGGGCTCGAAGAGCGCAAGCAGGTGCTCTACCTGCTCGGCCCGGTCGGCGGCGGCAAATCGTCGCTCGCCGAGCGCCTGAAGCTGCTGATGGAAAAGGAGCCGATTTACGCGCTGAAGGCCGGCAAAGAGATCAGCCCGGTCTTCGAAAGCCCGCTCGGGCTGTTCGACCCGATCACGATGGGCGAGGAGCTGGAAAAGCGCTACGGCATCCCGCGCCGGCGTCTGACCGGCCTGATCTCGCCCTGGGCGGTGAAGCGGCTCGACGAATTCGGCGGCGATATCACCCAGTTCACCGTCGTCCGCCTGCAGCCGTCGCGGCTGAAGCAGATCTGCGTTGCCAAGACCGAACCGGGCGACGAGAACAACCAGGACGTCGCGAGCCTCGTCGGCAAGGTCGATATCCGCAAGCTGGAGATGTACAGCCAGAACGATCCCGACGCCTATTCCTTCTCCGGCGGGCTCAACCGGACGACCCAGGGGCTGATGGAATTCGTCGAGATGTTCAAGGCGCCGATCAAGATGCTGCATCCGCTCCTGACGGCGACGCAGGAGGGCAACTACGCCGGCACCGAGAATATCGGCGGCATCCCGTTCCAGGGCATCATCCTGGCGCATTCGAACGAGTCCGAATGGCAGAGCTTTAAGAACAACAAGAACAACGAAGCCTTCATCGACCGTATCTCGGTGATCAAGGTGCCGTATTGCCTGCGCGCCACCGAAGAACGCAAGATCTATGAAAAGCTGCTGCAGAGCAGCGAGTTGTCGAAAGCGCCCTGCGCCCCGTCGACGCTGGATATTCTGTCGCGCTTCTCGCGTGCTGTCGCGGCTGAAGGCGCACGAAAACTCGAACCTGCACTCGAAGATGCGGGTCTATGACGGCGAAAGCCTGAAGGACACCGATCCGCGCGCGAAATCCGCCCAGGAGTACCGCGATTCGGCCGGCGTCGATGAAGGCATGGACGGCATCTCGACCCGGTTTGCGTTCAAGGTGCTGTCGGGCACGTTCAACTTCGACACGCAGGAGATTGCGGCCGATCCGGTCCACCTGATGTACGTGCTGGAGCAGTCGATCTGGCGCGAGCAGTTCCCCGAGGAGACCGAGAAGAAGTATCCTCAACTTCATCAAGGCCGAACTGGCGCCGCGCTACGCCGAGTTCATCGGGCACGAAATCCAGAAGGCGTATCTCGAATCCTATTCGGATTACGGCCAGAACCTGTTCGACCGCTACGTCGCCTATGCCGACGCGTGGATCGAGGATCAGGACTACAAGGATTCCGACACCGGCCAGCTGATGAACCGCGAGCTGCTGAACCAGGAGCTCTCGAAGATCGAAAAGCCGGCCGGCATCGCCAACCCCAAGGATTTCCGCAACGAGGTCGTCAAGTTTGCGTTGCGGGCGCGCGCCGCCAATGGCGGGCGCAACCCGTCCTGGACCTCATACGAAAAGCTGCGCGAGGTCATCGAGCGGCGCATGTTCTCGCAGGTCGAGGATCTGCTGCCGGTCATCAGCTTCGGCTCGAAGAAGGACTCCGACACCGAGAAGAAGCACGCCGACTTCGTCGAGCGGATGGTCGACCGCGGCTACACCGAGCGCCAGGTGCGCCGGCTGGTCGAGTGGTATATGCGGGTGAACAAGGCCGGGTAACGGCGATGCTCCTGACCGGCTGGAGGCAGCTGCGATGAACATTGTCGATCGCCGACCCAATCCGAAGGGCAAGAGCCTCAGCAACCGGCAGCGGTTTCTCGGCGCGCGCCCGGGTCGAGGTCAAGTCGGCGGTGCAGGAGGCGCTTGCGCAAGCGCAAGGTCGCCGATGTCGAGCACGGCGAGAAGGTCGCGATCCCGACGCGCGGCATCACCGAGCCGATCTTCCACCACAACCGCCGCACCGGCCGCACCGACCATGTCGTCCCCGGCAACAAGGAATATGTGCGGGGCGACGAAATCCCGCGGCCGCAGGGCGGCGAGGGCCGCGGCGGCTCGCGAAGGCAGCCCGGACGGCGGCGGCGAGGATGCCTTCGAGTTCACGCTGTCGAAGGACGAGTTCCTCGACATGTTCTTCGAGGATCTCGAACTCCCCGACCTGGTCAAGAAGAGCCTGAAGGATACGCGCGGTCGACCTGCAGCGGGCCGGCTATACCGTCACCGGCAACCCGTCCAACCTCAGCATCCCGCGCACGATGCGGAACAGCATGGCGCGGCGGATCGCGCTGAGGCGGCCGAAACTGGCCGAGATCGAAGCCTTCGCAGGCGCACTCGACGAAGCCCGCGCGCGCGGCGACGAGGAAGAGACCGCGCGGCTCGAACTCGAACTCGAACGTATCGAGCGCCGCAGCAAGATCATCCCCTATATCGACCCGATCGATGTGCGCTACCGCCGCTTCGAGCGGGTGCCGCGGCCGAACACCGAAGCGGTCATGTTCTGCCTGATGGACGTGTCGGGCTCGATGACCGAGGCGATGAAGGACCTCGCCAAGCGGTTCTTCATGCTGCTGCACGTGTTTCTGGTGCGGCGCTACCGGCATGTCGACGTCGTCTTCATCCGCCATACCAGCACGGCCGAGGAGGTCGACGAGGAGACGTTCTTCTACAGCCGCGAGACCGGCGGCACGGTCGTCTCGACCGCGCTCGAAAAGATGCTGGAGATTGCCCGCGCCCGCTATCCGACCGACCGCTGGAACATCTACGGCGCGCAGGCCTCGGACGGCGACAATTACGGCGCGGACAGCGAGCCGCTGCGTGTCGCTGCTCGGCGGCGAGGTATTGCCGCTGTGCCAGTATTTCGCCTATGTCGAGGTTGGCGACGGCATGGGCGGCAGCCTGACCGGGCTGTCGCGCGACAGCGATCTATGGCGGGCCTACAGCGAAGTGGCGCCGGCGCATCCGCATTTTGCGATGCGCCGGGTCGGCGATCCGGCGCAGATCTTCTCGGTGTTCCACGAACTGTTTGCCAAAGGAGGCGTCCGTGCTTAACACGCTGTATGGACGTCGCACAGCTCAAAGCGGACATGCCGCTGTTCACCGGCCCCAACTGGGATTACGGCTCGCTGCGCCGGGTCTACGAGGCGATCGAGCAGATCGCGTTCGACGAACTCGGGCTCGACATCTACCCGGTGCAGATCGAGGTCATCACCTCGGAGCAGATGCTCGACGCCTATGCCTCGGTCGGCCTGCCGCTGATGTACCGGCACTGGAGCTTCGGCAAGCGCTTCGCCTATCACGAGACGCTGTACCGCAAGGGGCTGCAGGGCCTCGCCTACGAGATCGTCATCAATTCAAACCCGGTGCATCTGCTACATCATGGAAGAAAATTCCATGACGATGCAGACGCTGGTCATGGCGCATGCCGCCTTCGGCCACAATCATTTCTTCAAGAACAACTATCTGTTCCGGCAGTGGACCGACGCCGGCGGCATCCTCGATTATCTCGACTTCGCGCGCGATTACGTGTCGAAATGCGAAGAGAAGTACGGGCTCGAGGCGGTCGAACGGGTGCTCGACGCGGCGCACGCGCTGAAGGAGCACGGCGTCAACCGCTACGCCCATCGGTCCAAGCCCAACCTCGCCGAGGAGCGCCAGCGCGCCGAAGATCGCCGGGCGCATGACGAGGCGACCTACAACGATTTGTGGCGCACGGTTCCGACCGCGTTGAAGGACGAGGACGAGCTTGAGGAGGCGGCGCAAACACGGCGAGATCCGCCGCAAGCTCGGCCTGCCCGAAGAAAACCTGCTGTATTTCATCGAGAAGCGGGCGCCGCGGCTCGATGATTGGCAGCGCGAACTGATCCGCATCGTCCGCAACGTGTCGCAGTATTTCTATCCGCAAAAGCAACTGCAGATGATGAACGAAGGCTGCGCCACCTTCGTCCATTACGAGATCATGAACCGGCTGCACGACAAGGGCCTGATCACCGAAGGCTCGATGCTCGAATTCCTGCATTCGCATTCGAGTGTCGTGTTCCAGCCGGGGTTTGACGACCCGCGTTTCAGCGGCCTCAACCCCTATGCGCTCGGCTTTGCGATGATGAGCGACATCCAGCGCATCTGCGACCGACCCGAAGGACGAAGACCGGGAGTTTTTCCCCGACATCGCTGGCTGCGGCGACGCCTACGGGGTGTTGCGCAACGCCTGGGCGAATTACCGCGACGAAAGCTTCATCCTGCAATATCTCAGCCCGGCGGTGATCCGCAACTTCCGGCTGTTCCAGATTGCCGACGATAGCGGCAAGCCGGCGTTGCGGGTCGATGCGATCCACGACGAGGCCGGCTACCGCCGCGTCCGCAGCGCGCTGTCGAAGCAATACGATCTGTCGCGGCGCGAGCCCGATGTGCAGGTGGTCGATGTCGACCTGACCGGCGACCGCTGCCTGATCCTCGCGCATTATGTGCATGAGGGGGTCTTGCTCGACGAAAAGAGCAGCCGTTCGGTATTGCGCTACGCCGCCGCGCTGTGGGGCTACGCGGTGAAACTTCTCGAAATCGAGGCCACGACCGACAAGGTGTTGAAGACCTACGAAGCTGCCGCCGCCGATCTGAAGTAACGCCGCGGCGCCCTCAGCCTACACGGCCTGATCCCTCGCCCCCACCGGGGGACCCCGGGGGCGGAGAGGGAAAGCGGTGGCGGGCTGCATTATTCGTTAGGCAACACCTGCCACACGACGCCGTCGCGGGAATCGCGGTCTTCGAGTTCGCGGCTGGTCGGCACCAGGTAGCGGGCGCGTTCGACCAGGCCCTCGCGCGGCAGATAGGCGCGGCCGGGATCACCAAGCAGCGCCAGCCGGCCGCGCGCCGCGGTGCGGCGCAGCAGCGCGACCGCGCGCGGCGACATCGGCTGCTCGTAGCAGATGTCGCCGGCAAGCACGACGCCCCAGCCGGCGGCGGCACGGTCGAGCAGATCGCGAGTCTCGACGCTGACCGCGACCTTGTTCAGCGGCGCATTGAGGGCAATCGCGGCGGCAGCGAAAGGATCGATCTCGGCAGCGGCCACGCGGTCGGCGCCGGCCTTCGCCGCCGCGATCGCGACGATCCCCGAGCCGGAGCCGAAATCGAGCACCTCGCGGCCCGCGACTGTCCCGGGATTGTCCAGCAGATAGCGGGCGAGCGCCTGTCCGCCGGCCCAGGCGAAGGCCCAGTAGGGCGGCGGCACCGAACCGCGCGCCAGGCTGTCCTCGGTGGCCTGCCAGATCGGCGTGATTTCCGTCGCCAGATGGAGCGCGATCTCGGGCACCAGCGGCGGCGTCGCGATCGCCGTGTTCCGGCGGACGAACAGCGCGGGTCCACGGGGCCGGTCAGGGAGTTGGCCGGAGACGATCCCGGCAAACAGCAGCCAGCCGACCGAAGCGGTTCGAGCGGAACTTGGCGAGGCAATCGAGCGGATCTTCGGTCATCGACCCGTGCCGCCTGCCAGCCAGCTGCAACGCCGCGGCGGCCAGCGCCGACCCAGAATCAGGCCAAGCCCCGCCGCACGCGCCCGCCGCGCCCCACAGCAGCAGCGCGGCCGCATAGAAGACGAACAGCCAGGGCCGGGTTTGCGCTCGCCCGAGCGCCAGGGCCGAGGATTTGACGCCGATCAGGACATCGTCCTCCTTGTCCTGGTGCGCGTAGATCGTGTCGTATCCGAGCGTCCAGAACATCCGCCGCCCAGATAGAGCAGCAGCGACGGCCACCGAGCGAGCCGGTCACGGCGGTCCAGCCGAGCAGCGCGCCCCAATTGAAATTGAGGCCGAGAAACAGCTGCGGCCAATAGGTGACCCGCTTCATGAAGGGATAGGTGCCGATCAGAAGGAGCACCGCGAGCCGAGCAGGATGCTCGTCCGGTTCAGGCTGAAGAGCACCGCGGCGCCGACCGCCAGCTGGACCGCAGGAAGACCAGCCGCCTGGCGCACCGACACGGCGCCGCTCGGCAGCGGCCGCAGCCGGGTGCGCGCGACCTGAGCATCGATAATGGCGGTCGGCGATGTCGTTGAGGGTGCAGCCGGCGCCGCGCATCACCACCGCGCCGATCGCGAAAGGCCAGCAGCAGGACCGGGTCGGGCCAGCGAGGGCCGGCAGCGCGATGCCCCACCATCCCGGCAACAGCAGGAGCCAGGTCCCGATCGGCCGGTCGAGCCGCGCCAGACGGGCATAGGGCTCGGCTCCAGACCGGCAGAAGCGCTCCGACCCAGTCAGTTTGGCGGATGTCGCTTGGATCGACGAAGGCGGAACTCGCCCTCTCACGCCTCAGCGTGCACATCGCTGAGGGGGCAAGGGGAACCGGCCTGCCACGCTCATAGTAATGCTCGACCGATCGATTCTTCGGCTCAAGGATAGCAGAATGTCCGAGCGTCGCATTGCACGCGCCTTTACGTCACCGGCGATCTCTCGGCGGGCGGCGAGATCGAGCTCAAAGCTGGGCAGGCGCATCACCTGCGCTCGGTATTGCGGCTCGGCCGCAAGGCGGTGGTCGCCGCTTTCAACGCGCGAGGACGGCGAGTGGCTGTGCCGCATCGCGGAGACCGGCAAGGGCAGCTGCCGGCTGACGGTCGAGATGCCGGCTGCGCCAGGCCGAGCCCGAAGGGGATCTGTGGCTTCTTTCGCGCCGATCAAGCGGGCGCGCCTCGATTGGCTCGTCGAGAAGGCAACCGAACTCGGCGTCGCGGCGCTTGCTGCCGGTATGGACCGCGCGCACCCAGGTCGAGCGGGTCAATCTCGAACGGTTGCGGGCGCATGCGATCGAAGCGGCCGAGCAGAGCGAGCGGTTGTCGGTCCCGGAGATCGCCGAACGCCGGAACGCGCTCGAGCGGCTGCTCGCCGCCTGGCCGGCGGAGAGGCTCTTGCTGGTATGCGACGAGCGCGGCAGCGGAGAGCCGATCGGCCGAAGCAGCCGCGCGGACCGCCGATCGGGCCAGCGGCGGCATTCTCGTCGGTCCCGAGGGTGGCTTCGAGGAAACGGAGCTTGACGCTCTCGGCAAACTCTCCTTTGTTACGCCCGCGTCGCGCTCGGCCCGAGGGTATTGCGCGCCGAGACTGCCGCGCTCGCGGCAGTCGCGGTGTTCCAAGCAGTGCGCGGCGACTGGCGCCGCGTCCGGACCCGTTGATCGCGCTTGCCGAATGCGTTGATTGAACGAGTTCTTAGCGAGGCTGCCGCTACGTTACCGCTGGAGTGCTGCCGAGAATGACGACCACGCCGAGCTCGCCTGGAGCGCCGATCGCCGACAAGCGGCAGCTCGTCGAGCATCCCATGAAGCCGGGTGCAAGCCACCCGCGGAATGGCGGGTCGGCACCGAGCACGAGAAGTTCGTCTTCCGCCGCTCCGATCTGCGCCGCGTCCCCTATGAGGGCCCGGACGGGATCGGCGCGGTGCTCCGCGGATGACCCGGTTCGGCTGGAAGCCGATCGTCGAGAACGGCAACATCGATCGCGCTGACCAACGACGCCCGATGTTCGATCACCCTCGAGCCGGGCGGACAATTCGAGCTGAGCGGCGCGCCGCTCGAGACGCTGCATCAGACCTGCGACGAGGTGCACGAGCACCTGCGCCAGGTGCGCGAGGTGTGCGACGAGCTGGGCCTCGGCATGCTCGGGCTCGGCTTCGACCCGAAATGGCGCGCGCGAGGACATCCCGTGGATGCCGAAGCAGCGCTATCGGATCATGGGCGATTACATGCCGAAGAAGGGCCGGCTCGGCCTCGACATGATGCTGCGCACCTGCACCGTGCAAACCAACCTCGACTACCGGTCCGAGGCGGACATGGTGAAAAAGTTCCGGGTGAGCCTCGCCTTGCAGCCGGTCGCCGTGGCGCTGTTCGCCAATTCGCCGTTCGTCGAGGGCCGGCCCTCCGGGCTATCTCAGCCATCGCAGCCTGATTTGGACCGATACCGACCCCGACCGCTGCGGCACCCTGCCGTTTGTCTTCGAGCCGGGCTTCGGGTTCGAGCGTTACGTCGACTACATGCTCGATGTGCCGATGTATTTCGTTTACCGCGACGGCAGGTACATCGATGCGAGCGGGCAGTCCTTTCGCGATTTCTTGGCCGGCAGGCTGCCGGCATTGCCCGGCGAGATCGCCGCGGATCGGCGATTGGGCCGACCATATGACGACGGCCTTCCCCGAGGTCGGCTGAAGACATTCCTCGAAATGCGCGGCGCCGACGGCGGGCCGTGGCGGCGGCTGTGCGCCCTGCCGGCCCTATGGGTCGGCCTGTCTCTACGACACCGCGGCGCTCGACGCGGCCTGCGACCTGATTGCCGACTGGACCGCGGAGGAGCGCGAGAGAATGCGCCGCGACGTGCCGCGGATCGGCCTCGCGACCCCGCTTCGCAGCCGCACCTTGCGCGACATCGCCCTCGAAATGCTCGAAATCGCCCGCGAAGGGCTGCATCGCCGGGCCCGCCGCGACAGCTCGCGGCGAGGACGAGACGCATTTCCTCGACCCGCTCTTCGCGATCGCCGGCTCCGGCCGCACCCCGGCCGAAGAACTGCTCGAAGATTTCCGCACCCGCTGGGGCGGCGACATCAACCGCGTCTACGAGGAATACTCGTACTGAAGCCGGCCGCTGCTGTCGGCAGGTCCGGCGATCGCAAGCCCCGGCGATCGATAGGCGCCGGCCCGGCGGCGGGCGACGTTCACAAAAGCTGTTGTCGTCCCTGCGGCAAGCAGGGACCCACCGGACGGCCTTCGAGTTGTTGGAGCATGGGTCCCCGCTTTCGCATGACGCGGACCCGCAACTCCATCTGATCGAATACCGTTTTTAATTAAACCGCAAGGTGCGGCGGGCTGCGGCGCGGACCGCCTGAGTCACTTCGACGGTCTGGCGCAGTTGGACGAGGCGGACGCAGGTTTCCGTGTCGAGCAGGCCGTCCCAGCGCTCGGGGCGGAAGCGGCGCTGGAAGGCGGCAACCGCGATCTGCTCGGCGCCGACGGTCACGCAATAACCGATGCGTGACAGGTCGGACAGCGCGGCGGCGCGCTGCACGACGCCGATGCCACGACCGCGGCGGCTCGCCTGCTCGGGCGGTGGCGGCGGCCACAGTCCGACCCCGGCGCGGGCAAGCCGGGTCCAGTCAAACAACTCGCCGGGGTCGGATTTGCGGTCCGGCGCGATGTCGGAGTGACCGACGATGCGGTCCGCCGGGATGCGGTGACGCGACAGGATGTCCCGGCACAATTCCTCGACCGCCGCCATCTGAACGTCGGGAAAGGCCTATAGCCCCATTCGTGGCCGGGATTGACGATCTCGATGCCGATCGAGACGTCATTCAGATCGCGTTCACCCTGCCAGCACGACACCCCGGCGTGAAAGGCCCGTCGCAACTCCGGCACCAGCCGCCACACGCTGCCGTCTTCCTCGACGAGGTAATGCGAACTGACCTTCGCCTCCGGGTCGCACAGCCGGTCGAGCGCCGCCGCGGCGCTCGGCATGCCGGTGTAGTGCAGCACCAGCATGTTGATCGGCTTGATGTTGGGCGCCTCGCCGCGGCTGCCGTGATTCGGCGACGGGCGCTCGCGGAAGCTCAGCCCGGTCATGCGTTCTGCACCTCCGGTGGCACCTCTTCGGCCTCCGCTTCGCGCGTCGGCGGCCCTGCCGGGCGTGACTGCCGCATCCGGCCGGTTGCTCAGCAGCCGGTCGCGCGCCGCGTTGATCCGGGCGATCCGGTCATTGGCGCAGCGCCACGCCATCGGCCGGCAGGCCACGCGCCACCGCGAGGTCCGGGTGGTGCGCCCGGACCAGCCGCCGGTAGGCCGCGCGGATTTCGCCGAGCGTGGCGTCGGTCGCGACCCCCAGCACCGCATGCGGGTCCTCGCTGTCCTCCGGCTCGCCGGCGGTCCCGGCAAAGGCGGCACGTATCCGGGCATAATCGGCGGGGTCGACGCCGAAATGGCGCGCCACCTCGCGCAGATAGGCTTCCTCGGCGGCGCACAGCCGGCCATCCGCCAGCGCGATATAGAACAGGCCGCCGAGCAGGTCTTCGAGCACGGCGCGCTGGCCCGCGAACAGCCGGCCGACCTGCCGGGCATAGCTCTCGAACCCGGCGGTGCTTTTGCGCGCCAGGTCGAACACCAGCCGCAGATGCCCCTCTTCCCCCGGCGGCACCTGGAACACCTCGCGGAAGGCGGCCACCTCGTCGCGGCTGACAACGCCATCGGCTTTCGCCATCTTGGCGCCCAGCGCGATGACGGCGATCGTAAACGCGACGCTGTCGGCCGCGCGGGGAGATCGGATATAGCCGGCACGCCGCCCGAGCCGCCCGGGCAGAAACCGGGCGGTGCGGTCGATAAGGGCGCCGAGCGGCCCGCCAAAAGATAATTCGCGGGCCCCGGCGATGATGCGGCTGATGACATTCATGCTTTTCGCTACCGTGCCGTAGCGATTCGTGCCAGACCCGGTATCGTCATGGCAACCTTGCAGCGATAAACCCATCGTGAATTCGCGAGGCTATTCAGGAAAGCGCCAGCCTGACAGGATTTAATCCTGTACCGTTATGGCTGGCGATAGCGAGCCGGCATCGGGCGGACCGAAAACAGGCATGGCAGGTGCAGGGCGCGGGCTCGGTCGCCAGGCGTCTGCTGCGGAGGGCGTTAAATGTATGGATCATCTCAACGACAGGTCCTGGGGCGCAGCCATATTTTTTCGCGTCTCGCCGACAACGAGGTCGATGAAATCCTCAGCTATGCGTCGGTCGCGCGTCATGGAGAAGGCGACCATATTTTCGCCAAGGGAGACCCCGGCAGCAGCATGATGGCGGTCATCAAGGGCCGCATAGCGATAACCGTGCCATCGCCGGACGGTCGCCAGGTCGTGCTGACCGTGATGCGCGACGGCGATGTGTTTGGCGAAATCGCGCTGCTCGACGGCAAGGAGCGCACCGCCGACGCGACCGCGATGACCGAGTGCGAATTGCTGGTGGTGCCGCGCCGCTCGCTGCTGGGGCTGCTCGAACGCCGGCCGGATTTGTGCATCGAAATGCTGATCGTGCTGTGCGAGCGCCTGCGCCGCACCAACGAGCAGGTCGAGGACCTCGCCTTTCTCGACCTCGAGGCGCGCATCGCCAAGGTGTTGTTGCGCCTCGCCGAGGAAAGCAGCCAGGACACGCCAACGACCCGCCCGGTCGCCCTGAAAATTTCGCAGCGCGCACTCGGCGAACTGGTCGGCGGCTCACGCGAAAGCGTCAACAAGCACCTGCAGGACATGAAGCGCGCCGGGCTGATCGCGATCGAAAAAGGTACGATCGTGATCCGCGACCCGGAAGCTCTCGCCTCGATCGACTGATGACACAAGGCAAACGCGCAGTGAAGTTGCGGCCGGCATTTAATATGAAACCCGGCGTTCAATAAGAAACCCGGCGTTCAATAGGAAACCCCGTGCAGCGGAAGGGTGATCGTAAAGATGGCGCCCTCGGGGGTGGCGCCGGCGGCGGATAGTGTGCCGCCGTGCGCTTCGACGATCGAGCGGCTGATCGACAGGCCCATACCGATCCCGTCGGGCTTGGTGGTGTAGAAGCTGTCGAAAATCTTGTCGATCTTGGCCGGGTTGAGGCCGATCCCGGCATCGGTGAAGGTGATTTCGATCTGGTCGGCCGCGACAGGGCGTGATCGCACGGTCAGCCGGTGCGGCCGGTCGCTCACCCCGGCCATCGCCTCGACGCCGTTGACGATCAGGTTCAGGAAAACCTGCTGCAACTGCACCCGGTCAGCCATCATCCGTGGCAGGTCGGGCGCGAGGTCGGTGTCAACCGAGATGTCCTGCCGGTCGAAGGTGCCGCGCGCCAGAGCCAGCCCCTGGCGGATGACCTCGTTGACATCCAGCCGCTCCGGGAGCGCCGGCTGCTTTATCAGCAGCGAGCGGATGCGGGCGATCACGTCGCCGGCGCGGGTGCCGTCGCTGACAATGCAGCCGGCGGCCTCGCGGGCCGCGTCGAGCGCGGCGGGCTGTCTGCCGAGAAACCGCATGCAGGCGCCGGCATTGGCGACGATCGCCGCCAGCGGCTGGTTGATCTCGTGCGCGATCGAGGCCGTCAGTTCGGCAACGGTCGACAGGCGCAGACTGCGCGCGAGTTTGGCCTCGGTTTCGCGCAACTCGGCTTCTGCGGCCTGCCGCTCAGCCATCTCGGCGCGCAGGGCTTCGTTGGCATGCACCAGTTCGGCGGTGCGCTGCTGCACGACTTCCTCGAGTGAGGCGCGGGCCGATTCGAGATCGCGTTCGGCGCGCCGCCGCTGCGACGACCAGGCAAAGCTCAGGACCGCACAGGCGATGAACGTCACGAGAAACGGCACGTCCTGTGGCAGAACGTCAAAACCCCAGCCGGGCGGGGTGAAAAAATACTGCACCGCAACGACCGACAGGACGATCGCCAGGCATCCTGGCCCGATCCCCAGCCAGGCGCTGCCGACCACCGCGGCATAGAACGCGAACAGCGTGACGCGGGTATCCCAGACCTGGAGCACGAACGCTCCTGCCAACCCGCCGGCGAAGAACATCAGCGCCCGGCCGTAATTGACGAGGTAGCGCTCGACGATCGGCAGGGACATATCCGCGTCGATCATCGGAGGCGGTGCCTTGCCGCGTGTGCCAAACCTAGCGACCCTGTGCTCGAAGTTCAGACAAGACTGCCGCCACGATCGTCGGCACTGACACAGGTCGTTTCCACACGCACACAGACCCCCCCCGCCCACCTGATCGTTTGGCGGTCAGTATAACCGCTTTGCGTCTCAGGGCCGATGATGTTGAAGCGGCAATGGTGCCTATTTGTCGGGTGGAAACACCCGTTCGACATCGGTCAGTTTCGCGGCGGCGCGGATGACACCGGGGCGGGCGTTAACGCAGACCGCGCCGGCGGCGCTGCACCAGACGCGCAAATCCGTGGCGCTGTTGCCGATATAGGTGAAGGGAGCGCCGCCGAGCGTCTCGTTAATCGCCACAAGTTTCGCGGTGCCGGTCAGGTTGGTGTGGCCGTCGGAGGCAAGCACCGTGTCGAACAGGGCGAGGTGGCGGGCCACCATGTCGGCGGTGCGGCGGTCGGCGCCGGTGGCGAGCACGAGATGGCGGCCGGCGCCGCGTTGTTCACGCAAATAGGCAAGCAGCGGGCGGTGGTAGGCGAGGCGTCGCGCATCGAGCGGCGCGGCGGTGGCCAATCGTGCCTTGAAGACTGCGCGGCCCCGCAACAATGTCGGCAACAGGTGCAGCAGCGTTAACGGCCGGCGGCACAGGAGCCGCAGGCTCATCAGGGTCGTGTCGGTGCGCACCAGGGTGCCGTCGAGATCGACGACCAGCGATCGCGCGCTCTCGTCTCCCAATGCCTACTCTCAATGCCTATTGGGGCGGCGACAGCGGGGCACGGGGCGGCAAATTCTGGCCTTCGAGGCAGTTTTTGAGCGCGGTCTCACGCTTGGCGTTCGAATCGGCCGTGAAATCCGGGAAGGCAACGTGCGCCTGCCGGGCGCATTCGTCCATCGCCTTCCAGTTGCGGGTCGCGACGACGCCTTGCTGGCTCGCGCCGGCCGCGGCGGTTCCCAGCAGTAAGAGGACCAGACTGAGCAACAAGCGGTTCATGCGGCAACCGGCAGCGTGGCGATGGGCAGCGTGGCTATGGCCAATGGGGGTATAAGCAGGCATGCGGCACCTAATATTGGCGGTCTGCGTCGCGGTTGCACTCCCCGGCGAACTCAGGCTCCATACCGCGTCGTTAAATGCCTGGATTTGATGGTGGTGGCGATGCTGAAGATTTGGGGACGCTCGACCTCGTCGAATGTGCAAAAGGTGCTGTGGTGCTGCGCCGAACTCGATCTGCCGTATGAGCGGCTCGATGTCGGAGGCCCGTTCGGCGGCAACCGCGACCCCGAATACCTCCGGCTCAACCCCAACGGGCTGGTGCCGACGGTCAAGGACGGCGACCTGATCATGTGGGAATCGAACACGATCTGCCGCTATCTGTGCACCACCCGCCCGGGCGGCGGGCGGCTCTACCCGCGCGATCCGGGCGAGCGCACGCATGTCGAGCGCTGGATGGACTGGCAACTCGCGGTGATCGGTGGCGCCGATGGGGCGGCTGCTGTTCGGGCTGGTCCGCTCGACCCCGGAAACCCGCGACCAAGCCGCGATCGAAGGCGCGCGCCGCCAGGCGCTCGCCGCCTGGGAGATCGTCGAGGACGAATTGAAGGGCCGGCGGTATCTCGGTGGCGCCGCGCTGAGCCTCGCCGAAATCGTGCTCGGCACGCAGATTTATCGCTGGTTCAACTTCCCGATCGAGCGTCCCAGATCTGCCGAACCTGCACGCGTGGTACGAGCGGCTGCAAGAGCGCCCGGGCTTCAAGACGCATATCGAGATACCGATCACATAATCGCGAGGGCGGAAGCCGGCGGTTGCGTGTAACTCGCGGCGATTCCTACTGTAACCGCATAGAGTGTCGCATTCGGAGTGGGTAGATGAAGTCGAGCATCATGCTGGCGTTAGGTGCGGTTGCCGTGGCTTTCGTCGGCTTTGCCGCCGCTCCGGCCGAGGCGCAGGACGCGATGAAAATCGTCCAGGACCGCCAGGCGGCGATGAAGGAGCAGGGCAAGGAATTGGGCGCCGTCAAGGCCTTTATCGACGGCAAGGGCGACCTCGCCGCGGCGCAGACCGGCGCTGACGGACTGGTCAAGTCGATCCCGCAAATCCCGAACCTGGTTCCCGCCGAAGACGGGCATGGCCGAGTTCCCCGGAAAATCCGGCGCCAAGCCGGCGATCTGGACCGAATGGGACAAATTCCAGGCTGCCGACAAGAACGCGTTCGAAAAGGCGCAGGCGCTTGCGACCGCGGTCAAGGGTGGCGACAAGGCGGCAATCGAGGCGGCGTTTGGCGACATGGGCAAGGCTGGGTGTGGCGGCTGCCATACCCCGTATCGCGAAAAAATCTGATCCGCATCGGCGGCCGGGGCTGACGGCAGCCCTGGCTGCCGCGCTTTCCGTCGCGCTTGGCTCGGTGGTCCTTGGCTCGATGGCCGTGGCCGCGGAGTCTGATGCTGTCGCGCGCGGCGCCTATCTCGCCGCGGCGGCGGGCTGCGACGCCTGCCACACCGATAGCGAACATGGCGGCAAGCCCTATGCCGGCGGTCGCGTCCTCGCGACCGTGTTCGGAACCATCCCGACACCCAATCTGACGCCCGACCGCGCCACCGGCATCGGCGGCTGGAGCCTCGCCGACTTCACCCGGGCGGTGCGCTGGGGCATCGCGCCCGACGATTCCCACTATGTCACGGCCTTTCCGTTCGCGGCCTATAACGGGCTCAGCGACCGTGACCTCGCCGACCTGAAGGCGTTTTTCGACAGCCTGCCGCCGGTGCCGCGGGCCGACGGCAAAGGCCCGGGATCGACCGCGCTGATCGCCCGCGCGCGCGGGGCCGTGGCGGTATTCGCGACGCCGCTGCCCGGCGCCTGGCAACCCGACCGCGCGAAAGACGCAACCTGGAACCGCGGCGCCTATCTTGTTGCGACAATCGGCCGGTGCGGTGATTGCCACACGCCGCGGACCTGGCTCGGCGCGCCCGACCCCGCCCGGTTTCTCGCCGGCGCGCCGCCGGTCGGCGAGGGCAAAAAGGCGCCGAACATCACCTCCGACCGCAAGAGCGGCATCGGCAATTGGAGCGAGGACGACATTGTCACCGTGCTGCGTGACGGCAAGACGCCGGATTTTGACGAGGTCGGCGGCGGCATGGTCGAGATCGTTAAAAACACTGCCCGTCTTAACGATGACGACCGCCATGCGATCGCGGTTTTCCTCGCTGCTGTGCCCGCGGTGTCAACCGCGGCGCAGAAATAGCGCCCCGGACGTTTCGACACTGGACCCTTGTCGGCGACCTCCTATGATGAGAGCCGGTTCAGCATAAGAACGGCGGGAGTGCGGAGTTTGGCGCGCGCGCGATCCGACAAGAGCCTGGCTCGTTTCGACCGGATCGCGCTCGTTTTGTCGGGCGGCTCGGCCCTCGGCGCCTATCAGGCGGGAGCTTATGCGGCGCTGGAGAATTGCGGGGTGCGGCCGAACTGGATCGCCGGCACCGCGATCGGCGCGGTCAACGCGGCCATCATTGCCGGCAACCTGCCGCATGAACGCATCTTCCGTCTACGCCAGTTCTGGCAGGAACTCGGCCGCCGCGTCGCGTCACAGAGCGACGGTCCGGTCAGGCGGCGGCTGCGGCAATGGGCTGCCGGGCGGCGTCCCGGCGCGGGCGACGACGTTGCGCCGTCGCGCGAAAAGCCGCGCATGCACCCCGACGAACTGCGCGAACTGGTGGGCTCGGTCGTTGATTTCGATCGGGTCAATTCCGGTGCGGTACGCATCGTGCTCGGTGCGGTCAACCTGCTGAGCGGCGCCGAAACCTATTTCGACAATGACCGTCACGTGATCGACGTCGATCACGTCCTGGCGAGCACGGCGCTGCCAGGCATGCCGCCAACCGTTATCGACAATCAGCGTTACGGCGGCAGCGCCGTGTCGGTGACCGCGCTCGATGATGCGCGTCCGGCCGATACGCTCTGCTTTGTGATTGACGGTTACGACCCGGTGCCGGGCGGCCGCGGCGGCGTCAGCCGCTCGGCGCGCGAGATCGCGGCATTGCGGCGCAACCACGATCTGCGCCGGATGATCGCACTGCTCGGCGAACGCGTGCCGGTGGCGATGCGTGGCGACGCCGATATCCGCAAATGCCTCGCCGAGGCGAGCGAGGCGACGATGACCATCCTGCACCTCGTGCACGAGGGCAATGCCGACGAACTCGCCGGAAAGGCGGCCGATTTCTCGCCGGAGGCGATGCTGCGGCGCTGGCAGGCCGGTGAAAGCGACATCGCGACCGGGCTTGCGCACCCGCTCTGGCTGGCGCCGCCGCCGCGCCGTCTCGGCGTCGTCGTGCATGAGTTGCGTGGCGGCGTCGCCGCGCCGCCCCGCTGAGATCAGCGACGAAATTTTGCACCGCCGAAGCAGCCTCCCTAATCCTTTGATTTACCTTTATCGCAGCGCCACATAAGGTGATGGCGACACGGGCCACATTTGGCCCCAACAACACTGGCCGTCGCGAACGAGGAACAATGCTCTACGACGCCTATCAAGCGCAGTGCGATGTCCTGGCCCCGATGCGTTTTTTTGCCGAAGCGGCACAGCAAGTGCTCGACCAGTCGTGGCCGGTGCTGGGCGGCCTGCCGCTGGTGCGCAACACCGCCGCCGCGCTGAACCTGTTCTCTCACACCCGTATCACCCACGAGCACCCGCCCTTCGGCATCACCAGCGTGATGGTCGATGGCGCCCCGGTGGCGGTGACCGAAGAGGCGGTGCTGGTCACGCCATTCTGCCGGCTGGTGAATTTTCGCAAGGCGGTGCCGCTCGACCAGCCGAAGCTGCTGGTTGTGGCACCGTTATCCGGTCATTTCGCGACGCTGCTGCGCGGCACGGTCGAAACCGCGCTCGCCGACCATGACGTGTACCTGACCGATTGGGTCAACGCCCGCAATGTGCCGTTGGGCCTGGGCCGGTTCGAGCTTGACGACATGATCGAGCTGGTCATCGACTTCTTCCACTGCCTCGGGCCGGGCGCGCATGTGATGGCGGTGTGCCAGCCCTCGGTGCCGGTATTGGTGGCGGTGGCACTGATGGCGGCGGCAGACGATCCGTGCCAACCGGCCTCGATGGTGCTGATGGGCGGGCCGATCGACCCCTCGGCAAACCCCACCGAGGTCAACAAGTTCGCGCATTCGCATTCGCTCAGCTGGTTTGAGCGGACGGTCATTACGACGGTCCCGGCTCGCTATCCCGGTGCGTTCCGCAGTGTCTATCCCGGCTTTCTGCAGCTCGCCGGGTTCATCAGCATGAACCTCGACCGGCATGTCTCGGCGCACTGGAAGATGTTCCGCCAGCTGGCCGAAGGTGATTGCGACGGCCTCGCCGCGACCCGCTCGTTCTACGACGAATACAGCGCGGTGATGGATTTGCCGGCGGAGTTCTATCTGCAGACGATCGACCGGGTGTTTCAGCGCGAAGCCCTGGCGGGCGGCACCTTTCAGGTGCGCGGCGAAACCGTCGATCCCGGCGCCATCCGCCGCACCGCGTTGCTGACCGTTGAAGGCGAGCGCGACGATATCTGCGCTGTCGGCCAGACCGTCGCGGCGCATGACCTCTGCCGCAACCTGCCGCCGGCCAAACACGCGCATCATCTGCAACCGCGCGTCGGTCATTACGGCGTGTTCAACGGCCGCCGCTGGCAAACCGAGATCTACCCGAAGGTCCAGGAATTCATCCGCCTCCACGGCTGATATTCCCCTCTCCCGCACCGCGGGAGAGGGTGGCGAGCGCAGCGAGACGGGTGAGGGTGGTGCCGCTAAAAGACCCTCACCCGTCCGCGTGCTGGCGCCCGCGGCCACCCTCTCCCGCGGTGCGGGAGAGGGAATTCATTGCCCGGCCGCGCCCGGCTAACTATAGCTTCCCGATCATTTGAGGGAGGCGGGCCATGCCGTTGAAGAGCAAGGTCATCATTACCTGCGCGGTCACCGGGTCGATCCACACGCCGACGATGAGCCCGTATCTGCCGCTGACCCCGGACGAGGTGGCGCGCGATGCGATCGCCGCCGCCGAAGCCGGCGCCTCGATCCTGCATCTGCATGCGCGCGATCCGAAAGACGGCCGGCCCACGCCCGACCCCGACGTGTTCATGCAGTTTCTGCCGCGGATCAAGCAGGCGACCAATGCGGTCGTCAACATCACGACCGGCGGCGGCCACGGCATGACGCTGGAGGAGCGGCTGGCGGCGCCGCTGCGGGCCAAGCCGGAAATGTGCTCGATGAACATGGGGTCGATGAATTTCGGGCTTTACCCGATGCTCGACCGCTACAAGGAATGGAAATACGAGTGGGAGCCGCAGGCTCTCGAAATGACCCGCGACTTCATCTTCCGCAACACCTTTGCCGACATCGAAAAGGTCATCAAGCGGCTCGGCGAGGAGTGCGGCACCCGGTTCGAGCATGAATGCTACGATGTCGGGCATCTCTACAATCTGGCGCATTTCGTCGATCGCGGGCTGATCAAGCCGCCGTTTTTCATCCAGACGATTTTCGGCATTCTCGGCGGCATCGGCGCCGACCACGAAAACCTGATGCACATGAAGCGCATCGCCGACAAATTATTCGGCGATGATTACGCGTGGTCGATTTTAGCCGCCGGGCGGCACCAGATGCCGTTTGTGACGATGGGCGCGATCATGGGCGGCAATGTCCGGGTCGGCCTCGAAGACTCGCTGTGGCTCGGCCGGGGGCAATTGGCGCAGGGTAATGCCGATCAGGTGACACGCATCCGCACGATCCTCGAAAACCTGTCACTTGAAATCGCCACCCCCGACGAGGCCCGCTCCCTGCTCGCGCTAAAGGGCGGCGACGACGTCGCGTTCTAGCGTCGCTGCTGTCTCGTCATGGCCGACCGAAATGAGTGAACTGCAATGAGTGCAACACCCGGTACTTCCCGCCCGGCTTCGTTCGATTGGGCCGACCCGCTGCTGCTCGACGCGGAACTGACCGAGGAAGAGCGGCTGATCCGCGACAGCGCGCACGCCTATTGCCAGGAAAAGCTGATGCCGCGGGTGCTGACCGCGGCGCGCGAAGAGCGGTTCGACCGCGAGATCATGAACGAGATGGGTGAACTCGGTTTTCTCGGCTCGACGATCGAAGGCTATGGCTGCGCCGGCGTCAATTATGTGTCCTACGGGCTGGTCTCGCGCGAGGTCGAGCGCGTCGATAGCGGCTACCGCTCGGCGATGAGCGTGCAGTCGAGCCTTGTGATGTACCCGATCTGGGATTTCGGCACCGAGGAGCAGCGCCAGAAATACCTGCCGAAGCTGGCGACCGGCGAATGGGTCGGCTGTTTCGGGCTGACCGAACCCAATCACGGTTCCGACCCCGGCAGCATGGAAACCCGCGCCAAGGGCGTGCAGGGCGGCTACCTGCTGCGCGGCAGCAAGATGTGGATCACCAACGCGCCGATCGCCGATGTGATGGTGGTGTGGGCCAAGACCGAAGACGGGGTGATCCGCGGCTTTATCCTCGAAAAGGGCATGGAGGGGCTGAAAGCGCCGAAGATCGAGGGCAAGTTCAGCCTGCGTGCCTCGGCGACCGGCGAAATCGTCATGGACGACGTGTTTGTGCCCGAGGAAAACCTGCTGCCGAACGTGAAGGGGCTGCGCGGGCCGTTTTCCTGCCTCAACAACGCGCGTTACGGCATCGCTTGGGGTGCCCTCGGCGCCGCCGAGTTCTGCTGGCACGCGGCGCGCACCTACACGATGGACCGCAAGCAGTTCGGCCGGCCGCTCGCCGCCAACCAGTTGATCCAGAAAAAGCTCGTCGATATGCAGACCGAAATCACCCTCGGCCTGACCGCCTGTTTGCGCCTCGGCCGCCTCAAGGATGAAGACAAGGCGGCGCCCGAAGCGATCTCAATGCTGAAGCGCAACAATTGCGGCAAGGCGCTCGATGTCGCCCGTCTCGCCCGCGACATGCATGGCGGCAACGGCATCCACGACGAATTCCACGTCATCCGCCATCTGATGAACCTGGAAACCGTCAACACCTACGAGGGCACGCACGACATCCACGCGCTGATCCTCGGCCGCGCCCAAACCGGCATCCCCGCTTTCGGCGGCTGATTTCGGGGAAGGGGTAGGGTACGCGAAGGACGCCAAGGATACGCAAAGGACGCGATGGCGTATCACTTGGCGCGAAGCGCCTTCAAAAGCCTGACGCTGCAAGAATTGATGAGCGCTACGCGCTCGCACAGCACCTTCGCGTTCTTTGCGTATCCTTGGCGTCCTTCGCGTACCCCTTCCCCTGCGCCGGTCAGCTGCGGCAGGCGGTCGCCATTTTGCGGTCGGCGGCGGTTTTCGACAGCCACAGATCCTGCACGAAAACGACCATCGACATGGCGGTTTGCCGATCCGTCACGTTTGCCCGCCCGGGCTTGTTGAAATTGCCGCTGAGGATATCCCCCTCGGCGATCGTGCCCCCGCTGATCTGCACCATCACCGTGTAGCCCTGCGGCGTGTTGACGAAAATCTTGTTGCCGCAATTGGTCGCACGCGACACCGAGCCCGAGGTCATCGCGTCAGCGAGGGGCGCCCGGCAGCGCACCGCAATCCGCTGGGTGATTTCGGGAAGCGTCAGGTGGCGGTCGACGACCTGAGCAAATACGGAACGCCCGGCGGTCCGGTCGAACAGCATCGGCATCCCGATCCTATCGAGATCGCCGGTCAGTGCATCCTCCTCCTTGAGGCCGGAGAAACCGTCACCGGTCAGCACCGAGTAGCCGTTCGGGGTCGAGACGAACAGGTAACTGCCGCACCCTGCCACCCGGTAGATCACACCGTCAGCATGCGCCGCCGCCGGCCAGCACAACACGGCGAGCGCGAAGAGCGCGCATCGGACCGGCAGCGGCATTGGCGAACACACTCCCGTGTAACAGCGGCACCCAACTTGCCATTCGCGCGCGATGCCGGCAATGGAGGCGCGGTGCGGGCTTAGGGCGGGCTAATCCGGCGCGTCGATCAGCGGCGGGCGGACGGCACGGCGGCGCAGCCAGCGCCCGCTTTCGACGATTTGCCACACCGCCAGCGCCGGGACGCCGATCGCGAGGTCGCGCGCGCGCTTGAGCAGCGACAAGGCGAGCGCCATGTCGGGCGAAAGGCCAAAGCTGGCACCAAGCAGCAGATAGGCGCCTTCCTGCACGCCGACCGCATTGGGCACGACGAACGCCGCGGTGCGGCTGGCATAGACCAGGCTTTCGATGGCCAGCACCGCGCCAAACGATAGCGGCTCGCCGGCAAAGACCAGCGCAAGCCAGACCTCGGCCGAGCTGGCGATCCAGCACACCAAATGCAGCCCGCCGCTGATCCAGAGGCGCGGCGGACTGCGATAGATCGCGGGCGATCGCGGCGTGCAAGGCGGCGGCGCCGGCGGCGCTGCGCTCGGCCCAGCCGCTGCCGAGAATGCGGGCGATGCGATCGACAAGATTGTGGCCGCGCCGCTGCACCGTGACAAACGCCACCGCCGCGAGGCCGGCGGCGGCGAGCCCGAGGAGGGCCGGCAGCTTGAGGGCGGTGTCTGGCTGCAGCTGGATCAGGCAGGCGAGGCCAAGGGCGGTAAAGGCAAGCTGGGCGACAAATTCGAGGGTTACGTCGACGATCGTGCTGGCCGCCGCATTGGTGCCAGACACGCCGGCCAATGCCAGCACACGGGCGCCGAGCACATAGCCGCCGACCTGCGACAGCGGCAAGGCCTCGGAGCCGGAATCACGTACCAGCCGGGCCCAGATCACCTGCCCCGGCGGTACTCCCGGCAGCAGGGCGCGCCACCCCAGCCCCATCAGCGCGGTCAGTACGAGGTGAATCGCGCAGATCGCCGCGAAGCCGAGCGCCCCAACCGCCAGCAGCGAATGAATGACGGCGCCGGCCCCGAAATAGCCGACAAACGCCACCACCGCCGTCACGCCAATGACGGCGGCAAGGATCGGTAGGAGCTTCATCGCGTGCGGTCGGCCGCGGGCGGTGTGAGGTGGCCGGTCATGCGGCGGCTTGCGGCGCCGGATTGCGCAGGAAACGGCGGGCAAAACGAATCATCCGCGGCACCACCTGCGGGCGGAGCAGGCGTGGGTCGTACCCCGCCATCCGGCGGTCGTTTTCCTTGAGGCAGAGATCGATCAGCGCCGCCGGCGACAAATCGACATCAGCCACCGCCTTGCTGCCGGTCAGTGTGAAATTGTTGTCCTGCGCGCCCCCTGCCGCGGCGCCGACGCCGCGCGCCAGCTGGATGCGTTCGCCGATCAGAAAGGCCCACACCGCCGCGACCTTGAGCCAGAACCACGGCCGCCGCCACCACGCAAGATTGCGCCAGTGCCACGCCACCCAGTTGACGAAAAACAGGATGTGGCGGGCCTCTTCCTGCATGATCGGCTCGAAGGTGTCGACCAGTTCGGCCGGAAAAAACCGCGACTCCTTCGCCACCGTAAACAGGCCAAAGGCGAAGAAGCTGTCGATGCACTCGCTGAACCCGGTGACCATAAAGGCCCATTCGGCATGGCGCGGCGCCGGATAGAGCGGCTCGGGTTCGAGCTTGATGCCGTAGGCCGCGACCATGTTGGCCAGCACCTGCTTGTGGCGACCCTCCTCGAACCCGTCGAGATCGACCGCCTGGCGCAGCAAATTGTCGCTGACCCGCTCGCCATAGCTCAGCACGCGGATACGCGCCCGGCCCTCGGTCTGCACCGCGATGTCCCAGATCGGCAATGACACCAGCCGGTCGCGCGCCACGTCGTCGAGGCGCGGCCAGTCGAGCACCGCCGGCTTGTAAGGGTTGTGTGTGTCGAGCAGCATCCGGCAGAACGCGGTCTTGTGCTCGTCGGTGCCGGGGCGCAGGCGGCCGGGGGCGGCGGCGGTCCAACGCCGGGCGGTTTCGTCGGCCGCGATGATCGTTTCGTCGGTCACCGGATTTATGTCTCCCTAACAAGCCCTGGCCTTGCGAAACGGAGCCGGGGTCAACGGCGGCAATGGCTGCGCCGTCGTTGACTCGCCAGAACCGCTCCCCTATATAGCGGCCTCCGCTCAATCTGGGCAGTTTCCGTGGAGCAGGTGCCGTGAAGCGCACTTACCAGCCGAGTAGGCTCGTCCGCAAGCGCCGACACGGCTTTCGTGCGCGCATGGCCACCGTTGGCGGTCGCCGCGTGCTGGCCGCGCGGCGTGCGAAGGGCCGCAAACGTTTGTCTGCCTGAGGTTTGGCGGCAGCGGGGCGCCGTAGCCGCGCCACGATGCCGCGGCCCTCGATCACCGGCGATTGGAATAGCGATGGCGACCGGGCTTGCAACGCTCAAGACCCGCGCCGATTTCCTGCGTGTAGCGGCCAGTCGTCGTCGCGCCGCCCGGCCGGGCCTTGTGCTGCAGGCAGCTCCGCGCCCGCTGGACAGCCTGGGCGATCCGGGCAGCCTGGGCGATAATGTCCGTGTCGGCTATACCGCCAGCCGCAAGGTCGGCAACGCCGTGGTGCGCAACCGCGCGAAGCGGCGACTGCGCGCCGCGGCGGCCGAGGTTTTGGCGCAGGCCGGGCGACCGGCGACCGATTACGTGCTGATCGCCCGCGCCGGTACCGGCGGACGGCGTTACGCGCAATTGCTCGGCGACCTCGAAGGCGCGCTGCGTCAGGTCGAGCGCCCGAGTCGTCAGGGCGAGTCTGGTCGTCAGGTCGAGCCGGGTCGGCCGCAAGCCGCGCCGCAGCGCCGCAGGGAGGGTTGAGGATGGCGTGGCACGGCAGCGCCCTGCTGGGATTGGCGATCCGGGCGATGATCCGCGCCTACCAGCTGCTGGTCGCGCCGATCCTGCCGCCGTCCTGCCGTTATTATCCGAGCTGTTCGCATTATGCGGCGGAGGCGGTCGCGGTGCATGGGCCGGGGCGGGGTTCATGGCTGGCACTGCGCCGCGTGCTAAGGTGTCATCCGTGGGGCGGCAGCGGTTATGACCCGGTAATCCCGCCCAAAAAAAGACCGCCCGGAAACATGTCGCCCGGGCACGCGCCGGGCCGCTGAGCGGCGCCGCTCGTTATGCCATCGCAAGGCCTTATGGAACAGAAAAACCTCCTGCTCGCGATCGTGCTGTCGGTCGCCATTCTGATCGGCTTTCAGTTCGTCTTCGAACGGATCCACCCGACCGTCCCGCAAGCCACGCCGACGCCGGCCCAGACGACTGCTTCGGGTACGGCGACATCGACAGCGGCGACATCGACAGCGGCGACATCGACAGCGACGACCGGTGCCGCCGCGCCGCCCGGCGTCGAGGCCGCGGCCAAGGCCGAGACGCGCGAACAGGCCATCGCCGAGCAGCCGCGGGTGCGGATCAAGACGCCGCGGCTGCATGGTTCGATCGCCCTGACCGGCGGGCGCATGGACGACCTGACCCTGGCCGACTATCACGAGACGATCGACCGGGACAGCCCGGAGGTTGTGCTGCTGTGGCCGACCGGCACCAAGGAGCCGTATTTCGCCGAACTCGGCTGGGTTGCGGGCACGCCCGACGTTAAGGTGCCCGGCACCGACACGAAATGGACCAGCAGCGGCACGGCCTTGTCGCCAGAGACGCCGGTGACCCTGACCTGGGACAATGGCGACGGGCTGGTCTTTACCCGCACGATCTCGATCGACGAGAACTACATGTTCACGGTGCGGGATGCCGTGCGCAACACCGGCTCCACGCCCCGCCAAGCTGCTGCCCTACGGCCTGATCAGCCGTACCGGCACGCCGCCGGTCTCCGGCTACTACATTCTGTTCGAAGGGATGATCGGCGACCTCGACGGTGCCTTGCGCGAGGTCAAGTACAGCTCGATGACGCCCGGCAAGCCGGTCGAGTACAATTCGACCGGCGGCTGGATCGGCTTTACCGACAAATACTGGGAAACCGCGCTGATCCCAGCCCAGAAAACGGCGGTAAAGGCGCGCTTTATCCACACGGTCGAAAACGGCCTCGAACGCTACCAGACGGATTTCACCAGCCCCGCGGTGACCGTACAGCCCGGCGAGACCAGCACGACCTCGACCCGGCTGTTCGCCGGCGCCAAGGAGGTTAACCTGCTGAATGCCTATAGCGGCACCGGCATCCCGCTGTTCGAATACTCGATCGATTTCGGCTGGTTCTGGTTTCTGACCAAGCCGATCTTCCAGATTCTGCAGTTTTTCGCCGGCCTGCTCGGCAATTTCGGTCTGGCGATCCTGCTGCTGACCCTGATGTTCAAGCTGTTGTTCTTCCCTCTCGCCAACAAATCCTATCAGGCGATGAGCAAGATGAAATTGCTCCAGCCGGAAATGCAGATAATCCGCGAGCGTTTCCCGGACGACAAGCCGCGCCAGCAGCAGGAAATCATGGCGATGTACAAGCGGGTCGGTGCCAACCCGCTGGCCGGCTGTCTGCCGATTGTCATTCAGATTCCGGTGTTCTTTTCGTTGTACAAGGTGTTGTTCGTCACGATCGAGATGCGGCATGCGCCGTTTTTCGGGTGGATTCACGATCTGTCGGCGCCCGACCCGACCTCGTTTGCCAATCTGTTTGGGCTGATCGCTTTTGCGCCACCGCATTTCCTGATGATCGGCGCGTGGCCGCTGATCATGGGCGTGACGATGTTTCTGCAGCAAAAGCTCAACCCGCAGCCGGTCGATCCGATGCAGGCGCGCATGTTCATGGCGCTGCCGATCGTCTTTACCTACATGCTGTCATCGTTTCCGGCCGGGCTCGTGATCTATTGGGCCTGGAACAATCTGCTGAGCATCGCGCAGCAATGGACGATCATGCACCGCGCGGGGGCAGCCTGAGCGAGCCGGCGGACGGTCTTTCGGCGGCCGGGCTTTTCCCACCGCGCGACATCGAGCCGGACCTGCTCGAAGCCGGGCGTCTGCTGTTCGCGCGGGAGTGCCGGTTTGTCGCCGGCGCCGCGACCACGCCAGCCCTGCCCGCCGAAGGCCTGCCGGAAGTCGCGTTTCTCGGCCGCTCGAATGTCGGCAAGTCGAGCCTCCTCAACGCGCTGACGGGGCGCAGCACGCTGGCGCGCACCTCGCAGACGCCGGGGCGCACCCGCCAGATCAATTTCTTTGCGCTCGACGAACGGCTGATGCTGGTCGATCTGCCGGGCTACGGCTTTGCCCAGGCATCAAAGCAGGCGGCGGCCGCCTGGAACCGGCTGGTGCAGCATTACCTGCGCGGCCGCGCCAGCCTGCGCCGGGTTTGCCTGCTGATCGATGCGCGGCACGGGTTGAAGGAGCCGGACCTGCCGATCATGCGGCTGTGCAACGCGTCTGGCCTGTCGTTCCAGATCGTGCTGACCAAGGCCGACAAGCTGGCCGCCGGCGAGCGCGCCGCGATCATCGACGGCGTCGCCGCGCAGCTCAAGACGCACGGTGCGGCGCATCCCGAAATCCACCTGACCAGCGCCGAAAAACGGCAGGGCATCGCCGCGTTGCGGGCAACCCTGGCGGGCTTTGCCGAGGTGGCGAAGCCGCGGCAGCCGGGGTAGATTGCCGCCGATGATTTCCTCTCCGACCTCCCCTCCCGCCGCTGCCGAACCGGCCGTGATCGCGGCGGTGCTCGCCGCCGCCGTCCCCTACCTCGCCCGCTATGCCGGCAAGACCATTGTCGTCAAATACGGCGGTCACGCGATGGGCGCCGGCGGCGAAACCTTTGCGCGCGACGTCGTGTTGCTGCGCCAGGTCGGCATCAACCCGGTCGTCGTGCACGGCGGCGGGCCGCAGATCAACCGCATGCTCGACCGGCTCGGCATCAAGAGCAACTTCGTCAACGGCCTGCGGGTGACCGATGCTGAGACGATGGAAGTCGTCGAAATGGTGCTTGCCGGCACGATCAACAAACAACTGGTCGCCGCGATCAATACCGCCGGCTGGTGCTCGATTGGCCTCAGCGGCAAGGATGGCAACCTGATCCGCGCCCGCAAGCTGACGCGCAACGGCGAACTCGGCTTTGTCGGCGAACCGGAACACGTCGACGGCAGCGTACTCGATGGGTTCGCGCAGGCGAAAATGATCCCGGTCATCGCCCCGGTCGGGGTCGGTTCCGCCGGTGAGACGTATAATATCAACGCCGACACCGTCGCCGGCGCGGTCGCCGCTTCGGTAAAGGCGTCCCGCTTCCTGCTGCTGACCGATGTTCCGGGCGTGCTCGACGTGAACAAGAAGCTGATGCCGGAACTGAGCGCCGCCGAAGCGCGCCGGCTGATCGCCGACGGCACGATCTCCGGCGGCATGATCCCAAAGGTCGAAACCTGCCTCGAAGCGGTCGATGGCGGGGTCGAGGCCGCGGTGATTCTCGACGGGCGCGTGCCGCACGCGATCCTGCTCGAACTGTTCACCGACGGCGCCGGCACGCTGATCCGCAGCGGCGGTTGAGCAGAGCAATGACTTATACGATGCGCCGCGAAGGCTGCCATCTCGGAGCGGTCGAGACCTGGATTTTCGATCTCGACAACACGCTCTACCCGGCCTCGTGCCGCCTGTTCGACCAGATTCAGACGCGGATGAACGAATACATCTGCACCCGGTTTTCGCTCGATCTCGACGCGGCCGCGGCATTGCGCCGCAAGTATTTCCTCGAACATGGTACGACGATGAACGGGCTGATGGCGGTCGATCGCATCGACCCGCATGAGTTCATGGCCTATGTTCACGATGTCGATCTGAGCGTCGTGCCGACCAATCCCGCGCTGGTCGAGGCACTGACCGCGTTGCGCGGCCGTAAGATCATCTACACCAACGGCTCGGTGCCGCACGCGCGGAATCTGCTGCGGCATCTCGGCATCCACGACCATTTCGAGGACATCTTCGATATCGTCGCGTCGGAGTACGAGCCGAAGCCGGCGATGGTGCCGTTCCGCCAGTTCGTCGAGCGGTTCGGGATCAAACCGGAGCGCGCGCTGATGGTCGAGGACATGGCGAAAAACCTGGCACCCGCCGCCGAACTCGGCATGACCACCGCCTGGGTTCGTACCGATGTGGATTGGGCGGCGGTCGCCTCCGACGCCGATTACATCCACTACGTCGTCGAAGACCTGGCCGGATTTCTGAGGGCCGCCGTCGAACTCGAACATGAGGCCCGGCGGTGACCGTCGCAGAAACGATCCGACACAAGCTGACAGAGCGCCTGCAACCGACACGGCTCGTCATCACCGACGATTTGCAGCAGCACGCCGGTCACGCCGGCGCGCGCGACGGCGGGGAAACGCATTTCACGGTGACGATCGTATCCGCGACTTTTGCAGGGCTGAACCGGGTTGCGCGGCAGCGTCTGGTCTACCAGACCCTGGCCGCCGAACTCGCGGCGCAAGTGCACGCTCTGTCGCTGGCGACTCTGGCGCCGGACGAGGATTGCTGCTGACCAGGCACGCCGCAGCGACCTTCGCTGGCATGCAACCATAAAATAGATTTGTACAATAATAACACGAATAGGTTGCATTTGTCCTGTCGCGGCATAGACTAATGCGATGCCTGCCGGTCGCTCTTCTGAAAGCCCCCGCTCAACGCTGATGATCCGCAACGTTGTCGTTGCCGGTCATCGGACCAGCGTGCGCCTCGAGCCGCTGATGTGGGATTCGCTGCTCGAAATTTCACAGCAGCTTGAAGTGACGGTGCACGATCTTGTCACCAACATCGATCGTGACCGTGTGCAATCCAGCCTGACCGCCGCGATCCGTGTTTTCATCGTAAACTACTACCGGACTGCGGCGGCCAACGGCGGCGCCCCCGGCAAAGCCATTCTCGGCGGCAACTTCCGCACGTAAAGGGCGCGACCGGCTAGGCAGAGGCGGCGAGGAACGCCCGCAGCTGATCGACCGGCGCGTCGCGCATCACAAACGCATCACCGATCCGGCGCGGCAGGATCAGCGTTATCGCTGCCGTCCCGCACCTTCTTGTCCTTGCCCATGTGTCCGAGCAAGCCGATCGGCCGCGCATCGACCGGAAAGGCCGATTTCGCCCAGCGTCGGTCGGCAGCCCCGCGGCAGCCAGATGCCGGCGGACGCGGTGCGCATCCTGCCCCGACGCCAGACCAAGCCGCACCGCGAAATCGAACGCCAGCACCATGCCGAGCGCCACCGCCTCGCCATGCAGCAACCGGTCGCCAAACCCGGTCTCGGCCTCGAGCGCATGGCCGAAGGTATGGCCGAAATTCAACAGCGCGCGGTCGCCGGCCTCGCGCTCGTCGGCCGCGACGATCGTCGCCTTCATCTCGGCAGCTGACCAGTACCGCCCGGGTCAGCGCCGCCGGTTCGAGATCGCACAGCGCGCGCCCCTCGGCCTCCAGCCATTCGAAAAAATCCGGCGTCGCGGATCAGCCCGTATTTGACGATTTCGCCATACCCGGCGCGCACCTCGCGGCGCGGCAAGGTCGCGAGGCTGTCGGTGTCGGCCAGCACGAGGCGCGGCTGATAGAAGGCGCCGAGCAGGTTTTTGCCGGCGGTCGGTGTTGATCGCGGTCTTGCCGCCGACCGAGCTGTCGACCTGCGCCAGCAGCGTCGTCGGGATCTGCACGAAATCGATGCCGCGCAGCAGGGTCGCGGCGGCAAACCCGGTGATGTCGCCGACCACCCCGCCGCCGAGCGCCACCAGCATCGTGCCGCGCTCGATGCCGCAGGCCAGCACGTCGTCGACAAGGCGGCCGAAATGCGCCAAATCCTTGGTGCCTTCGCCGGGCGGCAGAACGATCGCGTGCTGCGCGATGCCTTGCGCCGCGAGGCTGTCGCGCAGTGGCGCCAGATGATGCCGCGCAACCGATTCGTCAGTAACGATCACCGCCTGCTTGCCGGCGCAGCAGCGGCGCGATCTCGGCCCCGGCGCGCGCGATCAGCCCCGGGCCGATCAGGATGTCGTAGCTGCGCTCGGCGAGATCGACACGCAGCTTCTCGATGGTGTCTTGAGCCGTCATGGCGAACATCTCCGCATCGGGCGGCATCGCCGCCCGCTCGCTGCCGGCGAGCGCCTCGATGACGCGCGTCGCGGTGGTTTCCGGCGGCGCCCTCGCCGCTGTCGATGAGCAGATCGGCATCGGCGTAGACCGGGTGGCGGCGTTCGATCAGTTCCGCCAGCACGGCGCGCGGATCGCGGGCCATCAGCAAGGGCCGGTTGTTGCGCCGCGACACCCGGGCCACCAGCACGTCGAGATCGGCGCGCAGCCACACCGAAACGCCGCGCCGGGCGATCGCCGCCCGTGTCACCGGGTCCATGAAAGCGCCGCCGCCGGTCGCCAGCACATGCGGCGGCTGGGTCAGCAAACGCGCGATGACGCGCCGCTCGCCGTCGCGGAATACCGCCTCGCCGCGGTTGCGGAATATCTCTTCGATGGTCTCGCCGGCGGCAGCTTCGATCTCGATATCCGAATCGAAGAACGGCAGGTTGAGACGCGCCGCCAGACGGCGGCCGATTTTGGTCTTGCCGGCGCCCATCAGTCCGACCAGCACGATCGTCCGGCGCGGCACGAAAACCGGGCGCCCGCGCTGCGGTTTCGATCTTATGTCCGGTCTGCAGGTTCACGCACGCGCCCTTGCGGCCTCGCCGCCCTTCCGCGCGACGGCCCGTAAGGGTACTACCACAATGCGTGGCGTATTCAATCGGCGCCGCGCCGGCTGGGGCGGGAATGCGGTTCGGTGATGGTGAAGCTGGGCGGCCTGTTGCTTCTCGTCTTGCTGCTGGCGATCGGCGCGGGCTGCCTGTTCCTTGCCTACGGCAATTTCCCGGCGACATCGACGCCGGTCGAGAAGGTGCTGCCCGATGCGCGCTTCCCGAAATAGGCCCGATGCCACGGCGGCGACGCCGCCATCGCGCCGGGTCGAGGCGTTTCTCGAAATGCTGGCGGCGGAGCGCGGCGCGGCGAAACTGACGCTGACCGCCTACCGTAACGACCTGACCGACCTCGCCGGGTTTCTCGCGGCCCGCGGCACCGCGATCGAGAATGCCGACGCCGCGGCATTGCATGAGTACCTCGCCGGCATGACGACGCGCCGGCTGGCGCCGCGCACGCTGGCGCGGCGGCTGTCGGCGATGCGGCAGTTTTATCGGTTTCTGGTCACCGACAACTCCCGGGGCGACGACCCGACCGCCGGTCTCGATACCCCGCGGCTCGGCCGGCCGCTGCCGAAAATCCTCAGCGAGGAAGAAATCGGCAGGCTGATTGCCGCCGCCGCCGCCTGGCCGGACGACGAGGGGATGCGGCTGCGCTGCATCCTCGAACTGTTATACGCGACCGGATTGCGCATTTCCGAACTGGTCGGGCTGGGCGTTGCCGCCGCGCAACGCGACCCGCGGTTTCTGATCGTGCGCGGCAAGGGCGGCAAGGAGCGGGTCGTGCCGCTCAGCGCGCCGGCCCGGCAGGCCCTGACCGCCTACCTCGCCTGCCGCCGCGTGTTTTTGCCGGCCGACGCCCGGCCGTCACGCTGGCTGTTTCCCTCGCGCGGCGCCGAGGGGCATCTGACGCGGCAGCGCTGCGGCCAGTTGCTGAAGGAACTGGCGCTTGGCGCCGGGCTCGACCCGGCCCGCCTGTCGCCGCATGTCTTGCGTCACGCCTTCGCCAGCCACCTGCTCGACCACGGTGCCGATCTGCGCAGCGTGCAGCAGATGCTCGGCCACGCCGACATCGCGACGACGCAAATCTACACCCATGTCCAAAGCGACCGCCTGCGCCGCCTCGTCGAAACGTCGCACCCGCTGGCCCGACGAAAGTAACCGCTAAACCTTCTTGAAAAACGTGTGGTGGCGGCTGGTGGTGTGGGGGCGGATTTTGCCGGCCCAGTCGCCATAGGTGCCGGCTTCGGCCCATTGTTTGGTTTCGGTGGTGGCCGGAGACTGGATCTCGTAGATCACCATGTATTTCTGCATCCGCAAATTGTTCGATTTCACCAGCCGATAGCGGGTGCCGCCATCGCACGCCTTTGACAGCAGCGGCGCGTGCTCGGTGTCGTAGATGCGGTTGAACTCGGCTTCGTGCGCGGCGGGAACATCCATCTGTACGATGTAGATGTAGGGCGCGCCGGCATCGCGGCCTTTGCCGACCTTGAGGATTTGTTCGAAAAAGCTGTGATGGCGGCTGGTAGTATGCGGGCGGATTTTGACGGCCCAGTCGCCCCAGGCGCTGGCGGCGTCCCATTCCTTCGAATTCGACGATCTCCGGCGAGTTGATCTCGTAGATCGCCAGGTATTTCTGCATCCTTGTGTCGTTGGATTGTTCGAGACGATAGCGGGTCACCCGGTTGACCCCCGGCACCTTCGACAGCATCGGCACATGCTCGGTGTCGTAGATGCGGTTCAGTTCGGCGTCGTGGGCCTTCGGAATGTCAATCTGAACGTAGTAGATATAGGGCATGGCGATCCTGCTCCCGTTGCTGGGGTCTCGACCTAGCGGACGCGGCTGATGGTGTTGCTCTGCCCGACCGTGGTCACGTCCGGCTCTCCGGACGAGGTCCAGCTGACCTGGTTGTTGCTGCCGTAGACCTTGATCGTACCATTCGGCGCCATGTCGACCAGTACGCGATTATCGCCGCCGGCGATCTGAAATGTGCGGCAGGCGCCGCGGATCGTCACGGTGTTGCCGCTGCCCGCAAGGCTGGCGTCCTCGGCGTGGCAGTCGCCGGTAAAGCGGGTATTGCTGCCGGCGAAATTCACCGCCGGGTCGGCGGCGCTGGCCGATGCGATGGCGCCGGCGGATACCGCCGCCGCGATCGCGATGCTGCGCAACATGATTCCTCCTGGTTGGGCGCCGCTCAATACTTGAGTCGAACGGCGCCTGCGCGTCTACTTGAAGAAGGAGAATGCGGCGTTTGCGCGGCGGGGAGGAAGCGATGCGCGGGTTGATGTCGGAGCAGCCGCTCCTGATTCCGATGCTGATCAAGCATGCGGCCCGCTTTCACGGCGAGGTCGAGATCGTGTCGCGGCTGGTCGATGGCGCGATCCACCGCTACACCTATGCCGACGCCGAACACCGGTCGCGCCGGCTGGCAAAAGCCCTGCTGCGGCTCGGCATCGTGCCCGGTGACCGGGTCGCGCACCCTGGCGTGGAACACGCACCGGCATTTCGAGCTGTATTACGGCGTCTCCGGCATCGGTGCGGTGTGCCACACGATCAACCCGCGCCTGTTCGACGACCAGATCGTCTACATCGTCAATCACGCGCGGGACCGGCTGGTTTTCGTCGAGAGCAGCTTTATTCCGCTGGTCGAGCGGCTGCGGCCGCAACTCCCCGCCGATTGCCGTTTTGTGCTGCTGGAGCCGGCGGAAACCAGCCTGCCCATCACTCGGCACACATGACGAACTGATCGCGGCGGAGGACGACGATTACGTCTGGCCCGATTTCGACGAACGCACCGCGGCGGCGCTCTGTTACACCTCGGGCACCACCGGCAGGCCAAAGGGCGCGCTGTATTCGCACCGCTCGACCGTGTTGCACGCCTTCCGCTGTCGCTGCCCGACGCGACCGCGATGTCGGCGCGCGATGTGGTCTGCCCGGTCGTGCCGATGTTTCATGCCTGCGCCTGGAGTGTGCCCTATGCCGCGGCGATGAACGGCACCAAGCTCGTCCTGCCGGGGCCGCGCCTCGACGGCGCCAGCCTCTTCGAATTGTTCGAGGCCGAGGGCGTGACCCTGAGCCTTGGCGTGCCGACGATCTGGCTCGGCTTCGAGGCGCATCTGGCGGACAACAATGTCCGCTGTTCGAGCCTCAACCGCATCCTGTCCGGCGGGTCGGCGGTGCCGTTGTCATTGATCGACGCGTTCGAAAACCGGCACAACATCGAGGTAATCCACGGCTGGGGCATGACCGAGATGAGCCCGCTCGGCTCCGCCGCAGTCCCAAAAGCGAGCCAGGTCCGGCTTGGCAGGGCAGCCGAGCAGGCGGTCAAGGCCAAAGCCGGCCGACCGATCTTCGGCGTCGACATGAAAATCATCGACGATAAGGGCCGCGAGCAGCCGCATGACGGCACCTCGATCGGCGAATTACTGGTGCGCGGCCCGTGTATCGTCAGCGGCTATTTCGAGGATGACGAGGCGACCGGGCCGCGGTCGAGCCCGATGGCTGGTTCCACACCGGCGATGTCGCGGCAATCGACCCCGAAGGCTTCATGCGCCTCACCGACCGCAGCAAGGATGTGATCAAATCCGGCGGCGAGTGGATCAGCTCGATCGATCTGGAAAACGCCGCGATGGCGCATGAGGATGTCGGCGAGGCGGCGGCGATCGCGGTCCCGCATCCGCGCTGGGGCGAGCGGCCGCTGCTGATCGTGACGCCGCCTGCGCCGGCCGCCAGCCGCAGCGCGACGCGCTGATCGCTCATCTCAGCGAGCATTTCCCGCGCTGGATGCTGCCCGACGATGTGCTGGTCGTCGACGAGATACCGCATACCGCGACCGGCAAGATCATGAAGACGCGGCTGCGCGAACTCTACGGGTCGCACCGGCCGCCGGAAGCATGAGGATCGTCGTCGTCGCCTGGGTCGAGCAGTTGCGCGGCCAGAGGACTCTATTTCCGGAGAAAATTCGCAATGAGTTCGGAAAGTTCGCCGACGCTGTCCCGCGTCCGTGCCGCGGGGGTGTTGCGGGTCGGCACGACCGGTGACTACACGCCGTTCAGCCTGTTGCGGTCGGACGGTTCGTACCAGGGCGCCGATATCGACATGGCACACGACCTCGCCGCGCGGCTTGGGGTGGGGATCGAATTCGTGCCGTCGGTTTGGGTCGATCTGCTCGGCGATTTTCTGGCCGACCGGTTCGACATCGCGATGGGTGGCGTAACGGTGACCGCACCGCGTGCCGAACGGGCATTCTTCTCGGTGCCGACTTTTGTTGACGGCAAGCGCCCGCTATGCCGCCGCGGGGACCGCGACCGTTTCACCAGCATCGCCGCGATCAACCGGCCGGGCGTGCGGGTCGTCGCCAATCCCGGCTCGGCCAACGAGGTCTTTGCCCGCGCCAATTTTCCCGAGGCCCAGGTCACGATCCACCACGACAACGCCAGCGTCTTTCTCGAAATTGTCGCCGGCCGCGCCGATGTGATGGTGACCGACGGGCTGGAGGCCGACCATCAGGCGCAACTCCATCCCGAACTCTGCGCCGCTCCGGTTCCCGAACCGTTCACCCGGCTCGAAAAGGCCTATATGTTCGCGCGTGACCCGGCGATGAAGGCGCTATATCGACGAATGGCTCGCCGCCGCCTTTGCCGGCGGCATGTGGCAGCGAGCGCTCGACCGGGCGATGACTCACGATTTGCCGAGATAGGGATTGTGGGCAACAGGCGGAGCGGCGCCGCCGGTCGGGCCGCGCATCATCGGCGCCGGCGCGGCATCAGCGACCGGTTGCGTGCGGTGGCCACATCTGCGGCGCCGCCGTCGCGAGCGGCTGAGGGCCGGGCGGCGACTGGGTGACGACCGGCGCCGCCGCCTTGTCGTGCGCGATACCGCGTCACCTGAACCATCGTCACCAGGATCGCGATGCCGGCCACGCCGAGGAAAATCAGGATCGCGAACAGGTCGCGATTCTGGCGCTCCCAGGCGAGCAGCAACGCCAGCAGCATCGCAGCTGCCGCCGTGACGAGAACGATATCGCTGACCGACATTCGGGCCTCTCACACCGGAAACACCCGCGTCTGAAACATCGGTTGCGCCCCAAAGTTTCGCAATGAGTGGCGTTACCGAAAGCGGCGCGGCGCGGGTCTGGCCGGCGGCGCTGGCCGCGGTATCCGGCAGTTCGCTGGTCGGGGTGATGCCGCTGGCGGCGCGCCATCTTTATGCCGACGGGCTGAGCGCGCCGTCGATGCTGTTGTGGCGCTACTGCCTCGCCCTGGTGGCGCTCGGGATCGCGGCCTGGGTGATCCGGCTCGACGTGACGCACGCCTGGCGCAACGGCGCCTGGCGTGTCGTGCTGCTCGGCGCGACGCTCGGCTCGGCGCAGACCCTGTGCTTCTGGGAGAGCATGAAGACGCTTGAAACCAGCATCGCGGTGCTGCTGTTCTACACCTACCCGGCGGTGACGCTGGTGTTCGACCGGGTGTTTTTCGGGCACCCGATCCGGCCGCTCGCGGTGCTGTGCATCGCGATGATCCTCGGCGGCGCCGGCGCTGATTACGCTGCCCGGGCTGCAGCGGCGGCACGATCGCGCTGCGCCGGGTCTGATGTGGGCGGCGCCGGCGCCGCTGGTCTACGCCATCTACCTCGCGATCAACTCGCGGCTGCTGCGGCAATTCCCGCCGCTGATCGGCGCGGGCGGTCTGTTTACCGGCATGGCGGTGACGTTCGGGCTGGCGGCCGTTTTTTCCGGGCTCGACATGCCGAGCAGCGCGCCCGGCTGGATGTTGCTGGTGTTTGTCGCGCTCGGGCCGGGGGCGCTGACGATGACGCTGTTTTCCTACAGCGTGCCGCGGCTCGGCGCCAGCAGCTTTGCGATCCTCGCCAATGCCGAACTGGTGACGGTCGTGCTGATTGGCACGCTGGTGCTTGGCGAGGCGGTGACGCCGTCGCGCGCCTTCGGCGGGGCGCTGATCGTCGCCGGCATTCTGATCCACGCGCTGGCGCGGCGGCCGTCTGTCGGTGCGCCGCGACCCTCACCCGTCTCCGGGCTGCGCCCGGAGCCACCCTCTCCCGCGGTGCGGGAGAGGGGATAGGGGCTACGCCGCCTCTTTCAGCAGGCCGCGCAGCACGTATTGCAGGATGCCGCCGTGGCGGAAGTATTCGACCTCGTCGAGCGTGTCGATGCGGCAGGTCAACGGCACCGTCGCGGGTGCTGCCGTCGGCGTCGTGGATGCGCAAGGTCACGTCCATGCGCGGCTTCAGCCCGGCGGCCACGCCGATGATGTCGAGCGTCTCGTCGCCGGTCAGCCCGAGGGTCTGGCGGCTCGTGCCTTCCTTGAACTGCAGCGGCAACACGCCCATGCCGACCAGGTTCGAGCGGTGGATGCGCTCGAAGCTCTCGACGATGACCGCCTTCACGCCCAGCAACAGTGTGCCCTTGGCGGCCCAGTCGCGCGACGAGCCGGTGCCGTATTCCTTGCCGCCGAAGATCACCAGCGGCACGCCGCGCTTCTTGTATTCCATCGCCGCGTCGTAGATCGGCATCACCGTGCCGTCGGGCATCAGCTTGGTCATGCCGCCTTCGACGCCCGGCACCATCTCGTTCTTGATGCGGATATTGGCGAAGGTGCCGCGCATCATCACGTTGTGGTTGCCGCGCCGCGCGCCATAGGTGTTGAAGTCGCTCGGGCCGCACCTGATAGCTGATCAGGAACTCGCCGGCCGGGCTCTCGACCTTGATGCTGCCCGCGGGCGAGATGTGGTCGGTGGTGATGCTGTCGCCGAAAATCGCCAGTTCGCGCGCGCCGGTCGACGTCGCCGATCGGCCCCGGCTCCTTCGGCATGTTCTCGAAATAGGGCGGCAGCGCGAGATAGGTCGAGGCGGTCCTGGAAATCGTAGGTCATGCCGCTGGCGCCGGTCACCGCGCGCCATTCCGGCGGGCCCTCGAAGACATTGCCATAGCGCTGCTGGAAGCTGTCGCGCTGCACCGCGCTGCGCACCGTGTCGGCGACCTCCTGGTTGGTCGGCCAGATGTCGCGCAGATAGACCGGCTTGCCGTCGCTGCCTTCGCCGAGCGGATCGGTCGCGAGGTTGATGCGCATCGTGCCGGCCAGCGCATAGGCGACGACCAGCGGCGGCGACGCGAGGTAGTTCGCCCGCACCAGCGCGTGGATGCGGCCCTCGAAATTGCGGTTTCCCGAGAGCACCGCGGCAGACCGCGAGATCGCCCTCCTCGATCGCTTCGGCGACCGGCTCCGGCAAGCGGCCCGGAATTGCCGATGCAGGTCGTGCAGCCATAGCCGACGAGGTTGAAGCCGACCTTGTCGAGGTATTCCTGCAACCCGGCGGCGGCGTAGTAGTCGCTGACCACCTGGCTGCCCGGCGCGAGGCTGGTCTTGACCCAGGGCTTCGACCTTGAGCCCCTTCTCGGCCGCCTTCTTGGCGAGCAGGCCGGCGGCCAGCATGACGCTCGGGTTCGAGGTGTTGGTGCAGCTGGTGATCGCGGCGATCACCACGTCGCCGTCGTGCAGTTCGTAATCGGCGCCGGCGACCTTGACCGAGCGCGGCCGCGGTGACGCCGGGCGCGAGGCGCGGCAACTCGGTGTCGAACGCCTTGCCGGTGTCGCCGAGCAGCGACACCCGGTCCTGCGGCCGGCGCGGCCCGGCGAGCGACGGCTCGACCGTGCGCGAGATCGAGTTCCAGCGTGTCGGTAAACACCGGGTCGGGCGTGCTGGCGTCGCGCCACAGGCCCTGCGCCTTGGCATAGGCCTCGACCAGCTTGACCCGCGCCGGGTCGCGCGCGCTCAGCGTCAGATAGCGGATGGTCTCGGCGTCGATCGGGAAGAAGCCGCAGGTCGCGCCGTATTCCGGCGCCATGTTGCCGATCGTCGCGCGGTCGGCCAGCGCCAGCTCGGCGATGCCCGGCCCGAAATATTCGACAAACCGGCCGACGACGCCGCGCCGCCGCAGCATCTGGGTGATCGTCAGCACCAGGTCGGTCGCGGTCGCGCCCTCACGCAGCTTGCCGGTCAGGCTTCATGCCGACGACTTCGGGGATCAGCATCGACATCGGCTGGCCGAGCATCGCCGCCTCGGCCTCGATGCCGCCGACGCCCCAGCCCAGCACGCTGAGGCCGTTGACCATCGTCGTGTGGCTGTCGGTGCCGACCAGCGTGTCGGGATAGGCGATCGTCTTGCCGTCCTCCTCGGTCGTCCACACGACCTGCGACAGGTATTCGAGATTGACCTGATGGCAGATGCCGGTGCCGGGCGGCACCAGGCGGAAATTCTCGAACGCGTCCTGGCCCCAGCGCAGAAAGCGATAGCGCTCGCCGTTGCGCTCGAACTCGATCTTGACGTTTTCGGCGAAGGCCGTCGGGCGTGCCGAAATTGTCGATCTGCACCGAATGGTCGATGACCAGATCGACCGGCGACAGCGGGTTGATCTTTTTCGGGTCGCCGCCGAGATCGACCATCGCCTGCCGCATCGCGGCGAGATCGACCACCGCCGGCACGCCCGGTCAGGTCCTGCATCAGCACGCGCGCCGGGCGGAACGCGATCTCGCGGTCCGAACTCTTGGTGTCGAGCCAGGCGCCGAGCCGCCTTGATGTCGTCGACCGTGACGGTGCGGCCGTTTTCCAGCCGCACCAGGTTTTCCAGCAGCACCTTCAGCGAAAACGGCAGGCGCGAGATGTCGCCGAGCCCGGCCGCGCTCGCCGCCGCATCGAGGCTGAAATAATCGTAGTTCTTGCCGTCGACGGTGAGGGTGCGGCGGGTTTTCAGGGTGTCGTGACCGATGACGCTCACGGGAGTTCTCCTGTCGATGGCATGGTGGGCGGCGTGGCGGCGCAGTCTGCGCGTCTGGCGGCTACGATAGCGTCGCGCGCCGGTTGATCAAGGCGGCGTTATCGCGGGCTGCTTTGCGGCGGCAGAGCCGGCCCCGGCCGCACTGGGTCAACGCCACGACGCCGTCGCCGCGGTCATTCGACGAGATCGTCGCTGATGGCGTCTTCCCAGGCGCAGTTGAGCGGGCAGGTGCTGCTCCAGGCGGCCCGCACCTCGGCGACCCGGCGCGGCCGTGCCTCCAGCCATTCAAGAAACTGCACCATCAGGAACTTGGCTTCGCTCGCCATGCTGCTTCTCCCCGTTCGGGCAGGCCGTTGCCCCCTCCTCTGTCATTCCGGCGCAGCCCGCAGGGCTGATCCCGGAAACCAGGAACACGGACCTCGCCCATCATGGAACCGAACGTGTTCATGGTTTCCGGGTTCCGGCCGCGCCGGCCCCGGAATGACAGCGAGGAGGGCAGCGGAAAGGTAGCTCTGCTGCAGATGGCGTGTCCAATATATCGAAAGATCAAAATTCATATGATTTGCATATGGAACTGCGCCACCTGCGCTACTTCGTCGCGGTCGCCGAAGAGGGCCATGTTACCCGCGCCGCCGAGCGGCTCGGCATCCAGCAGCCGCCGCTAGTCGCAGCAGATCCGCGCGCTGGAACGCGAACTCGACGTGCGTGCTGTTCCACCGCAAGCCGCGCGGTGTCGAGCTGACCCAGGCGGGGCAGGCGCTGCTCGACGAGGCGCGGGCGATCCTGGCGCGGGTCGACGCGGCGGTGTTGCGGCACGCGGCGGGCGGCGCGCGGCGAGGCCGGGCGGATCGGGCTCGGCTTTACCAGTTCGGCATCGTTCCACCCGTTTGTGCCGCGGCCATCCGCGCTTTTCGCGAGGCGCATCCGCTGGTGTCGCTGACACTTGACGAAAGCGGCACGGCCGAACTGGTCGAGGCATTGCGGACGCGAGCAGATCGATGTCGCCTTCGTGCGCTCGCCGATCGGGCCCAGCGCCAATCTTGCGGTGCACCCGATCCTCGATGAACCGATGGTTGCGGCGCTGCCGAGCGGGCACCGGCTCGCCGAGCGATTCGGCGCCGCTGGCGCTCTCGGAACTGGCCGGCGAAACCTTCATCTTCTATCGACGCCCGGTCGGCCCCGGTCTGCACGACGCCATCATCGCCGCCTGTGATCGCGCCGGCTTCAGCCCTCAGACCGGCCAGGAGGCGCCGCGCATGCTGTCGACATTGAGCCTTGTCGCGGCCGGCCTCGGCGTGACGCTGGTGCCGGCCTCGATGAGCCGGCTGGCGGCCGACGGCGTCGCCTACCGCGCCCTCGACCCGACGACACAGCTGACGGCCCCACTCAATCTCGCCCACCGTCGAGACGAAACCGCCGGAGCCGCGCAGCGCTTCATCCTCCTCGCCCGCCGCACGAGCGCCGCCGATTAGGCCTGTCCGAGGCGTCTCGTGGACGGCCGGGCCAAGCCCGGCCAAAGCGAATTGGAGTTGCGACTCCGCTTGGTCGAATGTCGCCATAATGCGTTTCGCGCGGTAACGTCAGCATCGCGTCCTTTGCGTACCCCTCGCGACCTTCGCGTCGGTATTCTTTTTTCCCCGCGTCACGCCTTGCCGATGGCGGCGAGGCGGGCGGCGGCGGACTGGTAGAGCGGGTTGCCGTAGCGGGTGTTTTCGCAGTGGCAGGTGTAGGTCATCTTGATGACGTGGTCGTCGTTGCTCTGGATGGCCTGGGCGAAGATGGCCGGCCAGGACGGCAACTCTTGCGGCGGCGCGGCAGGGTCGGTGAGGCGCGGGGCGCCGGCCGAGGCGTAGGCGGCGCTGGCGGCGACCCACAGATTGCGGATCGCGTCGCCGGTGCCAAGCTGGCGATGCTGTTCCAGCAGCAGGCGCGCGGCATGGGTCGCGGTCACCATGTGCAGCACCGTGAAATCGCCGGTCTGCCAGTAGAGCGCGATGCCGGCGCGCGCCAGTTCGGTGAGCAGGGTCGCGCCGATCGGCGGGGTCGAGAACGCCGCGGCAAAGCGCGGATCGGCGCTCGCCGCCTGCATGCGGCCGATGATTCCCGCGCCGGTGAAGACCGCGCCGTCGAGCGCGGTGGCGATCGCGTTGAGCGAGGTCGCGACCGAAGGGCTGGTCGGCGCGCGTTCGGCGTCCACACCCAGCGGGGCGTAACGCGAGCACAGCGTCGCCAGCCCGGCGCCGATTTCGCCGGCGTGGCCGGCGTCGAGGCCGTAGGCGAGGCGGATCAGCCCGTGAAACGCCGCTGCCGCGACGCCCGCGGCGGCAACCGGAAAAACCTCGCCAACCACCTCGCCGGCGCCCCGCTCCGCGACCCAGTCGCGAAACATCGTCGATAGGGCGTCGAACATGTCCGCCTCACCGAGACAGCGCCGCCATTCGGCGCGCCCGACCGGCCGGCCACTGTCGCGCCGCGGCAGGGCGCGGTTCTCCTCCCACCAACCGAAATACCCGGTCAGCCGCTGGTCAGTCGCGCCCAGCCGCGACAACGCCAGCAGCGCCATCGGCAGGTGGTTGACCGTGCCGCGATTGGCGACATCGAAGCGGAAATTGTCGTCCAGCAATCGGTTGAGAACGGTCTGGCTCATACCTGCACCCGCCTTGCCGCAAATTGCCGGGTCGGCGTCACCAGCTCGTCCTGCGCCGCGACCAACGCCAACTCATAGCGGCCGAGACGCGCCGTCGTCTCGATCACCGCGAAGATTGCCGAGGCGGTCAGCGCCAGCGCCTCGGGCACGATTTCGCCGCGCAGCAGATGCGCGAGAAACACCGCGGCGGTGACGTCGCCGCAGCCGTTGTAGATGACCGGCAGATGCGGCGTTTCGACGGTCCAGGCGCCGTCCGGCCCGGCCGCCAGCATCGTGATCCGGTCAGCGCCCAGGGCCGGCTCGGCATCAAGACTGGTGACCAGCACAATGCTCGGCCCGGTCTCGCGCAGCATCTCGGCGGCCCTCGCCGCTTCGCCAAGGCTCGCGATCGTGCGGCCGGTCAGGTACTCCAGTTCGAACCGGTTCGGCGTGACGACATCAGCCAGGGCCAGGGCGCGGTCGCGGAAGAACTCGGCGATCCCGTCGGTCACGTAGGAGCCGGTATCGACATCGCCGATCACCGGGTCGCAGCAGAACAGCGCGTCCGGGTTGGCGCCGCGCACCCGCTCGACAATGTCGAGGAGGACCGGCCCGGTCGCTGCGTCGCCGAGATAGCCCGACAGCACCGCATCGATGCCCGCCAGCACGTCGAGCGCCGCAATGCCCTCGAACAGTTCCGCGACCGCCGCCGCCGGCACCGCCGCGCCGCGCCATTTCCCATGCCCGGTATGGTTCGAGAACGCGACGGTATCAAGCGCCCAGGCCTCGATGCCAAGCCGCTGCAGCGGAAACACCGACGCGGCATTGCCGACATGCCCGTAGGCGACGCGCGACTGGACCGACAGGACGGTCGGCATCGGCTCGGTCAGTGCTGGCGGTCGAGGTTGTCGTAGACGTGCTTCAGGCTGAGAAACACGCCGATGCCGCTGGCCACGAACAGCGCGATGCCGCCGACATGCAGCCCGCCCTGCTCGTTGGCGTTGGCAAGGAACAACCCGATCACCGCGACGATCACGAAGACGACGATCATCGCGATCAGGCTGGGCACATCGCTGACCAGCAGAAAATCGCCCCAGCCGCTGGTACTGTCGTCGAAATAATTTTTCAGCCGCATCAGCGCGAGCAGGAAGGCGGCGACGATCACGACGACGGCGCAGGTCGAGTCGCCGGGCGCGTTGTTCTGGCCGGCAAAGATCGCCGCCAGCCCGGCGGCCAGCCCGAGCAGCACAAACGGCACCCAGAACTGCATCCAGGCGCAGACGCTGAGGTCGCGCAACTCGCCATGCCGGCTCGCCTGGTCCATCGTGTCCGCCTCTATCCCACTGCCGGCCCTGCCAAATGGCCGATCGCGCAATTATATCGGCAAATCATCGCGAGACGGAGCTTTCCGATGTCCCAACCGATACGCCCGCGCCGCAGCGTGCTGTTCATGCCGGGGTCGAACCCGCGCGCGATGGAAAAGGCGCGCGAACTCCCGGCCGACGGCATCATCTTTGACCTTGAAGACGCGGTCGCGCCCGATTTGAAGGACGCCGCGCGCGCCGGGGTCGCGGCGGCACTGGCGGCCGGCGGCTACGGGAGGCGAGAGCTGGTGGTCCGGGTCAACGCGCTGGACACGGCCTGGGGCCATGCCGATCTCGCCGCTGCGGCGACCCTGCCGGTCGATGCCGTGCTGTTGCCGAAGGTCGAAAATGCCGACCGGGTGCGGCTGACGCTCGACCTACTCGACCGCTTCGGCGCACCGCCGGAATTGGCGGTGTGGTGCATGATCGAGACGCCGCGCGGCGTGCTCGCCGCCGCAGACATCGCCGATGCCAGCCCGCGGGTCGGCGCGCTGGTGCTCGGTACCTCCGACCTGACCAAGGATCTGCGGGCTCGCGAGTTGCGTGACCGCGCGCCGCTGATGACCGCGCTCGGCCTCGTCCTGCTGGCGGCGCGGGCTTATGGAAAGGCGATCCTCGACGGCGTGCATCTCGACCTGAGCGACGCGGCCGGGTTCGCCACCGCCTGCCGCCAGGGACGCGAACTCGGGTTTGACGGCAAGACGCTGATCCATCCGCAACAGATCGCCCCGGCCAACGACGCCTTCTCGCCCCTGCCGGAAGAAATCGCCCGCGCCCGCCGCATCATCGCCGCTTATGCCGAAGCCAGCGCCGCCGGCAAGGGCGCCGCCCGCATCGAAGGCCGCCTCGTCGAAGCCCTCCACATCGAAGAAGCCCGCCGCACCCTGACCCTCGCCGTCGCGATCGCGGGATAGATGGGAGGGCGATCCGCTTTGGAGCGGCGAATACGCCCGAGGCGGGAGAAGCCGCTCGCCTGTCCCCAATTTGTCGTCCCTGCGGAAGCAGGGACCCATGCTCCAGCAACTCACCGACTGCCCGGTGGGTCCCTGCTTTCCGCAGGGACGACAACAGCTTTTGTGAACGTCGCCCACCGCCGGGCTGGCGGTGGCCCGCGCTAACTGGGCTTCGCGTCCGGTGCGCCGCGGGCGCAATGATCGGCGAGCACCTGGGCGATGACGCGGGTGATCCGCCGGCCGGTCGGGAGTGCAGGAATTCGTTCGGACCATGCGCGTTGGAATGCGGCCCGAGCACGCCGGTCACGACGAATTGCGCCGCCGGGAATTTCTCGCCGAGCATCGCCATGAACGGGATGCTGCCGCCCTCGCCCATATAGGCGGGCGGCGCGCCGAACGCGGCCTGCGAGGCGCGCGCCAGCGACGCTCCAGCCACGGCGCCAGGGCCGGCGCGTTCCACCCGGCTGACGCGGCCTGCGGCGCGAACGACACTCGGCGCCGTAGGGCGGGTCGGCTTCGAGCAGCGTTTTGCAGCGTCGCGCCGGCGGCTTCGCGCATCGAGGGTCGGCGGCAGGCGCAGGCTCAGTTTGGCGGTCGTATAGGGCAGCAGCACGTTGCCGGCGTCGGCCGGCTGCGGCAGCCCGTCAATGCCGGTCACCGCGAGCTGCGGCCGCCAGGTGCGGTTCAGCACCAGCTCGACCGGATCGTCCGCCATCGGCTTGGTGCCGCCGCGACGAACGGGAACTTCGTGTAGATGCTCGTCGCCGAGCGCGGCGGCGGCGCGCTTGGCCTGCTCCACGCGCTCGGCCGGAACCTGGACATAGAGCGCGGCCGGCCGGATCGCGCCGGTCGCCTCGTCTTCGAGCCGCGACAGCAGCTGGCGCAGGATGCGGAAGCTCGACGGCACGACGCCCGAGGCGTCGCCGGAATGCACGCCCTCGTCGAGCACCTCGACCGTCAGCGTGCCGGCGGCGATGCCGCGCAGCGAGGTCGTCAGCCACAGCTGGTCGTAATTGCCGCAGCCGGAATCGAGGCACACGACCAGCGACGGGCGTGCCGATGCCGGTCGGCGAGATGGTCGATGTAGGAGGGCAGGTCGTAGCTGCCGGATTCCTCGCAGGCCTCGATGACGATGACGCAGCGGGCGTGCGGCACGCCCTGCTCGCGCAAGCGCCAGCAGCGCGGTCAGCGCGCCGAACATCGCATAGCCGTCATCGGCGCCGCCGCGGCCGTAGAGCTTGTCGCCTTCGAGCCGCGGCATCCACGGCCCGTAGCCGTCGGCCCAGCCGACCATCTCCGGCTGCTTGTCGAGATGGCCGTAGAGCAGCACCGTATCGCCGTCCGCCTGCTCTGTACCGGCTGCCGGCACCTCGATCAGGATCAGCGGCGTGCGCCCGGGCAGCCGCACGACCTCGAGCGTCGCGCCCGGCAGGCCGGCCAGCCGCTCGCGCGCCCAGCGCTCGAACAGCCGACCGCCTCGTCCATATAGCCGTGCGCCGCCCATTCCGGATCGAAGGCGGGCGATTTGTTCGGGATGCTGGATGTACTCGATCAGGGTCGGGACGATGTCGTCGCCCCAGCACTGATCGACAAAATTCCCCACCTTGGCGGCGTCCAGCATGCGACGATCCTCAATTGCGGTGCCGCATGGTATCACCCCGACCGGAATCGACGCCACGAACGCCGCACGCGGGAGAGGCCAACCGGTGATCCTGGTTTTCGGCTCGATCAACATCGATGTCCTGGTGCCGGTGTCGCATCTGCCGGTCCCGGGCGAAACCGTGCTTGGCGGCGATTATGCGCTGCTGCCCGGCGGCAAGGGCGCCAACCAGGCTCTGGCGGCACGGCGTGCCGGTGCCACCGTGGCGATGGCCGGTGCGGTCGGGACCGACGGTTTCGCTGCGATCGCGCTGGAAGGGCTCCAACGTGCCGGTGTCGATCTCCGGCTGGTCAGCAGGGTCAACCGGCCGACCGGTTGCGCCGCGATCATGGTCGGCGAGGCCGGCGAAAATATTATCGCGGTGGCTTCCGGCGCCAATCATGCCGCCACAGCCGCGGCGATCCCCGACGCGATGCTCGGCCCGCAGACCTTGGTGCTGTGTCAGATGGAGGTGCCGCAGGCTGAGAACACGGCCCTGCTGCGGCGCGCCCGCGCCGCCGGCAGCCTGACGATGCTGAACCTGGCGCCCGCCGCACCGCTTGATCCGGCGCTGTTCGCGATGCTCGATATCCTGGTCGCCAACGAAGCCGAAAGCGCTTCTCTCGGCCCCGACCCCGCCGCTGTCGCCGCGCGCCTGCGCCAGGCGTTGGTCGTGACGCGCGGCGCCGCCGGATCGGTCGCCTTTCTCGCGGCTGGCGGCCGGATCGACGTGCCGGCCTTGCCGATTACCCCGGTCGACACAACCGGCGCCGGCGACACCTTTACCGGCGTCCTTGCCGCCAGCCTCGATAAACCCTGCCTCAATCAACAACGGCCGCTGGAGATTGCGCTGCGCCGCGCCAACGCCGCCGCCGGCCTCGCCTGCCTCGCCCACGGCGCGCAAACCGCGATGCCCGACCGCGCCGCGATCGATGCCGCGGCGCCAGACCGCCGTTAAATGCCGTGAAAGCGGCTACCCTGCGGCCGGTGCTATCTGGGCAGGTTTGATTTTCTCCGATCGCGCTTGGGATCGGGGATGGCGAGCGCAGGTCGGAATTGTCAGGAAAAGGGAACCTGTACCGGGACTCGGCGGTAGCGTAGAATCCGTCTAGGAAGCGGTGGAACTGATGACCGATGGCGAACAATTTCGTTTCCGGATAGACCCGTATACGCCGGAAACTCTCCCGATGGCGCGGCTTGCCGAGTATTTGCACGAATTAGCTGCAATACTCGGGGAGACGAAGGCTGTGCATTTCGTACGTCTGGAGACCAGCAGCACCGTCATCGTCCATCAGGTAGAGCGCGAGGCCGTTCCGAAGGTTCGGGATCGGGCCGCGGCGGTTGCGCGGCACCAAGGTACTCGCGATGCCATGCGGGCTTATAGAACGATCAACCGGATGCTGCGTGCGGACAACGGCGCTGGTGTTTTACAGACACCAACGGGCGCTGAAATTATTCGCTTCCCGGGCATCCAGGAAGTCGAGCGGTACGGCACCGTTACGCAGCAATGTTCTGTGGATGGCGAGGTCGTGCGCATAGGTGGCACCCGCGAACGCGTGCCAATCACTCTTCGATCCGAAGAGGAACTGATAGCCGATTGCTATACCAGCCGAGCAACGGCCAAGAGACTGGCCATGCATCTTTTTGAACCCGTTCGATTGTTCGGAAACGGTCGGTTTGCACGAGAGGATGAGGGAGCCTGGAAACTCGAATATTTCGTGTTTGAAAACTTTACACCGCTAAGCGAGCGGCCCTTATCCAGCGTGGTCGAAGCTCTCCGCGCGATTCCCGGTGGAGAATGGGGGGAGGGCGCACTAGACGAGTTACGGTTCATTCGTCATGGACCAATGGCGGGCGCGCAGAATGGTGGTGTTTGATGCCACGATGCTGTTGCTATTGCTTCGACCAAACTCGGGGAAACCTCTAGATTCGAGCGGCCAGCCGATTGCTCAGGTACAAGAGCGGATCGCTCACCTTGTCCAAAGTCTTGAGAAATCGAGAACTCGAATAATCGTTCCCACGCCAGCGCTGAGCGAAGTACTGGTTCGCGCTGGAAGCGCGGGGCCGCAGATCGTCGAGACGTTGAATCGAAGTGCGGTGTTCAGGATAATACCCTTTGACTCGCTCGCCGCCATAGAAGCAGCCGTCTTGACGCGCGCCGCAATTGACGCTGGCGACAACGTGGCGGCTCACAATCCACTTGGGCTAAAATCAAGTTCGATCGGCAGATTGTCGCTATAGCCAAGGTCGCGCGGGCGACGACCATCTATTCTGATGATGCCGACGTGCGCACTATTGCGACAGCAGAAGATATTTCCGTGATTGGCTTGGCAGAATTGTCGGTCCCGCCACAAAACCCACAAATTGAATTGCCCCTTGAGACGCCGGCGCTGGACGAGGAACCGACTGATGCCGCACCCTTTGACATCGACGCCGAAGGCGAGGCCGAAGACAACGACGCAGAGCCAGATCCCCCACGGCCCGCAGAGCCAAACTGATCGTTTCGTCTAATATCGCCAACCGCAGGCGCTCAAGCCAGCCGGCGGCGGAGCCGGAAGGGTGGGGCGTGGTCGGGTTGGAGCGTGACGGTGGCGACCGGCAATACCGGCTTGTCGTCGGCCAGTTCGAGGCGGAAGGCCTGGGTCAGGCGGGCCAGCAGCAGCACCATCTCGGTCAGCGCGAATTGCGCGCCGATGCAGGCGCGCGGCCCGATCCCGAACGGCAGGTAGGAAAAGCGGGGCGGCGGTTCCTCGCCCGGCAGGAAGCGGCCGGGATCGAACACATCCGGGTCGCGCCACAGTTGGCGATGGCGGTGCAGCACCCAGGGCACGATCAGCACCGCGGCGCGCGGCGGGATCGCGATGTCGCCGGCGATGTCGCCGGCGCGGGCCTGCCGCACGATCGAGAATGCCGGCGGGTAGAGGCGCAGCACCTCGTCGATCACCGCCCGGGCATAGACAAGCTGCGGCAGCGCTGTGGCGGCGCCCTCCGGGCTCAGATCGAGCGGGGCGGCCTCGGCAGCGAGACGATCCTGCACCGCCGGCAAGGTCGCGACAATGTAGAAGGCCCACGACAGGGCGATGCCGGTGGTTTCGTGACCGGCGGTCAGCATCGTCGCGGACTGCTCGATGAGGTCGGCGGGGTTGGACGCACCGGCCGCCATCGCATCGTACAGATCGCGCGGCGGGTCGGCGACCGGCTGCGCCTGCCGTGCCGCCAGGACCTGTGCGATACGCGTCATCCAGGCCCGGCGAAAGCGCCGGCGGGCCCACGACCGTGGCGTCGGCCAGCCATGCGGCAGCATGAAATCGGACAGGGTCGGGCGGCCGATACCATTGGCATAGCGCAGCATCTCGGCCCGCAGAGCCGGCCCTTCCTCCGCGATATCGATCGAAAACAATGCCGCCGCGGCGATCTCCAGCGCGGCCAGCTGGAGCCGCGCAAACAGGTCGTATTCGCCGCCCTCGCCGGCGGCAAGCTCATCGACCAGCCGGTCGCAGCAACCCGCGACCTGCGCCGCGACAGCAGCCATCATGCGCGGCGCAAAACTCGGTGCGGCAGTGCGGCGCTGGGCCCGCCAGTCATCGCCCTCGGCAAGAAACAGCCCGTTGCCGACCACCGGCCCAAGCAGCCGCGGCACCGACGCGGTGCGGCGGTAATTCCCGGTGTTCTCGATCAGGATGTGACGGATCGCGGCCGGGTCGCTGAGGATGATCTGCTGGCGCCCGGCAAAGCTGCGCCGGACCGACAATTCGTCAAAGGCGTTCGATGGAAAGCTGGCCAGCGCGTTGGTGCGCAGAGCCCCGGCGATGGCGCGCCAGGATTGCCGCCGCGCCGCGCCGTAAGGCACCGGGAACGTGACCGGGGCGGCAACCTCAGGGGGAATCGCCGCTCGCGAATTAGTCAATTGCGTTTGCGCTTTTAAGGGCATCATCATCCGGTATATAGGATCGGCAAGTCCTCGGTGGCAGGACTCCGACGTCGCACCGGAAGAACGCTGGCCGGTCTCTTATTGCGGTAGGTTTCGGTGACGAAGCCTTTACAGAATAATTAACAAGTTGCCGCTATTCAGGTCCCAGCGAAGATGAGGCGTGGCGTGGCGCAAACGCAGGAGAACAGAGGGCGGCGGACGACTCCGAATTCGTCGCTGCGCGACCGGCTCGATGCGGGCGGCTGGCTGTTCTGGAGCGCGGTCAACATTGTGGTCGCCCTCGCGTATTTCGCGATGGGCGCGCTGGTCAACTGGTTCTTCTCGTCCTACGGCCTGTTCCCGGCGCCGATCTGGCTGCCGGCGGCGATCGCGGTGGCAGCGGCGATCGCCGGCGAATTCCGGGTGTTTCCCGGCATTTTCGCCGGCTCCCTGCTGACCAATGCGGTCCTGTTCGCGCCGCCGTTGTACGTCACGCTGATCATTTCGCTGACCAACGCGCTCGGCCCGGTCGTCGGGGCGCTGGTCCTGCGCCGCATCCGGCCGGCCAGAGGCGTCTTCACGTCATTCGCCGGAGTGGTGCGCTTTCTGTTCTGCACGACGCTGGTCAGCCCGGCGATCAGCGCGGCCGGCGGCACCTTGGCGATCTCGATCGGCCAGCCCCTGGTGCTGTGGAAAATTCATCAGATATTTATTGGCTGGTGGCTGTGTGATGGCGGTGGCACGCTGTACCTCGCGCCGGTGCTGCTGCTGTGGCTGGGCCTGGAGAACGCCGACACGACACCGGCCGGGCGGCGGCCACTCGACCGGCCGGGCCTTCTGGTGTGGATCGCGGTCGCGCTGTTCAGCGGCCTGTTGTTCCTGACGCCGGCGATGCCCCAGAACTCGCTGCGGCAGGTCGTGCCATTCCTGCTGGTCGTGCCGTTGTCGTGGGTCGCGCTGCGGGTGTCGCTGCGCTCGGCCTATACGCTGATCCTGCTGGTAGCGGTCGCCGCAGCAACCGGCACCGTCGCCGGGCTTGGCGCGTTCAACGACCTGGCGATCGTCAACCCGCTGCAAATGGTCGGAACGCTCGTCGTCCTGCTGGCGATGGACGTGCTGACCATCATCGCGCTGGTCTGCGAACTGCATCAGGCGCAAAACGAAAACAACGTCAAATCGATGTTCCTGGCGACCACCAGCCACGAATTGCGCAGCCCGCTCAACGCGATTATCGGTTTTTCATCATTGATCGACAGCCAGGCCTTTGGTCCGATCGAAAACGGGCAATACACCGATTTCGCGCGCGACATCCGCACCGCCGCCGGGCATCTGCTCGAACTGATCAACGACCTGCTCGATTTGTCGAAAATCGAGGCCGGGCGGTTCGCGCTGACGGAAACCCCTGTCATCGTCGGCGAGGTGGTTGGCGATATCCGCTCGATGTTCCGCACCCAGACTGACAGCAAGTCGATCGCGTTTGCCGTCAGCGTCGATCCGGGCATCGGGACGATCTCGGCCGACCGCCGCGCGTTGCGGCAGATTTTGACCAATCTGGTCAGCAACGCGGTCAAATTCACGCCGGAACGCGGCCGTGTCGAACTTACCGTCGAGCGCGACGACTACGGCGACATTGCCTTTGAGGTGCGCGATAGCGGGGTCGGCATACCGCCCGATGGCATCGAGCGGCCTGTTCGCACCGTTCGAGCGGCTGGATCGCGCCGAAGCCGTCGGCATCGAAGGCACCGGGCTCGGCCTGTGCATTGCGCGCGGCCTCGTGCTGTTGCACGGCGGCACGATCCGCCTGGAAAGCGCCCCCGGCCACGGCACCACCGCAATCGTCACCCTTCCCGCCACCCGTCTGATCCCCGCCACTCCGCACGTCCTCGCTGAGGCCGCGGAGTAGGGCGTCGCCTCAAATCGCGTAGTGCGCGAGGGCGGCGCGGTCGATCTCGATGCCGAGCCCCGGCCCTTGCGGGATCGCGACCCAGCCGTCGCGCTGCTCGATCGGCTCCTGCAACACCGCCATGCGGATCGGGTGTTCGGAGCGGTCGAATTCGAGCAGCGGCTCGACCGCGCACAGGCCCGGCGGGTTGTGCGGCAGGGCGGCGATCAGCTGCAATGACGCGGCAAGCGCGACGCCGGTGCCCCAGACATGCGGGTTGACCCGGACGCCAAACGCATTCGCCATGTCGGCGATCTTCTTGCATTCGGAAATGCCGCCGGCGGCGCAGGTGTCGGGTTGCAGGATATCGACCAGCCGCTCGGTCAGCATCTGCCGGAAGCCCCAGCGGGTGAACTCCGCCTCGCCGCCGGCCACCGGGATCGCCAGCGCCGCCTTCACCGCGCGGTAGCCGGCGTGGTCTTCCGGCGGCACCGGCTCCTCGAACCAGGCGATGTCGAGCGGCTCGATACGCCGGCCGAGCCGGATCGCGGCGGTCGCATCGTAGGCGTGGTTGGCATCGACCATGATCGCGGTGCCGTCGCCGATCGCGCGCCGCACCGTCTCGCACAGCCGCGCATCCTCCTCGATCCCGAAGCCGAGCTTCAGCTTGATCGCGTGAAAACCGTCGGCGATACGCTGGTGCGCCTCCTCGACGAGATAGGCGAACGGGTCGCCGCCGCGCCGGCGGTAGAAGCCGGTCGCATAGGCCTCGACCCGGTCGCGCAACGGCCCGCCGAGCAGCCGATGCACCGGCAGTCCGAGATGCCTCCCCTTCAAATCCCACAAGCGCGATATCGACCGCGCTCAGCGCCTCGATCGCGAGGCCTTTCTGCCCGTGGTCGCGCAGCCGGTTGTAGAGGCTTTCCCAGATCGCCTCGGTCGCCAGCGCGTCCTCGCCGAGCAGCAGCGGCTTGTAGTATTCGATGACCGGCGCGGTCAGCCGGGCCGGACCGAACGCCTCGCCCCAGCCGCTATTGCCGTCCTCGCCGATGATCTCGACGAGGCAGGCGCCGCGCCGCTCGTACCACGCCTGCGAATAGGCGAAAGGCTCGGCCAGCGCGGCATCGAGCACATAGATTTTGACGTCGCGGATTTTCATCGGCGACCCCGCTGGGGATTCCGGCGCGTGCCGGCTCGGAAAATGCTTTAGGCTTGGCGACACAATCATAGCAAGAGGTGGATCATGGGCATCGTCATCGCGGTGATGGCTCAGGGCAGCATGGGCGCAGGCGTCGGCAGGCGGCTGCACGAAAGCGGCGCCGAGGTTCGCACCCTGCTGAGCGGCCGCAGCGCCGCCAGCGCCGAACGCGCCGAAGGCGGCCGGCATGAAGCCGATGGCGGACGAACATGCGCTGCTCGACGGCGCCGATTTCTTCCTGTCGATCCTGCCGCCGGGCGAGGTCGAGAACCTGGCGCATCGCCTCGCGCCGACCCTGTCGGCCCTGGCGAAAAAGCCGATCTATGTCGATTGCAACGCGATCAGCCCGCAGACCGCACAGCGTGTCGCGGCGATCGTCGAGCCGACCGGCGCGGCGTTTGTCGATGGCGGGATCATCGGCGGCCCGCCGCGGCCGGGCTACAGCCCCGGCATCTACGCCTCGGGGCCGGCGGTCGGCCAGACCGCGGTGTTGCGCGACTGGGGGCTCGACTGGCGCGCCATCGACGGGCCGATCGGCGCCGCCTCTGGTCTCAAGATGTCCTATGCCGGCATCACCAAGGGGATCACCGCGCTGGGCTCGGCGATGATGCTCGGCGCCGCCCGCTTTGGCTGCGCCGAAGCATTGCTCGCGGAACTCGCCGCCAGCCAGCCGCAACCTGCACAAGCACCTCAGCGCCAGCATCCCCCGCATGTACGACAAGGCCTATCGCTGGGTCGCCGAGATGGAGGAAATCGCCGATTTCCTCAACGCCAACCCGCCATCGAGCGACATCTACCAGGGCATCGCCAAACTCTACGCGTTCCTCGCCGCCGCCGAAGCCGAAAACCCGCCGGGGGTGGACAACGCGGTTAAGACGCTGGACCGGGTATTGGGGCGGTAGTCAACGCCGGCCCGCTGCGCCGGCGCCCTCTCCCCTCCGAGGGTGCGGCGCGTCTCGTGGACCCCCGGGCCAAGCCCGGGGGAGGCGAAATGGTGCAAATAATCGGACAAGACCACCCATATTCGCCTTAGCCGGGCTTGGCCCGGCCACCCACGAGCGGACACGAGTTGCCCAAGCCGTTAGTTGACTTTTTCGGCCAGCCTGTTATCTCTCAACCCATGAACCCGGTGCGTGACGAGCTGCGACTTACGATCTTGGCGTCCTGACGGACGCTGATCTGCTCGTTTTGCCCTCGTTGAGGGCGCAAAAAGCATTCGGTCATCTCATGTTTTCGATCGCTATCATCCCTCCGGGCTGTTCTCGCGCCATCCGCGCGCTGCGACTTATGACCGGCCGGCGGAATTAGCCCGCCGGCCGCATTCCTGTCGCTGTCTGTTGCTATAGCCCATTCGCGGCCACGCATAGGGTCGCACCGAGGAGTTTCCGATGTCGTCGATGCCAATTCATAAATACCGTCCGTTTCCCACCGATCAACCTGCCCGACCGTAAATGGCCGTCGCGGGTTATCGACAAGGCGCCGATCTGGTGCAGCGTCGATCTGCGCGACGGCAACCAGGCGCTGATCGAGCCGATGGGGCCGGAGCGCAAGCGCCGCATGTTCGACATGCTGCTGAAGCTCGGCTTCAAGGAGATCGAGGTCGGGTTTCCGGCCGCTTCCGAGACCGATTTTTCGTTTGTCCGCGAGATCATCGAGCAGGGCCTGATCCCTGACGATGTGACGATCCAGGTGCTGACGCAGTCGCGCCCCGAACTGATCGACAAGACCTTCGAGGCGATCCGCGGCGCCAGGCGGGCGATCGTGCATCTCTACAACTCGACCTCGGAACTGCAGCGCCGCGTCGTGTTCGGGCTGGACGAAGGCCGGCATCATCGATATCGCGGTGACCGGCGCCCGGCAGATCCGCGACCTGGCCGAGCAGATGCCCGAGACCGAGATCATCTATCAATATTCGCCCGAGAGCTTCACCGGCACCGAACTCGACTTCGCGGTCGAGATCTGCGAGGCGGTGATGGATGTCTGGCGGCCGACGCCACAGCGAAAGATGATCGTCAACCTGCCGGCGACGGTCGAGATGGCGACGGCGAATATCTATGCCGACCAGATCGAATGGTTCGGCCGCCATATCCGCGACCGCGACAGCCTGATCCTGAGCCTGCACCCGCATAACGACCGCGGCACCGCGGTCGCCGCCGCCGAACTGGGGCTGATGGCCGGCGCCGACCGGGTCGAGGGCACGCTGTTCGGCAATGGCGAGCGCACCGGCAATGTCGATGTCATGACGCTGGCGCTGAACCTGTTCAGCCAGGGCGTCGATCCCGGCCTCGACGATCACCGACATCGACGAGATCGTCCGCACCGCCGAATACTGCACCCAGTTGCCGGTCCATCCGCGCCATCCCTATGCCGGCGAACTGGTCTACACCGCGTTTTCCGGCTCGCACCAGGACGCGATCAAAAAGGGCTTCGACGCGCTGGCAAGCGCAACGACGATTTCTGCGAGGTGCCCTACCTGCCGATCGACCCGAAGGATCTGGGCCGCACCTACGAGGCGGTGATCCGGGTCAACAGCCAGTCGGGCAAGGGCGGCGTCGCCTATCTGCTGAAGGCCGATCACGGGCTCGACCTGCCGCGCCTGCTGCAGATCGAGTTTTCCAAGGTCGTGCAGGAAGTCACCGACCGCACCGGCAAGGAGATGACCAGCGCCGATATCTGGGCCGCTGTTCCAGGACACCTATCTGGAGGGCGAAGGCATCCAGCTGATCGATTATTCGGTGTTGCCGGAGCCGCGGCCGAACGAACGCCGCATCGTCGCGACCGTGCAGGCAAACGGCGTCGAGCGCCGCATCGAAGGGGTCGGCAACGGCCCGATCGCCGCCTTTGTCGATGCGCTGCGGCGCGATTGCGGTATCGCCCGTGACCGTCGTCAATTACCAGGAGAACGCGGTCGGCGCCGGCGCCGACGCGCAGGCCGCCGCCTATGTGCAGATCAACAGCGGCGGCGACAATACGCTGTACGGTGTTGGCCTCGACAATGATATCGTCACAGCTTCGTTAAAGGCGGTGGCAAGTGCCGCCACCCGGGCCGCCGCTGCCGGCCGGACCGGGTGAAGGCGCGTCACCGCGCGGGCTACCTGAGCTGCGGGGCAGGCACATGTTCGTCATGCTGCAAAGAACGGACACGCTCCCGGAAATGCGAGCGCTGATAAACACCGACCACGTCGTCGCCGTCCTGCCGGCCGGCGGCGGCGTCCGGTCGAAGATTTATCTGGTGACGGGCGAAGCGTGGGAGATCAGCCTGCCCTTCTCCCGCGCCGGCAGTCTGCTCCGCGGCGAACCGGAAACAGTGGCGCCGACCAACGCCGCCGAACGCCGCTCACCCTTCCCGCAGCGGTAGCTTTTCCGGCTACAGCAGGTCGCGCAGCATCGCGACGAGCGGCTTGTCGGCCGGCGGCATCGGGTAGTCGCCGAGCCGCGCCGGGCGCACCCATGTGAGCCGCTGGCCTTCGCGCGCGGTCACGATGCCCTACCATTTGCGGCAGACGTAAAGCGGCATCAGCAGGTGGAACTCGGGATAGGCGTACGAGGCAAAGGTGAACGGCGCGAGGCAGCTCGCGTGCACGTCGATGCCGAGTTCCTCGTCGAGCTCGCGGATCAGCGCCGCCTCGGGCGTCTCGCCCGGCTGCACCTTGCCGCCGGGAAATTCCCACATGCCGGCGAGGTGCTTGCCCGCCGGCCGCTCGCGCCAGCAGCACCCGCCCGTCGGCGTCGACCAGCGCCACCGCCGCGACGAGGACGATCGGCAGCGGCTTGCGCGCTTCTGTCATACCCAGCGCTCGGCCGCGCCATCAGCTGCGGTAGCTGCCATTGATGTCGATGTAGCCGTGGGTCAGGTCGCAGGTCCACACCGTGGCCTTGCCGCGTGCCGATCCCGATATCGACGCCGATCGTGATTTCGCGGCCGGCCATGTGCTGCTGCGACCGGCGCCTCGTCGTAGCCCGGCACCGGCCCGCCCTCGGCGGCGATCTGGATGCCGCCGACCGAAATCGACAGCCGGTCGCGGTCGGCCTTCTCCCCGCATTTGCCGACCGCCATGACGATGCGGCCCCAATTGGCGTCGCCGGCGGCGAGCGCCGTCTTGACCAGCGGCGAGTTGCCGATCGCCAGGCCGATCCGGCGCGCCGCCCGCGTCGCTTTCGGCGCCGGTCACCTCGATCGTCACGAATTTCTGCGCGCCCTCGCCGTCGCGCACGATCTGCTGGGCGAGGTCGATCATCACGCTGTCGAGCGCGCGGCGGAAATCGCCGAGGCGCGGATCGCCGGGGCTGGCGATCGCGGCGTGTCTGCGCCTGCTGCGTCGCGCACAGCAGCACCGTGTCGCTGGTCGAGGTATCGCCGTCGACCGTGATCGAGTTGAACGACGATTCGTTGGTCCCCGACGAGCAGCGGCTGCAGCACCGCGGCGGGCAATGCCGCGTCGGTGAAGACATAGCCGAGCATCGTCGCCATGTCGGGCGCGATCATGCCCGAGCCCTTGGCAGAACCCGTTGATCCGCACCGTCGACGCCGTCGATCGTCGGCGGTCGCGGTCGCGGCCTTTGGGAAGGTGTCGGTGGTCATGATCGCGCGCGCCGCCGGCTCCCAGTTCGTCGGCCGTCAGTAAGCGGCACGACGTTCGGCAGGGCGGCGATGATCTTCTCGGCCGGCGGCGGCTCGCCGATGACCCCGGTCGAGGAGATGAACACCTCGCTCAGCGTCGCAGCCGAAGCAGGCCGGCAGCGGTCGCCGCGGTCGCCTCGACGACCTCCCTGCCGGCGCGGCCGGTAAAGACGTTGGCGTTGCCCGAATTGACGACGATGCGCGCGCACCTTGCCGCCCGGCAGGCATTCGCGGCACCAGATCACCGGCTGCCCCGGCATCGTCGACCGCGTGAAAACGCCGGCGACCGTGCTGCCGGGCGCCAGTTCGGCCACCATCAGGTCGGTCCGCCCGGAATAGCGCACCCCAGCCTCGCAGGCGGCGAGGCGAACGCCGGCGATCGGCACCAGCGGGGGGAAAGAGGCGGGGGCGAGCGGAGAGACGTTGGGCATGAGGCATCTCCTTGAAGCCGGAAACATAGCCGATTTGCCTGCCGGTCAGCAGCGTCGGCGGGGGCACAGGGCATAAAAAAACCGCCGGCCTGGCTCGGCGGCGGGTATTTCGGCGGTTCGGGGGCCGATCGCGGATATCTCTATCGTCGCCGGCCGATCGAACGCGCGGATACCGCCGCAGCACCGATGCGCCGGCGTCGCGCCCGAGCCGTGATTTCGATCACCCATGATTCGATTAAGCGTCATGGAACGAGATATAATCGAAAACCGTATGCGCGGAAAGGGAGAGGCATCGGCATCGATCGGCATCGTGACCTGGTCGCAACCCGGTTGCGACCTGCCGGCGAATTGACACCCCGATGGCTCCCGCCTATCTGTCAACCGTCGCCGTGCGCTCATTTTCTCGCCATCCTTCCCTTTTCTCGAGGTTCCCATGCTTGGCGCCTTAGCCCGGCGGCTGTTCGGCTCCGCCAACGACCGCTACATCAAGAGCCTGGGATCGCTCGTCGCCGCAGATCAACGAGCTGGAGCCGCAGCTCGAAGCGCTGTCGGACGACGCAGCTGCGCGCGCGCACCGCGAATTCCGCGCAGCGGCTCGACGACGGCGCCGAGCTCGACGACCTCCTGGTCGACGCCTTCGCGACCGTGCGCGAGGCCGCCAAGCGCACCCTCGGCCAGCGCCATTTCGACGTGCAGCTGATGGGCGGCATCGTCCTGCATCGCGGCATGATCGCCGAGATGAAGACCGGCGAAGGCAAGACCCTGGTCGCGACGCTGCCGGTCTATCTCAACGCGCTGACCGGCAAGGGCGTGCATGTCGTCACGGTCAACGACTACCTCGCCCACCGCGACGCCGAATGGATGGGGCAGATCTATCGCTTCCTCGGCCTCACCGTCGGCTGCATCGTCCACGACCTCGACGACTACGCAGCGCCAGCGAGGCCTATCGCTGCGACGTCACCTACGGCACCAACAACGAGTTCGGCTTCGACTATCTGCGCGACAACATGAAGTTCCGGCTCGAGGACATGGTCCAGCGGCCGTTCAACTACGCGATCGTCGACGAGGTCGATTCGATCCTGATCGACGAGGCGCGCACGCCGCTGATCATCTCCGGCCCGACCGAGGACAATTCCGAGCTCTATATCCGGGTCGACAAGCTGATCCCGGCGCTCGCCGACGAGGATTACGAGAAGGACGAGAAGCAGCGCACCGTCGCGCTGACCGAAGACGGGCGTCGAGAAGATCGAGGCGCTGCTGCGCGAGAGCGGGCCTGCTGACGACCGGCACGCTCTACGACATCCAGAACGTGTCGCTGGTCCATCACGTCAACCAGGCGCTGCGCGCGCACAAGCTGTTCGCGCGCGACACCGACTACATCGTCAAGGACGACAAGATCATCATCATCGACGAGTTCACCGGCCGCATGATGGAAGGCCGGCGCTATTCGGAGGGGCTGCACCAGGCGCTCGAAGCCAAGGAAGGCGTCACGGTCCAGAACGAGAACCAGACGCTCGCCTCGATCACCTTCCAGAATTATTTCCGCCTGTACCCGAAGCTGGCGGGCATGACCGGCACGGCGATGACCGAAGTCGCAGGAGTTCAGCGACATCTACAAGCTCGAGGTCATCGAGATCCCGACCAACGTGCCGGTGCATCCGCGACGACACCGACGACGAGGTCTACCGCACGACCCGCGAGAAATACGACGCGATCGTCGCAGCAGGTCGCTGGAATGCCAGAAGCGGAAGCAGCCGGTGCTGGTCGGCACCGTCAGCATCGAAAAATCCGAGGCGCTGGCGGCGCTCTTCAAGAAGCACAAGATCCCGCACAACGTGCTGAACGCCCGCTATCACGAGCAGGAAGCGCTACATCATCGCCCAGGCCGGCCGGCCCGGCGCGGTGACGATCGCCACCAACATGGCCGGCCGCGGCACCGACATCCAGCTCGGCGGCAATCTCGACATGCGGCTCAAGACCGAGCTCGCCGCCATCGAGGACGCGGTCGAGCGCGAGGCGCGCGCCGACCGCGATCCGCGCCGAGATCGAGGCGGCGCGCGAGATCGTGCGCGCAGGCCGGCGGGCTCTTTGTCATCGGCAGCGAGCGGCACGAGAGCCGCCGCATCGACAACCAGCTGCGCGGCCGCTCGGGCCGCCAGGGCGACCCCGGCGCCTCCAAATTCTTTGTCTCGCTCGAAGACGATCTGATGCGGATCTTCGGCTCCGAGCGCATGGATTCGATGCTGCAGCGCCTCGGCCTCAAGGAGGGCGAGGCGATCATCCATCCCTGGGTCAACAAGGCGCTCGCCAAGGCGCAGCAGAAGGTCGAGGCGCGCAACTACGACATCCGCAAGCAGCTGCTCAAATACGACGACGTGATGAACGACCAGCGCAAGGTCGTCTACGAGCAGCGCCGCGAGATCATGAATGCGCCGCGACGTCGCCGCGACCGTCGCCGACATGCGCGACGAGACGATCGACGAGATCGTCGGCGCGCGCGATCCCGGAGAATTCGCTGCCCGAGCAATGGGACATCGCCGGCGCTGCACGCCGAGTGCCTGCGCCTCCTGGCGCTCGACCTGCCGCTCGCCGAATGGGCCAAGGAGGAGGGCATCGACGGCGACGAGATCAAGGAGCGCATCATCGCCGCCGCCGACCGCAAGATGGCCGAGAAGACCGGCCAATTACGGCCCCGACCTGATGCGCATGGCCGAGAAGAGCCTGCTGCTGCAGCTGCTCGACCAGACCTGGAAGGACCACCTGCTGTCGCTCGACCATCTGCGCCAGGGGATCAACCTGCGCGCCTATGCGCAGCGCGACCCGCTCAACGAATACAAGCGCGAGGCCTTCGAACTGTTCGAGGCGATGCTGGCCAATCTGCGCCAGCAGGTGACCTCGGTGCTGTCCCATGTCGAATTGCGCGTGCACGCCGCCCAGCCGGACCGCTACCTTTGTGCAATATTCCGGCGGCGAGCCCGAGGAGGCGATGCGCGAGGAGCGTCATGGCACGACCGGAGGCGCACGCCTGGTGCCGGCAATCCGCGGCCGGCGCGAGCGGCCGGCCGCAGCGCCGCGGCAACGGCTATGCCGCGCGAACCGGGAGCGGCCGCCCCCGCGCGCCCTGGGCCGGCACCCCGCGCAACGCCCCCTGCCCCTGCGGCTCCGGCAAGAAATTCAAGCACTGCCACGGCCGGATCTGACGCCGCGATAAACCTACGGCGCCGCCTCTTCGACGGCGCGGCGGGCCTGATCCTCGCAAAAGTCGCGCACGTTGCATCGCGGACAGTGGCGGCCGTTATCGTCCTTGCGCATCGCGTGGCAGGCGTCGCGCAACAGGCGCGGTCTTGCGTCAGATAGGGGCTGGGTTCGCTGGGCGCCGGGAATTTTTCGCTGATTTCGACGCTCGGGTGAACTGCAGGAACAGCGGCCGGCCGCGTCCCGATAATCCAGGCATCGCCAACCGCCCGCAGATAAATTTCGGCGGAGCCGCCCTCGACCACCGCTTCGTCCCGTGGCGCGGCTCCGGCCGGCTTCTCGAACATCTCTCGCCTCGCGAACAGCAATCCTGGCAGGGTTCTGCCGCAGTCGTGTGCAACTATGGGTGTGATACTCCCAACGATTAGTTAATACGCGTCGTCATCGCGTGCATGTAAAGCATCAAATATGATTAAATAACCCGCAGTAGATGAGCAGCCTTCGTCATGTTGCGCCGCCTTCCTCATGTAGCATCGGCGAGGCTCTTGGCGACCATCTCGTAGGTATTGGCGCTGAGGCCGGCGGTCGCGAGGATGCGGCCGAGGCAGCCGCGCATCAAGCCCTGCCGGGCCGGATCGTAACGCCGCCACTGGCCGAGCGGCTGCACCAGCCGGGCCGCGGTCGTCGGGTTCGCCTTGTCGAGCGCCAGTACTTCATCAGCCAGAAAGGCATAGCCAGCCGCCGTCGGCGGCATGGAAATGCAGCGGGTTGGCCTGCGACGAAGGTGCCGACCAGGGCACGCACCCGGTTCGGGTTGGTGCGGGTAAAGGCGGGATGCCGCGTCAGCGCGCGAACCGCAGCGAGCGTGCCCGGCAGGGCCGAGCGCGCCTGCAACGCGAACCATTTGTCGATGACCAGCAGATCATCGGTCCAGCGGCGGTAGAATGTGTCGAGCGCGGCCGTCGCGTTCCGGACAATCGATGTCAACAAGCACCGCCAGCGCGGCCAGCACGTCGGTCATGTTGCCGCCGGCATCGAACTGCGCCTTGGCCAGCCGCGCCCCTTCCGCCTTGTCGCCCGCGGCGAGATACGACAGACAGACGTTGCGCAAGCGCGCGGCGGCCGATCGAGCGGCCGTCGGTGCGGTAGGGTCCGGGATCGGCCAGCTCGCGATAGGCTTGCGCCAGCGGCTGTGCCAGGGCGGATGCGAGCGCGGCTCGGGCACTGTCGCGCGCTTCGTGAATGGCCTCGACCGCGACAACCGGCATCTCGTCGGCCAGCGTCGCCTCGCCGGGCAGCGCGAGGGCTTCGGCGGCGAAGGCCAGGTCGCGATCGGCATCCGCCAGCGTATGCCGCATCGCCGCCACCAGATCGGGATCGAGCGTGCGGCATCGCCGCCGCCCTGCTGATGCGCCGCGACCCGGTCGAGCAACACCCGCATTGCAACCTGCTGCCCGGCATCCCAGCGTGCCACCGGGTCGGTATCGTGGATCGCCAGGAATTTCAGCCGCCCGAGCGGCACGCCCTGGAGCTTCACCGGTGCCGAGAAGTCCCGCAGCACCGACGGCACCGGCGCCGCCGGCACATCGACAAAGCGGAACACGCTGCGCTCGCTATCCGGCAGCAAAACCCGCGTGCCGGCGTGAGCCTCGCTCTCGCCGTCGAGCCGGGTCGGCATCTCGTCGCCGTTCGGCCCCAGCAGCCCGATCGCCAGCGGGATCGGCATCGGCTGCTTCTCCGGCTGACCCGGGGTCGGCGGCACGCGCTGCGCAACGCTCAGTTCATAGCTGCGCGTCGCCGCATCGTAATGATCCTCGACGGTAATTTCGGGCGTGCCGGCCTGGGCATACCACAGGCTGAAATGGCTGAGATCGATCCCGCCCGCCTCCTGCATCGCGGCGACAAAATCGCCGATCGTCGCCGCATGGTTGTCGTTGCGGGCGATGTACAGATCCATGCCGCGCCGGAAGCGCTCGGGACCGAGCAGGGTGTGCATCATGCGGATCACCTCGGCGCCCTTTTCGTAGACCGTCGGGGTGTAGAAATTGTCGATCCGCAGATAGCTCTGCGGCTGCACCGGATGCGCCAGAGGCCCGGCATCCTCGGGGAACTGCGCGGCCCGAAGGGTCCGGATATTGCCGATGCGGCACACCGCCGGACTGCCCTGGTCGGCCGAAAACATCTGATCGCGGAAAACCGTCAGCCCTTCTTTCAGCGACGAGCTGAAACCAGTCGCGGCAGGTCACCCGGTCGCCGGTCCAGTTGTGGAAATATTCGTGCGCGATAACCCGCTCGATATTCTGGTAATCGGTGTCGGTTGCGGTGTCGGGCCTGGCGAGCACATAACGTGTGTTGAAGACGTTGAGCCCCTTGTTCTCCATCGCCCCCATGTTGAAGTCGCTGACCGCGACGATGTTGAACACGTCGAGATCGTATTCGAGCCCGAACACCTCCTCGTCCCAGCGCATCGACTTCTTCAGCAACTCCATCGCATGGTCGCATTTGTCTTCGTCGCCGCGGCGCACCCAGATGCCGAGCGCCACGTCCTTGCCGGACTGCGTCGTAAAGCTGTCCCTGACCGGTACGAGGTCGCCCGCGACCAGCGCGAACAGGTAGGACGGCTTTGGGTGCGGATCGACCCATCTGGCCCAATGCCGGCCATCCGGCAGATCACCGGCGCCGGCCGGGTTGCCGTTCGAAAGCAGCACCGGAAACCGCGCCTTGTCGGCACGCATCGTCACGGTATAGCGCGCCATGACGTCGGGGCGGTCGGGGAAATAGGTGATGCGGCGGAACCCCTCGGGTTCGCATTGCGTGCAGAAATTGCCGCCGGAGGTATAGAGCCCGTTGAGCGCGGTGTTGCGCTCCGGCGCGATTCGCGTCTCGATCTCCAGCGTAAACCGCGCCGGCAGACCCGGCACCACCAGCCCGCCATCCGCCCGATGCTGATATTCAGCCGTATCGAGCGGCCGGCCGTCGACCGCGATTTTCAGCAATTCGAGTTCATCGCCGTCGAGATGTAGCAGCGGCGCCGGATCGGCCGCCGGGTTGCGCCGCACCGTGAGGCGCGACCCGACGACCGTGTTCGCGGGTTCGAGGTCGAAGGTCAGTTCGACCGTCTCGACAAGATAATCGGGCGGCCGGTAATCCGCGAGGCGGGTCGGTTGTGGCGGTGTATCGAGGGAGGCATCTGGCATGGCATGCTACCGTTCGCAATCTTGCAGCGTCCCGCCAGAGCGGCTCACGCCGGTGTGATGCCACCGGCGCCTGGCGAAGCGGGAAGATGCAAGGGAAGTTCCAGGGAGGCTGGGGTGAAACTTTATACCTATTACCGGTCGCAGGCGAGTTTCCGCGTGCGGATCGCGATGAACCTGAAGGGTATCGCGCACGAGGACACCTACCTGCACCTCGAAAAAGGCGACCAGTTTGCCGCCGACTACAAGACGCTGAACCCGCAGATGGTCGTGCCGACCCTGATCGACGGCGACGCCAGACTGTTCCAGTCGCTGGCGATCCTCGAATACCTCGAGGAGAAATACCCGCAGCCGCCGCTGTTGCCGGCGGATGCCGCATCGCGCGCCTGGGTGCGCGGGTTCGCGCTGATCAACATCGCGGACTCGCACCCGCTCGTCGTGCCGCGCATCCGGCATTATTTCACCGATAATCTCGGGCTCAGCCAGGAGCAGCTGACGGCATGGATCCGCCACTGGATCGATGCCGGGCTGGCGGCGATGGAGGCGCTGCTCGTTGAGCACCCCGAAAGCGGCAAATTCTGTCACGGCGACGCACCGGGGCTCGCTGATATCGGTCTGATCACCCAGGTGACGCCGGCGAAAACCTTTGGCGGCGATCTCAGCCCCTATCCGCGGGTCGTGCGGGTATACGAAACCTGCATGGCGATCCCGGCCTTTGCCGACGCCCATCCGTCAAAACAGCCGGACGCGGAATAGCCTATCGCCCGCCGGTCCTCCCCAAATACTTGCGGGAAAACCGGAAATGCGACAGCTGATAAAGCGGCCAGCCGGGGTAGGCGCATTGCCGGATGCCGACGATCGTAAACGCGACGCCGATCATCGCGCCGATCCCCAGGATGATCAGCAGCGGAACGCCAATGACCCCGGAATTACGATCGGGCTGCCACAGCAGCATGATGAAAGGCGGTATCGTCATCAAAAGCAGAAGCACGCCGATCACCAACGGCAGGAAGTCGCCCGACCCGGCACTGATCGACCATGACGGCCATTTCATTCGCATTCCCCGGTTACCGAGAGGCGATCTTATATTTGACAAATCCAGCCTTCAAATTCGGATGCCACGCGCGGCTAGCCACGCCTCAGCTCTTTCCGGAAAGACGTGCCACACGCCAGCGCCCAAGCCTTTCGGCCAATGAAATAAGCCGTCTTCGGGCACCGCGCCTCGGCCTTCAAACACCTTGGAATCAATGCAATAGTGTTGCAGGGCACTTTGAATGGTCTCTTCGATTGCCTCTGGCATTTGGTGTCTCCGCTTTTGTCTATTACTCTGCACGGTGTGCAAAACATAGATCGCTTGAGCCCCCTGGGATGGGTGTAGAGAACCCTAATCAAGTTTAATACCCATGCTGCAGAGTCTTTTTCCTGCTTCGTATTCATGGCAACCTGGTTCCTGGCAGATTGTATTGAAGGTATTTCTCGGGCAAGCAAGTTGTTTCTGAGGCGCGGATCATGCGCAGGCCGAGGCGTGTCAAGGAACCTTTAGCGGCGATCTTCTTTGCACGGCCGTCGCTGGTGATAAATTCGTCGCACTTTCGGTCAAGCGCCGATGCGACGTGGATTGCGTCAGCGCCGCTGAGCGAGATTCCGTGGTTCCAGCGCAAATCGCGAGCATCGGTGGCTATAAACGGCGTCAGTTGCACCAGTTTTACATACTGACCCGACATCAGAAGGCTCTCTAGCCGCACCTTTACCGGGCGAGAGATATCCTGGTCAGCATGCGTACACTCGGCAATGCTGAGAACCGACGTATAAACATCAAGTTCCCCATCGCGACATGCCTGAGTTAATTGCTTTAGATACCAAACATCAGCACGTCTATCCGCGCTGAGGGGTTTCACGATTAGCTCCTTCACCATATCGATGAAACAGCAAGCGT